>CACGDY010000001.1 GCA_902571915.1 uncultured Pelagibacteraceae bacterium
AAAATTGAATATTTGACCTAATATGGACACTTATTATTTTTTTTGTGTTAGAATTTATCTAAATTTGTGTTAGAGATGTGTTAGAGATTTATAAAAATAAATTAAAAGTTGTATAAAAAAATATGTCAGATGAAGATAAAAAAAATTTAGATAATAATGCAGAGGAAGAAAATAACAAAAATTCTCCTGAAGACAAATCTAATTCTGAAAATGAGACAAATAATCAATCTGAGGTAGAAAAAAAAGAAATAGAATTAGAAAGCTCAGAAAAATTATCTCCAGAGGAGGAAAATAGCGAAATATTAACTGAAGTTCCAGCATCAGAGAGCGTAAATAATTTACCAGATGAGCAAAGTGAACAAAATATTTCCTCAGAGGAAGAAAAGCAAGAACGAAATAAAGTAATTCATAAAAAAGATGGCAGGTTACATATTTATGTGAGGCAAGATAAGTATAAGGGAGAATTAAAGTCAAAAAATTGGGTAGGAAGACTTTACATTGATGGAAAACAAAAAATATTTTCTTCTGGAACACAAAATTTAGACGAAGCAATTCCAATTTTAGAAAAGTGGTTTGATGATATTCAAGCTGAAAGTGAAAAACAAAAAAAAGAGACAGAGGAAAAAAAAGTTGCAGAAATTTCAACACAAGAAAATACATCCTCGCAGCAGCAAGATGTAACATCTACTTCAGAATTACCTCAGACACCTTCTCCAACAACAGCTATTGAAAATTTAGAATCAAATAATTTAGAAAAAACTTCGACAGAAAATTTTAGCAAAGATCAAAAAGAAAAAAGTCTTGAAGAACCAAAATCAAAAAATAAAATTACAGGTATTTTTGGAAAACTCAAAGGTATTAAATTAAAAAAACCTTCTTTGGATGGTATCAAACTTCCAAAATCTGCAAAGTTAAAAGGAAACAATCCTATTTCTAAATTTTTAGAAAAGGTAAAAAATAAAATTAGTAAATCATCTATTCAAGGTGAGGAAATTATTGGCGTTGAATTAAACACTAAAGAAATAAGATTAGCTCAAGTAAGCCTAAATAAATCTAATCAATGGGTTTTAGAAAAATTTTTTACTCATAAAATAGAATTACCAGATGAAAGTTCAGTAATCGAAAATTCTGAAAAATTTACAGAGGAGCTAAATTTAGCATTACAAAAAACTAAACTTGACACAAATAACGTTGCAATTTCTATTCCAGTTACAAGCGCGATAATTAGAGTAGTTACAGCTCCTTTAATGAAAGATGATGAGTTACAAAAAGCTATTGACACAAATTCACTTTGGGAAAATTTAGTACAGTTAACAGATAATTTAGATGATTATTCAATTTTCCATCAAGTTATAAACAGAAGCGAAAAAGAAAATACTATGGATATTTTATTTGTTGCTTCAAAACTTACAGATATAAATAGTTATGTTTCTATCGTAAAAAACAGTGGATTAAATCCAGTTATAATAGATGTAAAGTGTTTTGCATTAAAATCTGCAGTTGATCAAATTAATCAAATTACGAATAAACCAGAGGATGCAAATTTAACTGCTGTTTTAGAGTTTGGATTAGATGAGAATTATCTCATGATTTTATATGACAATAATCCAATTATAACAGATATTTTTCTTAGAGGTTTAGATAGAAAGATATTATTAGAATCCCAAAACGTTGATGAAAAAGAGGGACTAGTTAGAAGATATGCAGTTCAAGTAAAACAAGCAATTCAAGATTTTGAGACAAAATATGAAAAAAGAATTAGAAATATAAAAGTAGTATCAGACATAGAAAATGTGGAAGAATTTCTATCTTATTTTAGAAAAAGCTTACTTAATATAGGTTTCAATTTATTTGATCCAATTTCAGGTCTACAAGTTCCCCAACAATTTGACAAGCATCTTAATAGAGAAAATAAGTCTTACTTAGCAACAGCTATCGGTTTAGCATTTAGAAAGTTAGATGTTTTTGGTTACTATAAATTTGTAACGGCAGCAAAAAATATAAATCTACTTCCTGATAGAAAAAGTATGTTCCAACAAAAAAAGATGAAAGCTATTTCAAGTTTTGCTTTTAAAGGTTTAGCCGGAGGTATCGCAGCAATTTATTTAATTCTATTTACCTTATCTTTTTGGAATATTCATACCTATAATAAAAAACTGGTAAATTATAGTAATGTAAAAATATTACATGATCAAAAATCTAAAGAGCAAAAGAAAGCTTTTAAAGAACTTAAAATTATTCAAACGACTTTAAAGTTAAGTAAAACACTTAAGTCCAACAAAGAATTAACTTACAGAGTTCTAGCACAGATTGCTTCTAGTGTTCCAACTAAAGTAAGATTTGATAAAGTTGATTATAACGGAGGTGATTTAATTACGATCCAAGGAGTTGCCGCAAGTGATCAGGACATACTTAGGTTTATAGACAATTTAGGTAAACAAAAACTAGTTGATCAAGCATCACTATCATCAATGAGATTGCCACAAAGATCTCAAGGAGGATCAAATATGAAAGGCTTTAGAGTTTTTGTAAAAATTAAAGAGGTTTAAATATGAATTTTAATATTGATTTAAAAAATTTAGATTTAAAGAATATCACAATGGATGATATTAAAGCCAAGCTTCAAAAAGTTGAAAAAAAAACATGGATTAAAATTGGAGTATCTTTTGGAGCAGTCATTCTATTTTTAATAATTTATTATGGAATTTTGAACCCAATTGTAAATAAAAAGAAAGCTCAGCTTATAGACATGAATAAAAAAGAAAAGGAAACTAAAGAATTTGTAAAAAATATTAATACTGCAAAAGCTAAAATTAAAAAATTAAAACCACGGTATGACCAATATTCTACGTTATTTCATTCGAGAGCTGAAGTTGAGGGATTGTATCAAACATTGAGTGAATTTGCTGGCAGCAATAATTTAGTAATTTCAAAAATAGAAAAAGGAAAAATTAGAGAAGTTTCTAAAAAACAAGCACTCGCCAAAGCTGATGGAAAAAAAGCGAAATCTACCAAAAAATCAAAAGGCCCTAAAAAAGTTGAAAATATAGCTTATTACACTATTCCAGTTAAATTTGAGATAACAGGCGATTTTTTGGGGTACATTAAATTTAAAAGGCAGCTTTCATTATCTCAAAAAATGCTAAATTTTGACAAAGAGTCCATCCAAGTGGTAAAAGGAAGTGATACAACTGGAGCGATAAAAGTGAGCGGTACATTAACAATAGTAGGATTAGCAGATGAATTTTTTTAGAATATTTGTGAGTTTTGTTTGTTTTGTCTTTATATCTGTTGCGAACGCAGAAAATCATGACAAAAGTCAAAATATTGTAGAAAAAGCAAAAGAAATAAATCAAAAAATAAAAAAAGAGCAAGCTATAAAATCAACAACAAGTAAAGAGGAACCACTTCCTTTAAATGATCCATTTGTTGGTGATGGCTCTTTAGGTGGTTCAGGCGGAATTAAATTAATTGCAGAAACAGATGAGCAGAAAAGGAAACTAAGTGTTTTTAATTTTAAGCTTATTGGAGTTATTGGTTCTGAAAATGATCTGTTTGCGTCATTAATTAACGAGGATGGAGAAATATTAACTTTAGGAATTTACGAGGAATTGTCTCCTGGAATAAAATTAGTCGGTGTTAATACTAAAGAAATAATTTTTGAGAGAGATGGAGCATCGTTAGTGTCAATAAATTTTAAAAATCAAATAATTGAGAGGGATAATTAGAATATGAATGATAAATTTCTAAAAGCTATCTCTTTATTTATTGCAGTAGTAATTTTAATGACTGGATGTACTCAAAAGGGTAAAAATTTGAAAGTATTTAAACATGATACTCCGTTAATTAAAACTGATGTTAAAAAATTAGGAAAAAAAGAAATTGAAAAAAGTGTTGAAATGGGTCCAGTACCTATTGAAGGAGATGTGATAAAACTTAAGAAGAGAAAGAAAATTTCCTCAGTTAAAGAAAAGAATTACCTTCTAATACCTGAAGAATATAAAAGTTTAAAACAAAACGTTACATTCAAGTTTCAAAATATGGATTATACTGAAGCTATGACACTTATGGCTAAGGTCGGGGATATAAATATTTTGGTAGGAGAAGATGTAGCTGGTTCAATTTCTGCAGAATTGATTGATGTTCCTTGGGACAAAGCTTTCAATGCTTTATTAGATATGAAAAATTATGCAGCAGACATAGATGTTGCAAGTAATATAATCAGAGTTGCAACTCCAGCAACATTAACTTCTCAAGAAAGTTACAAATCTGCAAGAGCTCAAGCAGTTAAGAAAAAAGTTGAATTAGAAGACTCTGTTGAACCAATCATTTCCGAAATATTTAGACTTTATTATATTTCTCCTGCTGAAGCTAAAGCAACAATCACAGAATTATTTACTTCAAGTAGTGTAGGTGGAACATCGTTTGTACCAATTCAGGTCACTGAAGAATCAACTACAAGATCAATTATAGTAAGAGGTAAAGAGAAAGACTTAGATGTTGTAGACAAAGTGATAAGAGAAATTGATGTTAGAACTAAACAAGTTTTAATGGAAGCTTTTATTGTAGAAGCTCAATCAACTTTTGAAAGGGCTCTTGGTAATAAATTAGGCGCAGTTTATACTAGAAAAGGAGTAAGAATAGGTGGTACGCAAGGAGGAAGCACAGTAGGTGCACCGAGCGGAGCAGGAGGAGCAATATCAGATAACACAGCAGCCATTGCAGAAGCTGGTAGTGGTGGAGTTGATGGTATTTATAATTTTAATGCTGTAGGAGCTTCAAGTGGAATTGGTATATTAAGAAAAACCGGATCAGCTGTATTAAAATTACAGCTAGAAGCTTTAGAGAAGGAAGGACTAAGTAAAACAATTTCTAATCCAAAACTATTTTCTTTAGATAATCAAACCGCTCAGATTAAACAAGGAGTTCAAATTCCAGTTTCAGGTGGTGAAGGACAGGACACATTTAAAGACGCTGCATTGGTTTTATCAGTAACACCAAGCATAATAGGGGATGGTAACGTCTTGTTAGATGTTAAAGTAAATAACGATACACCTGACAGATCTAATCCTGGATCAGTTGGTATTAATACTATGGAAATCACTACCAAATTACTTGTGGCAGATGGAGATATCGTAGTTATAGGTGGAATTAAAAAGAATAATATATCTGATGGAAAAGAGTCTGTTCCTGGGGTTAGCAAGGTTCCAATTATAGGAAAAATGTTTCAAGGTTCAGCAAAATCAGATACACTAAATGAACTATTAGTGTTTATAGCACCAAGAATACTATAATTATGTTAAAGATAAGTAGAGAGAGTGAAATTAACTTAATCAATGTTTTAATTGATAATGATGTTATTTCCGGTAAGGATTTAATTAATATCAAAAAAACTAGCACAGAGGGTAACAAATCTCAAATAGAGGCTGTATTCGATTTAAAATTAACTGACGAAAAAAAAATTCTCGATATTTTAGTTAAAGAGCAAAATTTAGAAATTATTGATTTAAAAAAAGTAGATATTACTGAGGACGTAAAAACTGTACTTCCATCAAATTATATAAAAGTTAACTTTGTAGCACCTTTTAAGATAGATGGAAAAACTTTGCACATTGCAATATCAGATAGTTCCAAATTAACTTTAATGAGAAATCTTAAAGCAATTACAAAAAAAAATATTGAATTGCATGCTGCACCATTAACACAAATTTCTGAATTCATTGAGAGATTATCTAGTGAAAGTGGGGAAGTGACTGCTGCAACAATACGTGAGGAAAATAGAGAAAAACAAAAAACGTTCGACTCAGATTTAGGAGATGCAGGTGAAGTTTTGGAAAAAGCTCCCGAGGAAGATATTGAAGCGATTGAAAATGAGTCAGAGGTTATCAAATTTAGTACAGCTGTAGTTGCTGAGGCTATTAAAAGAGGAGTTAGCGATATTCATATAGAGCCGTACAGATTTTCCTCAAGAGTAAGATATAGACAAGATGGAATGTTACAGGAACAAGATCAGTATAAAAAATTTTTACATGATAATTATGGTGCAGTTGTTACTCGTTTCAAAATCATGGGTAAACTTGATATTGCAGAAAGAAGATTGCCGCAAGATGGAGCAATCAATTTTAAAATTGAAGGTAAAGTGGTTGACCTACGTTTATCTATATTACCAACAGCTAATAATGAAAGAATTGTTATGCGTATTCTTAACAAAGATGCTGGAGATATTACTCTTGAGCAACTTAATTTTGAAGAACAAGATTTAGACAGTCTAAGAAAAGCTATTCATTCTACTCAAGGCTTAATACTTGTTACAGGTCCTACAGGTTCAGGTAAATCAACCACTCTTTACAGTATTCTCAAAGAGGTAAGTAAGCCTCATTTAAATATTCTTACAGCAGAAGACCCTGTTGAATATGAATTAGATGGAGTTGGTCAGGTTCAAATTAAAGATGATATCGGTTTAACATTTGCCTCGGCTCTTCGGTCTTTTTTAAGACAAGACCCAGAAATAATTTTAGTCGGAGAGATGCGAGATAAAGAAACTGTTGACATAGGATTGAAAGCTGCACTTACAGGACACCTTGTTTTTAGCACACTTCACACTAATGATGCACCAAGCACAATCACTCGTCTTCAGAATATGGGAACGCCAGATTATTTAATTAGTGCTGCATGTCAGTTAGTAGTTGCACAAAGACTAGCAAGAAAAAATTGTAAAGAATGTAAAATTCCTGATGATGATGTTAATCCAAAAGTATTACAAGATTTGGGATTTAGTGCTGAGCAAGCATCAAGAGTAAAAGCCTCTAAAGGTAAAGGCTGTGCTAAATGTAATGATACTGGCTATAAAGGCAGACAAGGAATTTATGAAATTTTAGTTGTATCAAAACCAATTAAAGAAGCAATTTTAAGACAAGCAACTACACCTGAATTAAGAGAAATTGCTATTAAAGAAGGATTTCAAACCATGCAAGATATGGGTAAAAGAATGATTGCCTCTGGTGATCTTAATTTTAGAGAGTATGAGAGAGTACTTTCTTCTGAATAAACTCTAAATATTTATGGACGCATTTACTTATAAAGGAATTTCTGACGGGAAGTATGTAGAGGGAGACATTGAAGCTCTAAATGTTGACGAAGCATCTCACAAACTCAAAGAGCAAAAAATAATTATTACTAACTTAGTAAGAGCCTCAAAAAAAACCAAAAAAGACACAAAAGATAAAAAAAAGAAAGGATCTGGGATTTCTTTATTTGGTAAGAAACAGCCAAAAGTAGAGGATATTCTCATATTTTCAAAACAATTTGCAACCATGGTTAAAGCAGGTTTACCAATCCTTCAAGTATTGGCCATGTTAAGAGATCAATTAGAAAATCCAGCCATGACAGAAGTGGTTGAAGAAATACGTAAAAGCTTAGAAGGGGGAGTGACTTTATCTAAATGCTTTGAAAAGTACCCAAAACTTTTTGACAACGTATATATTAACTTGATTAAAGCTGGAGAGGCTAGTGGTAAACTAGATGTGTTCTTATTGAAAATAGTTGAGTCTTTAGAGAAGAAAGAAAACATAAGAAAGAAAATTAAATCTGCCTTAATGTATCCAAGTATCATGTTCACTGTTGCAGTTACAGTAAGTGCATTCATGTTGATTAAGGTAGTGCCCGTCTTTGCTAAAATGTATGATGGTATGGGAATTGAATTACCAGCTGCTACAGCAACTATTATGGCTATGAGTGATTTTTTGAGAGGAACAGGTGGCTTAATTCTTTTACTTTCTCTAATAAGTTTTTTTGGTGCTTTTAAATATTTGACATCAAAAAATGAAAAAATTAAATATGCATGGCATAAACAGGTTTTAAAATTAC
This sequence comes from uncultured Pelagibacteraceae bacterium, assembly GCA_902571915.1. Classification (GTDB taxonomy): domain Bacteria; phylum Pseudomonadota; class Alphaproteobacteria; order Pelagibacterales; family Pelagibacteraceae; genus Pelagibacter. The sequence goes on from CACGDY010000001.1 coordinate 7,867, forward strand.
CAGTATTTGGTGACATGATTTTAAAATCAATGTTAGCTAGAATTTCCTTAATCATGGGGAATTTGAGTGCGGCGGGAGTAAACTTATTAGAAAGTTTAGAAATAGCAAAATCGGTAAGTACAAATGTTGTGGTTTTGGAGTCGTTAGAAAATATTAAAAAAGGAGTTTTTTCAGGTGACACTTTAACAAAACTATTTTTAAAAGATCCGTTATTTCCCCCGACATTTTCTCAATTAATATCGGTAGGTGAGCAAACTGGTCAATTAGATGAAATGTTTGGGTCTGTAGCTAAATATTACGAATCTGAATTTGATACTGTTGTTGATAATTTATCTAGTTTGATTGAGCCAATAATGATTGTTTTTATGGGCTTGATGATAGGTGGATTAATGATTGCGATGTATTCTCCAATCTTCAATGTTGGATCTTTAATAAATTAATTTTCTTTAAAGCTGCTTTGTTAAAACTAAATGGTTAATCCATGGTTTTTTCTTTTTGTCTTGAAATTCTACAACGTCCATAATTTCTTGAATAAAAAATGTGCCTAAGCCACCAGGTTTGACATTATCTAGTTCTCTGTGTTTGACTTTTTCAGGATTTACTGGTGTTCCCATATCATAAAAGGCGATTTCTAACTTATTGTTTTTACAACTAATCTCTACAACCATTATATCTTTAGTATCAGGTTCATCTTTATAAGCATGTTTAACAATATTTTGTGCTGCTTCCGCTATCGCTAAAACTAGTTCATCTTTTAAGTTTTGCTCAATTTTAAGCTTTTCGAATACTTCTCTACAAAAAATTCTCACATCTTTTAAGCTAGATGATTTTACCAAAAAGGCTTTTTTTTCACTGTGATTTATTAGAGCGGTTTCACTCATAATTATTATTCCAAATTTAGTATTTGTTCTAACTTTGCCATCATAATAACTTTAAGAACAGATTTACTAACGTCTTTAATAATAACTTTTGTGTTTTTTTCTAAGGCCTTTTGATGGCTTTCTATTAAGACAGAAATACCGGAAGAGTCCATATACTGAACTTGACTTAAATTTAGATGGACTTCTTTACCAGAGTCAATATGAGGAAAAATTACTTCTTTTGCTTTTTCAACAACATCCATATCAATTTCTCCATCAAGATGAATTGTTGTTATATTTCCTTCCTCTGAAACTTTATAACTCATAAAAATTTTCTTGCCATTGCCAAAACTTTCTCAACTGGTTTGCTTACCTCTTTTAACTCAAATTTTGTTTTTTTTTCTTCAGAGAGTTTTTTACTCTCAATTAAAACAGATATACCAGAGGAATCCATGTAAGAAACTTTACTTAAATTTACATGAACTTCATTTCCAGCTTCTATAAGAGGTAATATAGTCTGTCTTGCTTTATCTGTTACATCCATATCTATTTCCCCTTCTAAATGTACAATCTTTGTATTATTAATATCCTCTACTTTAAAAGTCATATAATTTTAATAATCCCATTATGGGCAGAAATACTTAAAGTTCCATAAAAAAAACGCCACTATTCAGTGCTTTAAACTATTTACATATACAAAAAAATTTATAAAAATGAGTAAAAATTAATTAATATAAAAAGAGGGTTTAATGAACAATAATAAAGGTTTTACTCTAATTGAATTGCTTGTTGTTGTTGCTATCATTGGTATTCTTGCTGCAGTAGGTACTGTTGCATATCAAGGTTACACAACTAGTGCAAAGAAAAATGCTGCAAAATCAAATCATGCTTCTGTAGTAAAATACGTAGCTTCAGAATTAGCGAAATGTAATATTGAGGATACGTACATGACTAAGAAAGATGGTACCAGTGCTGATTGTGATCTTAGAAAAGCTGCAAACGTAGTCGCTACTGCCGCTGCCGCTGCTCTCGAGGATTTTAAAAATCCTCAAGGGGGTAATGGAGTAGTTGCATCCGCTGAATTGAAAGAAGGACAAGTAAGCATCTCTAATACAGCAAGTCTTGTTACTATTGAAACATGTTTTAATGCTATAGCTGGTACTGGAACTGGTGCAGCTACATGTACAAGTGGTGATGATAAATCAACAATTAAAAATACTATTCAAATAGATTAGTAGTTGATTTAAAAGATATTGTAAAATTGAGTATTTTGAATTTCAAAATAACAAGAAGCTCTGGATTTACTTTAATAGAGCTTCTTGTAGTCGTCGCTATAATTGGAATTTTATCAGCCATTGGAACTTTAACTTACTCTGGGTACGTCAAAGCAGCAAAAAGAAGCTCAGCAGAAAATATTATGCAGCAAGTTTCGTTAGCTCAAACTGAAGAATATTCTCTAACTGGAGAGTATTGGAGAAGTGGAGCGCAAGATACAACTACTTGCTCTGCTAATGATAAAGATGCTAGTATCGCTTTAGAAGCTGCTTTGTTTAGTGGTAAAGAAGTAATAACAAAATCAGACTCAGGATTTAATATGTGTATTTTTGGATCAGCGTCGGATTATACTATTAAAGCAGAAAATGCAGATGGATGTGTATTACAACTACCTAGAAACGGTATAGTAGATGCTGGTAACGATAAGTGCTGATTTTTTAAAAATATTAAAATTACCCAAAATGGTTATAATTAAAGTTTGATTTTGATTGAGAAATATATATTGAGGTACTTTGATGAAAAAATTATTTTTGTTATTTCTACTAATACCCTTGCTCAATAATTGTTCACAATATTCTGCCATGGTAAAACCAAGCTTAACTTTAGCTAATGGCGGTTCAATTTCTCAAGTATCCTCCTCTTTAGTAAGTTCTTTAGCAGTAAATAATGTGAAACAAAATATTGACACTGAAATGAATCCTGAGAGATATTGTCAGACAATCCACTCCTCTGAATTAAGTGAAATATTCTTTGAAACCGTTGATCAAATGGGCTGTATTTATGATCCCATGAGTATTTATAGATAATTAATTTACAATGATGCCCGAAGAAGCGGTTAATATATTAACTGATAATATAGACACATTATGGGTTATAAATTGCGCAATCTTAGTTTTCATTATGCAAGCAGGTTTTATGTGTATGGAAACAGGTTTATCCAGACATAAAAATAGTATTAATGTGGCTTTAAAAAATGCTGCAGACTTCGGTGTATCAGTTGTTATTTTTTGGATATTTGGTTTCGGCCTTATGTTTGGAACTTCCTATAATGGATTTTTTGGTACTGATTTATTTTTTTTCAAAACAGATAAAGCAGAGTACATGACTTATTTTGTATTCCAGGCAATGTTTGTTGCAACAGCTGCAACAATTATTTCAGGAGCAGTAGCTGAAAGAATGAGGTTTAACGGGTACTTAATAATGACTGTTTTAGCTACAGGAATAATTTATCCAATAGTTGGTCATTGGGCATGGTCTTCAAGTTATCTAACAGGTTCAGTTAAATCGACAGGATGGTTATCAGATTTAGGGTTTGTAGATTTTGCTGGAAGCACAATAGTTCATTCAGTAGGTGGTTGGATTGCATTGTCTGCAGTTTTAATATTAGGTCCAAGAATTGGAAAATATTCTGATGCAAATAGAGGCAAATTCACAGGTTCTAGTTTTCCTCTCGCAGTATTAGGTACATTGATTTTGTGGTTTGGTTGGTTTGGTTTTAATGGAGGAAGCAATGGCGCAATGGATGAAGTTGTACCCTTAATTTTAATTAATACATTTCTAGCTGCTGCATTTGGTTTATTAACTGGTTTAAGCTTTTCTTACATTAGATTTAAAAAACCTGATCCATTTTATATCATATTAGGCCCACTGGCAGGTCTAGTTGCGATTACTGCTGGGTGTAATTCAATGACCTCTGTTACTTCTATATTTGTTGGTATCATAGGTTCGATTATTGCGATCGTTGTAAATGAAATATTAAATAAATACGAAATCGATGATGTAGTTGGAGCTGTACCTGTTCATCTAGCAGCAGGAGTTTGGGGAACACTTGCAGTTGGCTTGTTTAGTGATTTAAATATTTTAGGAACAGATCTTAATAGAATGTCACAAATCAAAGTCCAATTAATTGGAATTTTTTCTATTGGATCATTCACATTTATAACATCCTTTTTTGTTTTAAAACTTTTAAATAATTTTTATCCTTTAAGAGTAAGTCCTGTTCAAGAGGAACTTGGTTTGAATATTGCTGAACATAATGCAGTGTCTATAGAACATGATCTTATTTCAATTTTGAATAAGCAGTCCGAGTCAGGTGATCTTAAAATTAGAGGCCCCCAAGATCCATTTACGGCTGGTGGTGTGATTGGTCTTTACTATAATAAAATGATGAGCAAACTTGAGTCTAGTGAAGAAGAAAAAAACAAATGGCGAGATCGAATTTCAAAAGAAGTAAAACTCGCAGTTAAAGTACAAGAAAATTTTTTGCCAAAAAGAAATCTAAAGAATTATCCTGTTCACGGTATTAATATTTCTGCAAGAGAGGTATCCGGTGATTTTTTTAGTTTTTATCCTCATAACGACAGTATTTATTTTATAATTGCTGACGTTGCAGGAAAAGGTATTCATGCAGGTATGGTTATGGCAAAAGCTTCAACTTTGTTTGAAGTTTTATCACAATCAAAAGTTGATCCAGATGAAATGGTTTTTCATATGAATAATGATTTAAATAATACTAAAACTGCTGGAATGTTTGTGACTTCAATTGTTGGTGAATATAATTTGATAACTGATGAAATAAGATGGGTGAATGCTGGTCATCAACCTGCTGTAGTTAGAAATGAAAAAGGAAATTATAATCAAATTGAAAGCTTAGCGCCTCCCCTAGGGGTAATAAAACAAAAAGATAAAAGTTTTTACAGCATTAATAAGATGAAATTAAATGGCTCAAGATTTTATGCTTTTACAGATGGGTTATCTGAAAGTTTGAACAAAGATGGTAATGAAATTGGTATAGAGGGATCAATCAAAATTATAGAGGAGAATTTTAATGTAGATGCCACAAAACAATTAGATGACATTACAAAATTTGTAATCGATACAACAAAAAATCAAAAATTAACTGATGATTTAACAGTCATAAGTATTGGAAAATAAAGATTATTTTGAAAATTAATTAATTGAAAAAAATTTTATAGTTAATATCTTTCTATTCTTATGTTTTTAAGTATCAGAAAATTCAAATACTTATTTGTTACAATATTTATATTGATAACTACCTCATCTTTTTCTTCAGAGAAAAATATTACTTATATGGAAGTATTACAAAACCCAAATGATTTAGATTTAAATTTAAAATACGCACAACAACAAGGAGAACTAGGTAATTTCAAACAAACTATCTCAACGCTAGAGAGATTAAATATGATTTATCCTGATAATGTAGAAATTAAATTATATCTTTTGTCAGTATTAGTCCAAATTGACTCTCCTGAAAAAGCTAAAACAATAATTGAAGAAATGAAATTAAGAAGAGATCTTAGCACCGAAGACTTGGAAACATTAAAAGAAATAGAATTAGAATTAGCTGACAGGGAGCCAAGTTTATGGACAGTTGCATTAGATATGGGTTTATCTAATATTTGGACTAATAACGTTAACAGTGTGTCTAATTCAGGTTTAAAGATGTCATCAGACTCTAGAGTTGCATTTGCCGACGCCAAGTTTGATAGAACAGGTAGTGGTACATTAGGAATTTCAGCAAGCAGACCTTTTGGTGAGCAGTCATCTTTATTATTGAGCGCAACCCACACTTCATCTGATCAGTACGATGAAAGAGATGATGATTTACAAAGTTATGGTTTTACTCTTGGAATTGATACAGCGTTAGGCAATCAATTTTTAAGTCCATATTTAATTTTTAGTAAAACAGACAATGCTACTGATGCAGATAGTTATTCATTTATGTATGGACTAGGAGGGTATTTTTTAGTTGGAGAGAGAAATACAATTACTTATGGTTATTCTTATACAGACTCCAAAGCGGATCATAATAATTCAGATCTAACAGCAAATGATGATAACGCAATTTCTCATGGAATTACTTTAGGACACGACTTTAGCTTGAATAATTTAATTTCAACATCTATTGGATTAGGATTTAGTGATAGTGAGGTAGTAGCTGATGCGGGAAATGATGCTGAAACTTATGATTTTAGTTTAGGAGTAAATTTTGCATTTCCATGGGCTTTAGTTTCTTTGAGCAGTTCTCATAGTTTTAATGATTATAAAAGAGAAGATACCTCTATAGACTCGAATACAATTAGATCAGATTATTCAAACACTTCTAGCATAAGTTTAACCAAAGCAATTGGTGATTTATTTCCAACTTTAGATCCAAATAGAAGTTTATTTTTTAATATAAGTTTTGAAGAAGTTGTATCTCAGTCTAATATATTGAATTATGATTATGATACAGATTCTTTGACTGTTGGTTTATCAAAGTCAAAAAGCTTTAATTAGAAGTTTAATAAATAAATTTTTAGACAAATTAAATAAATGGCTATTATCAATACTTTTAAATACCCAATTTGAACTTTGAGCTTAACAAAATAGTTTATTTTTGCCGATGATTTGTTAACTTCACCAAATGAGAAAAATACTCGCAACCATTTATGGCTTGTTGTTTTTATTCAATGTTAATTCTATTGCTAATGAAACATTGTCTATCGAAAAACAACTTGTAGGAATTGTTGGTGCAATTTCAGGTACGGTTAAAACTGAAACAAGAGAATTAAAGTCTGGTGATAAAATCTATTTAAACGAAACAATTATTTCAGGTGTAAATTCTGGTACGCAAATTTTATTATTAGATCAATCGACTTTTACTGTTGGAGAAGACTCTGAGGTAGTTATGGATACATTCGTTTTTGATCCAGCGACAAATGATGGAAAAATAGTTGCAAGCGTAAAGCAAGGAAGTCTTAAAGTAATCTCCGGATTAATTAGTAAAAAAAATCCTGATAGCCTAACTGTTGAAGTGCCTGAGGGAACATTAGGATCAAGAGGAACAGAATTTCAAACAATAGTCTCAAAAGGAAAAACAGATACTTTGTTAATCGGCCCAGGTAAGAATAATACATTAGGAATGAGACCAGGAAAGGTTTTAGTTGGTAATCAATTTGGCTCAACTCTTTTAGACAATCCTTACAGTGTGACTTCAATGACTAAAGGAAAGGCTCCTGGTCAAGCAAAAAAAATAACTAAAAATCAATTAAAGAAATTTGAGAAAAAAATGAAAGCTTTAAAAGTTGCAAAGCTTGATCCTGGTCAAACAAAAGAGAAAAGAAAAGCTCTTAAAAAAGAAATGAAAAAAGAACTTAAAGCTTTAGGTTTTGAAAAAGATGAAATTAAAAAAATTATAAAAACAAATATTAAAAAAGATAAAAAGAAAAAAGTAGCAATTAAAGAAAAAGCTGAGAAGAAAAAGAAGAAAAAGGCTAAAAATAAAAAAAATAAAAAGAAAAAAGCGGCTTTAAATAAAAAAGGTAAAGGTGAAAAGAAAAAAGCTAAAGCAAAAAACAAAAAAGGGAATAAGAAAAAAGCTACAAAAAAATCAAACAATAAGAAAAAAGCTACTAAGAAAAAATCAAACAAAAAGAAAGCTACTAAGAAAAAACCTACAAAAAAGAAAGCAGTTAAGAAAAAACCAAAACCTAAAAAGAAAAAAGCTGTAAAGAAAAAACCTAAGAAAAAGAAAAAAGTAAAAAAGAAGCCAAAGAAAAAGAAAAAAGCTAAAAAACCAAAAAAGAAAAAGAAAAAGAAAAATAAGAAAAAAAAGAGATAAACTAATTACCGAATAGTTTATTTACTTTATCCTCTTAATATATATTTGTTGTGTGAAATCTTTTCTTCAAAATAATGTCAATTACTTTATTTTTGTAATCATTTTAATTTCACTAATAACTTTAAAAATAATTAATCCCTCTTTTATTAAATCAGTTTCATACTTAAGCTTTGATCTTTACCAAAAAATATTTGCTAAAGAAAAAGAAGTTTCTGATGTAGTAATTATAGATATAGATGAAGCAAGCCTAGGAAAGTTTGGGCAATTTCCATGGAGCAGATCTGTTTTTGCAAAAATAATTGATCAGTTAAATACATCTAATCCTAAAGCAATTGGATTTGATATTTTTTTTACTGAAAAAGATAAACAATCTCCAGATGAAATAATGAAATCGTACGGTCTAATTCCATCTGATGTTGTTGAATTACAAAATTTAAAAAGTCATGATGAATTATTTTCAGAAAAATTAAATCAATCTAAATCAGTAGTAGCTGTTTTAGGAAGCAATGTACCATCACATTCAAATTATGATAGAAAAGCAAAGGCAAAATTTTTGTCTAAAGGTGGTGATCCAAAACAATTTACTTACTCTTATCCTTACTCAATAGGATCTTTGGAGCTCTTAGAAAAGAATGTAAAAGGTCTAGGCTCTATATCATTTTTAGATCAATTAGATGGAATTATTAGATCTCTTCCATTGATTGTTAGATTTGAAAATCAATTATATCCTACTATGGGTTTAGAAATGGTTCGTGTAGGCTCAAATCAAAAAAATATTTTTATTGAACTTAATGAAGTAGGTGTTTCTAGAATAAGTGTAAGACCATATAAAATAGAGTCTGATCCAAATGGAATTATTTGGATTAGATATAAAAAATCAAATAAAAATCAATATATATCTGCTGGCGATGTTTATGATGGTAAATTTCAATCAGATTTTTTTAAAAATAAATATGTATTAATTGGTGCATCAGCTCAGGGTCTTTTCGATCTTGTCAAAACTCCCCTAGGTGTCACCATACCAGGTGTTGAAGTTCATGCTAATGTAATCGAAAATATTTTAGATCAATCTTACTTAATCAGAAATCCAAATACATATCTTTTTGAACTATTGTTTTCTATAATCGTAGCATTAATTACATTTATATTATCTCAAAAAATTAAACCAAAATATAGCCTTTCAATTTTTTTTGGAAATATTTTGGCGATCATAATTATAGGATTTTCAATTTATAAATTTAGATCCGAACTCATTGATATAAGCTATCCAATTTTTATTGTGACTGTAACATTTTTAACTGGACTGTATTTTAGGTTTATTGAGGAAAATAAATTAGCTTTAGCGAATTTACAAAAAGAGGCTAAACTATTAAAAGAGAGGGAATTAGCTGCGGGAGTTCAAAAGAGTTTATTCCCTGACATTACAAAGTTTGAGAATTTTATATTTGCAAAAAACGTTCCAGCAAGAGATGTTTCAGGAGATTATTTTGATGTTGTCAGATCAACTCCTGAAGAATACTTTTTTACTTTAGCGGATGTTTCTGGAAAAGGAGTTAAGGCTGGTATGTATATGGCGAAAGCTTCTTCGATATTTAGAACTCTCACAAACTTGAAATTTCCTCTAGAAAAAGTTGTTTTTGGAGTAAATAATGAGCTAGTGGAGGCTAAGTTTAAAGGTATGTTTGTTACAGCTGTTTTTGGTAAGCTAAATATTAAGACAGGAGAATTAATTTTTATAAACGCAGGTCATGAAAGTATCTTAACTTTTGATAAAAATAAAAATTATGAATATATAAAATCTGATATGCCACCTATTGGAATAATAAAATATTTCACAGAATCGATGGTAAAATCAAACATTATCAATCTAATAGATAAGACATTTGTAGTTTATACAGATGGAGTTACAGAGGGTTATTTAAAAAATGGTGAGGAACTAGGAGCTGAAGGAGTTCAAAGAATTATTGATAATATATCAGAAGTAACACCAAAAACTATTGTGGAGTCTATTGAAAAAGAATTAAATTGGGGGGCGGAAAAATTAAGAGACGATATTACTTGTATGGCAATAAATATTGAAAATACTGAAATAATTAAAAGGCCTAAGTAAAATGAACAAAATTTTTAAAAAAATCAAAAGATTAACTCTAAAAAATGTTTTGAAACCCAAAACATTTCTAATTTTAATCAGTTTATTTTTTTCGTCTCTAGCTTTTGCAGCTGCGTTGTCAGTTAAATGGCTAGATGGAAGAATACCATTGCATAATTCACCTTGTAAAAATTCTGGCGGAGAGTTTCAGATGCTCAATGATTCAACAGAGGATCCTTACGATGTTGCTTTTAGCTCAGATGGATTACAAGTATTTACAGTAAACCAAAAACAAGAGAGTGTCCGTGGAAGAGGTAATCTTTCTATGAATAGACTTATGGAGCCTTTTGATGTTTCTAGAACTAAAAGAAGGGTTCTTGGAGATGTGGATTGTAACAATATTGATGCTTTTAGAGTATCAACTTTGGCTAGTCTTAGCAGTGGTGATAATAGGGAAAAGTTACGTAACATAGTAGTTGCTGATGAGGGTAGAAAATTTTTTATATCCAATAATAATGGAGTAATTATGAGATTTGATTTATCTACACCGAATGAATTTAGTACAGGTAAATTTGTTCAATCTGTTACTCCTCACGCTGAAGTACATGGTATTGCATTTAGTGATGATGGTACAAAACTTTTTACTATACGTTTTACTGAAGAAACTCCGTTAGTAACAACTTATCAATTACCTAGTCCTTACGACATTAGTTCTATCACACAGATACATCAAGTCGATCTAACTGATATTGGTGTTACATTACCAGATACATCGAATGATAGTGTAAATTTTGGAAGAGATATAGAATTTAGCAAGTCTGGTCATGCAATGTTTGTTTTGATTCAAAACACTAAGGGTAACAGTACTGACACAGATGATATCTATCAATTTTCTTTAGAGGCGAAATTTGACGTATCAACAGCTACACTTGTTGGGAACTATGATGTTAATAATTTTCAAAACCAAGCAGATAGGTTTGGACATCCAATAGGATTTACTTTTTCGAATGACGGAATGCGGATGTTTATTGTAGACATAGACACAAGTGGCGGTGTTGACCAAATAAATTCATATCAATTAGAGTGTCCTTATGGATTAGTGGAATGTGTATCTGACCCAACATCTTCTATTGGTTCTCAGGTTGAGTTAGCCAAACAAAATATAAGTTTAAATGTTGATACTATATTTAAAAGATTTGAATGGATTAAAAGAAATAGAGATGAGGAAGACTTTACTAGCCATAAAATTGATTTAAACTATCCAAATCCTCTACTTAATGCTTTATCAAGGAATCTTGAACCAGTTGCAAAAAAAACTTTTGCTTCTTTAGTAAGCACGTCTAATAAGAAAGAAAAAAAATCCAAATGGTCATCATGGAGTATTGCTGATTTAACTATTAGTAATTTTGATATTAATGGATTTGAGAAAGGAAAGGATCTTAGATCTCAGGGCTTAACTCTTGGTGCTGACAGAAAATATGGAGTAAATAAATTTTTTGGTTTAGCCTTAAGATATGGGGACAATAAATCAACTATAATGGATTCAGAACAAGATGTTGAAATGCAATCTTTAAGCTTAAATATTTATGGAGTAATTCCTCAAAATGAGGAGAATTATTTTAATACAATACTAGGTGTTAGTGCTTTAAGATTTGAAAATAAATATCTTGGAAAATTATCAGGCAATAGAAACGGTAAACAAGTATATACCTCTATTAATTACAGGTCTTTAAATAACTTTAGTAAATTAAATATCACACCTACAGCAAAATTAACTTATGGATTAACACAATTATCGGAATTTACAGATTTTGTTAGCACCACAATTGATAAACCTACAACAGAAGACATAAGGTATGAAGAAGACAATTTTAAAACTGGAGAATTTGCTGCAGGATTTTTATTTGAATTAGATAAAATAGAGTCTGAAAATGGTTCTATACAACCAATGGGTGGATTAGAAATTCTATATGATTTAAGTTCAGATAACGAGTATAAGTACAGTTACTTAGGATCAACACATATAAATAAGGGTTCAATTTTAGGAAGGTATGCTCGAGAGAGTTTAAAAGGGAATATTGGTTTTGAAGCAATACATCTAAATGGTTTGACAATTCTTTTTGATTTTCAAAGAACAATTCATACAAATGATAAAATTCATCGCCCAGGATATTATCATAAAGATAGATTTATAGTTAAATTAAGTAAAACAAAAGAAGAAAAAGGAAGTTCTTTTGCCTTTGACGTTGATCCTTTGGGCAATAATAATTCAAATATTAGTTACGCAAAAAATATAAATGGATTTAATTTTAAGATTAATTCTAATTTTGATTTAAAAGATAAAGTTGATTATCTCACAAATTTTGAAGTATCAGGAAAATTTTAGAATAATGATTATTAAGTATATAAGTTTCTTAATTGGAATTATTTGGTCTTATTCAATTATAAAAACCCAATCTGTTTTTAGTAAAAAGGCTGGGATTATCTTCAAAATTTTTATTACAAAAGTTTCTTGGTTTACTTTAATTGCTGCTTGTTATTTTGGTTATAAAAATTTTTCTCTTAAATATACAATTATTGGTATTGTTATTGGTATTTTATTAGTGAATATTGGTTTTTATTTTTCTAAAAAATTAATTAATCAAAAGTTTAATGAAAAACAAATTTTAATGTTTAAAAGTTTTTTTGAATATACTTTAATTTTTTGGGTTATTTACTACGTTTTATTTTAAAAGATCTTGTAATTTATTTTCTTTTTCTAAAGCTCTGACCTCATCATAACCACCAATATGCTGATCATCAAAAAAAATTTGTGGTATTGTTCTTTTACCGTTAGCTTTTTTAATCATTTCATCCATTGCACCATCAACCTTTGCAATATTGATTTCATTATAAGTAGCATTATTTCTAGTTAATAATCTTTTTGCTGCATCACAATAATTACAAAGAGGACCTGTATAAATTGTAATTTTTTTCATAACTTATAGATAATCAGCTTTTTTGATTTTACTAGATATTTGTTTACGAGAATATTCAAACTTTTTTCTATGTTTAATACTTTTTTCATGAACTCTTTTTCTCCAAAGTCGAAAAGAGGATGGTTTTAATGATCTTCTCATAATTTTTATAACATCAGACTCTCGGTATCCTGTTTTTTTTTGAATTTCCTCAAAAGTGACTCTATCAGCCCATGCTGCCCAGATGACCCAATCTGGATCCTCAATATTCGGCTGTGGATTTTTGACACGGGTAACTGGCCTGTGACCTTTTTTTTTCATAAATCCTTTATATTTGAAAAAAATCAATAATGCATTTTTTTTTAGGATCTGTTATAGTATATTTGATAGTCCTACTTAGCCATCTTTAGCTCCCGGTTTTTTAGGGCTATCTTTTTTTTATGCTCCCCCAAGATTTTATCCTTTTTTTACAGATTATAATTTTTCTATTCATCACACCCGGAACTCCTCGGATAGTAATTATTTCTTATTCGATGAATTATGGTGTTAAAAATTGTATTTGGACAGCTTTAGGGGATGTCACAGCAAATTTATTTCAAGCTACTTTAGTTATTTTTGTTATAGGAACTTTTTTGTTGGATAATCCAAACTTTTTAAATTTTTTTAAGTGGATAGGAGTTGTTTATTTAATTTATTTAGCTTATGATGTATACCAATCTTCACCAAAAAATCTTAATTCTAAAATAATAAGTACCAAAAGCGTTTTTTCTTTTTATAAAGATGGTTTTTTGGTTGCAGGTACAAGTCCTAAGGCATGGTTGTTCTTTCCTTTAATATTTCCCCAGTTTATTGACTTTAATACCAATTATATTGTTCAATTCTTTATTTTAATTACAACTTATGTTGTTTTAGATTTTGTTTCTTTGATTGGTTATGCCGTGTTAGCGCAGAGACTTATTAAATGGATAAAAGCTAATCCAAAAACAATTAATACAATCTCAGCGAGTGTTTTAGTTATCATTGCGATTATAATTATTGTTACACAACAATATTAGCGTGCTACCAAAGTATTTTTTGCCTCTTGCAATAAACAAAAATTATTTATTTAATTAAGAATTAATTAATTAATAACAAAAGGAAATAAAATGAAAATAAACAAAATAATCTTGAGTTTTATTTCTGCAGTAGCGATTTTACTTTCAACTTCAGTTGTTTCATTCGCAAAAGTAGTTGGTGATAAAATTGTTTTAGGTGCTGCTATTTCATTAACTGGAAAATATTCATCCAATGGTGTTCATACTCAAAACGGTTACAATATGGCTGTTGACAGAATTAATAGCATGGGTGGTGTTAAAGTTGGTGGAAAAACTTACAAGTTTGAGATCATTTATTACGATGATGAATCAAACCCAAAAAGAGCAGCTCAATTAGCAGAAAGATTAATTTCACAAGATGGTGTAGAGTTTATGCTTGGGCCTTATAGCTCAGGTTTAACAAAAGCGATTGCGCCAGTAACAGAAAAATATGGTGTGCCAATGGTTGAGGCAAATGGTGCTTCTAGATCTTTATTCACAAAAGGTTATAAATATCTATTTGCAGTGTTAGCTCCGGCAAACTTATATCTTGATGTTGCTATTAGAACAGCAGTTGAGTTAAATGGTGGAAAAGGTGTAAGAATTGCACAAGCATTTGAACAAGATGCATTTTCACAAGACGTCAGATTGGGTATTTTAGATGCGGCTAAAGAAACTGGATCTGAGATTATAATCGACGATAAGCTTCCAAAAGAGCTTAACGATATGGCTGCTACATTAGTTAAAGTAAAACAAATGAAGCCAGATGTTCTTGTGGTATCAGGACACACAAAAGGTGCATTAACTGCAATCAGACAAATTGCTGAAATGAAAGTTGATGTTCCAATGTTAGCAATGACACACTGTGATGCTGCGAAATTATCAAAGCAACATGGTAAAAATTCTCAGTATGCTTTATGTGCTTCTCAATGGCATAAAACACTAACATATAAAGATAACTTCTTTAAAGATGGTATGACTTATGCGGCAGATTTCCAAAAAGAATTTGGATATGATCCGCCATATCAATCAGCAGAGTCTTCTGCAGCATTGTTAGTGTTCAAGGATGCTTTTGAAAGAGCGAATTCTTTCGATCAGAAGAAAGTAAGAGATGCTCTTGCAGCTACGAACATGCAAACATTTTATGGAAATATTAAGTTCGCACCGGGTGGTCAAAATGTCGACAAGCCGATGGTACTTTTCCAAGTAATGTGTGATGGCGCTGGGAAATGTGAAAATAAAGTTGTAGCTCCACTAAAGTGGGCATCAGCTAAATTGATTCACCCAATTCCTAAGTGGTCAGATAGGTAGTACTAAATCTTTAAATACCCCCTAAAATTTAGGGGGTATTTTTTTTAGAGGCGAATTATGGATTTCATGGTTTTTCAGTACCCTATGATTACTGTTCAAGCTTGCTTGGACGGTATATTACTTGGAATTCTTTTTGCGCTAATTGCTTATGGTATGGCTTTGCAATGGGGAGTCATGAATATCATAAATATTGCTCAAGGTGATTTGGTTATTCTTGGAGGGTACATTGCTTACTTTATGTATCTTTATGGAATTCATCCTGCTTGGGGGGTGATTGTATCACCGATTATAATGTATTTTGTTGGAGTAGGGATTTACAAATTAGTAATAAATAAAGTTGTTGATAGAGATTTATTTATCTCAATTCTTGCTACATTTGGAATAAGTATTCTGTTTATGCAATTAATGAACTTTGCATTTGGTGCAGATGTTGTTTTAGCTAACTCTGGATATGGAACAACATTCTTATTCGATAGCGCTGTAGTTTTACCAAACTCAAAGATATTTTCTGCATTCGTTAGTATTGTTTTTGCTATTTGTTTGGTAATTTACATGAAAAAATCAAAACTCGGTCGAGCAATCAGAGCAACAGCTCAAAATGCAAGAGCTGCAAAGATTTTAGGGGTAGATACTGAAAAAGTTTATGCAGCTACTTTTGGATTAAATGCTGCGCTTTGCGGAGTTGCGGGTGCACTAATTTCAATTACTTTTACAATTCATCCTTATATGGGATTACCTTACACAATAAGATCATTCATGATTGTTATCGTTGCTGGTCTTGGCAATTTACCCGGCGTTGCAATGTCAGGCATGGGCCTTGGTGTATTTGAAGAGTTTGCTGATTACATATTAGGTACAGAATTTAGAATAGGTTCAGTATTTTTATTATTGGTTTTAATTCTTGTTTATAGAAGATTTAAACTTTCAAGAAAAAGAGAGTATTTAAAATGAAAAAAATATTCTTTTTAATATTCATATTTATTTTTACTAATTCTTCATACGCTAAAGAGAGGTTTATTCCTATTGAATTATGGCTTGGAATACCATCAACAGGATCAAATGAACTTAAATTTTATGAGGTAAATAACAAACAACATGGTGGTAAATTAAAGGTTACAGGACCGATTAATTGGAAAAATAAAAAAACAGGCAAAACAATCCAAGTTTATGAGAGAAAAAGAGGTTCAAAAATTCAATACTTCACAATCACAAATAATGGTCAATGTTTAGGTAGAGTTTGGGACAGTCGAAAAAGAAGTAATGGTGTTGTAATCGCTATAGATAGGGGATGTAAATTTCCTCTTGGAGTTTGGAAAGAAGGTGAAACACGTGAATTCTTTTCAGGTTATGATTATCCGAAAAAAAGAATTGGCATGAAGAAAAGATTAACTATCAAAAAGATAGGTGATGAAAAAAAATGTCTTACTTTTAGATGGGCTCTTGTTCCTATGGGAGGAAAAAAATCAGGAAAAATAATAGATGATAATGATTACACTTACTGTCCAAATAAAGGATTTACAAAACTGGTATCTAGAAAATAATGAATAAAAATATAATATTATACGCTACAATTTTAATATTTGGGCTGGCTGCTCCATTTATTTTCCCAGCATTTAAAGTTCAATTATCAATTCTTTGTGTACTAATTGTTTTAGCAACTACTTGGAATATTCAGGGTGGTGAAATGGGATATAACACATTTGGTAACATTTTATTCTATGGTTTAGGAATGTATTTGTGTGCCTCTGTGCAAGTGGGTATGTTTTTTCCACTAGCAGAATGGACGGAAAGTGGAGGAGAAAAAACTTTCGTTCATACGCCTTCACAATTTTTTCAAGGAATGGCAGCTGGACTTGTGGTTGCTGCAGTTGTCCCAACAATTGTTGCAGGACTAATCGGTTATGCAATTTTAGGATTAAGAGGACATTACTTTGCAATTTGCACTTTAGGTTTAGGGGTTGCTGCTGGAGAAATTTCTGGAGGAATAGAGATTATTGGAGCAGGGCAAGGTTTTACAACTCCACCTTTTCCAAATGTTGGTGGGTTAGAGGCAAGGGGGGAATTCTTTTACTTTTTAAGTTTTGGTGCGCTCGTTCTCACTTTCATAGCAGTGAGAGCTATTTATTCAACACGATTTAGATTAATTCTTAATGCAATCAGAGATAATGAAGATAAAGCTGAGGCGATGGGAATTGAAACGATGAAATATAAAATAATTGGTTGGATGATATCAGCATTTTTCTGTGGTTTAGCAGGAGGTATAATGGGCGGACTTGTTGGTTATATAGACTCTACCGATGTTGCGTTTGACGGAAGAGAGATGGGTGTATTTATGGTCTTGATGGCGATCCTAGGCGGCAAGGGAACTTTATGGGGTCCTATTATTGGAGCCACTGTATTTCATATTTTCAAAGAAGGATTTTGGACATTCTTTTTAGGTTGGCAATATGTTGCTTTAGGAGTTTTGATAGTTGTCATTGTTATTTATTTCCCAGAGGGAATTATGGGATGGTTGAGAGAAAAATATCCTGAACGATTTGGAGAGGTTGTTGATGAGGCAGATAGAAAAGCACAGGTAGAACTGAAATGAGTATTTTAGAGGTAAATAATGTAAGTAAATCTTTTGGCGGTGTTAAGGCTAATGTTGACATTTCTATGTCAGTGGAAAAGGGAAAAATATTTGGACTGATTGGTCCAAACGGTTCTGGAAAAACAACTTTATTTAATTCAATAGTTGGAACTTATCCAATAGATCAAGGTTCAATTAAATTTAATGGTAAAGAGGTTTCTGAATTACCTGTTCCTGTAATAGCTAAACTTGGTTTATTGAGAACTTTTCAACAGACTAGAATTTACGGAAAATTAAATTGTGTAGACAATATGCTTATAAGCCACAAAGGAAGTGATGAAAGTATATTAAAGATATTTTCTAAGATCCCAAAAGATTTGACAGAAAAAGCAGAGAATCTTTTAAATTTTGTTGGGCTTTACCAAAAAAGAAAATTAAGAGCTGGTGATTTGTCTTTTGGACAACAAAAATTACTGGAACTTGCAATGGCTTTAATGAATGAACCAGAAATGCTTCTTCTAGATGAGCCCACTGCAGGTATAAACCCAACTTTAATTAATGGGATTATTGATAGGTTGATTAAAGTTAATCAAGATTTTGGCATAACTCTTTTAGTAATTGAGCATAATATGCGAGTGATAATGCAATTAGCAGAAAGCATTTATTGTTTGGCCCATGGAAAACTTCTTGCAAACGGAACGCCGGATGAGATTAAAAATGACAAAAGAGTAATTAATGCATACTTGGGGGCACAATAATGTCTAATCAATATGAAGTATTAGGAAAAGCTCCTCAAGCAGATGATTTAAGAAAACTTTCACCAAAAAATATTCATCTTACTATTAAAAATATGAATGCCGGTTATGGAAAAATGGAAATTCTTCATAATTTTAATCTTTACGTTAGTAAGGCTCAATCACTTTGTTTAATTGGTCCAAATGGTGCTGGTAAATCAACCATTCTTCATTCAATTTATGGATTTACAAATATATTTTCTGGAAAAATAGAAATTGAGGGAAAAGAAATAACTAATTTATCACCGGCAGAAAAATTGAGATCAGTTGGGATTGCATATATTTTACAAGATAATTCTGTTTTTCCTGACATGACTGTTGAGGAAAATCTTTTAATGGGTGGATTTATTAAAGATAAAACAGATGAGTCATTTGAAGAGGCTGAGCGAATACTTCAAAAGTATGAAAGATTAAGGAATAGAAGAAATCAACCTGCAAAAGTTTTGTCTGGAGGTGAGAGAAGATTATTAGAAATTTCAAGAGCATTAGTCATGAAGCCATCTGTTTTATTAGTTGATGAGCCTTCGATTGGTCTCGAGCCAAGATATATCGAAATGGTTTTTGAAATTTTAAGAGATCTTCAAGAGAATGAGAAAAAAACAATTATTTTAGTAGAACAGAACGCAAAAAAAGGTTTAGAATTTGCTGATATTGGTTATGTTTTGGTTTCTGGACAAACTGCAATTGCTGGTAAAGGAGATGAACTCTTAAGTAATCCTGATGTTGGTCGCCTATTTCTTGGCGGATAATGATTGACGCAAAATATTTTTTAAAAGGATTTTATTCAATAAAAGGAGCTAGAAGTCCTGCTATCGCATTGGGAGCAAGCTTTATTGCAATAGGAGCACTTTTAAAAAATATTGGATTTACTATACAAGAAAGTATTTTTTCCACTTTTTTAACGTACGCATTGCCTGGTTCATTAATAATGGCTGAGTCAATGATAATTGGAGCATCATTAATAAATATATTTATTGCTGTCTGGTTAGTTAATGCAAGACTTTATCCAATGACAGTGTCTTTGATGCCATTGTTAATACATAAATCTCAACCCAGATGGAAATATTATTTGTCATGTCATTTTATTGCAGTTTCCTCTTGGTTAATAATGAAAGATAAATATGAGGGAGTAAAAAAAGAATTTCGAATAGATTTTTGGATTGGTATTGGTATGGCAACATGGTCAGTAGCAATTATCTCCACGATCGTTGGTTATTTTGCATCTGATTTTTTAAATAAAGATATTTTAATTGGATTAGCTATAATAAATCCAATTTATTTTACCTGCATGATGGTCGGATCTATGAAAACAATAAAAATAAGCTTATCTATAATTTTAGGTACAATTCTAGGTCCATCTTTTTATTTTATATCTCCTGAATGGTGTATTTTATTTGGCGGTATTGTTGCGGGGAGTATTGCTTTTTTAATCGGAGAAATAAATGGCGAGTAATATAATTTTGGTAATTTTAGTAACATCTTTAGCGACATTTTTGTCAAGATTTTTAGGAGTCATCACTTCAGAAAATATTAAAGAGAACTCTAAAATCTTTAGGTGGTTTAATTGCTTGGCATATTCAACGTTGGCAGCATTAATTGCGAGAATAGTTATTTTTCCTTCTGGAAATTTATCTGATGTAGATTTGATAGTTAGAGTATTTGTAGTTTTTTTGTCGATTTTACTTTTTTTTTTAACAAGAAAAAATTTAGTTTACCCCACTCTTTTCTCTGCTATTATAATGTCATTACTAGCTAATTATTTATGATTGAAGATATAAAAGGATTTGAAATTTCAAAAAATTTTTTGTCAAATAGAATTATCGATATAAAGATTAAACACGAAACTATTGATAAATTAATTTTCCCATTCAAAAAATTTGATTTAACAGCTATAGAGTATAAACCTTTCACTAGATTTACAATTGCAAAAAGTCTTGATGATTTGACACAAAATAAATTAGGAGTTTTACTAAATAAAGTTGTAAAAGATAGAAATTTAGGATGTATAATAATAAGCACTGAAAAAAAAAATAATTCAATCATTAATGATACTTTTTTGGTAAAGCTATCAACTGCTATAGCTTATTTAATAGGAAATCCAAATCATGACTCTATGGCTGGAAAATATTACGCTAGATTTCATGTAAAACATGAGGACAAAAGTGATTCTTATTTGCGTAAAGCTTATATAAATATGGATCTTCATACTGATGGAACTTATGTAAAAGAGACAACTGATTGGTTGTTAATGGCTAAGCTAGAGGAAAAAAATGTCGAGGGTGGGGAAACTGCAATGTTGCATCTTGATGATTGGGAGTATTGTGAGGAATTATATAATGACCCTGTAGGTAAACAAAATTTTATTTGGGGATCTCCAAAAAGTAAAAATATCAATTACAAAGTAGAGCACCCCATATTTTCTGCAGATGAAAATGGAAAACCCCAAATTTCTTATATAGATCAATTTCCTGAGCCAAAAAATATGGAACAAGGAAATTTTTTACAAAAATTATCTGACTTACTTGAGGAGAGTAAAAATAAAGTTATTACTGAGCTTCCAGTAGGCTCAATTATAATTGCGAATAATTATTTTTGGTTACATGGAAGAAGACCCTTTAAAGAGAATCGAGGATTATCAAGGGAACTTATGAGAATTAGAGGATCCTTTTTTTAGTCAATTTAAAGTTGTTTTAAAAATAATTAAGTTCTAAAAGCCTTATTTTACTTAATATTTTATGTTGCAATTATACAACAATTTACTTTTTTGTATTTATATCTCTACTTTTACTCCACTATTCTTAGGGTTTGATGTATAAATCTTGGACTAAATAATAAATTATAACTATAGGATTAATTTAATAAGGGTGAATATGAGAAAACTAATATTAATAATTTCATTTTTTTTCAGTTTTACAACTTACGTAAATGCTGTTCAGTTAAATGGAGTTAATCTTGGGGTATCTTTAACTGGTGGAATTTTTGAGGCAGCCGGTGAAGAGATATTTTCAGGAGATCACGTTTCAAACGCTTCATCTACAAAAGTGACGAAACTATCTACAGAAGATGAGGCTGAAGCACTGCTTGGAATCGGATCAATTTTTGTAGAAGCACAAATTAATGATAATGCCGCAATTGGATTAGACTATGTTCCTCATGGTTTAGACTCAGAAACAACTGAAAACGTTCAAGTCACTGGTGCTTACCCAGGATCAAACGTAACTAACACAGTTGATGTTTCATTTGATGATATGAGAACAATTTATGCATTAATTAAAAGCGATGTAGGTGTATATTTTAAAATTGGATACACAGAAGTTGATGTTAAAACTAATGAAAACTTAGGCACAGGTGGTAAGTATGGTGATACTACTTTAGATGGTACTATAATTGGTATTGGATATAACCACGAGCTTGAAGATGGAATGTTTGTAAGAGCTGAAGGTAATCTAATGGATTTCAATGGCGTTACATTAACAAACACTGAAGATAGCAATAAATCAATAAAAGCCAAAGACATCGAAGGATATGGTGCAAGAGTTTCAATTGGTAAATCATTTTAAATTTAAAATTTTTTAATTAAAAAGCCCTCGTATGAGGGCTTTTTTTTTACCTAAAATAATTTAAGTTGATATATTGTTATCATGATACTGGGTTTTATTGGCACTGGAAAAATTTCTTATTCAATCATAACAGGTATTTGTAATTCAAAAATAAAGATTGAAAAAATTTTAGTTTCACCTAGAAACAGAACATTATCTCAAAAACTTTCAAAAAAATTTAAACAAGTAAGAATAGCTAAAAATAACGAAGAAATTGTTGATAAGTCAAATTGGATTTTTTTAGCAGTAACGCCCACAGTTGGCCAAAAGATAATCAGTAAGTTAAGATTTAAAACTAAACAAACAATTATTAGTTTAATTTCGACAATTACTCTTCCAGATCTTAAGAAGATGATTAAAGTAAAAGCGAATATTATTAGGGCTATACCTTTGCCACCAATAGCATTAAAGAAAGGGCCAATTCCTATTTATCCACCAAATAAAAAAATTAAAGCATTTTTTGATCAAATTGGATCAACTATTGAAATAAAAAATGAAAAGTTATCTAAAAATTTTTGGTCTATTTCAGGTATGATGGCATCTTACTACGAAATACTCAATGTTATGAGTAATTGGTTAGTGAAAAAAGGAATTAAGAGATTAGATGCACAGAAGTATTTAACTACGTTATTTTTAGCTTTATCTGAAGATGCTGTTGCGAATTCAAAAAAACAATTAAAACTTTTAGTAAAAGAGTCTCAAACACCGAAAGGATTAAATGAGCAAGGGTTAAAAGAGATGAGAAAAAAAAAAGTTTTTAAATCAATTACAGATACTTTAAATGTAGTAAATAAAAGATTAAATAGATAATTAATGTCTAAAAATATTTTAGAAATTAAAAATTTATCAAAATATTTCGGGGGTTTAGCAGCAGTTTCAGACTGTTCTTTAAAAGTTAAAAAAGGAACTATCACAGGCATTATTGGTCCTAATGGATCTGGAAAAACAACTTTATTCAATCTAATTGCGGGTAATATAAAATGCTCAAATGGAAACGTTTTATTTAATAATGAAAATATAACCAATGTCCCATCGTATGAATTATTTTCTAAAGGGTTACTTAGAACTTTTCAAATAGCTCATGAATTTACAAACTTATCTGTATTAGAAAATTTAATGATGGTCCCAGGTAATCAATCTGGAGAAAAATTATTGAATGTTTTATTAAATCCTTCAATAGTTGCTAAAGAAGAAGGTCAAATAAAAGAAAAAGCATCTGAAGTTATAGAATTTCTTAATTTAAGTCATTTAAAAAATGAGTTAGCAGGAAATTTATCAGGAGGCCAAAAAAAACTATTAGAATTAGGAAGAACAATGATGGTAGATGCTAAATTAGTTTTATTGGATGAAGTTGGTGCGGGTGTTAATAGAACTTTACTAAAAGATCTTGGTACTGCTATAGAGAAGTTAAATAAAGAAAAAGGTTATACTTTTTGCATGATTGAGCACGACATGGATTTTATAGGAAGATTATGCGATCCAGTAATCGTTATGGCCGAGGGTTCTGTACTTTTCGAAGGTTCAGTCGAGGATGCAAAAAAAAATGAAAAAGTAATAGAAAGTTATTTGGGCAAAGGATCAAGATCAGAGGAAAATAATTAATGGCATTTTTTGAAGGGAATAAAATGACTGGTGGATATGGAAATGGTCCAGACATAATTAATTCATGCTCTGTTAATGTTGATAGAGGAGAAATAGTTTCAATTTTAGGACCTAATGGAGCTGGAAAATCTACAGCAATGAAAGCAATGTTAGGTTTATTAAATTTAAAATCTGGATCTGTAATAATTGATGGAAAGGATATTTCAAATTTATCTCCTCAAAATAGAGTAAAAGAGGGAATTTCATTTGTTCCTCAAACAAAAAATGTTTTTCCAGGTCTGACTGTTGAAGAAAATTTAGAAATGGGAGCTTTTTTAATTAATAGTGACTACAAAACAGTTATTGATGAAATTTACGATTTATTTCCAATTCTAAATAAAAAAAGAAACCAACTTGTTGGTGAGTTATCAGGAGGACAAAGACAACAGGTAGCCTTAGGTAGAGCATTAATGATTAAACCCTCAGTTCTAATGTTAGATGAACCAACCGCAGGTGTTTCACCAATTGTGATGGATGAATTGTTTGATCATATAGTAAAAGTTAAAAAAACTAATGTTGCTATTTTAATGGTTGAACAAAATGCAAAACAGGCATTAAATATTTCTGATAGAGGATATGTTTTAGTTACAGGTGAAAATCGTTATTCTGGAACAGGAAAAGAATTATTGAATGATCCAAGAGTAAGAATCTCTTTTTTAGGTGGTTAAAATGGATCTCTTAAATGCAATTATTCTTTTATTGAATTATATCTTTGTTCCAGCTCTTACATACGGATCTCAATTAGCATTAGGCGCAATTTTTGTAACTTTAATTTATGGAATTTTAAGATTTGCTAACTTTGCAACTGGAGACATGATGTCTTTTGGAACAATGTTTACAATTTTATTCACATGGTATTTCCAATCGATTGGTATAAGTCTTGGTGTATTGCCTACAGCACTATTAGCTATTCCTTTTGCAGTAATTTTAATGATTGGTTATATGCTTCTAATAGATAAATTCGTTTTTAAATATTATAGAATAAATAAAAGTCCACCAGTACAACTAGCTATGGTTAGTATTGGTGTAATGTTTGTAACTCAAGCAGTAGTTAGAATAATAATAGGCCCGTCTGATAGAAGATTTTTTGATGGTGAAAAATTTTTAATTAGAGCAGGGGAATTTAAAGATATGACAGGCTTGAATGAAGGATTAGCAATCAAATCAACACAAGTTATCACAATTTTTGTTACTGTTATTCTTGTTTCAACCCTTTTTTGGTTTTTAAATAAAACTAAAACTGGAAAAAGTATGAGAGCTTATTCTGATAATGAGGACTTGGCATTACTTTCAGGTATTGATCCAAAAAAAATAGTAATGGTAACTTGGATTATTGCTGGAATTTTAGCAACAATTGGAGGAGCACTTTATGGCTTAGATAAAAGCTTTAAGCCTTTTACATATTTTAACAATATGCTTCCAATATTTGCTGCTGCAATTGTTGGCGGAATTGGAAATCCATTTGGGGCTTTTTTAGGAGGCTACGTAATTGCTTTTTCGGAAATACTTTTGACATATGCCTACAAGAAATTTTTTATGTATGTTTTACCAGAAAGTATGGAACCAGATAGTTTAGTTCAATTACTTTCAACTGATTACAAATTTGCAGTGTCTTTCTCTATATTGGTAATTGTATTGTTATATCGACCATCTGGAATTTTTAAAGGGAAGGTGTTGTGAGAAAAAATTTAAACGTAATTGCAGCTTATAGCATTATGATGGGATTGATTATCCTTGTTGGTATATTTCAGTCTTGGAATATCGCCTTATCAATATTTAATCTTTGTTTAATTTCAGCTGTTATGACTATGGGTGCTAATATCCAGTGGGGTTATGCTGGTCTTATTAACTTTGGAATAATGGGTTATACAGCCTTAGGAGGTTTGGCTGCAGTTTTAATATCCGTTAATCCAGTTCAAGAAGCTTGGAGTGCAGGTGGCCTTAATATTTTGTTTAGTCTATTACTTATTGTAGGAATGGTACTAGCAGTTAGATATGTTTTAAAAAAATACGAAAAATCAAAAAAAAGAACTTATATTATTGCTACAATTATAATTTTAGGAATTATCATTATACGTTTTGTATCTGAGCCAGGTATTGAAGCTATTGAAGAAGTAGATCCTGCAAAAACTGGTTTCCTTGGAGGTTTTGGTTTACCAATTATTTTTTCTTGGATAGTAGGTGCTTTGTTTGCTGGTGGACTAGCATTTGTAATAGGTAAAGTTGCCTTAGGTTTAAGGGCTGATTACTTAGCTATAGCCACACTGTTGATATCGGAAATTGTCATTGCAATTATCAAACATGAAGATTGGCTGACAAGAGGAGTTAAAAATGTAATTGGACTAAAACGTCCTGCACCTTATGAGGTAAATTTACAACAAACGGACTGGTTCATAAATTTAGTTGAAAAATTTAATTCTGGTAAACTAAGTTTGATTTCTGATTTTACTGAAAGACAAGCTACTCTAAACCAATTTGTAATTGAAGGATCATCAATTTTTGTGAAACTTTGTTATACAGGTTTATTTTTAGTTGTTGTCATCATTCTTTTAATTCTAACTCAGAAAGCTCTTTATTCTCCTTGGGGAAGAATGATGAGAGCTATTAGAGATAATGAAGAAGCAGCTAATGCTATGGGCAAAAATGTTGTTAAGCAACATTTACTAATTTTTGTTTTAGGCTCAGCTATAGTTGGAATTGCTGGTGCAATGTTAGTAACACAAGATGGATTATTTACCCCAGGTAGCTATAGACCAATGAGATATACCTTTTTAATTTGGGTGATGGTTATTGTGGGAGGTAGTGGTAATAATTTTGGTGCAATTCTTGGTGGTTTTGTAGTTTGGTTTTTATGGATTGAGTCAGCACCTATTGGATTATATTTAGTCAATTTAACAACATCAGGTTTAGATGATACTCATTTCTTAAAAGTTCATTTAATTGAAAGTGTTCCTTATTTTAGATTTTTAATGATGGGAATAGGGCTATTATTAATTATGAGGTATAGACCAAAGGGTATACTTCCTGAGAGAATAGAAATAAAATAAAAATATGAAATATATTATTACAGGTGCAGCTATAGCTTGGGCTTTATATATGGCTGATAAATATTTGTTTTTTTAAAAAAAACCCCCAACAAATTAATGCTGGGGGTTTCAATTTAAGATAATAAAATTATCTTTGCTTTTTAGTTTTGAATTTTCCGCCTTTAACTTCTTGTTCTAAGAATGAACCTTCAGCTTCACCGACTTTAGTAAAAGTTACTCCAGTTGCACCTTCGTAGTCAACTTTCTTACCTTTAGCTAATAAATCTAAACCTTTTTTTAGTTCACCTGGATAAATTTTTGTTCCAGGACCATTAGCAACATCCATAACATTTTTTGCTATAGATGATCTATCAGCTGATTTACCTGCTTGCATTGCTAAAACAATCAAAGCAGCTGCATCATAAGACTCTCCAGTATATGGACCGGAACTATCAATACCTGCAGCTTTTGCTACATTTGCGAATACTCCTGCTCCTTTGCCAGTTGATCCAGGCATTGAACCAAAAGATTTTTTTAAATCTTTACCAAAAGCATCGACTAATGACTGACCTATCATACCATCTGATAAAATAAATCTATCGAAAGCACCTGAGTCTAAAGAAGCTTGGATAATTCCTTTCCCACCTTGGTCAAGATAACCTATAACAGCTACAGCATCTCCCCCTGCTGAGGCAAGCGTTGCAACTTCTGAAGAGTAATCAGCTTTACCATCCTCATGAGCATTAACCGTAGTTACTTTAATACCATGTGCTTCAACGGCTGCTTTATAAACATCTGCCAAACCTTTTCCATAATCGTTGTTTGTATATGTTATTGCTACACTTTTAACTTTTCTATCTTTAGTTATGTCAGCTAAAATTTGTCCACCTCTTGCATCAGATGGTGCTGTTCTAAAGAAATATCCTTTATCATCAAGAGTAGTTAACCCTGGTGAGGTTGCAGATGGAGAAATCATTACTACTCCATTAGGTACCGCAACATTAGAAGCTATTGCACCTGTTACACCCGAACAATCTGCACCCATTATGGCTGCAACTCCCTGTGAAATTACACCCTCAGCTGCTGCAGTAGCTGCTGCTGAGTCAACACAAGTTGAGTCTGCTCTTATTACTGAAATTTTTTCTCCACCAAGTAACGAACCTGAGTCTGAAGCTTCTTTAAAAGCTAATTCAGCTGAAGCTGCCATCGCTGGTGTAAGGGATTCAATAGGACCAGTAAATCCTAAAATAATTCCCATTTTAACATCTGCAAAAATATTTGTCGTAAATGTAGAGACAAAGATAAATGCTGCTATGAATAGTTTTTTCATTATTACCTCTAGTTATTGTTAACAATTTATAAAATTAGATTAAATCTAATTTAATTGAAATTTTCAACAGGCAAATTATCTTATTTTATAACACAAAATAAATGATGAAATAAGTTTTGATACAATTAATTATGATTTTTAAGAATTTAAAAGTATTTTTTAAATTCTTCATTAATTGCTAATATGTCTAAATCAACAAGACCTCCAATTACAAGTTGTAAAGCAACAAGAAGTATGAAACCTAAACCTACATAAGCGATCCATAAATGTTTCTGAATATAATTAGCAAGATAGGTAGCAAGTGCTCCAGTAAGAATCACTGAAAGGACTAAACCAAATATCATAAAACCAAAATTTCCTTTAGAGGCTCCAACAACCCCAATTACGTTATCAAAACTTATTGTAATATCTGCAAATAAAACTTTATATATGCTCTTGATAAAAGATGGTTCCTTAGATTTTTTTGTTGGGGATTTTACTTTTTTTATTTCAAATAAATCCTTTCTTAGATCATTTACAATCCAAATTAAAAGTAAACCACCTAATATTTTTATGAAATAGAATTTAAATAGATATGTGGCAAACAAAGCAAATATAATTTTAAATATTAAAGCTCCTGCGACACCCCACAAAATTATCTGTCTTCTATTTTTTGGTACAAAGTTAGAAGCAATTAACCCAATTATTATTGCGTTATCTGCAGCCAGTATGATATCAATAAAGATAATCTGGATAAGTATGATTGATTCTTCTAACAAAATATTCGCATAATATAAAAAATATTTAATAATTCAATTAAAAGTAGTGTTTTTTTTTATTGATTAAATATTTAATCCATAATGAAATAAGTAATTTTAAAAATAATGGAGGTTAAATGAAGTTAGTAAAATATATTTTTGCGATTTTGGTTTCATTAATTTTGTCAATAAACTTTGCTATTGCAGAAAAATGGGACATGGCTCTTGCATATGGTGCAGGAAATTTTCACTCAGCAAATGCAACTGAGTTTGCAAAAAATGTGACGGAAAAAAGTGGTGGTAAATTAACAATTGTTACTCATCCAGGTGGTTCATTGTTCAAGGGTGGAGAAATATTTAGAGCTGTCAGAACTGGCCAAGCTCAAATAGGTGAAAGATTTATGTCAGCTTTAGGAAAAGAAGATCCTTTGTTGGAAATAGACTCACAGCCTTTTTTAGCGACATCATATTCAGATGCTATGAAATTGTATAAAGCCTCTAAAGCTGAACTGGTAAAAAGTCTAGACTCAAAAGGTTTAATCTTTTTATATGCTGTGCCTTGGCCAGCTCAAGGACTTTATAGTAAAAAAGAAATAAATTCTGTTAATGATTTAAAAGGGTTAAAGTTTAGAGCATATAACTCCGCAACAATAAGAATTGCAGAGTTGACAGGAATGTCTCCAACAAAAATTGAAGCTGCTGAAATTAGTCAAGCATTTTCTACAGGTGCAGTTGAAAGCATGATTACTTCACCAACCACAGGTAAAAATTCTAAAATTTGGGAAAATGGGGTTAAATATTTTTATGACATTGCTGCATGGTTTCCTAAGAATATGGTAATAGTCAATAAAGATTCTTGGAATAAATTAGATAAAGCTACTCAAGATTTAGTTATGCAACAAGCAGCCTTAGCTGAAAGAAAAGGTTGGCAGTTATCTAAACAAGGTAATGTGGGGGATAAAAAAGCACTAGCTGAAGCAGGAATGATTGTAGGTAAAGTTAATTCATCATTACAAGCTCATTTTGTTAAAGTTGGAGAGACAATGGCAAAAGAATGGTCTCAAAAAGCTGGATCAAGAGGTGCTGCAGTTTTATCAGCTTACAAATAATATAACTAATAGTCTTAAATTTAAGGCCATCAATAATTTTTAGATGGCCTTATTTCATTATGCTTAAATCTATAGATAAGAATTTAAATAAACTTTACAAATTTTCAGGATATATAGCTGCTTTTTTTTTGATTTTAATAGCAACTTTTATACTTATAGGTATATCTTCTAGAATTTTTGGTTTTTATATTAGAGGACTGGCAGAATATTCAGGCTACTGCATGGCTTCAGCCTCTTTTTTTGCTTTATCATACACTTTCGTTGAAGGTGGCCATATAAGAATTACACTTTTTTTAGAAAAATTATCAGGATTAAAAAAAAAAATAGTTGAAACTTGGTGTTTAAGTATCGCGGTATTTTTTTCAGGTTATCTATCTTTTTATTTTATTAAGATGCTAATTATTTC
The DNA here is from genome assembly GCA_902571915.1 of uncultured Pelagibacteraceae bacterium. Taxonomy (GTDB): domain Bacteria; phylum Pseudomonadota; class Alphaproteobacteria; order Pelagibacterales; family Pelagibacteraceae; genus Pelagibacter. The sequence goes on from CACGDY010000001.1 coordinate 38,266, forward strand.
CTATCAATTCCAAGAAAGAAGTGAGGGAGCAGATGAAATATTAATCTGGATACCACAAACTACTGTTGCATTAGGCTCATTAATTTTTTTTATATGTGTTTTTCATCAATTTATTCTTAATTTATTCAAAAAATGACCGAAATTTTTTTAACAATTTTTTTTATTAGTGTTTTATTATTTTTTTTAGGAACTGGCATTTGGGTAGCATTAAGCATGATTGGTGTTTCTGCAATTGGAATGATGTTATTTACATCTAGACCCGTTGGTGATGCGATGGCAACTACTATTTGGGGGACCTCCTCTTCTTGGACTTTGACTGCATTACCCTTATTTGTATGGATGGGAGAGATACTTTTTAGAACAAGACTGTCAGAAAATTTATTTAAAGGTTTATCACCTTGGATGCAAAAATTACCTGGAGGATTAATACATGTAAATGTTGTGGGATGTGCTTTATTTGCTGCAATTTCAGGATCTTCAGCTGCAACTGTTGCAACAGTTGGAAAAATGTCGATACCAGAGCTTAGAAAAAGAAAATATCCAGAAAAAATTTTACTTGGAAGTTTGGCTGGATCTGGAACTTTAGGCTTATTAATTCCACCTTCAATAATATTAATTATTTATGGAGTTACAGTCCAAGAGTCTATAGCTAAATTATTTATAGCAGGAATAATTCCTGGAATAATGATAGCTTTGATATTTATGACGTATGTAATTATTTGGTCTTTAATCAATAAAAAAGAAATGCCAAAAATTTTCCAAGATTACAGTTTTTTGGAAAAATTAAAACGCTCAAAACAACTATTACCAGTAATTTTACTTATTTCAGCTGTGATTGGTTCTATTTACACTGGAATTGCAACAGCTACAGAGGCTGCGTCTTTGGGTGTTGTGGGTTCATTAATACTATCTTACTTTCAAAAAAGTTTGAGTTTTGAGACATTTAAATCTTCGTTGCTAGGTGCTACAAAAACTTCATGCATGATTGCATTCATATTAGCTGGATCTACTTTTTTATCTCTTGCTATGGGATTTACAGGACTTCCTAGGAATTTAGCATTATGGATTGAGAGCATGGAACTTTCTCCATATGTTTTAATTTTAGTTTTGATGATTTTTTACATCATTCTTGGAATGTTTCTTGATGGAATTTCTGCAGTTGTTTTAACAATGGCGATTATAGAACCCATGATACGTCAAGCAGGCTTTGATATGATTTGGTTTGGTATATTTCTTGTTATTGTTGTTGAGATGGCTCAAATAACTCCTCCGGTTGGATTTAATTTATTTGTTCTTCAAGGAATGGCTAACAAAGATATGGCTTTTATAGCAAAAAGTGCTTTCCCCTTATTTTTGTTAATGATATTAGCAGTCGTACTTGTAGTTATATTTCCCGAAATAGCTTTATGGATGCCTGAAAAGATGGTTAAAAATTTAAATTAATTTCAGAATTTTGATATAGATTCTTTTAACTCATTATATTCTATACAATTGCAATCACTTAAAACTTTTAATCTTTCTTCAGCAAGATTTACTCTTCTAGTGTTTAGATAAAGCTCTCCTATATATAAATTGATATAAGAATTTTTTGGATCTAATGTTAAGCCCAGAGAGTAATAAATTTCTGCGTTTTCATAATTTTTTAATTTATTATAAGCAAAACCGAGATAAAAAAATATATTTGGATCAATGTTTTGATTTTTATTTGCCTCAAGCAAAAAATTTATTGCCTCAGTGTACATTTTATTTGCTTTTTTATATTTATTTTTTTTTTCGTATTTTAAACCTTTATTAATACGACGAATCCCTATAGATAAATCTGTTAATCTTTTTAATTCTGGCAGTTCATCCCTGTAACCTTGAGAGTTAGCATATAAATTTGATGTTGTTACGATAAAAAATATAAAAAAAAATGATAAAAAAATTTTATTTAACATTCACAAAATTACAACATTAAAGATTATAAATAAATCAATTTAATATTTAGATATTTTTTCTCCAGCAATTATACTTTTTAATTGATTATATTCTTTACAATTACAATTTTTTAATACTTCCAATCTTTCAACTGCAAGGTTATGTCTGTTAGTTGCAACATACAATTCACCTAGATACTCATTAATACCTTTGTGTTTCGGATCAACAGCTAAACCTTGAAGGTAATACTTTTCACCGTTCTTAAAATCACCCAGCTTTCTAGTTGTGAAACCTAAGTAGTTAAGAGTATCAGCTTTACCAGGTTTTTTTTCATTTGATTTGATTAAAAGCTTTTGCGCTTTTGCATAACTTTTTTGTGCTTTTTCTAATTTTCCTTTTTTTTCGAATTTTTTAGCACTTTTTATATGCACTACCGCTTTGTCATAGTTTGTTTTTGTTGAACCTGATCCGCTAGAAGACGAACCAGCTGCAAAAATATTTGTTGTGATAAAGAAAATTATAGATAAAGATAAGATAATTTTTTTCATATTAAATAAATTTTTTCATTTTGTTTAAGGTTTTTAATTCTAAACCATTTTCAACTAAGTTTTCTCTTATCGATTTAGCAGTAGCTAATGAATTTAGATTGTCACCATGTATACAAACAGAGTCGATTTCACAAGGTATTTGCTTCCCGCTGTGACAATTAAGCGACTGAGTTTCAACCATTTTTAATACATGTTTTTTTGCTAGCTCGGGGTCGGTTATTAATGCATGAGATTTCTTTCTAGACACAAGATTGCCATCATCCTCATAATTTCTGTCAGCAAATATTTCACAAGCGAATTTCATGTCTAATTTCTTTGCTGCATCTTGCATTTTTGATCCAGTAGGCACAAGATATATTATGTCTTTGTTAATATCCTTAATAGCTTTGGCTAATATTGTAGCTAACTCAATATCCTCACATGCCATATTATTTAAAGCTCCATGAGGTTTTACATGAGATACACTTTCTCCATGACTAGAAGCTATTTTTTGAAGAATTTCATATTGATCAATTATAAGTTTTTTTATTTCACTTTCAGAAAGATTCATTCTTTCTCTACCAAAATTTTCTGGATCCTTAAAAGAAGGATGTGCACCAATACTCACTCCATTTTTTTTCGAAATTTTTACTACTTGATTCATGGTTTGTTCATCCCCGGCGTGATAGCCACAAGCAACATTGGCTGAATTTATGATTTCTAATAAATCTGGATCATACTTATTTGAGTGATGTTTTGATTTTTCACCTAAATCACAATTTAAATTAATTTCCATACTCATAATTTGTAAGTATAACATGGCATGATTAAAAATATATCTAATCTTGGTGACGCAGCTTTGTATTGTGATTTTGGGTCCGAGGTAAACAAAGAAATAAATAGTAAAGTAATACAATATTTTAAAAGTATTCAAAAAGAAAATATTGATGGGGTAAATAACTTAACTCCCTCATATAATAAATTAATTATTTCATTCGATCTACGAAAAAAAAATTTTCAAACTATCAAAAAATTAATCGAAAATTTAAATGTAACTAATGATGATAAATTAGACACAAATAGAATTAAGATACCTGTTTGTTGTGATGAAAATTTTTCATTAGATATAAAAAGATTAGAGGAAAAGTTACAACTAACTCGTGATAAAATTTATGAGAAATTTTTTGGTAAGGAATTTTTTTGTTATATGACTGGTTTTATTGCAGGTATGCCTTTTCTGGGTGATCTGGAAAATGAGCTGCAAGCAAAACGCTTGGAAACACCAAGAGTAAAAGTACCAAAGGGTTCGGTTGGATTAACAGAACAATTTGCAAATGTTTATACATTTGAAAGTCCTGGTGGGTGGAATATCATTGGAAACACACCACAAGTTATTTTTGATAGCACTAATGAGAATAATCCAAATTTAATCAATCCAGGTGATTTGGTTACTTTTGAGCAAATTACTAAAGACCAATATTACAATAACGATGAATAAAAACTATTTTGAAATAAAAAGAGCTGGAATAAACACAACATTTCAAGATAAAGGTAGAGACAACCTTTATCATATTGGTATTCCATTTAGTGGAGCAATGGATAATAGAAACTTTCAAATTTCTAACAAACTTGTTGGTAATGAATTAAATTTTCCAATAATTGAATTTGCCTATCAAGGCCCTTTGTTAAAGTATTTTGGTGAAAATATTAATTTTGCAATAACGGGAGATGTAAAATTTATAATTAAAAAAAAAAATAATGCTATAGAAGGAAATTGTTATCAATCTTTCACTTTAGAAAATGGGGATGAATTAGATATTATAAGCACTAATAAATCTGTTTATGGATATTTAGCAGTAAGTGGTGAATTTGATGTAAATTATCAATGGTCAAGTTGCTCTGTTAACACAAAAGCAAACATAGGTGCAAATAATGGAAAAAAAATAAAAGATGGACAAAATATTTATATTTCAAATATCAATAAAAATTTAAGTGATAAAAAATTAAATTACATTAATACAAAAATTGAAAATATCAGAGTTATCCAAGGAACAAATTTTGACTATTTTTCTGACAAAGGAAAAAAAATTTTTTTTGAGAAAGAATTTGTAATATCAAAATTATCAGATCGTATGGGTATGAGATTAGAGGGACCAAAAATAGAAAATATTGTTGATACGAATATTAAATCGGAAGGTTTATTAAAAGGTGTTATTCAAGTACCGGCAGATGGAAATCCAATTATTATGCTTTCAGATCATGGCACTATTGGAGGTTATCCTAAAATAGGAGTTGTTATCAGTGCGGATTATGACAAGTTGGTTCAATTAACTCCAGGTTCAAAGATAAAATTTAAAAAAGTTGAATTAGCTGATGCAGAAACATTATTTAAACTATATGACTTGGAGACGGAAAATTTAATTTCACAAATTTAATGACTTTTATTAGAAACTTACCTGGACCATTATTAATTTTTTTAGGTGCCTTAAGTTTAAGTTTTGGTGGATTGATTGTAAAATCTTTTGAGGGAGCTACATTATGGCAAATTCTATTTTGGAGATCTTTATTTTTTTCTTTAACAGTTCTGGCTTTCTTAATTATTAGTTATAAAGGAAGAACAATTGAATCGTTTTACAAATCTGGATTACTAGGATTTGTTGGTGGAATTATTTTATCTTTTGGCTTTTGTGGATATGTTTTTGCTATGTACAATACAACTGTTGCAAATACTAATTTTATCATTTCACTACAAATACTATTTCTTGCAATATTTGGATATTTTTTCCTCAAGGAAAAAATAAATTCAATTACTTTGTTTTCAATCTGTCTGGCGATGACAGGCGTTTTATTAATGGTTGGCAACTCATTATCACCTGGAGAATTATCTGGAAACCTTGCAGCTTTTACAATGCCAATTACTTTTGCAGTTTTAATAATGATTGTGAGAAAATTTCCTTCTGTGGATATGGTGCCAGCCCAGTTCGTTGCTGGCGTGAGTTCATGTTTAATTGGTTTTTTGCTTTCTACAAAAATAATGATTTCTCCTCATGATATCTTTTTGGGTTTTCTCGCAGGTTTTTTTCAAGTTGGTTTTGGTTTTATATTTATAACTATCGGTGCAAGAACAACACCGTCTGCCATGGTAGGAATCATAATGTTATCCGAATCTGTCCTAGGACCGATATGGGCATTTCTTTTTGTAAGTGAAAGACCCTCTTTGTTCGGATTATTAGGTGGCGCAATTATAATTTTTGCGGTTTTATTACAATTTTACTCGCTTTTAAGTAAACAAAAAAAAATTGTTTCTGATTGACTTTTTTCCATACATGTAAGAGTATCTCGTCACGGGAGAGACTACAGAATATCGTAGCGCCGAAGGAGCAACCACCCAGGAATCTCTCAGGCAAAAAGGACCGTAACATATTAACTCTGGAAAGAGATTTAATTCTCGCCGAAGGAGCAAAACTCTCAGGCAAATATACAGATGGGTACAAAGAGTTAATATGGAAACAAAAAAAACATCGCTGTACCAATTACATCAAGATTGTAATGCAAAATTTGTTGAATTTGCAGGCTATCAAATGCCGATACAATATTCGGAAGGTATTGTAGAAGAACATAAGTTTACAAGAAATCACTCAGGTATTTTTGATGTTTCCCATATGGGTCAGCTATTTATTTATGGTGGTGAAGACTTAATTAAAGATTTAGAAAAAATTTTTCCTTTAGATCTTAAAAATTTAAAATTAAATCATTCAAAATACAGCTTCTTAATGGACAAAGATGCAGGGATACAAGATGATTTAATTATCACAAAAACAAATGAAGGCTTTTTGATAATACTAAATGCAGCATGTAAAGACAATGACTTTAAAATTTTAAAAGAACTTCTTAAGGAGAAGTACAAAATGGTTCTTGATGAAAATAGATCTCTAATTGCCATCCAGGGCCCTAAATCATCAGAGATTCTTAATGATGTTATCAATGGTGTGAAAGATCTTAATTTTATGTCTGGAAACTGGTTTAAATTTGAAAATCAGAAAGTTTATATTACGCGATCTGGTTATACAGGTGAAGACGGTTTTGAAATTTCAATCGCAAATGATTTTGTAGACCAATTAACTAGAGAATTAATCAACAAAGGATCTAAATTGATAGGTCTTGGAGCAAGAGACACTCTAAGATTGGAAGCTGGTTTATGTCTTTATGGTCATGATCTTGATAAAGACAAAACTCCGGTGGAAGCAAATTTGAAATGGGCTATTTCAAAAGAAAGAATCTCTAAGGGAGATTTTATTGGCTCTGACATAATTATTAAACAATTAAATGATGGTGTCAGCAAAATAAGAGTTGGAATTAAACCTGAGGGGAGAATTATTGCTAGGGAAAAAACTAAAATATTTAATCAATCAGATGTTCATATTGGAGAAATCACAAGTGGTACATTTGGACCAAGTGTTAATGGACCTGTTGCAATGGGTTATGTGGAAAATGAATTTTCAAAAAAAAATACCAAAGTATTTTTAGAAGTCAGAGGTAAAAAACATCCTGCAAGTATTTGCAGCTTACCATTTTATAAAAAAAGTTATGTCAAAGGGGTAAATTAATGAGTGAAGTAAAATATTCAAAAGAACACGAGTGGATAAAATTAGATGGAGATGTTGCAACAATTGGTATCACAAAACATGCTACGGAGATGTTAGGTGATATAGTTTTTGCAGAACTTCCAGAAAAGGGTTCTAGCGTACAGAAAGATGGTACAGCTGGCGTTGTCGAGTCAACCAAAGCTGCTAGTGATGTATATACCCCTGTGAGTGGTGAGGTAGTTGATACCAATCAAGCTATAGTAGATGATCCATCAAAGATTAATCAAGATCCAGAGGATTCAGCGTGGTTTTTTAAACTTAAAATAAAAGATCCATCAGAAATGGACACTTTAATGAATAAAGATGATTACGATAAATTTGCAAAGGAGACTTCAGCATAATGTTACCAAATTCAGAAAAAGATTTTTTAAAAAGACACATTGGTCCTTCAAAAGAAGACCAATCAAAAATGTTAAAAGAGCTAAATTATCAATCACTAGATGACTTAATTGACAATACTGTTCCAGAAAAAATAAAGTTTAAAGGTGAACTTAATATTGGTGACTCAAATTCAGAGTACGAGGCGTTAAGAAAGTTACGAGCAATTTCGAAAAAAAATCAAGTTTTCTCAAATTTTATTGGTATGGGTTATTATGGAACTTATACACCCTATGTAATTTTGAGAAATATACTAGAAAATCCAGGTTGGTACACTTCCTATACACCTTATCAGCCTGAGGTAGCTCAAGGAAGACTTGAGATGTTATTAAACTTTCAACAAATGATTGTTGACTTTACAGGAATGGATATTGCCAATGCATCTTTATTAGATGAAGGCACAGCAGCAGCAGAGGCCATGGGTTTAAGTCACAGATTAAATAAAAAAGATAGTAATTTAGTTTTTGTTTCTGAAGATTGTCACCCTCAAACAATAAATGTAATTCAAACAAGAGCTGAACCTATGGGTTTAAAGGTTTTAGTTGGTAAAGAAGATGAAGTTTTAGATCAACTAAAAGAGGATTTAGTTTGTGGAATATTACAATATCCAGGAACTTTAGGAGATATTAAAGACCCAAGTGAAGCAATTAGCAAAATTCACAAAAAGAATGGTAAGGCGGTATTAGCTTGTGATCTGTTAGCCTTAGCAAAATTAAAAACGCCGAGAGAACTTGGTGCCGACATTGCAGTTGGAAGCTCTCAAAGATTTGGTATTCCAATGGGATATGGAGGTCCACATGCAGCTTTTTTTGCTACAAAAGATGAGTTTAAAAGATCAATGCCTGGAAGGATTGTCGGTGTGTCAGTTGATAGACATGGTAATAAAGCATATAGATTATCATTACAAACGAGAGAGCAACATATTAGAAGAGATAAGGCGACGAGTAATATTTGTACTGCCCAAGCTTTATTAGCTATTGTGTCAGCAGCATATGCTATTTATCATGGTCCGGATGGAATTAAAAATATTTCAGAAAGAGTGTCTCAATTAGCAAAAAATTTTGCTGATAAAATAAAACAATCTGGATACGAGCTTTATTCGAATAATTTTTTTGATACTGTAACGATTATTACTAAAGAAAAGACTGATCAAATTTATAAGAATGCTCTTAACCAAAGAGTTAATATTCGAAAAGTAAATTCCGAAATGCTTGCTGTTTCATTTGATGAGAGAAAAAATGTATATAGAGTAAATCAACTTTTAAAAATTTTTAATGTAGCAGAATCAATCAAAAAAGAAGATCCATCCGCAAGTTTACCTAATCTTCCAAAAAATTTATTAAGAACTTCAAAATATTTGGAACATCCAGTTTTTAACTCATATCATTCTGAAACTGAAATGCTTAGATATTTAAAAAGATTAGAAGATAAAGATATAGCATTGAATAGAACCATGATTGCACTTGGTTCTTGTACAATGAAATTAAATGCTGCTGCCGAAATGATCCCGATATCATGGAAAGAATTTGCAGAACCTCATCCGTTTGTTCCAATTGAACAAATGGAAGGATTTAGAGATTTATTTACTGATCTAAAAAATTGGTTGCGTTCTATAACTGGTTTTTCAGGGGTTTCCTTGCAACCTAATGCAGGTGCTCAAGGTGAGTATGCGGGCTTAATGGTTATTAGAAAGTATCATTTAGATAGAGGTGAGGCTAATCGTAATATATGTTTAATTCCAAGTTCAGCACATGGCACAAACCCAGCAAGTGCACAAATGGTTGGAATGAAGGTGGTAGTTGTTAATTGTGATAAAGAAGGAAATGTTGATTTTGATGATTTAAAGAAAAAAGCTGAACAACATTCGGAAAATCTTGGGGCACTAATGGTAACTTATCCATCTACCCATGGAGTATTTGAAGAAAAAATAACTGATATCTGTGAGTTAGTCCATAAACATGGTGGACAAGTCTATATGGATGGAGCAAATTTAAACGCCTTAGTTGGAGTTGCAAAGCCTGGAAATTTTGGTCCAGATGTCTGTCACATAAATTTACATAAAACATTTTGTATTCCACATGGTGGGGGAGGACCAGGTATGGGACCGATTGCTTGTAAAAGACATTTACAAGTTTATCTACCTAATCATCCGGTCATTAAAGATTGTGGACCAACATCTGGCATCGGAGCAGTCTCGGCAGCTCCTTGGGGTAGCTCAAGTATTCTAGCGATCTCTTGGATGTATATTAAAATGATGGGATCAGCAGGTTTAAAGCTTGCTACTGAAGTAGCAATATTAAATGCAAATTATATTGCTTATAGACTAAAAGATCACTTTCCTATTCTGTATAAAGGATCAAATGGAAATGTTGCTCATGAATGTATTATTGATATTAGAAATATAAAATCAGAGACAGGAGTAACTGAAGAAGATATTGCAAAAAGATTAATAGATTATGGATTTCATGCACCAACTATGTCATGGCCAGTAGCTGGCACAATGATGATAGAGCCAACCGAAAGTGAGGGCTTGTCAGAACTCGATAGATTTTGTGATACTTTAATTAAGATTAAAGAGGAAATTGAAAAAATTAAATCAGGTGAATTTGATAAAATAGATAATCCAATAAAAAATGCTCCTCACACAGACAGCGAACTAGCTTCTGATGATTGGAAACATAAATACTCAAGAGCAGAAGCTGCTTATCCAGCAAAATTCTTAAGAGCTAACAAATTTTGGCCTCCAGTTGCAAGGGTAGATAATGTTTATGGTGATAAGAATATATTCTGTACTTGTCCAAGTATAGATGAATTTAAAGAAGATGCAGCTTAACAATTAATGAAGATTGCTGTTGTCGGCTCAGGCATATCAGGATTAAGCGCTGCATATTACTTATCAAAAAAACATCATGTAGATCTTTTCGAGAAGGAAGATCGTTTCGGTGGTCATTCTCATACTATTGATTTATCGTTTGGTACAAAAAAAGTTCCAGTTGATATAGGTTTTATTGTATTTAATTACGCAACTTACCCACATTTAATAAATTTTTTTGAAGAGAATAATATTGCAATTGAAAAAAGCGATATGTCTTTTTCTGTATCAGTTGAAAAATCATCATTCGAATATTGCGGTAGAGGATTAAATGGAATTTTTTCGAATATGACAAATCTGTTTAATTTAAGATTCCTCAAAATGTTTTTTGATATAATTAAGTTTTACAAAAAATGTGATAATATAAAAAAAATTGATCAAGAGACTACACTTGGTGATTATTTGAATAAGGAAAATCTTTCAAAAGAGTTTATCAACTATCATTTGATACCGATGGTCTCAGCTATATGGTCAATGCCACCTAGCGCTGCTAGTCAAATGCCATTAAGATTTTTCTTAAAATTTTTCCAAAATCATGGTTTGTTTAAATTAAAAAATAGACCCCAATGGTACACAGTATCAAATCGAAGTAGAACTTATGTTCAAAATATTATTTCAAAAATCAGTGGTGAACATTTTAAAAATTATTCAATCAAAAAAATTAAAACAAAAACAACAGGTATAGATTTATATTATGGCGGAGAAAGTGAATATTTTGGATATGATAAAGTTGTTTTAGCAACACATGCAGATGAAGCTTTATCAATAATTGACAATCCAACTGACCAAGAAAAGAATGTACTATCAAATTATAAATATAAAGAAAATATTGCTTATATTCATATCGATGATCAAGCTATGCCGAAAAATAAAAAAGCTTGGTGTTCATGGAATTCATCAATCAAAAAGGATGAAATAGAAAAAAATTCAATTACATATTGGTTAAATTTATTACAAAACCTTAAATGTGATGAAAATATTTTTCTTACCTTAAATCCTTATTTTAAAATTGATGAGAAGAAAATTTTAAAAAAAGTAAGATTTACTCATCCGTATTTTGATCAATCTGCATTGAATTCTCAAAGTCAACTAAAAAAATTACAAAATAAAAGAAATATTCTTTTTTGTGGTAGTTATTTTGGTTACGGTTTTCATGAAGATGGAATAAAGTCATCTATTGAAATGCTAAAAAATATAAATGACTAGTTGTATCTATAATGGCATTGTTATTCATAAAAGATTTAAACCAAAGATACATTTTTTTAAGTACAAGGTATTTTCGCTTTTAATTGATCTTTCTGAATTAGAAAAATTAGATAAAACAATTAATTTTTTTTCATACAATAAATTTAATTTAGTTAGTTTTTTTGATAAAGATCATGGAGATAGAGATGGATCACTCTTAATCGATTGGGTTAAAAAAAATCTTAAGCAAAATAATATTAGTAGTGAAAATATTAAAATAAAACTTTTATGCTACCCACGAATCTTTGGATATGTTTTTAATCCATTAAGTGTTTTCTATGTGTACAATAATAATAACGATTTGATATCTATATTATACGAAGTTAAAAATACTTTTGGTGAGCAACACACTTATGTTTTTAAAGTAGAAAATGACAATTTATTAAAACATAATTGTGAGAAAAAATTTCATGTCTCACCATTCATTGAAATGAATTGTAGTTATTTTTTTAGAATTTTAAAACCTGCAGATAAGATTTCAGTAATCATAGATCAATATCAATTAAACGAAAAAATATTATATGCTTCTCAAGATGGGAAAAGAAAAGATTTTACAACTTTAGAGTTAATCAAATCTTATTTAAAACATCCCTTAATGACATTTAAAATCATTGCAGCGATACATTTTGAAGCGTTTAAATTATGGACTAAAGGAATAAAGTTTATACAAAAAAAATTTAAAATGAAAAACAATATATCTTTTGAAGACTAATGATTTTGTATAAAATTTCAGACAAATTCGTTTTTAACATACTTTCTAATATTAAGGTTGGATATTTAGAAATCACAAATTATGAAAATAAAGTTTTTAGGCTAGGCGATCCTAAAGATTTTTTAAAAGCTAAATTGAAAATTAAAAAACCAAACTTTTCTTTTAATTTAATTAAAGGTGGCAGTATTGGTTTAGCTGAGTCTTATATGAGAAGAGAATTCGAAACTGATAATTTATCTAAATTAATTGAAATAACTGCAAGAAATATAAAAATTATTTACAAGTTTTCAGGATTACTTGACTTTCCGATTGTAAATTTTTTCAAGAATGTATTTATTAAAAACACAAAAAATAGGAGTAAAAAAAATATTGCAAAACATTATGATCTAGGGAATGAATTTTTCTCATTATGGCTTGATGAAACCTTGACTTACTCCAGCGGAATTTTCAATGAAACTATTAAAGATCTTAGCGAAGCTCAAAATAACAAATATCAAAAAATGATAGATTTGATTAAACCAACTAATGGTGACAGAGTTTTAGAAATTGGATGTGGCTGGGGTGGCTTTGCTGAATATTTGGGAAAAAAATATGATGTAAAATTGGATTGTATTACCATCTCAAAAAAACAATTCGAGTATGCAAAAAAAAGAATCTTTATGTGTGGCTTGAATGAAAAAGTAAACATCCAAATTAAAGATTATAGAGATTTAAAAAATAAATATAATTCAATAGCTTCAATCGAAATGATCGAAGCTGTAGGTCAAAACTATTTGGAGAGTTACTTTAAAACTATTAAAAATAATTTATCTTCAGACGGGAGAGCTGCAATTCAAGCAATTACAATAGATGATAATTTATTTGATAGGTACAAAACAAAACAAGACTTCATTCAAAAATATATTTTCCCTGGAGGATTTCTTCCAAGCAAAAATAGCTTGAACAAATATGTTTCTAAAAATGGATTAACAATAAAGTCTTATGACTCCTATGCTGATCATTATGCAAGCACATTAGCTATTTGGAAAAAGGAATTTAATAAAAAATGGGATCTTATTAAAATGCAGGGATTTGATTTAACTTTTAAAAGGATGTGGGAATTTTATCTTTCATATTGTGAAGCAGGTTTTAAGTCAAAAAATATAGATCTGATACAATTCTCAATTCAAAATAGATAAAAATGTTTAGAAATATAAATTTTTTAAAATTATTAAATTCAATTTTATTGATTATCTCTTTATTCTTAATTACAAATTGCTCAAATAATAGTTCTATGAAACCTGAAGATTTTAAAAATAAAGAACCAAAATTGATAATTGAGGAATATTTATCTGGAAATGTAAAAGCCTGGGGTGTTCTTCAAAATAGATCTGGAAAGGTAATGAGACAATTTTCTGCTGATTTAGATGGAAAATGGGATGGTAATAAATTAATTTTGGATGAAAAATTTAATTGGGATGATGGAGAAATTCAGAATAGACAATGGCAAATAATTAAACTTGATGAAAATAATTATGAGGGAACAGCTGGCGATGTAGTTGGAAAAGCTAAAGGTTATTCTTACGGATCAGCTTTCAAATTTGAATATGTTTTATTGGTTCCAGTTAAAGGAAAAGAAATTAAAATTAGTTTTGATGACTGGATATTTAAGCAAGATGATAGAGTAGCAATTAATAGGGCCACCATGACAAAGTTTGGTTTTAAAGTCGCTGAACTCACAGTTGTTTTTGTCAAAGATTAAATATTATAATTTTTGAGATAATGATTATCATTCTCAAAAAAAATGTGAGATTGATTATCATTCACTCATATTTTTATTGTAATTAAAATTTTAAAAATTATTATTTTATCATGGATATACAAAATTATAGTTGTAAGAAATGTGGACTTACAGTTTCATCTATCTGCTCTAAATGTGATAGGGTGATAGATGTTAAAGTTCTTGATAATGGGTGCATAGTTCAAAAAACTAAATGTGGTGACTGTGCAAATGTTCCTGTTATCAAAGATGTTTGTTCTCAACAAAAAGGTTAATATTTATCTTATCAAAAATTATTTATTTTTTTTGATATTTTGTAAGTTTTCCAATTATTGCAAAATATAACTTAATTGGTAATAAACTCAAAATTTTCAAAATCACAGTTAAAGATTTTGGAAAATGAATTTCAAAGACATCTCTATTTACTAGTCCGTCGTATATTTTATCAGCAGCATAGTCAGAAGATTTTAGAAAGGGCATTTTGAAATCGTTTTTGTCAGTCATTGGTGTTTTAATAAACCCCGGAGATACTAAGCACACTTTCACATTATATCTCTTAAAATCAAAATATAAACTTTCAGCAAGATTGTTAAGTGCAGATTTTGATGGACCATATCCAGTTGAATTGGGTAATCCTCTATAACCAGCAATTGAGGAGACAATTGAAATAGTTCCTTTTTTTTTGTTTTTAAAATATTCTTCGACAGCTTTAATACTATTTAGTGTTCCAAAAAAATTCACTTTAAAGACATTTTCTATTTGGTCAACGTCTATATCCTTTTCTCTTTTTGGATCCCATGTACCAGTTGAAAAAAAACATATATCTATATTATCAAATTTATCTCTTATTTGTTCAAAGACCTTCTTACATTGCAATTTATCAGTAACGTCAAGTGGAAAACTATGAATATTTTCATAATCATTTGAAATTTCTTTAATCAAATTTTCTCTTCTTGCCGAAATGATAACATTCCAACCTTCTTTAGAAAACTTTATAGCTAAAGCCTTTCCTATACCCGTGCTTCCACCTGTTATCCAAATTGTTTTTTTATTCATAGTATAGTGATGTATAATACTATTATGATGAAAAATAAAATTTTATCGTTCTCTCTTTTTTTTATTATTACTTTTTCTGCTTCATTTATTGGAGGATTAGTAACTACAACTTTAAAAGAACCTTGGTACTCAACATTAATTAAGTCGCAATTTAATCCTCCAGATTGGGTTTTTGCTCCAATTTGGACAATCTTATACTTTATGATGACTTTAGCTATTTGGAAATACTGGCATAGTAAAAATAGAAACATCGGCACAGTTTACATTTATTTTATTCATTTAGCAGTAAATACAACTTGGAGTATAATTTTTTTCGGCTTTCATAAAATTTTTTTTTCATTAGTTATCTTAGTGATACTTATTTTACTAATTATAATTTTAATTGTTAGATTTAAGAGTGTAAATAACTTAAGTTTTTTGTTAATGATTCCCTATTTACTTTGGTGCATCTATGCTCTATTTCTGAATACAAGTTTATTTGTATTAAATTAATTATGGATGATGTGGTAATTGTAGGAGGAGGTATAATTGGAACCTCAACAGCATATTTTTTGTCTAAAGCAGGACGAAAAGTCAAAGTTGTTGAGAGAGACCCAACTTATAAAAAGGCTTCATTCCCATTATCTTTAGGAGGGTTTAGAAGGCAATTTTTTCAAAAAGAAAATATTTTATTGGGAAAATTTGCAAAAGAATTTATTTTTCAAATACCAAGTTTGCTTAAGACTCAGAAAAACCCAAAGCCAACCGCAAGCATGGTTCCTAATGGATATTTGTTGATGTTTGGTCCTGAGCATGCGGAAGAACAATACAAAGCATTAGAAAATCATAAAGCTTGCAAAGCTGGTACAAAAAATATTAAAGGAAATGAATTAAAAAAATTTTTTCCTTATTTGAATGATGATGGAATTGAAACTGCAACATTTACAAATGATCAAAGTGAAGGATGGATTGATCCATTTATGTTTCATAGTGCACTCAAAAGTAAAGCTATGGAACTAGGTACTGAGTTTATAAAAGGTGAAATAAAAAGTATCTCAGAAATCAATGCAAAAACGATAGTGTCAGCTGCAGGGTGTTGGACTAAAGAGCTTTTAGAGGATATACCAGTTGAGCCACAAAAACATACTGTCTTCAGAGTAAAATGTCCAAAGCATATTCCTGAGATGCCTTTAACAGGTGATTTAACTTCTGGTGTGTATTGGAGACCTGAGGGCAAAGAATATTTAGCAGGTTCCCCAAAATCAGTTTTCGACGCTGATGATCTTGAACCTTCATGGAACGATTTTGAAGAGATAGTTTGGCCAGCTTTAGCAAAAAGAGTTCCAATGTTTGAGGAACTAAAACTAACAGGAGGTTGGGCGGGTTATTATGATTGTAATAGATTAGATAACAATGCAGTAGTTGGAAAACATCCAAAATTTGAAAATTTATACTTAGCCACTGGCTTTACCGGACGAGGATTAATGCAGGCGCCTGGAATAGGTAGAGCTTTGTCAGAACTGATTACAACAGGATCTTATCAATCGATTGATATCTCAAACATGGCCGTAGAAAGAGTATTAGGAAAAAAAGCCAGACCAGAGCCATACGTGCTTTAATTTTTTGTGAGTAAAAAAAATATATTTTCAATAATTTTATCAATTATTTTATCATTAATTATTGGATTTTTAATTTATAAACAAATTATTTATCCGACAATAATTCCAATGGTGATTAAAGGAGGTGCAAGTCTATTTGCAGATTGGACAGTTATTCTTAATGCTTCAGATTGTTATCAGAAAGGTTACGATGTTTATTTAAATAATCCATGTGATTATTGGAATAGAAAACATGTTTATGGTGAAATTTTATTAAGTATTCCCTTTATAAAAACATATCCTAAATTTTATTATTTTTATTTTCCAATAATTATAGGTTTTTTATTTATATATATTTTAAGTTATACTCTTTTTGATCATAAAAATATTAAATTTTTTATATCTTCATTAATCTTTATCTTTAGTCTACCAGTACTTTTGGCTATTGAAAGAAGTAATATAGATTTAATAATTTTTATTTTTATGTTCCTAATAGCTAAATTTAACAATTATTTTTTAAAATATTTTCTAATCGTTACCTCTTCAGTTGTAAAATTCTACCCGATTTTATTATCTGCTATTTTTTTGTATGAAAAAAATAAAAAGAATTTATTGATTAACATCATTTTAATTTTATTTATGATTTTTATAATAATGGTTTTTCAATATGAAAGTTTAAAAAAAATATTCAATAACACTCAACAATTTACTGGCTATGGCTATGGTTTATACGAATTTTCTTTCTTTGGATTTTTCAATTTTTTTCAATCTTTGAATATAAATATCGATGGAAAAAATTTTAATTGGATTAAGTATATTTATGCAACTATATTTATATTAATACCATTTATTGTATTAAATTTTTTTAAAATTTTGAAATTTGACGAATTCATAGATAGTTCAAATATTGAGGAAAATTTAAATTTTGAAAATAAGTTATATTTTTTGGCATCAACAATTATCATTTTTTGTTATTTTAGTTTTTCGAATTTTATTTATAGAGAAATATTTTTTTTAGGTTTAGTTCCATCTATATTAATGAGTTTATCAAAATCTGAAAGCAAGGTGGTTTTGTTTTACTTTTATCTTTTATTATCTAAATTTTTGCTTACTTCAATTTTTATTTACATTTATCAAAACAATATTTTTGAATTAATTAATCCATTGATGATTTTGATTAAACATACTGTTGATTTATATCTTATTTTTTTCGTATTTAATTTTTATTTGAAATATATTTCTTTGTTCTTTCGAAAATTTTTCTTAAATTTTCAAATTTAGGTTCCACAATAAGTAAAATATTTTTCTTTAGTTTTAGGTGGTGCTTGATAATCAGTAATATCTTCTTGTAAATCGTAAGGTTTTTTTAAAATATTTAATAATTTATTTATTGGTTCAAAATTATTTTGATTTGCAGATTTAAGAGCTTCTTCCACTTTATGATTTCTAGGTACAACTATTGGGTTAAAAGCTTTCATTGTTTGTAAATATTTTTGCGATTTATCCTCTAACGATAATCTCTCTTTCCACCTCTTTTTCCAGTCTTGGAAATAAACATCCTCAAAACATTTGCCTTCATCAACATTGACGTTCATTAAATGACAAAAAGCATTTGTATAATCAATTTTTTTTTTATGCATCCACTTTAAAAGATCTAAAATTAAATTTTTGTCATTTATATCACTTTTATTTAAACCTAATTTTTTTTTCATCATTTCAATCCATTTTTTTTCATACAATGTTTCAAATGAATCTATTAAATCTGTTGCTTTATCAATTGCTTTATTTTTATCTTTATCAATTAGTGGAATTAAACATTCTGCAAATCTTGCTAAATTCCATTTAGTTATGACTGGTTGGTTACAATAAGCATATCTACCCATTGTATCTATAGAACTAAACACAGTTTTAGGATCATAAGTATCCATAAATGCACATGGACCATAATCAATAGTTTCACCAGAAATAGACATATTATCAGTATTCATAACTCCATGAATGAACCCAACTCGCATCCAATTTATTACTAGTTCGCATTGATTTACTAATAATTTTTTTATTAATTCTAAAGGTTTATTATTTGAATCATTTATTTCTGGATAATGGCGGTTAATTGTATAATCCATCAATATCTTTAATTCATTTAAATCTTGTTTTGCTGAGAAATATTGAAATGTGCCTACTCTAATATGACTAGAGGCTATACGTGTAAGTATTGCTCCTATCATTGGATACTCTCTAACAACACTCTCTCCAGTCTTTACTACAGCTAGACTCCTAGTTGTTTTAATATTCAAATAATTCATAGCTTCACTTATCAAGTATTCTCTAAGCATAGGTCCTAGAACTGCTCGGCCATCCCCTCCTCTTGAAAAAGAGGTTTTTCCAGATCCTTTAAATTGTACATCAAATCTTTTTTTTTCTTTTGATAAATGTTCACCAATTAGAACAGCTCTCCCATCACCCAAAATTGTAAAATGGCCAAATTGGTGACCTGCGTAAGCCTGTGCTAACGAATTGCTACCTTTAGGTAAAAGATTGCCTGAGAAAATTTGCGATAATTGATCTTTTTGAATACCCTTTGTGTTTAAATCTAAATCCTCCGCCAATTTATCGTTAAATAAAACTAATTCAGGATTTTCAACAGGTACGGGTTTTATATTTTCTCGAAACGAGTTAGATAAATGAAAATAAGTATTGTCAAAATTCCAATTAATATCTTTTATATTATTTTCTGACTTAGACATAGATTTTACAAAACTACCCCCAAATATTTTTTAAAATTTCTTCTCTTCTACATGCTTTTTTATATTTTAAATAATTGATAAAATAAATCTTATAATAATCTTGATGTTTATCTTCTGCTTTATAAAATTTTTCAAATTTTCTTACATATGTGACAACTTTTTTATTAAATTTTTTTTCTAAATTTTTGATATTACTATTTATTAATTTTTTTTGATTTTCATTTTGATAAAACGCGACAGATCTATAACTATAACCTTTGTCGCAAAATTGGCCATAAGGATCGAAAGGATCAATATTAATCCAAAAATTTTCCAATAATTCTTCAAATGAAATAATTTTTTCATCATAGGAAATCTCAACAACTTCAAAATGACCTGTCTTACCATAGGTTACTTCCTCATAAGTTGGATTTTCAGTTAAGCCACCTGAATAACCTGAAATTACCTTTTTTACCCCTCTTAGTTTTTCAAATGATTCTTCAACACACCAAAAACATCCTCCAGCAAAATAAGCCTTCTCCTCAGCTTTTCCATTAAAAATGGTAAGTAATAATGTTATTAGAAATATATAGATTATTTTTATCATTAAATAATTTTTACAAAAAAAAAATTTTAAATATATGCTATAAAAAGTAGCTACTTAAAAGTAGCTACTTTTGTTAAAAATCAACTTTTTTTATATTTAGCAGCTTCTTCAGATCCACCTGTAGCTGATCCTTTACTATATGAATGAGCTCCCATTCCAGCTAATTGACCATCTTTAACAATTAAATATTGATTTCGAATTTCTTTTCCTTCAAAAAAACATTCTAATATTTCTCTCACACCGTCAGCATATCGTGCTTGAGCAGATAAAGATGTGCCAGATGTATGTGGTGTCATTCCGTGATTAGGCATACTTCTCCATACGTGATCGTTAGGAGCTGGTTGAGGAAACCACACATCTCCAGCATATCCACTTAATTGTCCACTTTTTAAAGCTTTAGCAATAGCATCTCGGTTACATATTTTACCTCTTGCAGTATTTACTATAAATGCACCTTTTTTCATTTTACTGATCATTTTATCATCGAAAAGATTTTCTGTTTCGGGATGAAGAGGGCAGTTAATTGTTACAACGTCACAAACTTTTACCATCGATTCAACAGACTCATGAAAAGTTAAGTTTAATTCTTTCTCTACACTTTCTGGTAATTTATGTCTATCGAAGTAATGTAAATGAACATCAAATGGTTTCATTTTTCTCAATGCATCCAAACCTATACGACCTGCCGCGACAGTTCCAATATGCATCCCTTCAACATCATAAGATCTTTGAACTGCATCAGCTATATTCCAACCACCTTCGTTAACTATCCTATGTTGATTATGATAATCTCTAACCATTGAAACTATCATCATGACTATATGTTCAGCCACCGACCTAGAATTGCAAAAAGTGACTTCAACAACATCAATCTTATTATCCATCGCTGCTTGCAAATCCACATGATCAGAGCCAATTCCAGCTGTAATAGCCATTTTTAATTTTTTGGCTTTAGTAATTCTTTCTTTGGTTAAGTAATAAGGAAAAAATGGTTGTGATATGACAATATCTGCATCAACAATATGTTTATCAGCCTCACAACCCTCACCATCTTTGCTATTAGTTACAATAAATTCATGACCATTACTCTCTAAAAATTTCCTTAATCCAAGTTCTCCCGAAACACAACCCAACAATTGACCAGGTGTAAAATCTCTACCCTTTGGCGTTGGCAGTGTCATTCCATCTGGATATTTTTCTAATTTTGGAATATTTCCAAGAGGGTAATTTTTTGGCATACCATCTTTAGGATCATCATATAACACACATAATATTTTCATTTACTCTCCTGTATTTTAAATATTTAATTATGAATATCTAATATCATTTTAAAGGACCAAGCAAATAAATTATTTAAGTATTGGGTATTTCTTTTTTAAAATAAAACGATTGATAATTATTCCAAAAATAAGGATTATAATTGATCCAGTAATTATAGGATTTAAAATATAGTCAAAAGATACACTGCCTATAATTACGATTATAGGATTTCCTCCTGCAGGCGGATGAGTAACATTAAGTATAATCATTAAACTTACTCCAAATCCTACTGCGATAGGAATTAAAATGTATAAAGGCAAAGGAACTAAATTTAAAAAAAAAATTCCTACAGCAGAAGTCACAAGATGACCAAAAAATATATTTTTGGGTTGAGCAAATGGACTTTCAGGATAACCGTATAATAAAACCATTGAAGAACCAAAAGATGCAATTAAAAAAACACCATATTCTGTTTTGTATGTTAGAATAGTTAACACACCAATTGTAAATATTGAAAAAATTCCAGCAAATATAGATTGTTTAAAATTTTTCATAAAAATATTAGAATATAATTTTATTATATGCTTTGAAAGGTAACAAAATACATTCTTTTCTTTTGAGGTTTTTTGCTTTAAATAATCTTCCTAAAGATTTCCATTTTTTTTTTAAAGCAAAATTTTTTTGTTCAAAATATGACTCTGCATCCTTGCATAAATTATTTATTATATCTTTTGATTTATTAATTGAAATTTTAGATAGGAGACTTGCAGAAGCTTGACAATATACACATGATTTTTCCTGATATGCAAAATCAACAATTTTATTTTTTTCTATTATAAGTTTAATTTGAATTTCATCTCCACAAATTGAATTTTTCAACCTGGAAGTATGTGTATGATTATCTAAAGATTTATTATTTTTATTATTTGCAGCTATTTTTATTATATCAAGATCCATTATATTTATTTATCTAAATTTATACAATTTTAAAACATCATTTTTATTCACAATAGAGTTAATTTTGTTGTAGTTAAATAAAATAAGAATTAAATATTCATTTATGATTGAACTCAAAAATGAAAAAATTGCAGTGCCAATTGTATTATTTGCTGGATTAATTTGGTCTTTTGGACCACTGGTAGTAAGATATATGGATCAACCTCAATTAGTTCCATGGCAATACATATTTGGAAGAGGTTTGACTATCTTTATACTTCTTAATGCTTATTTATATTTTGAAGAGGGATTTAATTTTTATAAGAATTATAAAAAAATTGGAAAATCTGGTCTTATAGGTGGATGTGGACTTGGAACAGCAATGATATCCTTTATATATTCTATAACAAACACATCAGCTGCAATAACGTTGTTATGTCTTGCAGCTATGCCTTTTTTTACAGCGCTACTTGCTTTTTTATTTTTGAAAGAGCGAATTACGCTTAATGTATGGATTTCAATTTTTTTAGCTACAATAGGTATCATTATAATGGCATTTGGAAATAATGAAAAAAATTCTGTTGTTGGTTTTATTTTTGGATTAACCTCTTCAATTGGATTTTCAGTTTTTTCTGTTTCATTGAGATGGAGAAAAGAAACCCCTAAATTTACAACAGTATCAATCGCAGGATTATTTTGTTTTATTGTTGCTTCAATAGTTATTGTTATCAAAGGTCAACCATTTTTTACAAATAGTTATAATAGTGCAATGTTTTCTTTACATGGAACTTTAGTTTGTTTAGGTATGATCTTGTATGCCATTGGCTCAAAGGCAATACCCGCGGCTGAATTAACACTTTTATCACTTACAGAAGTAATAGGAGGAATATTTTGGGTGTGGTTACCTATTTTTGGAATTAATGAAGTACCTTCAACAAATACAATAGTTGGTGGCTTTTTTCTTTTTATTTCAATCTTCTATTACAGTTTAATCATGAAGTGGAACAAAAGATATATAGCCTTAAATTAAAACTTTCTCCTATGATTAAGAATAAATTAATTGTGAATAGCTGGAATGAATGGGATCCACTTAAACATGTCATAGTTGGTAAAGCAGATGGGACTTGTATTCCGGCACCTGAACCTGCCTTAGATGCAAAGGTGCCTGAGGACTCAGATATGAAGGGCAAATTTGGTCCCAGAACAAAAGACACAGTAGATAAAGCAAATCAGCTTTTAGATGATTTTTCAAATTTACTTATTAAAAGAGGGATTAAAGTAGATAGACCAACACCTATAAATTTTAATCAAAAAATATCCACACCAGATTGGGATGTTCAAACGATGTTTGGATGTATGCCACCCAGAGACGTTTTATTGACTGTAGGTAATGAAATCTTAGAGGCTACCATGAGTTATAGATGTAGATGGTTTGAGTATCTTTGTTATAGACCTCTTATTAAAGAGTACTTTGATAACGATCCAAATATGAGGCATGAGACTGCACCTAAGCCGAGACTTACTGATGCTGATTATCGAAAAGATTACTTATCTGACTCTATAGGTATTCAAAAAAGACTAAAATGGACAGAAGAAAAATTTTTCGTAACAACGGAAGAGGAACCTTTATTTGATGCAGCTGATGTCTTGAGATTTGGAAAGGATTTAGTTGTTCAACATGGTTTTACTACAAACTTGAAAGGTATAAACTGGTTAAAAAGACATTTTGAAAATCATAGAGTTCATGTTGTAAATTTTCCTGGTGATCCATACCCGATCCATATAGATGCAACTTTTACTCCTATTAAAGAAGGTTTAATAATAAATAATCCTCAAAGAAAAATACCTAAAGAACAAAAAAAAATATTTGAAAACAACGGTTGGGAGATAATTGATGCTGCTAAACCAGCTCATAATCAACCTCCACCACTTTGTTATTCCTCTATTTGGTTGTCCATGAACGTTTTAGTTTTAGATCCTAAAACAGTTTGTGTTGAAAAAAGTGAAAAGTATCAAGCTGATCAACTTGATAAACTTGGAATGGAAGTAGTGCCTGTTGATTTAAGAGATGCATATGCATTTGGAGGTGGTTTACATTGCTGCACAGCTGATATTTATAGAGAGGGAAACTTGAAAGACTATTTTCCAAAACAATAAAAAATCTGGTTATTATTGTTAATTTTCCTTGGTTTTGTCTATCTTAAATTTTTCTAATTGTGAAGAAAAGTTTTTTTCTAAAGGTTTTTCTGCCTCCTCAAATGATCTTAATCTCTCTAACTCCTTTTCTTTAAGTTTTTGTTCTCTTAGATTTTCTTTTTGTTCTCGTAATTTTTGTTCTCGGTCAAATTTTTCCTCCCATTCTTTAATCTTAATATATTCTTCCTGCTTTTGTTTTTCTTCCTCAATTTTAATTGCTTTTAATAATTTTTCTTTTCGTCTTTTTTCTTTTAATTCTCTATTGTTTTGATCTTCTTCTCTCACTTTCAAATCAATATCTTTTCTGTTTTGTTCCTCATCCCTTGATTTTAATTGTTTCTCTTTTTGCCTTAAATCATTTGCAGTTATAATTAGGTTTTCGTCTTTTTTTATTAATCTTTCATTCTCAATTTTAAGTTTTTCGTCTTTTAATCTTAATTCTTTTTCCTTTAATTTTAATTCTTCCTCTTTGATCTTTAATTTATGTTCATCTTTTTTAATTTTCTCCTCTAAATTTTTAAGTTCTTTTCTGTCTCTGATCAGCTCATTATTTTCTTGAAGCTTTTTAAGTTTGATTTCTTTTATCTTATTTTGTTCTTGTCTCTTTTTATAATTTACAAAAGCTGCACTTAAAGACTTTGTTGTAATAGTTGCTAATTTCGCAAAACCATTTTTAGTTTTTTTATTTAATTTTTTTTTATTTTTCGGTTTATAATTTTTTTTTGAAGACATTTTTTAAAAATCTATTTGAGCAAAGAATTTATAATGTTTCAACAATTTCTAGAAGAATTTTGAAAAAATAGATCTTATTTCAACTTATAAGTGATTATTTGTCTTTTTTTCGTTAAAATTTATAATCTTTTTGCATTCAATTGTTCTAAATATTAATAAGTTTGTGTGAGAAAATTTAATAAATTAATAGTTGCATGTGATGGTGAGTCCGCTAGTGGGAAAAGCACTGCTGCTAAACTTATTTCACGAAAGTACAAATTGTTACTTATTAATTCAGGATTACTATATAGATATGCCAGTAAAATTTTAATTAAGCAAAAACCTAAAGATCAAATACATTTTCTCAAAAAAACGTTTAAAAAGGTGAGATATAATTACATTTCAAAACAAAATTTACATAGTGAAGAAATTAGTAATCACGTTGCTATATTAGCAAAAAATAAGAATATAAGAAAAATTATAAACCAGTTTCAAAAAAAAATCATAAAAAAAAATAAAAAAATTTGTGTTGAAGGAAGAGATATAGCTAGTAAAATTTTATCAAAAAATCCAAAATATGATATAGCATTTTATTTTAAATGTAGCTTAAAAGTTGCTAGCTATAGAAGATGGATAGATATAAATAGAACCGCTCCACTAAGAGTTGTTAAACGTTCATTACAAAAAAGAACTATGATTGATAAAAAAAGAAAACATAGCCCTTTAAAAAAAGTTAAAAATGCTATTTTGATACAAACTGATAGATTATCTAAACGACAAGTTTTATCGAAGATGTCTAATCATATTGAAAATTTGAATTAAATTTTTTGTTGCTCTTTTTTATATTTTACACCTTTACGCTCTAATATTTCTTTTACTTTTTCGGAGTAAGGTTCCTCAATGTGTTCTGTGGTTGGATTAAGTTCAATACCAGCAGGAGTAATTGTTTGAGGCATTGCTACAAATTGTGAATCAGGATTGTCAACTGTTTGCCTAATTTTCATTCTATAAATTCCAAAAATCCCAATCACAGAGTGAAAAAAGAATAAAAATATAAAAAAACCATTTGAGCCGACCATATCCATAAAGATTGAACATAAAAAAGGCCCACTAATTGCACCCAATCCAAATATAAATTGAAGTCCAGCACCAGCAGTGACAAATTTTTCTTTAGAGATATAATCATTTGTATGTGCAAGTATTAAAGAAAATATTGGTAAGCTACAAAATGAAAAAAGTATAAATGAGATATAAAACCAAGTCTTACTAGTAGCGAGACTTCCAGGCAAATACATTTGCCCTGAAACAAAAATTGATATTATTGAAAATATTGCAGCTCCAAAGGTACTAAATACAATTACCTTTCGTCTATCATATCGATCAGAAATTTTTCCTACTGGGAATTGAGCTATAGATCCTGATACAGCTAAAAGAAAAGTTACAATCGAAATTTCTAATATTGAGAAATTCATTGAGGTAGCATAAACTGCCAATAATGTAAATAATGCTGATTGTATAGTGCCATAAAAAAAAGAACTTACAACACCAAAAGGGGATGCGTAGTAAAGTTCCTTTAATTTCATAATTTTTATTTTTTTAAAGTTTGGTGGTTTTTTTTTCGTCAACAATATAGGAATTAATGCAGCGGAAGTAATTACAGACACTAGAATAAAAGGTTGAAAATTTTTTGGTGAACTAAAGTTAAGTAGAAACATTCCGATACCCATAGTCCCATAAAGTATAACCATGTAAATTGATAATACACTACCTCTATTTTTATTACTTGATCTATCGTTCAGCCAACTTTCAGCAACAGTATAAATACATACCATGCTTATTCCTGTTAACACTCTCAATAAAAACCAAATGAATGGATTTATCAAAATTGAGTGCACCAAAATAACTAGAGATGCTAATGATGCAAAAGCTGCAAAGACTCTTATATGACCCACCCTTGAAATTATGTTTGGAATAGTAGCTGCACCTAAAAAATAACCTATGAAATAACCAGACATCATAAATCCAGTAGAAGTTAAACTGAATTCTTCTTGCACAGCTCTAACCCCTAATAAAGATCCTTGAAAACCATAGGCCATCATAATGCAACCCATTCCTAAAAATAATGCCCATGAATTTTTTAAAACTTTATTCATAAAAGATGGCAGTAAATATTCGTGATGTATTGTTAAATCAAGTCTTAATTGTTACAAACTTAAGATTTTCTCAGTTTTAAGAAAGAATGGATGGCTAAAGTTATTATTATAATTACTCCTCCTTGAAGTGTTTCTATAGTCGGTTGTTCCTTAATAATTAACCAAACCCAAATAGGACCTATAATTGTTTCTAGTAAGAAAAATAAATTTACCTCAGCAGCAGGTATAAATCTTGGTGCAATTGTAACTAATACAAAAGGTATTGCTACACAAAGAATACACATAATTGGCACTATTAAAAGATCTCTATCAACGAGTGTATAACTTTGTATAAAAAAAGACGCAAATATTGCTACAAGTAATTTACCAACTACTGCAGCAGGCACTAAATTTTTAGTTTTAGCTGACCTTATAGTTACTGCTCCTACAGCTAAACCGATGGCTGTAATAAAACCTAAAATATCTCCAAAAAAATTACCCACTCTAAGAGAGTCAAAAAAAATGTAAATTACTGCAAAAAAAGTTATCAAAATCGAAATTAATGTTTTTTTGTCGGGAGGTTCTTTTAAAAAAATTGAACCAAGAATAGCAGATATCATAGGAGCAGTAGCAACCATAACAAGTGTATTAGCAACATTTGTGTTTTGGATAGAAACTACAAAAGCAATATTTGTAATACTAAATGTTATAATATAAATGAAACCATGAATACCACTCGTTGATAATAATTTGAAAAATTTTAGTCTGTAGATAATCAACATTACAAAAAAAACTACAAAAAAAGGTATTATTCCCCTATAAAATACTAATCCCCAAGTATCGATACTAGAAAGTCTTATAAACAATGAGTCTGGAGTAATAAATAATACTGCCACAAAAGTGAGTAATGATCCTTTTTGTTGATCTGTAAGATTATTCACTTCAATTAATTAAGTGTTAGATTAAAGAGTATGGCTTTCTTGAAAAGATTTTTTTAACTAAAGGTTTAAAAAATTCTAAAGAATAAGATTTGTAATTTGGATCAAAAGAATTTTGATCATATTTTTCACAAAAATCTATTGTATCTTGATAATATTCATGTTCTTTATATTTTTCTCTACTATTTTTATCTCCACCTAAATGGTGGGCATAGTAATACATTTGAAATTCTCCATGTTTCTCAATTATCCAGTGTGTTTTTTTTGACACGTAAGGTTTAAGTATTGCCGCAGCATATTCCGAGTGATTCATTGGAGCAAGTTCATCTCCTATATCATGAAGTAATGCAGCAACAACCATTTCTTCACTTTCGTTATTGTCAAAAGCTCTACTAGCACTTTGAAGCGAATGTTCTAACCTGGAGACTTGATAACCTTCTAACGTTTCAGTTAATTTTGACATGAAATTTATTATTCTATCAGCTGTTTTACTTGCAAAATCCTTTTCATGCTTGTCTAAAAAAAGATAATCTTCTTTAGTTCCATTTTTCATTTCTGTAAAACTTACTTTTTTCATATTTTAATTATTTGAAGCAGTGCTCAGCAAAGATAATTGAGTTATTTTACTGTCACCAAGTTCATCTATTGGTTTTACAGGATATTCTCCTGTAAAATAGTGATCAGTGAGTTGAGGAAAATTTTCATTTCTTTTTTCAAAACCTATTGCTCTATACATTCCATCAATTGTTAAAAAATTTAAAGATTTAGCACCTATGTATTCACAAATTTCCTCATTATTTTTGTTAGCTGCAAGTAATTCTTTTTTGGTTGGCGTATCAACTCCATAAAAATCTGGATATCTAATTTCTGGACATGCTATTTTTACATGCACTTCTTTAGCTCCAGCATCATATAACATTTTTACTATTTTATGAGAAGTAGTACCTCTGACCAATGAGTCATCAATCAAAATTACTTTTTTGCCCTCAATTGTTGTTTTGTTAGCATTCAATTTCAACTTTACGCCTAAACTTCTTATTTTTTGGCTTGGTTCAATAAAAGTTCTTCCTACATAATGATTTCTGATTAATCCAAGCTCAAATTTTTTATTAAGGTGCTGGGCAAAACCTAAAGCTGCAGCATTACCTGAATCTGGAACCGGTACAACAATATCTGCATCCGTATTATTTTCTTTAGCTAGCTCTACTCCTAGGTTCTTTCTATGTTCATAAGCAGCTTTACCATTTAAAATGCTATCTGGTCTTGCAAAATAGATGTATTCAAAAACACAAGGCCTCATTTTTTTTGGAGGAAAAGGCTTTATACTTTTAAGCTCATTATTTTCTATAACTACAATTTCTCCATTTTCAACTTCTCTTATAAATTTAGCTCCAATAATATCTAAAGCACAGGTTTCAGACGTTAATACATAGCTATTTTTTAGCTTTCCTATAATCAAAGGTCTTATGCCCAAAGGATCTCTTACGCCAATTAATGATGTTTGGGTGAGCATTACTAAAGCATACCCACCTTGGATCTGAAAAATTGCATCAACAACTTTATCAATAGTTTTTGATCTTTTTGATTTTGCTATTAATTTTACAATAGTTTCTGTATCAGACGTAGTATAAAAGATTGCACCATCCTCTACTAACTTATTTCTTATTGAAATTGAGTTTGTTAAATTTCCATTGTGGGCAACTCCGATCCCCCCTGCGTTTGTATCTGCAAAAAAAGGCTGCATGTTTCTTAAAATATTGTCACCTGTAGTACTATATCTGTTGTGACCGATAGCATAATTTCCTTTAAGTTTATTTAAAATTTCCTCTTTATTAAAATTATCTCCTACCAATCCAAACCTTTTTTCTGAATAATATTTTTTTCCATCAAAAGTTACAATTCCACATCCTTCTTGACCTCGATGCTGAAGCGCATGGAGGCCTAGAGCAGTAAGAGCTGATGCATCTTTAGTATTACTAATTCCAAATACGCCACATTCCTCTTTAAACTTTGGATCAAAGATCTTTAATTTTTTCTTTAGAATTTTGATATGTTTTTTCATTTGGAAATTCTTTCAATAAGTAATTACTACCTTTTTCTAAATATGGGAAGACGAATGATTTATCTAAATTTATTGGCCATTTCTCGTAATTATACACAATATGAGCACCTGAAAAAAAGCATAAACAGATAATATATGCTCTAATAAACCCAAAAAAGAATCCAAATATAGAATCTAAACGTCCCAGGCCTGTATATTTAATCGCTTTACTTATGCCTTTACTTATTAACAAAACTATAAATACTACAATTACAAAAATAGATATACCCAAAACTATATCCAGAACATATTCATTATCAATTAAATCTTTAACATAAGGCTTGACTTGAGGAAAAATTATCAATGTTAAAATATATGCCAACAACCATTTTGACATTGCCAGAACGCTCAAGACAAAACCGTTTTTGTAACACTTGATTAAAGATAAAATCGTCAAACAAATATAAATTAAATCAATTGTAGAAAAAAATTTTAAAAAATCAGAAAAAATTTCCATAATTTTTTAATTTTGAAAAGGTTTAATCAATAGCAATAGAGCTGGTAAAAGGGTAAGTACTGATATCATGGCTAACAACATTGCTATACCCGTAAATATACCAAAATAAATTGTTGGTATAAATTTAGATAAAACTAAAATAGAAAAGCCAAAAACAATTGTGATTGAAGTATTTAGTATAGCTTTGCCTACAGTTGAATGACAAACTTTTATAGTTTTGTTATAATCATTAATATTTTTAAATTCCTCTTTAAATCTGTAAATATAGTGTATGCTGTTATCTACAGCTATACCTATAGTAATAGCAGCAATAGTTATAGTCATCATATCCAATGGTATTTCTAGCAAACCAATAATACCCAATATAAAAAAGGCTGCTATAAAATTTGGTACTACTCCAACTAAAGAAAGTTTTAAATTTTTAAAAAGAATTAAGAACATTAGAAAAATACCAAGCATCACAAGACCGAGTGTCAAAATTTGAGATTTAAATAAACTTTGAAGCAAATTATTAAATAAAATTAAAACACCACCAAGTTTATACTCATTTTTATTCAGCCCTAATTTATTTTCTAAATCATAATTAATTTTTTTTATTAAATCATTTCTTCTTAAATTTTCTTGAGAGTCAATAATTCTTAAATTTATTCTTGCTTCATTATCTTTTATTGAAATATAAGGATCTATTATCTCAGTTTTAATATTTTTTGGAATTTTAGAATACAGAACACCCATCTCTAAAGTGCCTAATGGTTTATTATTATTAAGAATTGTAGCTACATCTATTATAGAAGAAAATGATAAAACTTTTCCAACTTGTGGTAAACTATCTAAATAATTATGTACTAGAGCTATCTTGTCTACTTTATCTTTAGTAAACCAATACTTTTCTTTATCTTGATCGTCCTGTTCATTGTCCCAATCTTCAAATTCATCATCTTCATCCTCATTTTTTATATTCTTTTTTGGAAATTTTAAAATTACTTCCAAAGGAGTTGTTCCTCCTAATTTTTCGTCTATAAGCTTCATACCCTTATAAATTTCGGTTTTTTTACTAAAATAATTTATAAAACTATTTTCAACCTCCAGCTTACTAATACCTATAAGACTTAATAAAATAGTTAAGATTGTTACAGTAAATATTGATTTTGAGTTTTTTTGAGAAATTAAAGAAAGAAAGGATGTAATTTTTGAGTCTTTATATTCATTAAAAAATATATTTTCTTTTGGAACGAAATTTAAAAGTGTTGGTAGTAGCGTAAAAGTAATTACAAATGATGTAAATAATCCTAAAGTCATCATCCATCCAAAATCTATAATTGGCTTAATTTCACTAAAAATTAAAGAGAGGAATGCTATTACTGTTGTGAGCACAGTATAAAGTATAGGCCAAAACATTTTCTTTGTAGTTAAGTTAATTAAATCAAAAATTTTTTTTTCTGGATAAGTCTCTTTAAGTTGAAGAAAACGTGTGCTCATGTGAATGTTCATTGCCATTGTTAAAATAAGCATTAATGCAATAAAGTTTGATGAAATAACTGTAACTTTCCATCCAAGAATACCAAGCATTCCCATCATAATTACCACAGAAAAAAAACAACTACTTATTGGAACAATAATCCAAATTATTTTTCTAAAGACTAGCCATAATGTACAAACTATAAATAAAAAAACACCTATTCCAAAAACAATTATATCACTTTTAATAAATGTCATCATGTCGTCTGCAATCATTGGGATACCACCTAAATGGATTTTTCCTATATTTTCGTAACTTTCAATTACATCTCTTATCTCGAGGATATTTTCATGATTTTCTTTTTTTATTTGATCCTTGTAGTGTTGAATTTCTTTTTGAGATTTATTTTTAATATCTTTTAATATTTCTTTTTTTTTTAGATAAACTATTATACCACTTGTTTTTCCGTCTTCACTAATTACAAAATTTCTAAACACTGGACTACTTATTATTTCTTTAAAACCACGATCTTTATTGACATCGTCATCTTTTAAGGTTTTAAAGTTTTGAAGTCTTTCTTGTAAAGGAGCTTCTGAATTATCAAGTAATGGAATATCCAACAACGTAATTACACTATGAACCCAATCTAAACTTTGAATTTTATATTTAAGACTTAATAGATTATTTATTGATGTATTAGATATCATGCTTTCATTGGGAGTATACGTAAGGATAAGAAAGTCTTTAGAACCATATCTTTTAGATATTTCTTGTAAATATTTTAAATCTGGATCTCCCTCTATTAATAAAGTTTCAGAGGATGCATCTAATCTAAAATCTTTGGAGTTATACCCAATACTTAAAAGCGCAAAAATTAAGAAAAAAATTACAAGTTTCGGTTTCTTTAAAATATTGTTTTGATATAATTGAGATATCATCAATTCTTTTATATTGGAATTTAGCCAATTTGAGAATCTTTAAATTTCGTAAATCTTTCCTCAAATTCTAATGTTATTTTCCCAATAGGACCATGTCTTTGTTTACCAATGATTATTTCAGCTAAATGAGCAACTTCGTTCATCTTAGCTTGCCACTCTGCATGTTCTACTGTGGCCTCTCTAGGCTCTTTCCTTTGTAGATAATAACCCTCTCTATAAACAAACATCACTACATCTGCGTCTTGTTCAATAGAGCCCGATTCTCTTAAGTCTGACAATTGAGGTTTATGATCGTCTCTTTGCTCTACTTGTCTTGATAACTGGGATAAAGCAACAACTGGTACAGATAATTCTTTTGCAATTGCTTTTAATCCTTGCGTAATTTGAGAAATTTCTTGAACTCGACCGTCTTTGTTATTTGTTGTTCCTTTCATAAGCTGAATATAATCAATTATAATCATATCTAATCCATTTAACCTCTTAATTCTTCTAGCTCTGTTGCTCATTGCAGCAATACTTATCGCTGGTGTTTCATCAATATAAAGTGGAAGTTCAGAAATATTTTTTGATGTTTCTATGAATTTATCAAATTGTTCATCTGATATTTTTCCTCTTCTAATATCATTTGAACCGATTCTTGATTGCTCTGAAAGAATTCTTGTTGATAATTGCTCAGAGGACATTTCTAAAGAAAAAAATGCGATTGATGATTTTCGACGACTTTCAAGCAAACTTTTTGCTGCATTAAATGCAATATTTGTAGCTAATGAAGTTTTTCCCATCGAAGGTCTCCCAGCAATAATAATCAAATCTGATTTGTGAAGGCCTCCTAATTTATCATCTAAGTCTCTGAGACCAGTGGGCACTCCTACAATTCCTTCCTCATTTTTATAAGCTGCTGATGCCATCTCAATTGTTTGTTTAACTGCATCATCAAATTTTATAAGTGCTGAATTGAATGAACCTTTTTCAGCTAAATCAAATAGTAATTTTTCTGAATTTTCTATTATGTTTTGACCATTTGTTTCCAAGTCATTTATCTTTGCACTGTCAATAGTTAGTTCAGAAATTTTAATTAACTCCCTTCTTACAAACATATCATAAATTATTTTTGAGTATTCAATTGCTTGTCTTGTAGAAGTTGAAAATTTTGTAATTTTTACGAGATAATCAGGAATATTAATTTCATCTTTATCATCTTTAAAATGATTTTTTAAAGTTATAGGGTTTGCTAACATCCCTTTATAAATAAGACTTTCTATTGCATTGAAAATTTTTTGATGCATTGGATCATAAAAATTTACGTTTGAAATAATAGTATTTATTTCATCAAATATTTCATTAGCGACTAATATTGATCCTATTACTGCTTGCTCAGCCTCTATATTATTAGGAAGTTCTTTGAATTTATTTTGTATTAAATTTAAGTTATTTTCCACAAAAATTATCTTATATAATTATTTTTTAATTAGTATTATTAAAATTAATTGGGGAAAAAATTGTATAATTAATTTGAGATTTCTGTTGACACAACCTCGATTATAATTTCTGCATCAACTTCTGAGTGCAAAGAAATTTTCACGTTAAATTTGCCAATAGATCTTATTTCTTTGATTGGTTGAATCATTGATGGTTTAATTTCAAGCTTATCAATTTCCTTGATTAATTTTGAAATTTCAGTTGGTTTTACTGATCCATATAATTCATTATTTTCAGTAGAGAGTTTTTTTATTATATATGTTTTTTTGTTTATCTTTTCTGAAAGTTTTTTCGCATTAGATTTTTTTTCATTATCTTTTTTTGATAACTCAGCTTTAATTTTTTCGACTTGGGAGATATTTTCTTTAGAGGCATACAAAGCTTTTTTGTTAGCAATCAAAAAATTTCTTGCAAATCCTCTTTTTACCTGAATTATTTCGCCAATAGATCCTATTTTTTTTATATTTTCTAGTAATATAACTTTCATTTCTAAATTAATGCTAAATTTCTTGCTCTTTTAATTGATAAAGATAACTCTCTTTGTTTTTTTTGACTCACATTTGTTATTCTTGAAGGTAAAATTTTTCCATTTTCTGAGGTGTATTTCTTCAATAATTTAATGTTCTTATAGTCAATTTTTGGTGCTCCTTTTACAGACAAGGGACAACTTTTTTTAAATTTATATTTATTTGGTTGAAAAATACTTAATTTAGCAAAATTGCTTTGTTTGTTTTTTTTATTTCCACTTTGTCTTTTAGGCATATTTAATTTCAAGCTAATTTTTTTTCGCTCTCATCTTTCTTATTAAAATAATTTGTTTTTAAATCGAAATCTTTGACTTTCACAGTTAAATATCTTAACAATTTTTTATCAATTGCTTCGTTTTTTTCTAATTCATTTATTACATTTCCATTACACTTAATTTTAAAGTGAATATAACTGCCTTTCTTATTTTTTTTTATTAGGTAAGATAAATTTAGTAATCCCCAATTTTCTGTTTTCACAACTTCACCATTGTTTTTTTCAACTATATTAGAGTATTTCTCCGTAATTTGTTTGATGTCGCTTGGCGAAGCATCTTGTCTTGCAATGATAGTATGTTCGTATAAATTCATTTAAGTTCTTTAATAAAAAATGAGGATATACTATTATAAATCTTCAATTACAATAGCAAATTAACAAAAAAAAAGGTTTTTTTATATGTTTTCAGTAGTCTTTCCTGGGCAAGGATCTCAAATAGTCGGAATGGGAAAAGAGTTTTTCGACAAATTTAACTCTGTAAAAAGATTATTTGAAGAGGCGGATGACACATTGAAGTTTTCACTTTCAAGTATTGTTTTGGAAGGTCCAAAAGATGAATTAGATTTAACTGCAAATACCCAACCTGCAATTTTTTTAATTAGTTATTCAATATTTGACACAATAATAAATAAATTTAATATTAATTTGAAGCAGGCTAAATATTTTGCTGGTCATTCATTAGGAGAATATTCGGCGTTATCTTCTGCAGGATATCTTAATTTTTCAGATACAATAAAACTTTTGAGAAAAAGAGGGGAAGCCATGCAAAATGCTGTACCCAAAGGAGAGGGAGGAATGGTAGCCGTATTAGGGACGAATGTAGAAAAAATTGAGAATATTTTATTTGAAAATAAAAATGAGTTTAAAGTTCAAATTGCGAATGATAACTCAGATGGTCAAATAGTTTGTAGTGGAAAAACAAATGATCTTAATAAGTTTATTGAAATTCTTAAAAAGGAAAATATAAAAAATATAAGGTTATCTGTGAGTGCACCTTTTCATAGTTTTTTAATGAAAAATGCTACAGAAATAATGAAAATAGAATTAGAAAAAACAAAATTTTCAAATGTTGATTTAAAATTAGTTTCTAATGTAACAGCTAAGGAAATAACAAATAAAGAAGAACTTAAAAAATTATTGATAGATCAAATTGAAAGCAGAGTTAGATGGAGAGAGAGTATTTTAAATATTATTCAAAGTGGTGTTAATCAATTTATTGAGATTGGTCCCGGAAAAGTTTTATCAGGCTTAATCAAACGGATAGATAAAAATATAAAAATAAATACCATAAATACTGAGAATGATATAAAAGACTTAAAGATATGAGTATATTAAAAAATAAAAATATTATAGTTACAGGTGCTTCAGGTGGAATTGGTAATTCGATTATTGAAAAACTTGTTGAAAATGGTGGTAATATTTTGGCTTCAGGCACTAAACAAAATAAACTTGATGAATTAAAGTCCAAATTTTTGAATCTAAAGATATTAAGATTTGATATCTCAGAAAGTGATAAGATTGAAGAATTTGTGAACCAGGCAACAAAAGATTTAGGTGGAAGTCTAGACTGTATTATAAATAATGCTGGTATAACTAATGACAATTTAGCTATTAGAATGACATTAGAAGAATGGAAAAAAGTCATAGATATCAATTTAACATCAACTTTTTTATTATCTAAATTTGCTATAAAGAAAATGTTAAAAAATAAATCTGGAAAAATTATTAATATTACATCTGTAGTAGGACATACAGGTAATTTAGGGCAAAGTAATTACACTGCATCTAAAGCAGGTATAGTTGCAATGTCAAAAACCTTAGCGATTGAATATGCGAAAAAAAATATTAATATAAATTGCATATCTCCTGGCTTTATTCAAACCCCTATGACTGAAAAATTAGATGAAAAACATAAAGAAATTATTATATCGAAAATTCCTTCTGGAAAATTGGGCAAAGCCGATGATGTAGCAAATGCTGTAATATTTTTGGCTTCTAATCAGTCAGATTATATTAATGGAGAGACTTTACATGTGAATGGGGGCATGTATATGGCTTGACAAAATATGTTTTTAAATTAATAACAATTTATAACCAAAAAGGAACAATATGTCAGAAGATGTTTCAAGCAAAGTAAAAAAAATAGTTGCAGACCACCTTGGAATTGACGAAGCTAAAGTTACTGAAGAGTCTAGTTTCATTGATGATTTAGGTGCTGACAGTTTAGATACAGTTGAATTAGTAATGGCTTTTGAGGAAGAATTCGGTTCCGAAATTTCTGATAGTGAAGCAGAAAAGATTTTAACTGTGGGTGATGCTGTTAAATTTATTGAAGGAAAAGCAAATTAATATTTAATGCCCATAGATAATGATGGGATAATGGTAATTTTGTCCTCTCCTTCAGGAGCTGGAAAGACCACTTTGGTAAATCTTCTATCTAAAACAAAAAACTTTGAAGTATCAATAAGTCATACTACTCGAAAACCTAGGCAAAACGAAGTACCAGATAAAGATTATTATTTTGTCGATGAGGAAAAGTTTAAAAGATTAATCAAAAATGAGGAGTTTTTAGAATATGCAAAAGTTTTTAATAATTTTTATGGCACAACTAGAACACCTGTAATCGATAAACTTAGTAAAGGTAAAAATGTTCTTTTTGATATTGATTGGCAAGGAGCAGATCAAATAAAAAATAAAAAATTAGACTACAAACTTATTACTTTTTTTATTTTACCACCAAGTAGAAAAGTGCTTTTTGACAGGTTATCAAATCGAGATATGAAGGATAAATTAATTGTAGAGGAAAGAATGAAACAGTTTGGTAGAGACGTTTTACATTGGATTAATTATGATTATGTTGTTGTCAATGAAACATTGGATGATTGTTTCTCTAAAATATTCAATTTAATTCAAGCAGAAATTAATAATGGATCTAAAGATTATGATCCGGAATTTATTCGAAAACATGTTGAAAAGTTAACTCTTTAAATTTTCATATTCTATTGCTAATTTATAGTAGGTCTGAAAATCTAAATTCTGTGGCCTCAAATTTAGATCTATTTTTAGCTTTTTTAAAATATCGACATTGTTTGAGAAGAGAATTTTATAAGGTTTTTTAATCATTTTTCTACGTTGGTTAAAAAAAATCCTTGTAATCTTTTCTAAGTTTATAGGATTCTTAATTTTTAAATAATCTTCTTTTGGAGTAAAAAATAGTAAAGAACTGTCTATCTTTGGTTTAGGTAAAAAACTATTTGGTTTTATATCAATTATTTTTTTTATCTTAAGTTTCCAATTTGCTAAAATTGATATCCTTCCATAGTTTGATGAATTATAATTAGATAAAATTCTTTCAGCAACTTCCTTTTGAAACATCAAAACTAAATTTTTGAACCAAATCTTTTCATCTTTCAAGTTTAAAATCCATTTACATAAAATTTCAGTAGAAATATTATAAGGGAGATTTCCAAATACGACTAATTCATCTTGAGAAATCTTATTCTCATCAATTTTTAATATATCGTCATTGATTATATTTATTTCTTTATCAAAATTTTTTTTCAACAATGAAGCTAGCTGATTATCTTTTTCTACAACAAATAATTTTTTTGGTTTTTTTTTGATTAAAGAGGATGTCAAGTTACCTGTTCCAGGGCCAATCTCTAGTACAGTTTTATTATTAATATCAATAACATTACATATAATATCAATAATATTCTTATCAATTAGAAAGTTTTGACCTAAACTTTTTTTTGCAATTATCATTTTTCATCTAAAAATTTAATTGTTTTAATTAAACTTGTAGGATTCGATTTATTTTTATTTAACATCAATATATTTGGACCATGGTCAGGTGATATTCGAAAAAAAGGTAGTCCCAATGTTATATTAAAGGCGTCATATTCTTTTAAAGTTTTTAAAGGAGAAATTACTTGATCATGGTAAATTCCAATTATTACATTAAATTTTTTCCTATTTTGTTTGAGAAAGATTGTATCTGCAGGAAAAGGGCCATCTACTTTATAACCTAAATTTTTAAGGGATAATACTGCCGGACCTACTATTTTAGTGTCTTCGTTAACCTTTAAAATACTTTCACAGTGAGGATTCATTCCTGTAATTGCAATTTTTGGTTTAAAATTGAAATTTTTTTTATAAAAAGTATTAATTAACTCAACTTTTTCTTTGATTAATTTTTTGCTTAATCTTTTATGTACTAATTTTAAGGGTA
Organism: uncultured Pelagibacteraceae bacterium; assembly: GCA_902571915.1. GTDB lineage: Bacteria > Pseudomonadota > Alphaproteobacteria > Pelagibacterales > Pelagibacteraceae > Pelagibacter. The sequence goes on from CACGDY010000001.1 coordinate 77,927, forward strand.
AATGTGTTGTAATGGGACACACTGACAATTCTTTATTGTAAATTAGCATTGCAACCTTTTTAATTTTAAATCTTTTTGCAATATATTCTGTGATACCTAAAAATTTTTTATTCAAAAAATCAGTTTTCGTTATTGGTCCATTAACAAATTTATTTGTAAAACCTGTCTTTAAAATTTTACATGAAATATCAAAACATTCTTTTAAATATTTTTTTTTATGACCTAAATTATACGGGATATTAATTAAATTGATTTTATTATTGTTAAGTTTATTTTTTTCTAGGTTTTGAGAGTTTATAAATCTAATTTTTTTTGAAAATTTGAATTTTCTCATTTCATTTTTTAAAATAATTTTTGATGCTACTAAAATTAATGGGCTTTTTAATTTTTTTTCTTTTTTTAAAAATTTAAAAAATATTTCAAAAAAAATACTTTTTGGATCTCCTGCTAAAATTAAAATTGGTTTATTTCTCATTTATAGAATAATTTAATCTTGCTTTGTTAAAAAATATTCTTGAAAATTGATTTAATTGTTTGTTAGTCTCAAATTTGATCATTTTTTTAGTCTCCTCATTTTTATCTACCTCTATAGCAATCTCTTTGATATCCTCAATTTTTAAAATTAAATAATTGTTTCCAATGTTTATTATATCTGTAAAATCTCCTTTTGATTTTTCATTTAATTTATTAAAGATTTGTTCAGAAAGATTGGTTTGACTTATCCATCCTATTTTTCCACCAAATTTAGCACTATCAGAAATACTATAAATGTTAGCAGTATTATTAAAACCTATTTCTTTAATACTAAGATTTATTTTATTTATTAGTGATTGCAATTCATCCTCTTTTTTTTTTTCAAAAACAATTTCAGATAAAAGATATTCAGTTTTAGTTTCATTACTTAATTTATTTATTTTTGAAGAAATTTCAGCTTTATCGATTTTTACCAGATTGTTATATTTGAGATATATTAATTCATTCCATAAAACTTCAATTTTAATTTTTTCCTTTATTTCATTTAATGAATAAATTTTTTTTTCCTTTAAAAAAATTTCAAATTCTTTTTCATCAGTATAATTTAGTCTAGTGTAAATATTTTTTAGATAATCATCTACGAATGGATTTTCATCGTTAAAGTTAATTTTTTTACTTATTTCGGCTTTTTTTATTATTTCATTTATTAAAGAATTTTTTGCTAAGTCTAATATTTTTTTTTTTTCCAAATTATTTAGATTTGGATTAAAAATTTTTAAATATTCACTCTCTTTTTCAATATCTAGGTTAGTTATTATTTTATCATTAATCATCACAGATATAAAAACACTTTTAGAAAAACCGAAAACTGTAAAGTTAAATAAAAATAATGATATAAAAAATATTTTTTTGATCATTAGTTTTTAATTGGGGCACTACTTGCTCCGAATGGAATAATTGTCAATTTAAAGTAAATACTTTCTTCAGGTGTAATATCACTATCTTCATAATAATCTTTGTTATATTCAATTGAAGCTGCTAGACAATCATTTTTATATTGGTACATTAAATTATAGTATTCTGTTAAATCGGTTTTTTTATTTATCCTTGTTGAAAATAGAAGATTATTACTATCATTTATTACGTATTGAGTAGTATTTTTTAAATATGAATTCTCATCTGATGTATTGTTTTCGTTTAAATAATCAAAAGTAGTAACAAAATTATTCAAACTTATTTCTGTAATAAAATTTTCATATGTTACGTCTTTTGCGTTATTTTTAAAAGAATTTTTATATGTTGTTTTTAAAATTTCATTAGGACTATATTCAATTTCTGAGAAAAAATTAGAAGTCTTTAAACCCACTTGATTATTTGTAGGTAAGTCATCGTTTTCTTTTAATCTTATATTATTTGCCAATTTTAAAGACAAAATTTGTCTTGAGTTGTCTTTATCTATAATTGTAAAATCATTACCGTAAGCTAAGGAAATACCACCCTCTAACGTATCATTTGATGCAACTCTATCAAGATTGAAAAGATTATTTACATCTAAACGATTTGTATCACTTTTTAAATTTTTTGTGTCATTGGGTGCTATTTTTAAGGATATTTTTGGTTTCAATACGTTTTGTTGGTTATCCATCTCTTTGATAAGAGGAAAAGAAGAATTAAATTGAAATAATCCTGACAGATAATAGTTTTCATTTTCTTTATAATTTTTGGAATTTTGAGAGTCTGAATTAACATTCTTTATTATAAAATCATAGTTATTATAAAAACCTAAGTTTGTAATTTTAGGATTTGAATTAAAAATTAAATTATTAATATTTATTTTTTCAAATATATTTGTTTGATAATTTTTTATTAGATTACTTGAATTGAAATTAAATTCTCCATCAAGATCTGAATTGTTTACTATTTTTTTTGAAATATCTAATTTTGGTAGAATAAATTCATATCTATCACTCTTGTCTTTATCGAGGGACTCGTAGGCTATAAATTCTGTATCTATTGATAAATCTTCCTTTGATAATTCTATTTGAAAATTATTTTCTAGAACATCATAACTATTTATTATTGGAGAGTTTATTTTATTAGCCTTGAGATAAGTATCGTTAGAGGTTTTTTCTAATTTAAAATTTAATAAGCTATTATCAAAATTTAAAAAATCAAATTTTTTTGAGAAATTATAAAAAAAATGATTTTTTGATCCAGCATCTTTTTCTTTGAAAACACTAAAATCTGAAATAAGACTAGAGTCAGAGTTTTCTTGACGATACTCAGATTGTAATAAAATTTTATTATCAGAATAAAGTCTAGGAGTAAAAGTAATATCTTTATTAGAACTTATTACATGAAAATAAGGTAAACTTAAAAAATTATCTGCATTTGGAGAACTTTTTAAAGTTGGTATTAAAAAACCAGATTTTCTTTTTACGGTTGGATCTGGATGAAAAAATTTAGGAAAATAAACAACTGGCTTGTCGTACACTTTCAGCCAAGCATTCTTATAACTTATTGTTTGAGTTTTTTTATCGTGCAATATTTCCTCAGCAGATAATTCCCACGGAGGACAATCGTCTCTTTTTTTACAAGTTGTAAACACACCTTTTTTAATGATAGATTTTTGGTTCTCATATGAAATACTCCTACCTTTGAGTCTTGGTTCATTTTCCTTATTAAAAGATTTATTATTTAAATTAACAATTATATCTTTACCAAAAAGCTTTTCACTTTGTATATTGATATAAGCAAGATCTACAAAAAAATTGTTATTTTCTGTATCTTTAAAATTTGCTTTTTTGATTTTTAGTATATTTTTTTTAGTATCATAACTAAATGATTTTGTTTCAAAAATATTTTTAAATTTATCTTTTAAAATTGAATCATCTGGGGATTGTATTATCCCTTGATCTTTATTAAATATTATTCGTTTCGAATTAATTTCTAACTCTTTGTCTGTATCAATAATTTTCACATTACCTGATGCAGTTATGATCGAATTGTTTTTGTCTAATTCTATTTGATCAAAATTTATAACTAAATTATCAGATTTAATTAAAGCTGAACCTGAAAAAGCTTTTAGAAAATCGATTTCATTAAAATATTCAAATTTCTTAGCTTTAATTTCTATATTGTTATCATTAGAATAAGCAGTCCCGTCTGTAGCTATGATTTTATTTTCATCATTAACAATATCTATTTTTGATGTTTCGAACCTATAATTCTCTGCAAAAGATAAATTTTCAAAAAATGTAAATAGTATTATTAAAAAATATAAATTATTTTTCATTTATCCTTATTAAACCTATGATTGAAATAAGTGAAATAAATAAAATTGGATAAAAAATTGAGGCTATTATTGGTATTTTTCCGTTATTTCCTAGTGAAGAAAACAAAAAAATCACATAATAGATAATAACTGACATAAGAATACCTAATAATGCATGAAAAAAAATTGATTTATCCTTTCTAAAATTAAACATTATGATGGACGATAGGATAGTTAACACTCCATAGAATAATGGGGTTGAAGATAGTCTTAAAAGATGAATTACAATTTCATCAGATGAGTAGCCTAGATTTTCGTAGTCTTCTTTAAGATCAAAGAGTTCTAATAAATTTAAAGTAGAAATGTTTGAAAACATACTGTTTATCTTTTCGTTATCAAAATTAGTTTGATAAAAAATATTATCGTTTTTTTTTTCAGAAATATTATTTATTGTAATAATTGGTTTTTCAATAATCCATTTTTTTTGAGATATATCAACTTTATTTGATTGAATGACTCTATTGATCTGAAAATTTTTTCCAAATTCATTAATTGTGACATTTATCAAAAAATTTTTTTCAATAAAATTTGCTTTTACAATTAATGTTTTATTTTTGATTTCATCTTTTAACCAGAGTCCACTGTCGGTTACCACTGCTAAATATTTATTATCATTCGAAAATTTATTTTTTATGTCAGTGTAAAAGAATTTTAATTTTGAAGCAGCGTTATAATATAGTAATACAGTCAATACACCAATTGATATTGAAGTTATAAATAAGATTTTGATAATTTTAAGATTACTTAATCCGTTTGTTTTTAATAAAATTAATTCATCCTTTTTAAATAAATCATAAAATAAAAATTGAGTGGAGATTAAAAAAATAAATGGGAAAATTTCAAAAAGCGTTATTGGGGAACTTAAAAGAGTTAAAAAGTATGGATAAATAAATTTTGCATCTATACCCTTAAAAAAAGAGATTTCCTCTAAGATACTTAGAATTATTGTCAAGGCAAAAAAAATTAAACTTATAACAAAAAACTTTGCTATAAAATTTTTGATAATATATTTTTCGTAAGTTTTAAACATTTTTTGTTTTTTTTTTAAAGAATAAATAGATAAATGAAAATGTTAGTAAAGGAAAAATCAAATATAAAATCGTAGTTATGCTTGATGTTGTTGAATATCTTAATGTTGCTTCAGATAGGACAAGAATAAAAAAAGTAAAAAGGAAAATTATTTTTCTATTTCGATTATAATTCAAATTGTTTTTAGAGACCAAAAAAACAAAACAACATAAAATTGAAATAATCGGTATATAAAGTGGTTTATAAAACCTCTTGAGCAGCTCCTGATTTATATCATTATGAATGGATTTCTTACATCTTGAATTATTAATTTCGTAATCCTTATATTTAAATAATTTATAACTACATATCAAAAGTTTTTGAGAAGAAGTTTCTTGTATTTTTGGCACCAGAATAGTATTTGATGAATATTCAGCCAAATTAAAATCTATTTGATCAAACTTAAAAACATTTATTTTAGTTTTCTCATTATTAATTACTTTGCCATTGAATAATTTAAAAATTTTTTTTTCGTTATCATCAATAATTAACCCTCTTTTGGCATAAATTGTTCTTGTTTTTCCTTTGCTTGTGTCATCAATAAAAATATTTGAAAATGTTTCATCTTTATTTTTCTTCTCAATAAATATTGTCAATCCTCCGACAGCATTTATAAATTTTCCAGGTTTTATTAATGAGGTAAAAAAATCTATATTAGAATTTTTTAGAAGCTCACGACCTTTAAATTGGTAATGTGGTGAGAAAACTCCTCCAATAAATATTTGAAGAATAGTTAAGATGATAGAAAGAGATATAATTTTATGAGCAAATTCAATCTTAGTTATTCCATTTATCCAAAAAATTGGTAGTTCGTTTCTAAAGTCATAATTAATAATCATATAAAATAAAGATATAAAAAAAATAAATGGAATAATTCGATGAATAATCTTAGGGAAATTGAACAATATATAAGAAAAATATGTTTTTAAACCATGACCGTCTTGAGTAACAAAATCAAAATAATTTACTGCTTGTAATGTCCAAACAATTAATCCAATTGTAAAACACATCAAACTGAAAAAAATTGTGGTATCTTTGGCAAATTTTTGAAAAATTAATTTTTTCATTGAAAAATTTTAATATCTAAATATATAGCATTCATTTATTAATTTTTATATTTAAAAAACATATGTCAGTAAATATTAGTTTTAAAAACAATATCTCAAAAAAAACCTCATCAAATCTCGTATTATTCACTGATGAAAAGTTTTCTATTGAGCCATTAAAAAAATTCATCTCTAATTCTGAGCATTCATATATATCTGATTTGATAAAATCAAATGATCTTAATAAGAATTTGCATATTTTTGATATCAACTCTAAAAAAAAAATTATATTAATCTCTATTAAAAAGAATTTAAAAAATTTCAACATAGAAAACTTAGGTGCAGAATTATTTGGAAAAATAAATTTTGGTAAAAATAATGAATATGTTTTAATAAAAAATATTAATATAAAATATAAAAATTTTATTGATCATTTTCTTCATGGTTTAAGATTAAAATCTTACAGATTTGAAAAATATAAAACAAAAAAAAATAATAGAATTATTTCAATTAATGTAGTTGGAGATAAGTCTTCTATTAAAAGTCGGTCTAAATTTAACGCAATAGAGGAGGGAACTTTTTACGCAAGAGATTTAGTTTCTGAGCCAGGAAATGTTTTACACCCAGATGAGTATGCAAAAAGATTACGTTCTCTAAAAAAATATGGACTTAAAGTTACTATTTATGATGATAAAAAATTAAAAAAATTAGGAATGAATGCTCTTCTTGGAGTTGGCCAAGGAAGTGTTAAAGGATCATATTTAATAACAATGGAATGGAAAGGTACTAAAAAAAATTCAAAACCCTTAGCATTTGTAGGAAAAGGTGTTTGTTTTGATACTGGTGGATACTCCTTAAAACCAGCAAAATTTATGGAGGATATGACATACGATATGGCAGGCTCAGCAGCAGTTGTGGGTTTGATGAAAAATCTTGCTTTAAGAAAAGCTAAAATAAATGCGGTTGGTGTAGTCGGACTTGTAGAAAACATGGTAAGTGGAAACGCCCAAAGACCTGGCGATATAGTAAAATCTTACAGCGGTAAAACTATTGAAATATTAAATACTGATGCAGAAGGAAGATTAGTTCTTGCAGATGCTTTAAGTTTTACAGAAAAAAAATTTAAGCCAAGATTTATAATTGATCTAGCAACTTTAACTGGAGCAATTATTGTTTCCTTAGGCTCAGAATATGGAGGACTTTTTTCTAACAACGACAATTTATCTAAGCAATTAATCGATGCTGGTGAAAAAGTTGAGGAAAAATTGTGGAGAATGCCTCTAAATGATAATTTTGATAAATTGATAAATTCGAAAAATGCAGACATGCAAAACATAAATTATGTAGGCGGTGCAGGATCGACTACAGCAGCGCAATTTTTGCAAAGATTTATTTTGAATAAAACACCCTGGGCTCATTTAGATATAGCCGGAATGGCATTTTCAAAATATGGAGGAGCTTTAAATTCAAGTGGAGCAACAGGTTATGGAGTTAGATTATTGAACAAATTAATTGAGGATAACTATGAGTGATGTTGAACACACTTTATCAATAATTAAACCAGATGCAGTAGAAAGAAATCTAGAAAAAAATATTAAAAAGATATTTTTTGATAAGGGTTTTAAAATTGTAAATGAAAAAAAAATTCAAATCGAAAAAAATGAAGCTGAAAGATTTTATAAAGTTCATGAGACAAAACCATTTTATAATGATTTGTGTTCATATTTATCTTCAGGCCCGATTATTGTAATGGTGCTAGAGAAAAAAAACGCTGTTCTAGATAATAGAAAACTAATGGGAGCCACAAATCCGAAGGATGCTGACGAGGGGACAATTCGAGCAAAATACGGTATTTCGATAGATAAAAACTCTGTTCATGGCTCAGATAGTGTTGAAAATGCGAAAATTGAAATAGATTTCTTTTTTAAAGATTAATACATATTTTCTTTAAAGCCATCGGATATAAAATATGTTCTTGTTTTAAAATTCTTTTTGCTAAAGTTTTCGCGGTATCTCTTTTTAAAACTTTAACTTTTTTTTGTAAAATTATTTTTCCTGAATCTAGTTTAGAATTTACATAATGAACAGTACAACCAGAAAAATTATCATTATTATCCAAAACTCTTTGATGGGTGTTTAAACCTTTATATTTAGGAAGTAATGAAGGGTGTATATTTATTATTTTTCCTTTAAATTTTTTAATAAATTTCGTTGATAATATTTTCATAAAACCTGCCAAGCAAATTATATCGATTTGATTATATTCTAAGAAATTAAGTATATTTTCTTCATTAGTTTTATCATCAAAATTGTAAATTTTTTTTTTAATTTTGAAAATCTTTGAGTATTTAAGTCCTTTTGCCTTTTTGTTATTTGAAATTATTAGTTTAATTATGATTTTTTTTTTTGTCTTTAGTGAAAACTTAATTAAACTTTTTAGATTTGTTCCAGCTCCTGAAATAAAAACAGCAACATTTAAATGATTAGCTCCAGGAAACTTTACCATTAAATTTTACCTTTTTGTTATCGTTAATTATTTTTCCTATAACATAGGGTTTAAAACTCTTATTAAAATATTTTTCAATTTTTTTAAAATTTTTTGGATTTGCAATTAAGCAAAAACCTACACCACAATTGAAAGTTTTAAGCATTTCGCTTTCGCTAATTTCATTTTTCTTTAGCCATTTAAAAATTTTTAAAGTTTTAATTTTATTTAAGTGTATATTTGCACATAAGTTATCTGGAATTATTCTAGAAATATTTTCTTCTAAACCACCACCAGTTATATTTGCACAACCATGTATTAGTTTTCTGTCTATTAATTTGAGAATTTCTGGCACATAAATTTTTGTAGGACGTATCAATTCTTTAGATAAGAACTTATTTTTTTTTAAATTAATTTTTTTTTTGTTCAACAGAAATCTGATTAAAGAATAACCATTTGAATGTAAACCATTTGAGGGAATGCTTAATATTAAATCATTTTTTTTAATTTTTTTTTTGTTAAGTATATTTTTATTTTCAACAATCCCTACTGCGAAACCAGCAATATCAAATTTACCTTTCTCGTAAGTACCTGGCATTTCAGCAGTTTCTCCTCCTACTAATTCACAATTAGAAATTTTACATCCTTTAATAATACCTCTCAAAATTGATTTTAATTTCGGTAAATTTATTTTATTGATCGATATATAATCTAAAAATAGCCAAGGTTTGGCTCCTTGAACGATTAAATCATTTACACTCATAGCAACGAGATCTATTCCGATTGTATTATATTTTTGTAATAAATTTGCGATTTCTATTTTTGTTCCGACTCCATCAGTACAAGCAACAATTTTTGGATCTTTCAAATTCTTAGGAAAATTAGAAATTGAACCAAAACCCCCTATGTTATTAAACTTTTTTTTGCCTTTTTTTTTTGTTGAAATATTCGATATGAACTTAATAAATTTGTCAGCCTCACTGATATCAACACCACTTTTTTTATATGTAAAAAGGCTTTTATTCATTTACTATATGGTATGAATACTACTAATAAAATTAAACATTCGAAAAAATTATATATTTTTTTTCTTATTCTATCTCTAATTATATTTTTTTTTTCCACAGCCAAAACAAATAGTAAAGCATTTGAAGTAAGTGATATTAATATATCAAAGCCATTTGAGATTAATTTTGATAAAAATGAAGTATTAAATGAGGGTTTTAAGAAAGCATTTTTTGCACTTATCTCTTTAATCGTAAATTCTCAAGATCAAAAAAAAATTGATAAAATCAAATTAAATGAAATAAAAGGAATGATTGAAACATTTTCCATCAAAGAAGAGAGCTTTATTGATGAAATTTATAATGTAAATTTAGGAGTCTCATTTAATAAAAAAAAAGTCTCAAAATATCTAGAGAGAAAAAATATTTTTCCATCTATTCCAATAAAAAATAAGTTTCTATTTATTCCTGTGATTATTGACGAGAGCAAAAATGACTTGCTTGTATTTAATCAAAATAAGATTTATTTTAAATGGAATGACAAAACTAACAGTCATCATTTAATTGAGTATATTTTGCCTACTGAGGATTTAGAGGACTTAAATTTAATTAAAAAGAATTATGATAGAATAGAGCAATATGATTTTAAAGAAATTATTAATAAATATGATCTAAGCGACTCTATTGTTGTGTTAATCTTTAAAAATGAAAATGATATAAGGGTTTTATCTAGGATAACAATTAAAGAAAATACGATTTTAAAGAATGAATCTTTCCAAAAAATAGATTTTGATAAACAAGATGAATTAAATTATATGATTAATTCACTTAAAAATACCTATGAGGATTACTGGAAGAATACTAATCAAATAAATACTTCTATTAAATTACCTTTGATAATAAAGATTGACTCTAAAAATAATAGAAAAATTTCCGATCTCGAACAAATTTTAAACAAAATAGATTTGATATATGATTTTTCTATTTCTAAATTTGATAAAGAATTTGTTTATTATCAAATCATTTTTAATGGTACACCAAATATTTTTTTAAAAACTATGAAAAATTTTAATTTTAACTTTGATACCCAGAATAAGATATGGCAAGTAAAATAAAAGATTTATCTCAACAAGTCATCAAATTTGATTATGATAAAAATTTTAAAGACGAAGATTATTTTGTATCAAATTGCAATAAAGAAGCTTTCAGTTTTTTAAATTCTTGGCCTAGATGGGAGAAAAATTTTTTGAATATAATTGGAGAAAAATTTTCTGGAAAAACACACCTTACTCAAATTTTTTTGAACAAATATAATGGCACAAGATTAAATGCTAATCTTTTAAAATCTGAAAATCTTACTGATTTAAGATTACATAAAAATATTATTTTAGAAAATTTAAGTGAGATTATAAATGAAAAATCATTATATTCTTTGATTAATCTGGTTGAACAAGAAAATAAATTTTTGATTGTAACTACTCAAAAACCTATAGTTGAAATTAATTTTAAATTAAATGATCTAAAATCGAGGACAAAAAATTTTTTGTTACAAAAAATTAATAAGCCTGATGATGAATTGATACATGCGATAATATTAAAAAATTTTTCAGATAGGCAAATATCAATAGATAAGAAATTTATTGATCACATTTTAAAAAGAATTGATAGATCCTATGGTAAAATATTCGATTTTATATATAAAATTGATGAAATTAGTTTAAAAAGAAAAAAATCTATTGATTTTAAAATTATAAATGAAGTCTTAGGAGAATAATTGAACAAGTACAGAAGTCACACATGTAATGAACTAAGAAAACAGAATGTTAACCAAAAGGTAGTTTTGTCTGGATGGATAAATAAAAAACGTGATCATGGAAATCTTTTATTCATTGATCTAAGAGATAACTACGGAATTACTCAATGTATTATTGATAAAGTCAATTCAAATTTTTCATTAATAGAAAAAGTACAACTCGAGACAGTAGTAAAGATCGAGGGGAAAGTAATCAGTCGTTCTAGCGATACTGTGAACAATGAAATAGATACAGGAGAGATAGAGGTAACAATTGAAAAATTTGATGTTATAGGCAATTGTAAAGAACTACCATTGCCAGTATTTAGCGATCAAGAATATTCCGAGGAAATAAGATTGAAATATAGATTTTTAGATCTAAGAAGAAAAAAAATTCATCAAAATATTATTCTTAGATCTAAAGTAATTTCTTTTATAAGAAATGAGATGAACAATTATGGTTTTTTAGAGTTTCAAACACCAATTTTAACTTCATCTAGTCCTGAAGGTGCGCGAGATTTTTTAGTTCCAAGCAGATTAAACCCTGGGAAATTTTATGCATTACCACAAGCACCTCAACAATTTAAACAGTTAATAATGGTCTCAGGATTTGATAAGTATTTTCAAATTGCCCCATGTTTCAGAGATGAAGATGCCAGAGCAGATAGGAGCCCAGGTGAATTTTATCAACTAGACATGGAAATGTCTTTTGTAGAACAAGAGGATATATTTGAAGTTGTTGAAAAACTTTTAATAAATACTTTTAAAAAATTTTCTAAAAAAAAATTGGTGTTTAAAGAATTTCCAAAAATTTCTTTTAAGGAAGCAATGTTAAAATATGGAACTGATAAACCAGACTTAAGAAATCCACTTATTATTTATGATATAACTAAAATTTTTACTAGAGATGATGTTAAATTTGAGATTTTTAAGGGATTAGTAAAAAAAGGATCTCAAGTAAGATGTATTGTTACGAAAAAAACAAAAGATAAACCAAGAAGTTTTTTCGATAATATTGATAAATGGGCCAAAGAACAAGGAGCATCTGGACTAGCATATTTTACAATTGAGGAGGATAAAGATCTTTTAGCAAAAGGACCCATTGGTAAATTTTTCTCTAAAGAATCTTTAATTGAACTTATGAATATTACAGAAGCAAAAGTAGGTGACAGTATTTTCCTAGCTTGTGAAAAAAAAAAAGAGTTGGAGAGAATCACATCTTTAGCTAGAGAAAAAATTGCATCAGATTTAAATTTGATTAATGATGATACCTTTGCTTTTTGTTGGATTATCGATTATCCAATGTTTGAAAAGGATGATCAAGATAACACTATAAAGTTTAGTCATAATCCTTTTTCAATGCCTCAAGGAGATATCAAAAATATTAGGTTTGATAAGCCATTAGATATACTAGCGTATCAATATGACATTGTTTGTAATGGTATAGAACTATCTTCAGGGGCGATTAGGAACCATATACCAGAATTAATGTACAAATTATTTTCTATAGCTGGATATGATAAAAAACAAGTTGATGAAAAATTTAGTGGTATGATAAATGCTCTTAGTTATGGCGCACCACCACATGGAGGTATTGCACCTGGAATAGACAGAATAGTAATGTTACTGGCTAACGAAAAAAATATAAGAGAGGTTACTATGTTCCCAATGAATCAGAATGCACAAGATTTAATGATGGGAGCCCCTTCATCAATTGATGAAAATCAATTGAAAGAATTAAGTTTGATACTGAAAACAAATAAAAAATAGATTACTTTTTACCTTTAAGACTGATTTTTATATCTGATAAATCAACAAGATTTTTTTTATAATTATTTCGAACGAATCCTTTACTTGTAATATCTTTAACTATTTTAAATAAATTATTTTGTTCATCGATATTTTGCTCCTCGAGGCTATCATGTTCTAAACCACCAATAGCAGGGGTATGAGCTAAATCTTCTCTATTTTGATATGAAATAGCTAATTCTCTAAAAATATAATCTAAAATAGATGTAGCACTTAAAATCCTATCATTTCCATGTACCTTTCCTGATGGTTCAAATTTTGTGCCCACAAAAGCACTTATGAATTCATCTAGTGGTACACCATACTGCAAACCTAGTGACACAGCTATTGCAAAATTATTCATTAATGCTTTAACAAGTTCACCTTCTTTACTTGTATCAATGAATATTTCCCCAATTTTTCCATCTTCATATTCTCCAGTATGAAGATATACTTTGTGATCACCAATTGTTGCCTTTTGAATATAACCTTTTCTTCTGTCAGGCATACTAAATCGCTTGCTGTTTTTCTCTGTTTGAATTTTTGTTGATTTAATTACTTTTTCTAAATTTTGATTTTCAACATTGTTTTTATTAGAGATAATATCAATCTTATTCTCATGTGATTTTTTATTTACATCTAAACTTTTCGTTTTTCTATTATCTAATTTAATATCTATTACCTCAAATTTTCCATCATCTCTGTTCTCAAGATTTTTAAGCTCTGCTTCGTTTATATCATCCAAATAATGATTGACTTTAAAGGTACATGTATAAAAAGTTTCTACTAGATATTTTGCCATTTCTCTCCAATTAGTTAAAATTTATTTGATTAATGAATCTATTAATTTATATACAAAATCAAATTTTAGTCTAATTTTATTTATACAATTTAAAATTGAAAAAATAATAATTTTGTATGTTGACATTTTTTAAAAAAATTTTCATTTGGTGGAATCAAGAGACCATAGGGACTAAAATAAAAACTTTATTTTTCGGAAAATTGGTAGGCTCAGATGTATTAGGTAATAAATATTATGAAAGTAAAAATGGTAAACGATGGGTTATCTATAAGGGAGAAATTGATGCATCAAAAATTCCTGTTGAATGGTATTCTTGGATTCATTTTACATCAAATAAGATTGAAAAAAATCATGAACTTAAAAAATATGATTGGCAAAAACCGCATAAACCAAATATGACAGGTACTGATGATGCTTATTATCCTAACAAAAATAAAGATGTTACAAAAAAAAAATATAAAGCTTGGAAAAATTAAATATAATTTTAATATATTTTTTTTTCTTTCAATAATTTTTATTTCAACAGATCTCTTTTCAGCAAGTGATTTAGAAGGTTCATTCACAAACATTAAAGTGTTAGATAAAATAAGTTCTAAAAATACTTTGGTTAAATTAAAAAATGGTGAGGCTAAAATTCATAAAGATTTATCCATAAAAAGTTTAAAATGTAAAAATTCTAAATTCGATGATAATCCAGAAATTACTGCATACGTTCAAGTGAAAGATTTAACTAAAAAAGGAAAAGATGATGTATTCGTTTTTAATGGATGGATCTTTTCTTCTAGCCCTTCAATTGCCCCTTTTGATCATCCCGTGTATGATATTTGGCTAACTAAATGTTATTAAATTAATTTTTCGTTATCGAGCCAACTAACATTAAAATCGGAATCTAGAAATTTTTTATGATTAAGCAGTTTTTTATGTAAAGGAATAGTTGTAGTGATTCCCTCAATTACAAACTCATCTAATGAACGATTCATTCTTTGAATAGCTTCTAGTCTATTTCTTCCATGACAAATTAATTTACAAACTAAACTATCATAGTATGGTGTAACCTTGTACCCTTGGTAAATTGCTCCGTCAACTCTTGTTCTGAAACCTGATGGTTGATGACATAGTCCTATTATTCCTGGGGAGGGTTGAAAGTTTTTACTCGCATCTTCTGCATTAATTCTACATTCAATTGCATGCCCCCTTGGATTAATATCATTTTGTTTTAATGCTGTGTCCCCGGAGAAAGCTATCCATATTTGCTCTTTTATTATGTCTATTCCAGTTACCATTTCTGTCACAGGATGTTCTACTTGGACTCTAGTGTTCATCTCTAAAAAATAAAATTTACCATCCTCATAAATGAATTCTACTGTTCCAGCACCTAAATAACCGATTTTTGTCACCATATTTACAGTTCTATCAAAAAGATCTTTTCTTATAACTTCAGTTAAGACTGGACTTGGAGTTTCCTCAATTAATTTTTGATGCCTTCTTTGAACTGAGCAATCTCTTTCATGTAAATGAACAACTCTATTTTTTCCTGCTAAAATTTGTACCTCTATATGCCTTGGATTCTGAAAAAATTTTTCTATATAAACCTCATCATTACCAAAATATTTTTTAGCCTCGCTTTTTGCAGTTGAAAATAAACTATCAAACTCTTCCTCTTTTTTAACAATTTTCATTCCTTTGCCACCACCTCCTCCTGCAGCTTTTATCAAAATTGGAAATCCAATTTTTTTACACAAATTTTTAGCTTCGGAAATATCTTTAATTCCTCCCTCCGATCCTTCGATTACTGGTAAACCATTTTCCTTTGCTATTTTTTTTGCTTGAATTTTATCTCCCATCATTTGAATTAGTTTTGATTGAGCGCCTATGAATTTTATATTGTTTTCCTCTAATACTTTTGCAAAATTTGCGTTTTCAGATAAAAAACCATAACCTGGATGGACTGCCTCAGAGTTGGTTAGCTCAATAGCAGACATTAAAGCAGGAATATTTAAATAACTGTTTGAGGGTTGATGAGGCCCAATACACACACTTTCATCAGCCAGTCTTACGTGCATACTATCTTTATCAACATCAGAATGAACTGCTACAGTAGAAATTCCCCATTCTTTACATGCCCTTATTATTCTAACTGCTATTTCCCCACGGTTTGCAATTAAAATTTTTTTAAACATTATTCTAAAATGATAAGTGTTTGCCCATACTCAACAGGCTGACCGTCCTCGACACAAACTTTTTTTACTGTTCCATCTGATGTTGAAGGCACATGATTCATGGTTTTCATTGCTTCAACTATCATTATTGTGTCACCTTTTTTAATTTTTTTACCCACATCAACAAATTTTTTAGCTCCTGGCTCGGGAGCATGATATGCAGTACCAATTATAGGAGAAGTAATTGCTTTTCCTGGTAAAGAGTTTTGCTCGTTATTTGATGACTCTGTTTTTTTAATTACTGGTGAATGAGTGTTTTGATTATTAAGAGTAATTTTATTTTTTGAAACTTTGATTTTAGTATCTTTCTCAGTATATTCTAATTCTGATAAATTGAATTCATCTAAATAATCACTTAATTCTTTTATAATTTTTTTATTGATTTTCATTTTTAAGAATGTTTTGCATTGAAATTATGGCTAAAATATAACCATTAATACCTAATCCAAATATTCCTCCAGTAACTATATCACTTATAAGAGATTTGTGTCTAAATTTTTCTCTTTTGTAAATATTAGATATATGTAATTCAATAATTGGTTTTTTAAAAATAACTAGAGCATCTCTTATCGCAACTGATGTATGTGTAAAACCAGCTGCATTTATTATAATTCCATCAAAATTATTTCTTGCATTCTGTATATAATTTACAATTTCGCCTTCAATGTTTGATTGTACAAATTCAATTTTAATTCCAAGCTCATTAGATTTTTTCAAGCAAATTTTTTTTAGATCTTCAAAAGATGAAGAGCCATATTGCGATTGCTCTCTTTCACCTAATAAATTAAGATTTGGACCATTGACAATAATAATTTTATTATTCATTCTGCATTTATATACGATGAAAAAAATAAAAAAAATAAAAATAAGGCTTAATGGTAAACTAAAGTCAGTAAATAAAAATATAAGCTTATTAGAATTGACGAATAACATTAAAATACCTTTTAAAAAAGTAGCTATTGAGCTAAACCAAGTAATAGTAGATAAAAAAAAAATGAGTAAGATTATCATAAAGAATAACGACAGGATTGAAATAGTGCACTTTATTGGAGGCGGATAAGTTGAAAAAAGATAATTTTATAATCGCAAAAAAAAAATTTAAATCAAGATTAATTGTAGGGACTGGAAAATATAGATCTATGACAGAATGTGCTAAAGCCATTAAAGTTTCTGGTGCAGATATGGTTACTGTTGCAGTCAGAAGAGTAAATATATCTGACAAAAAAAAACCATTATTAATGGATTTTATTGATCCAAAAAAAATAACTTATCTACCAAATACTGCTGGATGTTTTAGTTCTTCTGAAGCCTTAAGGACCTTAAGGCTTGCAAGGGAAATTGGGGGCTGGAAATTAGTTAAACTTGAAGTTTTAGGAGATAAAAAAAATTTATTCCCGGAGATGATAGAGACTTTAAAGTCCACAGAGGTTTTGACCAAAGAAGGTTTTAAAGTAATGGTTTATTGTAATGATGATCCATTGATGGCAAAAAGATTAGAGAACGCTGGAGCTTGCGCGATAATGCCTTTAGCAGCTCCAATAGGTTCAGGGCTCGGAATACAAAATAAAATAAATATTGAAATAATTAGAAGTCAGACAAAGCTACCTTTAATTATTGACGCAGGTTTAGGACAGGCTTCAGATGCAACAATAGCAATGGAATTAGGTTGTGATGGTGTTTTAGTAAATACAGCAATAGCTAAAGCCAAAAATCCTTTTACCATGGCTAATGCGTTTAAGAATGCAGTCATAGCTGGCAGACAATCGTTCATTGCTGGAAGAATAAACAAGACAATTTTGGGAAAAGCTTCATCACCTGTAAAAGGAATTATTTAGCTTTTCCGAAATATCTTTTTTTTCTGTATGTCTTTTTTTTATATTTTTTATCTCTAAGATTAATTATTTTGGCGTCTTTTTTTTGAAAATTTAAATTAGATAATTTTTCATAATGTTCTATTAACTCTAAAGTTTTTTTCGACTTATTTTTAAAATCAATTATATATTCTGGAATTATTAATGTGTTTTCAGTAATTATATCGATTTTAACTTTATTTTTTTTTTCAAAATAGGTTAAATCTTCAACAAAATTTTCTTTAAGAAAATCAGAAATTTTTTTACACACTTTTAGTTCGACATATTTCGCTTTATTTAAAACTGTTTTTAATTCTACTAATTTCAATAACTTTTGTCCAAATGACTCGTCAGTAAGATTAATTTTCCATTTTACTGCACTTTCTCTCAATCTTTGTCTGGACATTTCTAGTAAACCAAAGTTACTTATTCTTCCAATTTGAATTCTAGCTCTGTCTGATCTGCACTTTTCTTTTAATCTTCTTTCTACTAATTTTCTGTTTCCGTAGCTCAACATGTCAATAAAGTCTATTATAATAAGTCCAGATAAGTCCCTTATTTTTATTTGCCTTGCTATTTCTTCAGCAGCCTCTAAATTTGTATCGAGAGCTGTACTTTCAACATTTTTTTGCTTAATTGAACTACCAGAATTTATATCTATTGATACCAAAGCCTCAGTTGGATTTATAACTAAGTAACCACCAGAATTTAATTTTATTTCTGACTCAAAAATTTGATTCAGTTTTTGCTCAATTCCTTCCTCTATAAATAATGGAATTTTTCCTCTGTATTTTTTTATTTTTTTTACATGGCTTGGCATCATCATTTTCATGAAATTCTGAGCTTTTTTATAACCTTCGTTCCCCTCTACCATAATACTCTTAGTTGTTTCATCAAACATATCTCTTAATGTTCTTTTAATAATTTCGCTTTCTTGATGGATAAGTGTTGGAGCAATTGAGTTAATTGCTTTATCTTTAATTTGGTTCCATGTTTTAATAAGTGTATCAAGATCATGTTTAATCTCATTCTTAGTTTTATTACTTCCTGCAGTTCGAACTATTAATCCCATTTCTTTTGGGATATCAATTTCGTTAAGAATTACTCTAATTTTTTTTCTATCAGCAGGATTAAATATTTTTCTGGATATTCCACCACCTTTTGGAGTGTTAGGCATTAATACGATATACTTTCCAGCTACAGATATGAATGTGCTTAAAGCAGCTCCTTTTTGACCACGTTCATCCTTAATTACCTGTACTAAAATTACTTGATTGGGTTTAATAACTTCTTGAATTTTATATCTTTTAAATTTGTAATTTACAGAATGTTTCCTCTCTTTATCTAAATTATTATTATTTTTTTCTTCTATTTCGTTTTTTTCAATAGGGTCATCAACTTCTAATTTACCTTCAGCTAAATTTTCTTCATCTTTAGCCTCAACCTCTTTAGATAATTCTTCTCTTGCTTTTTCTTCCTGCTTTTTTATTATTTCTAAATCACTTTTTGGTATTTGATAGTAGTCTGACTGAATATCGTTAAATGATAAAAAACCATGTTTTTCTCTACCAAAATCAACAAAAGCAGCTTGTAAGGATGGTTCTATTCTACTAACTTTTCCTAAATAAATATTATTTTTAATTAAATTATTTTTTAAGCCTTCGTACTCGTAATCTTCAATATTGTTTTTTGATTTAAGTACAACTCTGGTTTCATTTGGATGCGAAGCATCAATATATAAATTTTTTTCCATAGATTAATTTTTAATTGTTTCATTTAATTATTTTAAATTTTGTTAAATATCGCTGCCTTATCTTTACCAAATTCCAGGTTATAATGATACGAAAATGAGCAAATTATTTAAAAATATTTTAATCATATCAGCCTCTTTGTTATTGGTATCATGCATATTAATATTTAGTATTTTGTGGTCTTTTTCAAATAATATACCAGATTACAAATTTCTGAAGAACTATAAGCCCCCAGTTTCAAGCAAAGTTTACTCTGGAGACGGGTATTTGGTGGCTGATTTTTCCAAAGAAAAAAGAATTTTTGTTCCATTTAATTCAATCCCCAAAAATGTAATAAATTCTTTTTTATCTGCCGAAGATAAAAATTTCTTTTCTCACCCGGGAGTAGATGCAAAAGGCGTTTTGAGAGCTATTATAAATAATATTCAAAATATACTAACTTCTAAGAGACTTGAGGGCGCATCAACAATTACTCAACAAGTTGCGAAAAATTTTTTACTTACCAATGAGGTCAGTTTGAATAGAAAAATAAAAGAAGCAATACTAGCTTTTAGAATCGAAAGAGCTCTTTCGAAAGAAAGAATATTAGAATTGTATTTAAATCAAATATATTTAGGAAGTGGTGCATATGGTGTTGCAGCTGCAAGTTTAGAATATTTCGACAAATCAATCAAAGAATTAAATTATTCTGAAGCTGCATTATTAGCTGCTTTGCCAAAGGCACCAAGTAAATATAATCCTTTCAGAAATATAGAATTAGCTAAATTTAGAAGAGATCTTGTTTTAAAGAATTTACTTGATAATAAATTTTTAGATTTAAAACAATTTGAAAAATTAAAGAAAAAAAAAATTATTCTAAAAAAAACAAAAAAAGTTTTTTTGGAGGATGCTCAATATTATATAGAGGATGTTAGAAAAAATATTATAGAAAAACTATCTTACGAAAAAGTTTATAATCAAGGATTTAATATAAACACCCCAATAAATCTAGAATTACAAAAAATCGCCACCGAGTCACTTAGAGATGGTTTGATCCTTTACGACCAAAGAAAAGGCTGGAGAGGACCTTTAGCAAATAAGAAATATAATATTGATTGGTTTAAAGGACTTGAAAAATTTGAAGTTGAAAAATCAATTAATTGGGAAATTGCAATAGTAAAAAAAGTGAATCAGTTCTCAGCTATAATTGAGACATCAAAAAAACAAAAGGGCACAATAGAATTTAAGGATATAGCATGGACTAAAAAGGAATTTAGAGAATTATTAAAAAAAGGGGATGTAATATACGTTAAAAATATTGGGAATGAATTATTCAGTCTCAAACAAATTCCAAAGATAAATGGAGGGATTGTTGTAATGGATCCGTATACGGGAAGAGTTTTAGCTTTGAGTGGTGGTTTTAGTTTTAGAAATAGTGAATTCAATAGAGCTTCACAAGCTAGACGACAACCTGGGTCAGCATTTAAACCTTTTGTTTATGCTTTAGCTTTAGAGAATGATTATACACCTTCATCTTTATTTTTAGATGCACCATTAGTTTTAGATCAGGGGTCTGACTTAAAAATGTGGAAGCCAGAAAATTATGGAAAAAAATTTTATGGACCTTCTACACTGAGAGTTGGTCTAGAAAAATCTAGAAATTTAATGACCGTTAGAATTGCTCAAAATTTAGGCATTGATAGTGTTGCTAAATTTTCAAAAGATTTAGGAATTTATGAAAACCCTGAACAACTATTATCAATATCACTTGGATCAGCTGAAACTACATTACTTAAACTTACATCTGCTTATTCAGCTTTTGCAAATGGAGGGAAATTAGTAAAACCAATTATAATTGATAGAATTCAAGATAGTGAGGGAAATACTGTAATTAATAATGAGCAAAGATTTTGTCTTAATTGTTCTAAGATTTCTTATACTAGTAAAGATTATCCAGATATAGATGATAATTATAAAAAAGTATTTTCTTCGCAAACTGCTTATCAAGTTACTTCTATATTAGAGGGTGTTATAAAGAGAGGAACTGGAAAAAAATTAAAAAAACTTAAATTAAATTTAGCAGGGAAAACAGGTACAACAAATGAAAATACTGATGCTTGGTTTATAGGCTATACCTCAAATTTAGTTATAGGTGTATATGTAGGAATGGATAACCCTTCACCTTTAGGTAAATTTGAAACTGGCTCTAAAACTGCATTACCTATCTTTGAAAATTTTGTGAAAAATGGTGTTAAAAAATACGATGCAAGACCATTTAAAGTTTCAGATGGAATCACTCTAATGGTTGTTGATCCAAATACTGGTCAAAAAGCAAAATTTTCGTCGAAAGATACTATTATTGAGGCTTACAAAAGTAAAAATATTCAGGATGGAAAGGTTTTGTATTTAAATAGTAATAGATTAGATACTAATAATATATTAATGTTTTATTAATGGAACATAATTTTTTATTTTATAAAAAAGAAATTGATAAAATCAATTACAGAGTTAAGGAGTATCTTTGAAAAAAATGAAATTTTTTCAAAACTTGATTCTCATAATAAAAAGATAATTGAACCTGATTTTTGGCAGAATAAGACTTATTCAAAAAATATAATCAAAGAAAAAAAACTCTTTGAAGATTTAATTAAATCTCTAGATGACTCAAATAAAAAACTTAATGATCTTAACGAATTATATCTATTAGCACAGGAAGAGAAAAATCAAAATTTACAAATTGAATTACTAGAAAATATTAAAGAATTGAGATTAGTAGTTAAAAAAAATGAGATAAAGTGTTTTTTATCCAATGAAACAGACTCTTTAGACTGCTACATAGAAATACATGCTGGGGCTGGAGGGACAGAAAGCCAAGATTGGGCTGATATGCTGAGAAGAATGTATGTAAAATGGTCTGATAACAAAAAATTTAGATTTAGTCTAATCAGCGAGCATAAAGGTGAGGAGGCAGGAATTAAGTCCACAATTATTAAAATTGAGGGAGATTATGTTTATGGTTGGTTAAAAAAAGAGTCGGGTATCCACAGGCTTGTAAGGATTTCACCATTCGACTCAGGTGCAAGAAGACACACAAGCTTTGCCAGTGTTTGGACTTATCCTGTGATAAATGATGAAATAAATATTGAAATTCAGGAAAAAGATTTGAGAGTGGATACATATCGTTCTAGTGGTGCTGGTGGACAACATGTTAATACTACTGATAGTGCAGTTAGAATAACACATTTACCTACAAAAATTGTTGTACAATGTCAGAATGAAAGATCTCAACACAAAAATAAAGAAACTTGTATAAATATGTTACGAGCTAGACTTTACGATTATGAAATGAAAAAAAAAGAAAAAGAAATTGAAAGCGATCAAGCTTCAAAGTCTGAGATAGGTTGGGGACATCAAATTAGATCTTACATTTTACAGCCTTATAGACTTGTCAAAGATAATAGAACTAATTTTGAAAGCACCAGTCCTGATAAAGTTTTAGATGGTCAAATTGACGAGTTTCTAGAGCAATCTTTGTATAAAATAAAATGAAAAAAATAATTTTTCGAACTATAGCTTTTTTTTTATTAGCAATAATTATTATTATTGGCTATGTAAGTTTAATTGGTATAGAAACATCAAGATTTAATAATCAAATATCTGAGCAACTAAAATCTGTTGATAAAGATCTAGATTTGGAATTAAAAAAAGTTAAAATTTTATTAAACCCAATAAAACTAATTATCAATATTAAAACAGTAGGGGCAAAGGTAAGTTATAAAAAAAAAAAAATAGATTTAGAGAGTATTAAAACAAATTTATCAATTAAATCAGTCATAAATAATAATTTTGCTTTAAATAATCTAAATATTTCTACCAAATCAATTGAGATAAATAATTTTTTGTCTTTTATAAAATCTTTTAAAAATAATCCTCAAATTTATGTTTTAGATAAAATAGTTAATAAAGGCTTTATAATAGCAGATATCGATTTAGATTTTGATGAAAATGGAGAAATTAAAAACAATTATAATATTAGAGGCTTTATAAAAGATACAAATTTAAGTTTTCTAAAAAATTATCAAGTTAAAGATTTAAATTTTGTATTTGATATTACTAGTAATTTGTATTTAATTGAGAATATTAATCTAAAACTTAATCAAATTCCAATAAGCTCAAATAAGATTTCATTTGAAAACAAAGGAAATAATTTTCTTGTTGAGGGAGAGCTTAATAATCAAGAGACAAATTTAAATAAAAAAGTAATAAATTTGATTCAAAATCTTTATTTTAAACATTTTGAAATAAAAAAAATAAAACTTGAGTCAAAAAATAATTTTTTTTTTATCTTAGATCATAAATTTAATGTTAAAAAATTTAAACTTGAATCGAAAATGGAATTAAAAAATTTAACGTTAATGAATAATCTAAATTTACAAAAATTTTTACCTGATATTAACGAGGAAATAGAAATTACAGACCACCTATTAGACATTAACTTGGTAGATGAAAATCTAAGTATTAAAGGTAAAGGAAATTTACTTCTACAAAAAAATAAAGATGAAGTTGATTATCTCATAAAAAGTAAAAATGGAAAAATAGAATTTAATTCTACATTATCAGTTTTAGACAACCCTTTTAAAATTGACATACTTAATTATGAAAAAAATGAAGAGAAAAAATTGGAAATTAAAGTTTCAGGTCTTAATTATAAAGGAAAGAATACGTTCAATATAATTGAATTCAAACAAAATAAAAATTATTTTTCATTAATAAATTTAATTTTGACTAATGATTTTAAGATTGAAAAATTTGACAAAATAAAATTAGACTATCTTGATAAAGAAAATACTAAGAATAATTTAACAATAATTAATAAAAAAAATAATTATCATATTTCAGGAAAAATTTTTAACTCTAATAGCTTGATTGACAAATTTATTAACGACAGTGAAAATAGGAGTAGTATTTTTGACAAAAACACTAAATTTATAATTAATATAGATAATGTTTCACTGGATCAAAATAATTCAATTAAAAATCTAAAGGGACAATTATCACTCAAAAAAAATGAGATTGTTGATGCAGATCTTAATGCTTTTTTTTCAGATAAAGAAAAATTCAGTTTTTCAATTAGATCAGGTGCTGATGGAAAAGTTACAACTTTTTTCATAGATAGAGCTGAACCTATCGTAAAAAGGTATAAATTCATTAAAGGTTATGAAAAAGGGAAATTAGATTTTTATTCAGTTAAAAAAGCAGATACTTCTATTTCTACTTTGAAGATATATGATTTTAACTTGAAAGAGTTACCAGCCTTAACCAAGCTTTTAACCCTGGCTTCATTACAAGGAATTGCAGACATACTCTCAGGTGAGGGGATTGGGTTTGATGAGTTTGAAATGAATTTTACAAATAAAGGAAAATTAATGACTATAAATGAAATTTATGCAATAGGCCCTGCAATTTCTATAATGATGGAGGGATATGTAGAAAAATCAAAAATAATTAGTTTAAGGGGAACTTTGGTTCCAGCGACAACAATTAATAAAGCAATAGGATCAATTCCTATGCTAGGAAAAATTTTAGTTGGTACAAAAACAGGTGAAGGAGTATTTGGTGTGAGTTTTAAAATTAAAGGACCACCAAAAAAACTAGAAACTACTGTAAATCCTATTAAAACTTTGACACCAAGATTTATAACAAGAACTTTAGAAAAAATTAAAAAAACTAATTAAGAATTAATTTTAAATATCTTTTTTTTCCAATTGACAGAATTAGATTATTTTCTTTTAAAAGATCTTTTTCAACTAAATATTTGTCGTCTGTAATTAATTCATTATTTATTTTAATTGCTTTACCTTTTATTAGACGTCTTATTTCGCTTTTAGAATTTTCTAATTTAGATAAAACTACTAAGTCTATTATATTAATATTTTGTTCTATTTGTGAAATTTGAATTTTTGCTGATGGAATGTTTGCACCAGATAAATGACCTGAAAAAACCTCTTGAGCTGTTTTACGAGCTTTACTTGCTTCTTTTTCACCATGAAGCATTGCAGTCGTTTTATCAGCTAACAATTTTTTTAAATCATTAATATTTTGACTTTTAATTTTTTCTAATTCTTCAGATTCAATATCTGTAAAATAATTAAGAAATCTTATGACATCTTTATCGTCTGTATTTCTCCAAAATTGCCAATAATCATAAGGAGATAATAATTTTTTATCCAACCAAACTGCTCCTTCAGCTGTTTTTCCCATTTTTGCACCTGATGCCAATGTTATAAGTGGAGTTGTGAGACCGAAAACTTTTTTATTACAATGTCTTTTAATTAGTTCCACACCATTTATAATATTTCCCCATTGATCGGAACCACCGATTTGCAAAATACAATTTTCTTTTTTTTGTAACTCTAGAAAATCGTAAGCTTGTAAAATCATATAATTAAATTCCATATAGCTAAGAGATTGTTCTCTATCGAGTCTTGTTTTGACACTTTCAAATGTTAACATTTTATTAATGGTAAAATGTTTTCCAATATTTCTTAAAAAAGAAATATAATTCAGATCTTTTAGCCATTTATAATTATTCACAAATATAGGTTTAGTTTTTTTATCTTTAGTTTTTAAAAAATTATTTAAAATTTTTTCAATGTTTTTTGAGTTTTTATTAATTTCTTTTTCAGACAAAATTCGACGTGTTTGATCTTTTCCCGATGGATCCCCAATTCTAGTCGTACCACCTCCTAATAAAACTATTGGTTGATGTCCATGTTTTTGAAGCAGCCTAAGACACATTATTTGTAAAAGACTTCCAACGTGCAAACTTTCTGCAGTACAATCAAAACCTATGTATGCTTTAATTTTCTTTTTATCCAATAATTGTGACAGTTCTAATTCATCTGTACATTGATAAAAATAGTCTCTATCCTTAAATTCTTTTATAAATTTGTTCATATGCCTATATTTCTACATTATACAAATTTTACTGAAAAAAAATAATAATGAATAAAAAAATCTTAACAGCACTAGGCCTAATGACTGGTACTTCTATGGATGGGGTTGATTTATCCATTGTAAAATCAGATGGTTATAATGAGTTTCATTGTATTTTTAATGAATATTATGAATTTAATAAAGAACTACGATTAAAGTTGATTAATCTAAGATCAAAATTTAAATCAAAAAACGACCTTCTAGTATTGAAGGATGACATTGACGATTTAGAAAGAGAGTTTACTCTTTATAATGGTCAAATAGTAAATAATTTATCAAAAGACAAAAAAAAAGAAATTGATTTAGTAGGATTTCATGGTCAAACTATTTATCACAATTCTAAAGAAAAGATTAGTAAACAATTAGGCAATGGAAAATTACTATCTCAAATTACAAAAAAAATAATAATCAATAATTTTAGAAAAAACGATATTGAAAATGGTGGTCAAGGAGCCCCATTATCTCCAATATTTCATGAACTTATATCTAAGAAAATTTTCGAGTCTCATAAAATAAAGTTTCCAATTATAATTTTAAACATAGGTGGAATATCAAATATCA
Organism: uncultured Pelagibacteraceae bacterium; assembly: GCA_902571915.1. Classification (GTDB taxonomy): domain Bacteria; phylum Pseudomonadota; class Alphaproteobacteria; order Pelagibacterales; family Pelagibacteraceae; genus Pelagibacter. Next base: position 105,076 of record CACGDY010000001.1, read on the forward strand.
CTATAATCAATTTTGATAATCATAATAAAAAAACACAATTTTATGCTTATGATATAGGACCAGGTAATTGTTTAATTGATGAATGGATGAAAAAGAATAAAAGTAAAAGTTTTGACTTAGGTGGCAATATCTCTAAATCTGGTAATGTTGATAAACTAATTTTAAATCAAATTGTCGATAATTTTGAAATTAAGTCGTATGATAAATCACTGGATATTAGTGAGTTCGATTTATCGTTTGCAAAAGGTTTATCTTTAGAAGATGGTGGAGCAACGATTACTAAATTTACTGCTTATTTAATTGCAAAAGGAATTGATAAATTAAGTAAATTGAATAATTTATTACCAAAACAAATTTTTGTCTGTGGTGGTGGTAGAAAAAATATTTTTTTAATAGATAGCATTAGTGAATTTTTGTCGAATAAAAATTTAAAAATCGATAATATTGATGATTTTAATTATGATGGTGATTTTATTGAGTCTCAAGCTTTTGGATATTTAGCAATTAGATCATTTTTAGGATTACCTATTTCGTTTCCAAACACAACAAGATGTAAAAAACCATTAACAGGAGGAACTTTAATCAAAAATTTTTAGTATAAAGCTGACTCTTTTTTAATGTATTTATCTAGAACTTTTATTAAAGCATTCTCATTTTTTGAAAAAAAATGATTAGCATCATTGACTGATTGGAATTCTACTTTTATTCCTTTTTGAAGACTTAATCTTTTATTTAATTCTGATATGTGCTGTAAGGGAACTAGTTCATCCTTTTTTCCATAGACAATTAAACCTGAAGTAGGACAAGGTGACAAAAAAGAAAAATCATAAACATTTGGTTGTGGTGAAATAGCAATAAATTTATTTATTTCAGGTCTTCGCATTAATAATTGCATAGCTATTAATGAGCCAAATGAAAATCCAGAAACCCAACATTGAGAGTTATCAAAATTTTCTCTCTCTAACCAATCTAATGCTGCAGCAGCATCTGCTAATTCTCCTTGACCATTATCAAATTCACCATCACTTTTACCAACACCTCTAAAATTTACTCTGCAAACAGAAAAATCATTTTCCATGAAGGTATGAAAAGTTTCAACTACAACTTTATTGTTCATAGTCCCACCATATTGAGGGTGAGGTTGTAGTACCAATGCAATTGGAGAAGTGCTTTTTTTACTTTTATAATATTTCGCCTCTAGTCTACCTGCAGGCCCTGGAATAAAAATTTCTAAAATTTTATTGTCCATTATTGTTACTGATTATCATTCTCAAAAAAAAAATAGGTTTATCACATGTGGGTGACAAATTGTTAGTCTTTTTTTTATTTAGGATACTTGACTAATTTAGTCAGGTTTATATATATCCCACTAAAATTAGAGATTTTATGAAATTAACATCTAAAGGAAGATATGCAGTTATGGCTTTAGTAGATCTTGCAAGATTTAACAATATTAACCCAGTATCACTTAGAGACATATCCTTAAGACAAGGTATTTCACTTGATTACCTGGAACAAATTTTTTCTAAACTTAGAAAAAGAGAAATTGTTCAAAGTGTGAGAGGAAATCAAGGGGGCTATGTTTTAAACAAAAAAGCTAAAGAAATTAAACTAACTAACATCTTTGATGCTGTTGATGAAAAAGTAAAAACTGTTCAGTGCAAAAAAGATTCTAAAAAAGGTTGTAATGGTAAATCTACAAAATGTTTAACGCATAATTTATGGGACGAGCTTGAAAATCATATAAATGATTTTTTTGAAAAAAAGAGTTTAGAGGATCTTGTGAAAGAAAATAATGAGAAAAGAATTTAAATATGGATACTAGAGAGAAAGATATAGAAAAATTAAAAGATTATAAATACGGTTTTACTACTGATATAGAAAGTATTAAGGCTCCAAAAGGATTAAATAAAGATGTAATTAAGTTTATCTCTAAAATTAAAAAAGAACCACAATGGATGTTAGACTTCAGGCTTAAAGCTTATGAGCGATTAAAACTTTTAAAAGAACCTAATTGGCAAAAACCAAAATATCCGAAAATTGATTATCAAGATTTATATTATTATTCAGCTCCAAAAAGCATAAAGGACAAACCTAAGAGTTTAGATGAGCTTGACCCTAAACTTTTAGAGACATACAAAAAACTTGGAATTCCATTACAAGAACAAGCAAGACTAAATGGAATTGCAGTCGACGCTGTATTTGACTCTGTTTCAGTAGCAACTACATTTAAAGGTGAATTAACTAAGCATGGAATAATTTTTTGTTCGATGTCTGAAGCAATTCAAAAACATCCTGATCTTGTAAAAAAGTATTTAGGTACAGTGATACCAGTTACAGATCATTTTTTTGCTACACTAAACTCTGCTGTTTTTACTGATGGATCATTCGTTTATATTCCTGAAGGTGTTAAGTGCCCTATGGAATTATCAACTTATTTTAGAATTAATGCATCAGAGACAGGACAGTTTGAAAGAACATTAATTATTGCTGATAAAGGAAGTTACGTGAGTTACCTTGAGGGATGTACTGCTCCAATGAGAGATGAGAATCAATTACACGCGGCTAATGTTGAATTGATCGCTTTAGACGATGCAGAAATCAAATATTCAACTGTGCAAAATTGGTATCCAGGTGATGAAAATGGTAAAGGAGGAATTTACAATTTTGTAACAAAAAGGGGACTATGTAAGGGAAAAAATTCCAAAATTTCTTGGACTCAAGTGGAGACAGGATCAGCTATAACTTGGAAATATCCAAGCTGTATTTTAAAAGGTGATAATTCAATTGGTGAGTTTTATTCTATAGCAATTACCAACAATCATCAAAAAGCAGATACTGGCACAAAGATGATACATTTAGGAAAAAATACTAAAAGTAAAATTATTTCAAAAGGTATAAGTGCTGGATTTTCTGATATGACTTATAGAGGTTTAGTAGATATCAATTCAAAAGCTAAAAACTCTAGTAACTATACACAATGTGACTCTTTATTAATGGGAAATAAATGTGGTGCACATACAGTCCCGTATATAAAAAATAAAAATTTTGACTCTAATATTGCACATGAAGCTACGACATCAAAAATAAGTGAAGAACAATTACATTATTGCCAACAAAGAGGGCTTAATCCTGAGGAGGCTGTGGGATTAATTGTTAATGGTTTTTGTAAAGAAGTATTACAACAATTACCAATGGAGTTTGCAGTTGAGGCCCAGAAACTTGTAGGTATTAGCTTAGAGGGAAGTGTTGGTTAATGCTTAAAATAAGTAATTTAAACGCAAACGTTGAAAATAAACCAATTTTAAAGGGTTTTTCGTTGAATATAAATCCTGGCGAAGTTCACGCAATTATGGGTCCAAACGGATCAGGAAAAAGCACATTATCTAACATTTTGTCAGGAAAAAAAGGATACCAGGTATCAGGCGAAATCTTATTTGAAAATAAAAATTTATTTGATCTTGAAACCGAAGAAAGGGCGCACAAAGGGATATTTTTGGCTTTCCAATACCCATTAGAAATTCCAGGCGTTAATACAAATATTTTTTTAAAAACATCTTTAAATGCAATTAGAAAAGCAAGAGGCGAAAAAGAATTAGATGCAATTGAATTTTTAAAACTTGTTAAAGAGAAAGCTAAAGAATTAAAATTTGATGAAGAAAAACTAAATAGACAATTAAATGTTGGATTTTCAGGTGGAGAAAAAAAGAAAAATGAAATTCTGCAAATGTCTATGTTAGCCCCAAAATTATCCATTTTAGATGAGACAGACTCAGGCCTAGACATAGATGCGCTTAAAATAGTAGCAGATGGAGTAAATACTTTAAGAAATAATGATAATTCTTTTTTAATTATAACACATTATCAAAGATTATTAGATTACATTAAACCTGATTTTGTTCACGTTTTAATGAATGGAAAGATAATAAGATCTGGAGGTCCAGAATTAGCAATCGAATTAGAAAAAAAAGGATACGAAAGTTTTAATTAAATGAGCGAGCAATTACAGTCAGACTTTGATAAATTGGTAAAAACTTCAAAATTTTCTAATGAAGAAATCCAGTTTAAAAAAAATTTTTTAAATAATTTCATAAAAAAGGGTTTTCCAAATAGAAAGCAAGAAGATTGGAAATTTTTAGATATTAGCCAGATCATCCAAAAGAATATTAGCAATTTAAGTTATTTCAATGATTATTCACAATCTAATAAAATCGATCCATCAATTTTTGTTGATGGTTTGGAGCATAATAAAATTATTTTTATAAATGGAAGGATCGAAAAGATTGATTTTAACTTCGAAGACCAAAATAAAATTGAAATAATTGATGAAACTAGAAAAGATATATCATTTGATTATGAAAATTCTTTAATTGATTTGAATAGTGCATTTACTGATAAATTTTTTAAAATTTTAATTAAAAAAAATTATTCTCTAAAAAAACCTTTGATAATTTATCATTCAATAAATGATAAAATAAAGTCAACTAATATCAATTTGAGATTAGATTTTGAATTAGGTGAAAATAGTTGTTTAAAGCTTATTGATTATTTTGCTAATAATACAGCGAAAAACTTTATTAATATTTTTTATAACTTCAATTTAAAAAAAGACTCAATACTTAAAAACTATAAAATTGATAAATTTACTAATAAGAATTTAAAATACTCTTTTAACAATATTGAACAGGATAATAATAGTGTTTCAGAAACATTTATATTATCTGCTGGTTCAGATTATTTTAAAAATGAGATTAATTGTAATTTAAATGGTGAGTATTCATCAGCATTTATTAATGGTATTTTTTCCTTAAAGGAAAATCAACAACACGAAATTAGAACTACAATAAATCATTTAGTGGAAAACACAAAAAGTTATCAGCTTATCAAAAGTGTTCTTGGAAAAAATTCAAAATCTGCATATCAAGGAAGAATATTTGTAAATTCAAAAGCTCAAAAAACTGATGGATATCAATTGAGTAAAGCAATACTGCTTGATGAGACATCAGAGTTTAATGCAAAACCAGAATTAGAAATTTATGCTGATGATGTAAAATGTTCTCACGGATCAGCATCTGGTAGCCTAGATGAAAATTCAATTTTTTATTTAATGTCTCGTGGTTTGAATTATCAACAGTCAAAAGAACTTCTAATAAATGGGTTTTTAATGGATGTTGTTGAAAAGATTACAGACGTAGAAATAAAAAACTTAATTACAAATATTATTGGATTAAAACAATGAACATAAATAACATTAGAAAAGAGTTTCCTATTTTTGATGAAAAAATTCAGAATAACGATTTAGTTTACCTAGATAGCGCTAATTCATCTCAAAAACCTAAGGTAGTTTTAGATAGAATAAATGATTTTTATTCTAAACAATTTTCAAATGTAGGTAGAAGCATACATTATTTAGCTGTTGCAGCTACTAATTTGTATGAAAATACAAGAACTTCTGTACAAAAATATATAAATGCGAAAGATAAAAATGAAATTGTATTTACCAAAGGTGCTACAGAAGCTTTGAATTTGGTTGCTAACACTTTAGGTCAAGCGATCTTGGAGCCAAATGACGAAATTTTGATTACAGAGCTAGAACATCACTCAAATTATGTTCCATGGCATTTTTTAAGAAAATCCAAAAATATAAAAATAAAGTTTGCAGAGATAAATGAAGACGGAGATATTCCGATTGAAAATATAGAAAAAGAAATTACAGATAAAACTAAAGTAATAGCAATAACTCATTTATCCAATGTCACAGGTGCAGTTTTACCAATCAAAGAGATAACCCAATTAGCACATTCTAAGGGTATAGTTGTTGTCGTAGATGGATGTCAGGGAGGACCACATTTAAAATTAGATATGCAAGACCTTGATTGTGATTTTTATGCAATATCATGTCACAAAATGTATGGTCCAACAGGACTTGGAATTCTATATGGAAAAAAAAAATGGCTAGAGCAACTTCCACCATACCAAGGAGGTGGAGGAATGATAAATGAGGTAAAAAAAGATAGAATTTCTTATGGAGAACTTCCAAATAAGTATGAAGCTGGAACAATGGCTACAGCGCAAGTAATTGCATTTGATCAATCAATAAAATTTTTAGAGAGTATTGGAATTGAAAAAATAATTAAACATGAAAAAGAATTAATAGAATACGGCCAAGAAATTTTGAAAAAGAATAATTCTGTAAAACTAATTGGAAATCCTAAACAGAGAGGTGGTGTATTATCTTTTACTGTAGAGGGTGTTCATCCACATGACATCGCAACCATTTTAGATGAAACTGGAGTTGCCATAAGAGCAGGCCATCATTGTTGCCAAATACTTCATGATAAATTAGGTATTCCTGCTAGTGCGCGAGCATCATTAGGAGTCTATAATACTAAAGATGATTTAGATAAATTAAATGAAGGTATTAATAATTGTAAAAAAATTTTTAATTTGAAATGAACTTAAAAGAATTATATCAAGAAATAATCTTAGAACATGGAAAGAATCCTAGAAATTTAGGAAAAACAGAAAATTTTAATAAAGATGCAAAAGGCAACAATCCTTTATGTGGAGATAACGTACATGTATATCTCAAACTAAATGACCAAAGAAAAGTAGAGGATATTTCTTTTGAAGGGAATGGATGTGCAATATCAATGGCATCAGCTTCTATAATGACCGACTTAATAAAAGGCAAAAGTGACAACGAGGCTAAAGAAATAATTGAGGATTTTTTAGGAATGATTAAAGAAAATCCCCAACTAAAAAATAATATTTTAAAAGAGGATGATAAAACAAAATTAATGTCTTTATCAGGTGTCAAACAGTATCCAATGAGAGTTAAATGTGCTACTTTATCATGGCATACTTTAGTATCTGCAATGGAAAATGACGGCAAAGAAATAACCACAGAAAATTAATTATGGATATTAAGAATAAAATTATTGAGGAAATTAAAAAAATTTATGATCCAGAATTACCAGTGAACATATATGAACTTGGTTTAATCTATGATATAAAAGTAAATGGTCGTAAGGCTGAAATTAAGATGACATTAACTACGCCAAACTGTCCAGTTGCAGAAAGTTTACCGAAAGAAGTAAAGGAGGGTGCAATGCAGGTAGAAGGAATAGATGATGTGAACCTTGAATTAGTTTGGGATCCCCCTTGGAGTAAAGATATGATGTCAGATGCAGCAAAATTGGAGTTAAATTTGTAATGAATCCTATTATCAAGTTAAGCGATAAAGCAGCACAAAGGATTAAACAAATTATGTCAAGCGCTGAAAAAAACGCTATAGGGGTAAGAGTTTCGGTGAAGTCAGGAGGATGTGCAGGAATGTCTTATGTAATGGAATATTCTAAAGAAATTAATCCAAATGATGAAGTAATAGAGGATAAAGGAGTAAAAGTATTTATAGACGCTGCAGCTGTAATTTATTTGTTAGGTACAGAAATGGATTATAAAAAAGAGGAATTTTCATCTTCTTTTGTCTTTAATAATCCTAACGAAACTGAAAGATGTGGCTGTGGAGAGTCTTTTAAAGTTAGCTAATTTAGTATCCTATAAGTTGCATATCAGTATTGCATATATTGCATATCTATGATAAACTAAACTTATGAATATATTTGAGTTTAGAAATTTGCTTAATTCAGCAGATCAAAAAGAAAAAAGAAAAAGCTTTCTTAAATCTTTAATCAAATCAGTTGAGACTGGAGCAAATGGGACACTAGAATATGTTGTTAAAAAAGGTCCAGGTAAAGATAAAATTGCATCTACCAGACAATAGGTTTAACAACTGTAATACATATCGAACTCAATAGGGTGAGGTGTGTGTTCAAAATTATGTATTTCCTCAAATTTTAAAGCAATGTAAGCATCAATTTGATCATCTGTAAACACGTTACCTTGTTTTAAAAAATCTCTGTCTTTATCTAAACTTTCCATTGCTTCCCTTAGAGAACCGCATACTGTTGGAATTTTTTTTACTTCATCTTCGGATAGCGCATAAAGATCTTTGTCAAAAGATTTACCTGGATCGATTTTATTTTTTATCCCATCAAGCCCAGCCATTAACATTGCTGCGAAAGTTAAGTAAGGATTTCCTGCTGCATCACCAAATCTAATTTCACACCTAGCAGCTTTTTTACTCAAAGTTATAGGAATTCTACATGAAGCCGATCTATTTCTTGCTGAATAAGCTAATAGTACAGGAGCTTCAAATCCTGGAATTAATCTCTTGTAGCTATTTGTTGTAGCATTTGAAAAAGCATTAATAGCTTTTGCATGTTTAAGAATACCACCAATGTAATTTAGTGCTAAATCAGATAATCCAGCGTATTTATCTCCAGAAAAAAGTGCTTTATCACCTTTCCATATTGATTGGTGGACGTGCATTCCAGAACCATTATCACCTTTAACAGGTTTTGGCATAAATGTAGCAGTTTTTCCAAAAGAGTGAGAGACCATATGCACTGCGTATTTATAGAGTTGTAAATTATCAGCTTGATCGACTAATGTTCCAAAATACATACCAAGTTCATGTTGGCTTGGAGCTACCTCATGGTGATGTTTTTCAACTTTAATCCCCATATCTTTCATTGCTTTTAAATATTCACTTCTCATGTCTTGAGCACTATCAACAGGTGGCACCGGAAAGTAGCCGCCTTTAACACCAGGTCTGTGACCCATATTCCCATTATCATATTCTTTACCTGTATTATATGGACCCTCAGTACTATCAATCTTAAAACCTGTTTCATTCATGTCATTTTTAAATCTAACATCATCAAAAACAAAAAATTCAGCCTCAGGACCAAAGAATGCTTTGTCACCTATGCCTGAACTTTTTAAATATGCTTCAGCCTTTTTTGCTGTCCCTCTTGGATCTCTTTCATAAGGATCTTTTTTAATTGCATCTAAAATATCGCAGAAAATGTTTAGTGTATTGTGTGAAGTAAATGGATCTACTATTGCTCTATTTAAATCAGGTTTTAATATCATATCAGACTCATTAATTGCTTTCCATCCAGCTATAGATGAACCATCAAAAAATATCCCCTCATTTAACATATCCTCATCGACAACTTTTGAATCCATAGTTACATGCTGGAGTTTACCTCTTGGATCAGTAAACCTTAAATCGACGTATTCAATATCTTTATCTTTTATAGTTTTAAGAACATTACTAGCACTCATTTTTTCTCCCTTGTAAATCTGAAGCTTGTGATACCAAATAAAGATTGATAAATAATCCTCTTTTACTTAATAACACCTATGCATATTTTACATAAGTGTATAATGAAATTATAAAAAAAACTAACAATCTAAAGTTGAATTATGGATTTATTACAAAAAGAAACAGTCATAAGAGTATCAAAAATACTTAAAGATTTCGATGAAACTTTTTCCGTAACTACTCTTGAAAATTCAGCAAGAACTGCCAACGAAGCTGCAGCCTCTTTAAATTGTGAGGTAGGTGCAATTGTAAAAAGCTTGATTTTCAAAACTGAAAATTCTTTTATTCTTTGTTTAGTTTCTGGTGATAAGAAAGTTTCTTTAAATAAAATTAAAAAATTTTTAAAAGTTAAGGATGTATCAATGGCCGATGCAGAGGATGTAAAAAAAATTACAGGTTTCACAATAGGAGGAGTTTCACCTATTGGACATTTGAATAAGATTGATGTTTATATTGATAAATCATTAGAAAGGTTTAGCAATTTATTTGCTGCTGCTGGACATCCAAATTGTATTTTTAAAATTGATTTTTTAAATCTTCAAAAAATTACCAAAGGCTTAATTAAAGAATTTACAGAATGAAAAAACCTGAATTGGTAGATTACATTTTATTAACGATATTGGCTTTAATATGGGCTTCTGCTTTTTTTAATATAAAGATTGCTACATATTCTTTTGGACCAGTAACAATTGCATTCCTGAGAGTTTTTTTTGGTGCAATACCTGTTTTGTTACTTTGTTACTATAAAAAAATAGAGATCGAAGCATTTTCCAAAGACTGGTACTGGTTTGCAATAATAGGATTAATAAATTTAGTTGCTCCTTTTTTTTTAATTGCCTATGGCGTTAAATCAGTTCAGAGTAATTTGGCTGCTATACTTATGTCAACAACTCCTTTAAGTTCTACCGTATTAGGACATTTTTACACAAAAAATGAAAAATTTAATATAATTAAAACATTCGGAATTTTAATTGGTTTTTCAGGAATTATATATTTGTTTTCAGATAAAATATTGATCGATCAAAATAATTTTTTTTCAGCTGTACTTATTCTGTTAGGTTCAACTTGTTATGTTATTGGAGGTGTTTTAACTTTAAAAATAAGCAAAAAAAGGAATGAAAACGTGACAGGTTCAATTTTAATCTGGGCAATAATTATTTTAATTCCACTAACAAGTATAATTGAACAGCCTTGGAAATTAAATCCTAGATTAGACTCAGTCATATCAGTAATTTATTTAGGTCTTATATCCACTGGTATTGCCTGGTTACTAAGATTTAAAATTTTAGTAAAAAATGGTCTAATTTTTCAATCACAAGTATCTTATTTAATACCTATATTTGGTACGATTTTAAGTTATGTCTTTTTAAAAGAATTAATCACATATAAAGTTTTAATTTCTTTAATTGCTGTAACCATAGGAATTTATTTTGTTAGAAAAGCAGATATCTGAAAAAAATTATTCTAAAGTTTCTAAATTGAAAAAATAATTATTTTTTTGTATACTTAGTGATGTCAATTTTAAAAGGATTAATCAATTTTATCATTAGTTTAGTTGCCTCTACAATAATTATATATGCAATTAATATTTTAGCTGGATTTGCTGGAGCAGATTATTCTTTTAGCCACGGTGAAACTTTTATTATCTGGATTCTTATGGCAATTTTAGTAAATAACTGTTTTAAAAATAAATAATTTTAATTAGTTTGATTGAAATTTTTTATATTGAAGGGTAAAGTTAAAAAAGGGGTGTCTTGACAGACTGAGATTAAACCCTATGAACCTGTCCGGTAATTCAGAAAGGGAGAACAATGGATAAAACATATTTAATAAGTCAATCTGCCTCATTAACATTGATAATCATTATAAGTTTAATTTTTGCAATTTTAGGTTTATATCATTCAAAAAAATATCAAGGATTAAATAATTATTTAACAGCTAATAGAAACATTGGTCTATTTTCTTTAACAACAAGTTTAACTGCATCAGCTTTGGGTGCATGGATTTTATTTGGTCCAGTTTCAGCGGCGACATGGGGAGGAATAGGGTCTATCATAGGATATTCATTAGGTACAGCTTTTCCAATGTTTTTTTTAATATATTTAGGAAAAAAAATTAGAAAAGAATTTCCAGGAGGATCCTCTTTAATTGAGTTTATGAGAAAAAAGTTTGGAAAAAGTTTGTTCAAACTTATTTTATTAATGACAATTTTTTATATGTTTATTTTTTTATGCGCTGAAGTTACTGCAATCGCTGTCTTAATAAATTATATATCTGGCACTAAACTTTGGATTACTGCTATAATTGTGCTTTTATCTACACTTACTTATACTTTATATGGAGGTTTAAAAGCATCAATATTTACTGATAATTTACAAATGATTGTAATTGTAATTCTTTTATTGATTTCGTTTTTATACATAAACTCTTTCACGGGAGATAAATTTTCTTTTGAGTTTATTAAAGAAAAAAATCCTCATCTTCTAAGCTTATCTCATATACCCAGTTATACTACTGGCCTAACTTTCTTTATTGCGGTTGCTGCCACAAACTTATTTCACCAAGGCAATTGGCAGCGAGTCTATGCAGCTAAAAATTTTGAAACTTTAAGAAAAAGCTTGATTATATCTTTCTTTATAATTGTACCAATAGTTTTTTATATGGGATTTACTGGAATGGTTGCTTTTTCAATAGATCCAACCACTAGACCGGACATGGGATTTTTTACATTATTACTAAAAGAACAAACAGAACTATTATCTTTATTTATAATTGTACTGGGCTTAGCATTAACAATTTCTACTGTTGATACTTTAATCAATGCAATATCTAGTTTAATTGTTATAGATGGTAAAGCAACTTTTGGTTTTAGTAAAAAAACAAATTATTTAAAATTTTCTAAATATGTTATTTTAATATTATCTCTAATTTCTTTTATCGTAGCATCAAAAGGTTTTGATATTTTATACTTATTTTTATTGGCCGATTTGTTCTGTTGTGCTTTTGTTTTAACTGTTTTTTACAGCTTTTATAACAAAAGTATTGATGAGAAAACTGCGTATATTTCGATTATAGTTGGCTTGATTGGAGGTTTTTTAATTTTTCCTGCTCCTGATTTTTCACAAAGTTTATTGGTAGGAATTATTTTACCTAAAGAATTATTTGCACCGATTGTGCCACAGCTATTATTTTTATCTTTTGTAGTTGCAACTTTTTTACCATTATTAGTTTTTAAAGCCAAAAAATTTAGATATTAGTCGATTGTATTAAATGAATTAATAGCTATAAAACTGTTTCATTAATGAATAATCAAATCGAAATAAATAATCTTTCTAAAATTTATGACAATGGATTTAATGCCTTAAAAGATATCAATTTAAATATTAAAAAGGGTGAAATTTTTGCAATGCTTGGACCAAACGGTGCAGGTAAAACTACTCTAATAAATATTATATGTGGTATTGTAAGGCCCTCTTACGGAAAGGTGATGGTTGAGAATTTTGATATAATAAATGATTATAGAGAAACAAGGTCAAGAATTGGATTGGTCCCACAGGAACTTACACTTGAACAATTTGAAACTGTGTTTAACAATGTTTCTTATTCACGAGGTCTTTATGGAAAAAAACCAAATCCATTACTTATCGAAAAAGTCTTAAAACAATTAAGTTTATGGGATAAAAAGGATTTAATTTTAAGACAATTATCTGGAGGTATGAAACGAAGAGTTTTAATTGCAAAAGCTCTATCTCATGAGCCAGAAATATTATTTTTAGATGAACCTACTGCCGGTGTTGATGTCGAGTTAAGAAAAGAAATGTGGAAAGTAGTCGAGACGTTAAGAGAAACTGGCGTAACAATTATTTTAACAACTCACTATATAGAGGAAGCTGAGGCTATAGCAGATAGGATAGGAGTAATTAATCAAGGAGAGATAATAATAGTTGAGGAAAAGAAAAAACTCTTAAAAAGGATGGGAAGTAAAACATTAACTATTGAATTACAAGAAGAGATAAATGAAATTCCTTCATCTTTGAAAAAATATAATTTAAAGATTGGTCAAAATAATATGAGTTTTGACTACACATATAACCTAATAGAAAAACAGACTGGAATAACCAATCTTTTGCAAAATATTAAAGACTCTGGTTTAAAATTAAGAGATTTAAAAACAGAGCAAAGCAATCTTGAAAAAATATTTGTAACTTTAGTAAAGGAAAATAATGAAATTTAATTTTTATGGGCTAAAGGCCATATATCTTCACGAGATGGATAGATTTAGAAGAACTTTAGGTCAATCTTTATTATCTCCAGTGATTTCTACATCATTATACTTTATTGTTTTTGGTTCGGTTATTGGTAGCTATGTTCAAAATATTGATGGTATTAATTATGGCTCATACATTGTGCCTGGTCTTTTGATGCTTACTTTATTAACCCAGTCCATAAGTAATACATCATTTGGGATTTTTTTTCCAAAATTTAATGGAACAATTTATGAGATATTAGCTGCGCCAATTTCAAATTTAGAAGTAGTTTTAGCCTTTGTTAGTGCGGGCGCAACCAAAACATTAATTGTTGGATTAGTAATATTTTTAACATCTTTATTTTTTGTTGATGTGCAAGTAAAATTTCCATTATTAATGATTTTTTTATTAATATTAGTTTCTTTTACTTTTGCATTATTTGGATTTTTAATAGGTTTATTAAGTAAAGACTTTGAACAAATGTCAATCGTTCCATCTTTAGTTATCACACCAATGGTTTTTTTAGGTGGAAGTTTATACTCCTTAGATATGTTGCCTAAATTCTGGCAAATAGTTACTTACTTTAATCCTGTGGTTTATCTTATAAATGGTCTTAGATATTCCTTTTATGGAATATCTGATTTTAATATTTGGTTAAGCGTTGTACTTATGGTCTCATTTTTAATTGTGTGTGCAACATTTGTAACTTTAATTTTAAAAAAAGGATATAATATCAAATCTTAACTAACCTATAAAAATTTGTATGTTAAAATTTATAATTCCAGCAATTATCTTATTTTTGGTCGTTTTATTTTGGGAAAAAATTAATCAAAAAATTTATGAAAAATTTCAAATTAAAATCAATAATATTGCTATTATTGCATCTGGTTTGGCAATCATGGTAGTTTTTATTTTATTATATTTTTAAAAATTTATGAGAGAGATATTAAAGATAGTTAAAAAAAGATTGGTTTCAAAATATTTGAAACAAGATTTCAAAAGGGCAAAAAAATTTAAGCCAAGAATTAAGGCTAGAATTAGGAAAAATAAACAAATGCTTGGAAAGAATATAGGAAATTTTTTTGATTGGATTAAAGGTGCAAAATTAGTTGAATTAAAAGATTGCGATACAAGCGAAGATCCAGTTAGGCCAGAATTAGATAATACATTTAGACGAAGTTATGGAAGAAAAATTTATGGTGTAAAATATATGGGAGAGATACATGCAGTAATGTGCTTTGCATACACTAACGAGGTTCCAAAAAATATTGATGAATTGGATAAATTTAGTCATGATGCCTTTTTACAAAGTACGCACAGGGATCAAAAGGTTGGTAGAATTGCGATTGCATACACTGTTTGGTCTAAAAAAAAGGGTGGCGGCAAGTTAATTGTTAAGGAAGTTTTCAAAAAAATAAAAAAATCTAATCATCTTAACAGATTGATAACTTTATCTCCTTTAACAGATATGGCAAGTAAATTTCATAAAAGAAACGGAGCAAAACTTTTACAAGTTAATAAAACTTCTCAAAATTTCGAATATGAAATTCCTAAAAATTAATATTTTTTAATGAAAAAAAAATTAAAAGTAGTATAAAACATACAAATTGAATGGCGGGGTAGCTCAGTTGGTTAGAGCGCGGGACTCATAAGCCCGAGGTCAGTGGTTCGATCCCACTTCCCGCTACCGTAAGTTATTATCTATAATTATTTGATTTTAAAAATTTTTTAAATACATTACATATATATTCTAAATCGGATTTTTTCATTCCTTGATGGCACCCAATTAAAATTCCATTTTTCATTACATCATTAGAAACTTTTTCACAATTAAAGTGTTTTTTATAATATCTATTTTTCATAACAGGTTGTTTTAAAATATTCCCAGTGAAGATAGTCCTCGTTTGAATTTTATTTTTTTCAAAAAATATCTGCATTTTTTTTCTATTAAAGAAATTATTTTTTTTTATAACTAGCGGGAACGCTAACCACGGTGTTTTGACTCCTATATTTTGTTCTGGCAATTTTAATAATGTTTCATATTTTTTAAAAAAATTTTTTAAATAATCAAAATTTTTGTTTCTGATGAATATGTTTTTTTTAAGTTTTTTAATTTGTTCTAAAGCAAAAGCAGCCGAAATTTCAGACGGTAAAAAATTATAACCAAGCTCAGAAAATATATATTTTGCGTCATAATCAATACCAGAAATTTTTATATTAAATCTCTTTTTTGCGCTCTCAGACTCATTAAAAGTTGCTGATGATCTTCCCCAACCCCGCAACAATTTTGCTCTTTGATATAAATTATTATTATTGAAACAGACGATACCACCAGTTCCAGCACCATTAATAATGTGTGATGCATAAAAACTATTAGTTACAACGTCTGAATATCTGCCAAGATTTTTTTTATTTACTTTATATCCAATGGTATCAGCAGAGTCCTCAATTACCTTTAAATTAAATTTTTTTGCGATAATGTGAATTTTTTTCCAGTCAGCAATATTTCCAAGAAGATTAGGTATCATTATTGCTACTGTTTTTTTATTAATACATTTTTTAATTTGTGATATGTCCGCTAAAAACTTATTTTCTTCAACACCTATAAAGTGCGGTACCAAACCTAGCTGATATATAGGAGCAACAGTTGTAGAAAACGTTAAACTGGGAGTAATAACTTCTGATCCTTTTTTAAAATTGAAAGATGATAAAGCAAGCAAATTTGCTGAAGAACCAGAATTAACCATAAGCCCGTATTTTTTCCCAAAGATATTTGAAATGTTTTTTTCCAATTTTTTAACTTTCTCTCCATCGATAAGTGAAAGACTATTATTTTTAAGCACATTAATAACAGCATTAATTTCTTTTTTATCGTAAACAGCTCTTCCGTAATAAATTTTTTTGACCATATTAGTTAATTCATTTATCTTGTATTCAAAAAAAAACAATTAGAATTAAGATTGCAGTATATAATGAAATATTCTTGTAATTCACCAATTCTTTTTCATGTTTGGAATAGAATAGATGTGGTAAAAAAAGTCTTTGCAAAAATAAAAGAGACAAAACCCAAAATATTATATTTTTCATCAGATGGTCCTAGAAATAATGAGGATAAAATAAAAATTCAGACAATTCGAAAATATGTTAAAAATAATGTTAGTTGGGATTGTAAATTAATTAAAATATTCTTTAAGAAAAATTTGGGACCAAAGTACGCAATCATCAAAGCAATCAATAAAATTTTTAAGAAAGAAAAAAAACTTATAATTGTAGATCATGATTGCCTATGTGATAATTCTTTCTTTAGATTTGCTGACGAATTATTAGAAACTTATAAAAATGAAGAAAAAATTAAACTCATTTCTGGAAATTATATATGTAAAAAAAACTTAAAATTTGACAAAAGCTATTATTTTGCAAAACATCCAGTTATTTTTGGCTGGGCAACATGGAGGAGATCTTGGCAAGAGTATGATATAGAAATGAAAAAATTTAAAAAACTAACATCTTTTTTCTGGTTATTAATTTTTTTTAAATTGAATATTGTAAAAGCAATATATTTTTATAATAAGTTTAAATTATCAAAAAATGGGAAAATAAATACTTGGGACTATCAGTTACTTTTTTCTATATGGGTTAAAAAGGGGTTAGTTATAAGACCTACTGTAAATTTATCTAAGCATATTGGCTGGGGAGAACAAGCATATCATGGTAAACATGATGATGATTTAAAAGATATTAAAGTTGAAAAAATAAGATTTCCTCTTAAACATCCAAAATATATAATTCCAAATAACAAAGCTGATGATCATGAGTATAAGAGAATTAGAAAATTGTATTATTGGAAATCTATTTTATTTTACCTAAAGCGTTATTTGTCATAAAAAAAAGATATAATTATATTAATTTCTTAAGGTAGTTAGAATATTCACATAAACCATAGAATCTAATTGAGTTTTTAATTTCTTTTTTTTTGATCCACTTATTATTTAATGCAATTTCTTCAATACATGCAATTTTAAAACCCTGTCTATTTTCAATTGCAGAAACAAAAGATGAAGTTTTATAATAATCTTCTATAGATCCTGTATCCAACCAAGCTCCTCCTCTACCGATTAAATCGGCAGAGAGTTGTTTTTTTGATTTGTATATATTTAATAAATCAACTATTTCAACTTCACCTCTTTTAGATGGTTTTAATTTTTTTGAAAATTCAACTACCTTATTATCAAAAAAATATAAACCTGTAATAGCTAAATCAGATAAAAATTTTTTTGGTTTTTCCTTAATAGTTAATATTCTGTTATTTTTATTGATTTTTGCTACCCCGTATAATTCCGGTTTTTGAACTTTGTGCAAAACTATTTTTGCACCCCGATTTAGTTTTACATTATTAAGAAGTTTAGAAGTTAAATTTTGACCATAAAAAAAATTATCTCCCAAAATCAAAGCAACATTACTTTTTCCGATAAATTTTTCTCCCAAAACAAAAGCATCTGGTAATCCTCTGGGTCTTAGTTGTTCTATAAAATTAATTTTTATTCCAAGATTTTTCCCATCAGGTAAAATTTTTTTATATTGTTCTAATTGACCTTTATTTACTACAATTAATATATCTTTTATTTTTGCAAGCATCAAAATTGATAAAGGATAAAAAATTAAGGGTTTATCATAAATTGGAAGTAATTGTTTATTAACAGCCTTTGTAAGTGGACTCATTCTAGTTCCTTTTCCACCAGCTAATATGATTCCTTTTTTAATCATTGTTACCTAATCTATTTAAAATATCTTTATTTGAAAGAGATTTATAATATTGTTTATTTTCAAAATACCAATTAAGTGTCAATTTAATTCCTCTTGAAAAATTAGTTTTTGGATACCATTTTAACTTATTTTTAATTTTGTTACTGTTAAGAGCATACCTAATATCATGACCAGGACGATCTTTAACAAAGCTTATTTTTACTTTTTTACCAAGTTTAATTATTTTTTTTGAATGTTTAATTAACTCATTAGTGACTTGCAAGTTGTTTAAGTTTTTGTTTGAACCAATATTGTAAAACTCTCCAAGCCTTCCTTTTTGAAAAACTTTTATTAATGCCTCACAATGATCTTTTACATATATCCATTCTCTAGAATTTTTACCTTTTCCATAAATAGGCAAAGGTCTATTATTAATAATGTTGAATATAAGTTTTGGAATTAATTTTTCTGGATGTTGTTTAGGACCATAATTATTTGAACAATTTGTTACTATAGCTGGCAAATTATAAGTTTTTATATATGAACCTACCAGATGATCAGATGCAGCTTTACTGGCTGCATACGGAGAACTTGGTTGATAAGGATATTTTTCATCAGATCTTCCATTCAAAACATCACCATAAACCTCATCTGTAGAAATATGAATTAATCTAGATATATTTTTTTTTGAAAATTTTTTAAAACATTCTAAAAGATTATAAACACCAACGATATTACTTTGAATGAAATTTCCTGGATTATCTATTGATCTATCTACATGAGTTTCAGCAGCTAAATTAAAAATTCCTGAAGGTTTGTATTGTGAAAATATTTTTTCAATTTTTTTATTTGAGATATCAAGTTTAATGTATTTGTATTTTTTTGATTTTATAAAATCTTTAGTGTTATATAAATTTGACGAATATGTGCCTTTATCAATGTTGATGACGTAAAAATTTTTTTTTAATAGTAATTCTATGAGATTGCTCCCAATAAATCCTAATCCACCAGTAACAATAATCTTTTTCATTTTTTGATTTTTACATTAAAAATAATTTTTAGTATAGTCGAGTATATATATATTATGTCAATAACTAGGCAAAATCTTTCAGTGATCATAGTAAGCTACAAAAGTGATCATGTAATAGAAAATTGTATTAATTCTATCGATAACGAAATTGAAATAATTGTTATTGAAAACTCTAATAATGATAAATTAAAAAACAAAATTGAAACTAAATATAAAAATGTTAAGTGCATTTTATCAAAAGAAAATTTAGGAATGGGTGGAGGAAATAATCTAGGCATTAAATATGTGAATAAAGATTTTGCATTGATATTAAATCCAGATGTTGTTTTAGGAAAAAACTGCATGAATGAGATGATGGTTGCATCAAAAGAAATTGATAATTACGGAATTATTGCTCCAATTTCAAGCAAAGATGAATATCCAAACTATACTTTAAAAAAAGATCATAATTTCGATCCTGATAAACCCTTTAAAGTGAAAAGTGTCGATGGGTATGCAATGCTTTTAAATTTAAAAAAATTAAAAAAAATAGACAATTTTAATTTTTTTGACGAAAATTTTTTTTTATATCTTGAAAATGATGATTTATGTAAACGATTAACAGAAAAAAATGAAAATATTTATATCATCCCAAAATCAAAAATTCATCATCTAGGAGGAAGAGCTGTAGACCCGAAATATAAAAATGAAATTGAGTATTTAAGAAATTGGCATTGGATGTGGTCAAAATTTTATTTCAATAAGAAACATTATGGTTATTTGATCGCTTTGTTAAAAGTTTCTAATAATTTAATCTCTGCAAAAATTAGATTTTTTTATTATTTGATTACTTTTAACAGCTTTAAGAGAAAAATTTATCAAATGAGAATATTAGGTTTAATCAGTTCTATGATAGGGAAGAATTCTTATTATAGACCTAAAATTTAATGGCCTGGAAACTCAATCAAGTTCTCTACTTGGTATCCTTTTTTAATCAAATTGTCTGAACCTTTTAGATCAAAAAGATTTATCACAAATATAAATCCAGCAACTTTGCCATTAGAAATTTTCACAAGTTTTGCAGCTGCATCTGCGGTACCACCAGTAGCAATTAGATCATCAATAATCAAAATAGAATCATTTTTGTTAATAGAATCTTTATGGACTTCTATGGTAGCCTTTCCATACTCTAATTCAAAATCAACTGAATGAACATCGGCTGGTAATTTGTCTTTTTTTCTTAACATTATAAATGGTTTTTTCAAAATGTAGGAAACTGCAGAAGCAAAGACAAATCCTCTAGATTCTATTGCAGCAATCTTATTAAATTTCATTTTTTTTGATCTTTCTATAATTTGATCTATTGTTTCCGAAAAGGCTTTTTCATTTTTAATTAGGGTTGTGATATCTCTAAATAAAATACCTTTTTTTGGATAATCTGGGATTGATCTAATAAAGTCTTTTAAATTCATAAGAGTAAATTATAAAACTATAAATAAATTAATTTTATAACATGACAATAAATAAATTAGCAATTATTGGTGGCAGTGGCCTTTATGATGTTGAGGAGTTCAAAAATAGAGAATTATTAGATTTAACTACTCCTTGGGGAAAACCCTCAGACCAAATTTTAAAAACTAACTATAATAATAAAGAAGTTTACTTTTTACCAAGACATGGAAGAGGTCATTTTATTTCTCCTTCAAAAATAAATTTTAGAGCAAATATTGATGCTCTTAAACAATTGGGTGTAACGGACATTGTATCAGTATCAGCAGTTGGATCTTTAAAAGATGATTTGCCTCCAGGAAAATTTGTTATTGTAGACCAATTCATTGATCGGACGTTTGCAAGAGAAAAAACGTTTTTTGATGATGAAATTGTTGCTCACGTTTCAATGGCTCATCCAACATCTAATGGTTTGATGAATGCATGTGAAGAGGCAATAAAAAAAGAAAAAATTGATTATCAAAGAAATGGAACATATGTTGTGATGGAAGGACCTCAATTTTCAACTCTATCAGAATCAAATTTATATAGATCTTGGAAGGCAGATGTAATTGGCATGACCAATATGCCAGAGGCAAAATTAGCAAGAGAGGCAGAGATAAGATACGCATCTGTATCAATGGTCACAGACTATGATTGTTGGCATCCTGATCATGAAAACGTTGATGTTCAACAAGTTGTAAAAGTTTTATTAGGCAATGCTGCTAAAGCAAAAAATATGATCAAAAATTTAATAGAAAATTTTGAAAATCATATTGATCCTAATGATCCAACCAATAATTGTTTAGATGTTGCAATTATTACAGCACCTGAAAAGAGAACAAAAAAGACAATAAAAAAACTTAAAACTGTCGCTGGCAGAGTTTTAAATCAATGAGAATAGAAGGAAAAGAATATCGTACAATTTGGTTTGAAAATAATATTGTAAAAATTATTGATCAAACAAAACTTCCCCATCAATTTATTATTAAAGACCTAAAAACAGTTAAGGATGCAATAAATGCAATTAAAGTAATGGAAGTAAGAGGTGCACCTCTAATAGGAGCAACCGCTGCCTATGGATTGGTTTTAGCAATCATAGAAAATAATGATCAATCATTTTTAAAGAAATCTGCAGAAGATTTAATTAGTTCAAGACCAACAGCGATAAATTTAAAGTGGTCTGTTGATAGAATGATGAAAAAATTATCAGGTGTTAATAGTGATAAAATATTAGAAATGGCTTTGAATGAAGCAAAAGATATTTGTGAGGAGGATATAAAATTTTGTGAAAACATAGGGTTAAATGGTCTTAAAATTATTGAAGAAATCTATAATAAAAAAAAAGATACAGTTAATATATTAACTCATTGTAATGCAGGATGGCTTGCAACAATCAATTGGGGAACAGCAACTTCTCCGATTTATCATGCGCATAAAAAAGGAATTCCTGTTCATGTTTGGGCAGATGAAACTAGGCCAAGAAATCAAGGAGCAAATCTAACCTCTTATGAGTTGAATGAAGAAGGAATAAACAACACAATCATTGCAGACAATACTGGTGGCATATTAATGCAAAGAGGAGAAGTTGATATGTGTATTGTTGGAACTGATAGAACTCTAGCCAATGGAGATGTTTGTAATAAGGTTGGAACTTATCTTAAAGCACTAGCAGCTCATGATAACAACATTCCTTTTTATGTTGCGCTACCAAGTTCAACAATTGACTGGAATATAAAAGATCATAAAGATATTCCAATTGAGGAGAGAAATTCAGATGAATTATCTCATGTTGAAGGTTTAGATGAAAAAGGAGATATAAAGAAAATACAAATTTATCCAAAAAAAAGTAAAGCTATGAATTTAGCTTTTGATGTAACTCCAGCAAAATATGTTACGGGATTAATTACTGAAAAAGGAGTATGTGAAGCATCAGAAAAAGGACTTAAAGAATTATTTAAATGAAGAATTTAGATCAAAGAAATCAAATTATTGAATATTCATTAAAGTTAAATTCTACAAATCTTTCACCTCTTAGGTCAGGTAATATATCATTGAGAGGAATAGAGGATGATATAGAAGGATACTTAATTACTCCATCAGGAAAAAAATATGAAACATTAAAACCTGAAGATATTGTTTTTATGGGTTTAAATGAAGAAGAAAAAGAAAACGACTCAAGCAACAAACCATCATCAGAATGGAGGTTTCATCGGGATATTTATGTAAACAAAAAAGAAGCACAGGCTATTGTTCATGCTCACTCTCCACACGCAACAGCTGTATCCTCACATGGAAAACCCATTCCACCTTTTCATTATATGATTGCTCTTGCAGGTGGAGATGACATTAAATGTGCAGAATACGCTACTTTTGGAACAGAAGAGTTATCTAAAAATGTTATCAAAGCTTTAGATAATAGAAGCGCATGTTTAATGTCTAATCACGGCCAGGTTGCTTTTGGAAAAAATTTAGAGGATGCATTTGAACTCGCACAAGAGATAGAAAATATTTGTCATCAATACACTATTGCTTTAAAATTAGGACAACCTAAGATACTTTCATTTAAAGAAATGAAAAAAGTTTTAGATAAGGCTAAAAACTATAAAAAAGGGTAAGATGATTAAAGTTGGGGAGCATATTACTTTAGATATTCTAGGTACTACAAAAGAGTACGATCCTTCAATCTATGAAAAAGTCATAAATAAAATCGCCAAAGCAGCAGATGTAACTATCCTTAATATTTCTAAATATAAATTTGAACCTCAGGGCTTTACAATTTTAGCTTTATTAGCTGAAAGTCACATCAGCTTTCATACATTTCCAGAAAAAGGAATAATAAGTTTTGATTTTTTTACCTGTGGGAAAATAAGTCCATCAGTAGCAATTGATATTGTTAAAAAAGAATTTGAACATAAGCGTATAGTTAAAAAAGAATTTAATAGAGATACCAGATCTCTTTACCATGATGTCTATAGTTCACCTGGATTACAAAAATCATATGTTGTAAATGAAGTTTTAGAGGATTTTAAATCAAAAGTTGGTCAACATATTGAAATTTTAGAATTAGAACAATTTGGAAAATCTTTATTTATTGATGGTGAAATACAAGTAGCGGCATCAGATGAACATTTGTACAGCTCAACTTTTGTTGGTGCTAGTTTAAAATTAAACAAAAAAAATGAGAGAGCTGCAATAATTGGTGGTGGTGACGGTGGCGTTGCAAGAGAATGCATTTCAAAAAAGTTTAATTTTATAGATTGGTATGAATTAGATCCAGAAGTTGTTGAAGTTTGTAACAAACATCTTGGTGATATAGGAAAAAAAGCTACAGAAAAAAATTCTGTAAAATGTGTCTGGGGTGATGCTTTTGACAGCATAAAGACAGTGAACGAAGATACTTATGATCATATTTTTGTTGATCTAAATGATGACCAGTTTTGCATAGACCTTGCTGCTAAAAATATGGACTCTTTAGTTAGAATACTTAAACCTAAAGGAGTTATTACTGCTCAAGTTGGTAGCCAAGACAAAAAACCTCTTCAAGTTGAAAATTGGCTGAATGTATTCAACCATCATTTTGGAAATACTAATTTATCAAGAGTTTACATACCCAGTTTTGATTGTTCTTGGAATTTCTCTTCTTCGATAAACCATTAATTTTTTCTTTTTAATACCCATAATTTGTGAAATACTATTTCTTTTATTAAAGGAGAAAACAATGAAAATATTCAAGAAAACTATTTTTTCAGTTTTACTTTCTCTATTTGTAATGGGAAATGTTTATGCTGATAAGATAAGAATCGGAACAGAGGGTGCTTATCCTCCATGGAACTCAAAAAATGAAGCAGGTAAGTTAATTGGTTTTGAAGTTGAATTAGCTTATACACTTTGTAGATACATTGGACAGCAATGTGTAATAGTTGAGCAAGACTGGGACGGGATGATACCAGCGTTAATCATGAGAAAGTTTGATGCAATAATGGCAGGTATGTCAATTACTGCGGAAAGACAAAAAGCTATTAGTTTTTCTCAAGGATATGCTGATGAAGTTGCATCTTTAGCAGTCATGAAAGGATCTAGCCTAGAAGGTTTAGATACATCTGCTGGGATAAATCTTACAAAACCAAATGCTGCAGCTAAAAAAGATCTTAAAACACTTACAGCTGCATTAGCAGGTAAAACTGTTTGTGTACAAACTGCTACGATCCACCAAAACTTTTTAGACTCTGGTGATGTAGGAAAAGTAAATGTAAGAACTTATAAAACACAGGATGAAGTTAACTTAGATTTAGCATCAGGTAGGTGTGATGCTGCATTAGCTGCTGCTGTCGCATTCAGTGATTATGCAGAAAAATCAGGTAAACCAGTTGTTCTTACTGGACCAACTTTCTCAGGTGGTGCATTTGGAAACGGTGTTGGAGTAGGTATTAGAAAAGATGATACTGAACTTTTGAAAAAGTTTAACGCCGCTATCAATAAAGCGAGAAAAAACGGAGACATTAGTAGAATTGCTACCAAGTGGTTTGGTTTCGACGCTTCTATGTAATTAAATTTTAGATTTGGCGACTATCATGTATAGTCGCCAATCTGTATGGAACTTCTAGCATTTGGAGATACTGGTTGGGGTGATGAACTGTTTTACGCAACCCTGATGACAATAGCTGTTTCAATAACAGCAATGTTTATAGGTTTTCTTTTTGCATTAATCTTTACTCCGTTAAAATTATCTAAAAATAAGTTTTTAAATTTTATCGCTAATTCTTACACAACTATAATAAGAGGTGTTCCTGAATTATTAGTAATTTACCTTTTCTTTTTTGGCGGTACCGGTGCAGTTATGTTTGTTGCATCAATATTTGGTTATAATGAATATATTGAAATAAATGCATTCATCACAGGTGCATTTGCGATTGGAATAATTTCTGGTGCTTATTCAACTGAAGTCTTTAGAGGAGCAATTCAATCAATTGATAAAGGTCAGTTTGAAGCTGCCAATGTATTAGGTCTAAATAAATTTGGAAAATTTTTTAAAATTATCTTACCTCAAACATTAAGATTAGCCATTCCAAATTTAAGTAACGTTTGGCAAATAACACTCAAAGATACTTCGTTAATTTCAGTCACAGGTTTAGTTGAAATTATGAGGCAATCGTATATTGCTGCTGGATCAACAAGAGATCCGTTATTCTTTTATTCATTCGCTGCAGTCTTATATTTATTACTTACTTTTGTGAGTATGAAATTAATTAACAGATTAGAAGTCAAATATAGCAGGGGTTACTAATGGATCTTGAATTAATGATTAATAGTTTCCCAAAGCTACTTAGTGCTGCTGTAATAACTTTAAAACTTCTTTCAGTTTCTTTAATAATAGGATTATTCATTGGACTATTTTTTGCAATTTTAAGATTAAATAAAAACATTTTTATTAACAGTTTCGCTTATGGGTATTCGTATGTTTTTAGAGGTACACCACTTTTAGTACAAATTTTCATAATTTATTTTGGTTTAGGTCAGATTGAATATTTAAGATCCACAGTTTTATGGATAATTTTGAAAGAACCATATTGGTGTGCAATTATAGCTTTTGCTTTAAACACAGGTGCTTACACTTCAGAGATATTAAGATCAGCATTTCAAACTATAAAACCTGGAACAATAGAAGCAGGTAAAAGTTTAGGTATTTCAAATAAAGTAATTTTTTATAAAATACAGATACCAATTGCCATTAGACAATCATTACCAGCTTACGGAAATGAAATCATATTAATGATGAAAGGAACTTCTTTAGCTAGTACAGTTACATTAATGGACTTAACAGGTGTAGCAAAATATATAATTTCAACAACTTTTAAACCAATTGAAGTATTTATAGTAGCAGGGGGAATTTATCTTTTTATGACTTTTATTATCCACAACTTTATTAAATTTTTAGAAAAAAGGTACTATTTTTAATAATTAGTATATTCTTTAATTTCTTTAATGACTGATCCCGTATAATTATTAATT
This sequence comes from uncultured Pelagibacteraceae bacterium, assembly GCA_902571915.1. GTDB lineage: Bacteria > Pseudomonadota > Alphaproteobacteria > Pelagibacterales > Pelagibacteraceae > Pelagibacter. The sequence continues at coordinate 131,810 of CACGDY010000001.1, forward strand.
TCTAATTTAACTTTTGCTCTATCATCATTTAGAAAATGTACATCTCTTGACAATTTAATAAAATTTTCACCAAAGTCTTTGTCTTTTTCACATTGTCTTTTATTGTCTTCAATATTCCAAAGTTTCTTATTTATTTCTTTAAGAGATTTGTATAAGTTATTTACTTTATCATCTGACTTAACATTTTTCTCTAACTGACTTTTTAGTATTGAAAGTTCGTTATTTATGAATTTTAACTTTTCTTTGTCTTTAATTTTTTCTAGCTTAATTTCTAAAATAGAAATTTTGTCTAAAAGTTCACCTATTGAAACCTCAACTATAATTTTATTCATAAATTTTAATACTGTGTTATCTTGTTATAAATATGTCTAATATTTTAATTATTAAACATGGATCACTAGGAGATATAGCTCAAGCAAGTGGCGCTATTCAAGACATATCTGAAAATCATAAAGATGATCGAATTTATCTACTTACAACTAAACCATACCTAGATTTATTTAAGAAAAATCCTTTTATCTACGATGTAATTTTAGACAAAAGACTGCCACGAATAAACGTAATTTATTTATATTTCTTGATGAGAGATTTAAGAAAATTGAATTTTTCAAAAGTTTTCGACCTTCAAAATTCCTCAAGAACTAATTTTTATAGAAATATTCTCTTTCCTAAAGCTAATAAAGAGATTTGGTCAAGTTCCTTTACTACTTTGCCAGTAAATGAAAATAAAGATGAATTTGACAAAAAATCAGTTCTTGAAAGATTTAACTATCAATTAAAAGAATCTAATATTAACACGTCTAATACTTTGAATCCTGATTTTAGTTGGGCAGCTACCGATATCAGTGAAATAAAAAATTTTTATAAGTTAAACAAATATATTTTACTTTTTCCTTTTTGTTCATCACATCTAACTATCAAACAATGGCCGTATTATAATAAACTGATTGAATTAATTAAAAATAAATATGGTAACAAATATAAAATTGTTACAGCGCCAGGTCCATCAGAAATTAACGAGGCAAAAAATATAAATGCATCAGCTTTATTAGATAATGGAAAAGCACTCAATATATCTCAGTTAACATCTTTGATAAAAGACAGTACATTTGTAGTTGCAAATGACACTGGACCTGCTCATATAACAGCACATACAGGAACAAAAGGTCTTACATTATTTGGAAAACACACAACTGCTTATAAAGTTAGTATTGAAAGAGAAAATTTTAAAGTAATTGAAGTTACAGATCTCAATAACTTGAGCGCAGAAAAAGTTTTTGAGAGATTGTCTAATTCTTTATCTTAGTTTTTTCTATTAATCTTAAAATCACAGGTATAACAAATAATATAAATAATAGTCTTATTATATGATGAAAAGCAACAAAGTCTGGTTCTAAATCAAAAGCGATAGCTATCACAGCAACTTCATAAATTCCACCAGGACAAAAAGATAAAATTAAAGATAAAAAGTTATTATCAACAAAAAATGTGGCTATGTATGCAGCAATTAAACCTAGCAAAACTAAAAGTATTGTTGCAACTAATCCATGGAAGGAATTACTTGCGACTTCTTTAAATGTTTTGTTTGCAAATCTACATCCAACTGATGCTCCTAAGATTAATAAACAAAAATTAATTGAAGCATCTGGAAGTTTATATGATGCAATATCAAATATTTGTAAAATACCACTTGCCACCAGAGTTCCAGAAAGTAACGCAGCAGGAACTTTTGCTTTATTAAAAAAAAATATGAATACCAGTGAAACTAAAATTAATAAAATTAATTCCCAATGATTTTGGGATATATAATCAATTTTTTCTAACTCTATAGCATCAGCAGGGTAGAGGCTTACGATTATAAAAGGAAATAAAGTTATTATAATTATCAATCTAATGAGATGAGCTGTGGCAACTTGAGATAAATCTGATTTTTCATACTCAGCTAAAATCATTAAAGGACCTAATGCACCCGGGGCAGCAGAAAATATCGAGGTCTTTTCTTTATAATTTGAAAATTTTTGTAAGTATTTTGAAACAATCAAAATACTTACGATGATATAGAAAAACATAATTATTGTTGTCCAAATCCAATTAACCATCTGACTAATAAGATTTTGATCTATATAATTTCCGATGTGCAAACCTAAAATGATTAATATTGAGCTTAAGGCTATTTTTGGCATCATCACCTGAAAACCTTTTAAAGCGATTAATGATGTGGCTAACATAGGACCTATCATCCAAGCTAGAGGAATATTAAAAAAATCTGCGATAATGGCACTTGGAATAGAAATTATAATAACAATTAAAAATTTTTTGGAAATTAATTGATTTAAACTTTCTCGGTTTAAGGGAATCGCGCTTTGCATGCATTCTATCTTTGGTTGTTGACTAGATCACAAAAAATATGTTTAATCAGTCTAATTAACTATAACAACGAGAGGAAATAATGAAACTAATTAAATCATTTTTTTCAGTTTTATTCTCTGCTGCACTTCTATTAGCTACAACATCAGTTAACTCAATCGCTATTGAAAAATTACATTTTGTGATTGGTGGTGGTGCTGGAGGTGGTTGGGATGGAACTGCTAGAGGTACTGGAGAAGCTTTAACAAAAGCTGGATTTTTAAAAAGTGCATCATTTGAAAATATGTCAGGTGGTGGTGGTGGTAAAGCGCTTGCTTATATGATTAATACTAAGCCTGAAAATACTATATTAGTACAATCAACACCATTAGTTCTGAGATCTATCACAAGACACAAAGGTTATGTAAGTGGTAGTGGAACTTTATCTTATAAAGATGTTGTGCCGATTGCTGGAGTAATTGGTGACTACGGCGCTATTGCTGTAGCGAAAAACTCTCCATATAAAAACTTTGACGATGTGGTGAAAGCATATAAAGCAAACCCTAGCTCAATCAAAATGGCCGGTGGTTCTGTGAGAGGAAGTATGGACCATTTGATTGGTGCTTTAGCGTTTCAAGCTGCTGGAGCAAATCCAAACGATGTAGCTTACATTCCTTATGATGCAGGAGGTAAAGCATTAGCTGGACTTTTATCTGGGGAAACCCAAATTATTTCTACAGGTTTAGGTGAACTTATGGGTGCAAGAGATCAAGTCAGAATTATCGGCATAACTGCACCTTCAAGAGTAAGTGATGCACCAGATGCACCAACACTTAAAGAACAAGGATATGATGTACAATTTGTCAACTGGAGAGGATTTTTTGGTCCTCCAGGCATGAGTAGTAAGGATAAGAAAGCAATTGCGAAAATGTTAGGTGATGTACAAAAAACTCCTGAATGGGAAGCTGTAAGAGCAAGAAATGCATGGGTGAACATTTATAACCCAGATAAAAAGTTTGTTAAGTTTTTAGAAAACCAAACTAAAGAAATGACAGCTCTTATGAAAAAATTAGGAGTAATTTAATCCAACGGATTAATTAATTTTAAGAGCAGTGAATATAAATACTACTAAAATTATATCACTGCTCTTTTTTATTTTTTCTGCATTTTATTTATATACTGCATATCAAATACAGGTTTTTTCATTTGATGAAAATGCACCTTTTAATGCAAGAACATTTCCAATTTATTTAGGTTACGCAGGTTTATTTTTTTCTGGCTTAAAGATAATTTTACCAGACCCTGATTCAATTAAAGTAGAACATAAAACTCTAGAATATAAAAAAACATTTTTGTTAATTTTAATTGCAATTATCTATGGAGCAACAATTTTAAAAGTTGGTTATTTTTTAACAACATCATTATTCTTATTGGCATCTTATTATTTTCTTGGTGAGAGAAGATGGATACTTATGTTTTTTCTATCTTTTCCTTTTGTAGCAGCGTTTATGTATCTTCTTCATGGAATACTTGAAATTTACCTAAGAGATCCTTTTTTACAATCAATAGGAGTAATGGGATGATTGAAGGAATACTTATTGGCCTAACTACCGCTCTTACATTTCAAAATATTTTTATGGTGATGATTGGCTGTTTTTTTGGGACAATTATTGGAATGCTTCCTGGACTTGGTCCAATGACAGCAATTGCTTTAATGATACCAATTACATACGGCTTTGATCCCGCAACTGGCTTAATTTTGATGGCCGGTGTTTATTATGGTGCAGTTTTTGGTGGATCAACATCCTCAATTTTACTTAACGCACCAGGGGTTCCAGGAACAGTTGCTACATCATTTGATGGATATCCTATGGCTCAGCAAGGTAAGGCTGGTAAAGCTTTAGCTATAGCTGCCTGGAGTTCATTTGCTGGCGGAACTCTATCAGCAATTTATTTGTTATTCATGGCACCAAGTTTATCAAAAGTAAGTTTATCATTTAGATCTCCCGACTATTTTGCACTGATGATTTTGGGTCTTACTGCTATTGCAGCTTTTTCATCTAAGGGTCAATTCTTAAAGGCAATGATAATGGTAGTTTTGGGCTTGATGTTAGCATCAGTTGGTCAAGATTCGCTCTCTGATATTACTAGATTCACATTTAATAATATGAATTTAACTGATGGAATAAGTTTCGTTTTAGTAGTTATGGCAACTTTTGCTATGAGTGAAGCTTTAACTATTATTCTTAGAAAAAATGATCCAACTTCAGCCGCGAGACAAGTTTCACTTACTGAATTAGGATCAATTAAAATTGATAAAGGTGAACGTAGAAAAATGTATAAAACAATTCCAAGATCTTCATTAATTGGTTTCTTGATCGGCGTATTGCCTGGGGCTGGAGCAACAATAGCATCTTTTTTAGCTTATGGAATGGAAAGAAATTTAGTTAAAGACGAGGAAAAAGATAAATTTGGGAAAGGAAGTGTAAATGGATTGTCTGCACCAGAAACAGCTAATAATGCTGCGTGCTCAGGATCATTTGTTCCAATGTTAACTTTAGGTATCCCGGGAAGCGGGACTACAGCGGTAATGTTAGGTGCTCTTTTGGGGTTTGGTATCCAACCTGGTCCAAGACTTTATATGACTAACCCTGAAATTTTTTGGTCAGTAATAATGTCAATGTATATTGGTATGGTTGTACTATTAATATTAAATTTACCACTGATTCCTTATATAGCTAGAATTCTTGCAGTTCCAAAAAATTATTTAATTCCTTTAATTTTATTTTTTTCAATTACTGGAATTTATGTAATGTCATTTAATAATTTTGATATTTATTTGATGATTGGTATTGCTATTGTTGCAACTTTTTTAAGACTATATGATTTTCCTATGCCCCCACTTATTTTAGCCTTTGTGCTTGGAGGATTAATGGAAGAAAATTTAAGAAGATCTTTACTTTTAAGCAATGGATCTTGGAGTTTTTTATGGGACAGGCCTCTTACAATTTCTATATTAGCAACAACATTGTTAATAGTTTTTTGGCATATCTATAAAACTACTTTAAACAGAAATATTAAATAAAAATTCTTTTGTATTCCTCTAAAATTGTTTTCCAAGAGAATTTAGAGACATATTCTTTAGCATTTTTTCCTAGTTCTAAATATTTTTGGTTTTCGATCATTGAATTTAATGATGAATAAATGTCATCAAGATTATTCCCATCACAAATTAAACCAGTTTTTTCATGCGTAATAGCATCTGACGCACCACCATCTTTTCCTCCAAGTGAAGGAATTCCGTATTGAGCTGCTTCGATATAAGCTATACCAAAACCTTCTACAGAGGTTTTGTTTACTACAGAAGGCATTACAAAAATATTTGATTTAGCCACCAACGCATTTTTTAACTCAGTGCTTATATCTTTAAAGAACATTACCTGTGAGGTTAGATCTAATTCCTCAACTAATTTTTTTATATTTTTCTCCTCATCTCCATAACCAATACAAATATAAACAATATCTGGGTACAATTGTTTTAAATTTCTAAGTGCCATAATTATTTTTTCATGATTTTTTCTTTTATCAAATCTAGAAACAGTCACTAGTCTAGGTGTCTTTACTTTTAATAGACTTTCGACTTTCTCAAGAGATTTTTTATTTAATTCTTGAACTGGATCAATTCCAGGATTTATCACTATTACTTTATTTTCATCTACACCGTTATTTATTGATAAATTCTTTGTATATTGAGAATTCGCAATTACTTTTTCTACATTATTAAGAACTTTTATAACCCTTTTATTTAGTGAGCTTCCTAAAGGATGGTTGATTTCTTTACCATGTATCAAACAATACTTTTTTTTATTTGTTTTAATTAATTCCAAACTTTTCCAGTGATCAGCGATTATACCCTTAACTTTATTGTCTTTTAAAAATTCATTTATTAATTGAGCTTTTCTAATTTTCCTTAAAAATTTTATTCCACCGACTCTTTCAATTGAAAAACTAGTTTGTTCATCAAAATTTTTGTGATTTTTGTGATAATCTGCAAAAACTTTTATCATGAAATTTTTTGACATTTCACGGGATAAACCCCACATCAAACTTTGCATTCCACCTAATTCTGGTGGAAATGCTCTAGTCACTATTAGATACATTAATTATTTTTCCACTTTATACCACATCCAACGCTGGGGATTTGGTTTTCTGGTCCTTTATTAGTTTCAGCAATTTTCATCATTGCTTTTAAAAGATCACTATCTCCATCTCTAATTGGAATTAACTTTTTAAGCTCTCTTACTCTTCCTCTATATTGAAGCTCTAAATCTTTGTTGTATCCAAAAAAATCAGGAGTACATACAGCATCATAAGTTTTTGCAACCTTTTGAGTTTCATCAACTAAATAAGGAAAAACAAATTGATTTTCTTTTGAAAATTTAATCATATTTTCAAATGAATCCTCAGGATAATTTTCGGCATCATTAGCACAGATAGCAACAGAATTAATACCAACGTCTTTTAATTTTTTGCAATCTTCAACAATATCTTTCATTACAGCTTTAACATATGGACAGTGATTACAAATAAACATAATTAATGTTCCTTTTTCACCTTTAACATCTGCTAAGGAAAGAATTTTACTCTCTGTTGATTTAAGTTTAAAGTCATGAGCTTTTTGACCAAAATCACATATTGGAGTTTGTATTGGCATAATGTAATAATATATAAATTATGTTTTACGATTTAAAAGATAAAAAACCAAAAAACTCTGGCGAAAATTGGGTAGCGCCAAATGCAACTATAATAGGTGATGTTACCTTAGAAAAAAATTCTAGTATTTGGTTCAATGCAACTTTAAGAGGAGATGTGGAAAATATTCATATTGGCGAAGGTTCTAATGTCCAAGATGGAAGTGTTTTACACACAGACCCTGGTTATCCACTAAAGGTAGGAAAGAACGTTACTATTGGACATATGGTCATGCTTCATGGCTGTACAATTGGGGACAATAGCTTAATTGGTATTGGAGCAGTAATTTTAAATAACGCAAAGATTGGAAAAAACTGTCTTATTGGAGCAAAAGCATTAATCACAGAAAACAAAGAAATTCCAGATAACTCCCTAGTTATTGGTTCACCTGGAAAAGTTGTAAGAGAAATTACTGAAGAAGAAAAAAAAGCAATTTTTGATAATACAAAACACTATCAAGACAATTGGAAAAAATATTCTAAAACTATATTTTAATAAATGAAATTTAAATATTATTTTAGAAAATCAAGTTTTAAAAAAGATATTAATTCAGCCTTTTTATTAATGAGTCAAATAGAAAATTATCAACCAAAAGTCTTTTTAGAAGTTGGTGTTTTTCAAGGTGTCACATCAAGAAATGTTTGTGAGTTATTAAATAAAATTAATAAAGGAAATTTCTTATTTTATGGAATTGATATATTTGAAAGCACAAATAATGAAATAAATAACAGAGAAATGACTGTCAAACATAACAAAATTTCAAATCCAATTAAACATTTATTATTTAATATAATTCTTAAAAAAAATTTATTTTCGATTGATTCAATTTATAAATTTTTAGGTAAATTTAAAAATAATGTAAAACTATACAAAGGACTAAGCAATTCTGAATTGTTAAAGATTGATTTATCTGCAGTTGATATGGTTTTTTTAGATGGGGGACACTCTTATGAAACTGTCAGAGAGGACTTATCTTTAATACTTAAGCAGATTAAAAAAGAAAAAATAATTATTTGTGATGATTACGATCAAGTAAATTATGGTGTTAAAAAAGCTGTGGATGAATTAAAAGATCAAGTTACTGATATAATAAATCTTAATGGAAGATTAGTAAAAATAATTACTTAAATTTAAGGAACTAACCAAACATTTTTATTAGCTTCCAAATCAAATTTTGCTCTTCGATGTCCTTTAGCTGCAAGATAAAGCCATTCAATGGATTTAATTTTGCATTTGATAACAGTAAAATTTTTATAACCATCTTCACTTTGCTCCATTGTATAATCAAAATCTTCTAGTTTAGATATCATTCCAGAAGTTGGATTTTCTGATGTAGTCCCTGGAGGACTATCAGTTAAATAGCATCTTCTACTTATATGTTGAGTTTTTTTCCAAGATTCTTCTGTTGTTGAATTTTGATTATTAACTTCACACTCAACTTTCACTCTTAACTGTATTTTTTCTTCTTTATCGTAAAAAACTAAAGAGGCGTTTTTATTTTTTTTAAGAATATCTATCTTTGGAGATCTTAAATCAGTGTGAAATTGTAATAGATTATTTTCTCTATCTGATTTTCGTAAAACAACAATTCTGCCATCTACTTCATTTTGGTGAGCACAAATAAAAACAGGTATTCTAAATGGTGAACTTCTATTGGTCACAGCATCATTTAACATAGACCAATACTTATTCTGAATTTCATTAAAATCTTCATAGTATGCTGGGCGCATACTTTACTTTCTAAATCTTTTTATTAAACTTGAAGTATCCCAACGATTACCACCCATTCCTTGTACTTCACTATAATATTTATCAACAAGTTCAGTAACAGGTAATAATGAGCCATTATTTTTGGCTTCTTCCATTGCAATCTTTAAATCTTTTCTCATCCAATCCACTGCAAAACCAAAATCAAACTTATCATCTATCATTGTTTTATATCTATTCTCCATCTGCCAAGATTGAGCCGCACCTTTTGAGATAACTTCAATTACATCTTCCATATTTAATCCAGCTTTCATTCCAAAGTTAATAGCCTCAGATAAACCTTGAACTAAACCTGCAATACAAATTTGATTGACCATTTTGGCTAACTGTCCATTTCCTGGACCACCAAGTAATTTCATTTTTTTACTGTAGCAGTCAATTTTATCTTTTGCTTTATTAAAGTCAGCTTGATCACCACCGATCATCACTGTTAGTGCTCCATTTTCTGCACCAGCTTGTCCTCCTGAGACTGGTGCATCTAATGCACCAAATCCATTTTTTTTTGCATAAGCATGTATTTCTCTTGCAATTGTTGCAGAGGCCGTTGTGTTATCAATATAAACTGCTCCTTTTTTAATTGTTTTGAAAGCACCGCTTTCACCAAAAGTTACTTCTCTTAAATCATTATCATTTCCTACGCAGGTAAAAATATATTCTGCATCTTTAGCTGCTTCAGCTGGAGTTTCAGCCATTTTACCTTTGTGTTCACCAATCCATTTTTCTGCTTTTGATTTTGTTCGATTAAAAACAGTTACATTGTGCCCACCTTTTGATATATAACCAGCCATTGGATACCCCATGACACCAAGACCTATGAAAGCAACATTACAACTCATAATTTTTTATGTTTAATAGCTTAAGTTTAAAAGTAATTATATTTGGTTTTATTTTTACATTTTTTTCAAGTTTTGGACAGAGTTTTTTTTTAGGTTTGTTTAATTCCAGTATAAGAGAAACACTTTCTATCACTCACGGACAATTTGGCTCAATATATGCATCAGCTACTTTATTAAGCAGTTTTCTTTTAATTTGGGTTGGAAAAAAAATTGATGATATCAATATTTTTCAATTTGCGTTTTATGTTACTTTACTCTTAGCATTTTCATGTTTCTTTTTTTCAAAAATATCTTCAATAATTTTTTTATTTATAGCTGTTTTTTTGATGAGATTTTCTGGACAAGGATTAATGTCTCACACTGCAACTACAACAATTACAAGATATTTTACAAAATCTAGAGGGAAAGCCTTAAGTGTAGGTTGGTTTGGTCTTTCAACAGCTGAATTTATTCTACCTGTATTAATTGTTTATTTACTTTCAATTACAGCTTGGCAGAATATTTGGATATCTATTTCGATTTTAGTTTTGATTTTTTTACCTTTGATATCATTTTTTTTAATTAAAAAATTAGATTTTGATACGAGAGAAAAAGTAGACCCAACTGACACTAAAATAAAAGAAATTAAGCAATGGAAAAGAATTGAGGTTATAAAAGATTACAGATTTTATATTGTATGTTTGAATATGTTAGCAATGCCGTGGATTGCAACTGGTGTATTTGTTTATCAGTCTTTCATTACTGAAGCTAAGGAATGGGGTTCTTTTGTAATTGCTCAATCATTCATGATTTATTCAATATTATCTGTACTCACTTTGTTAGGATCAGGATTTTTAATCGATAAATTTACTAGTAAAAAACTTTTAATCTTTATGAATATACCTTTGTTAATCTCTATGTTGGTTTTATTTTACTTCAACAATCCAATAACATCTTTTATTTTTCTTGGATTAATAGGTATTTCTAATGGTTTAGCCAATGTTTTAGGTTCATCAACGTGGGCTGAAATTTATGGTGTGAAATTTATTGGGTCAATTAAAGCTCTAACTACAGCTTTAATGGTTTTTTCAACCGCTTTTGGAACAGCTTTATTTGGTTTTTTGATAGATAGAGGCTTTTCTATTGAGCAAATTGCTATGGTTTCATTTGTTTATATTTTAATCTCTTTAATCTTATTATTTTTTGTAAGAAATAAGCTAAATCCACAATATATATAAAAAATCTCCTTGATTTTTTTTTAGTCACTGTATAGATACTGCGCATGGCAAGAGTTACCGTTGAAGATTGTATCGATAAAGTTGAAAGTCCCTATGAGCTTGTTTTAGTTGCAAAAGAAAGAGCAACTCAATTAAACTCTGGTATTGAGCCTACTTTAGATAGAGATAATGACAAAAATACAGTCATTTCATTAAGAGAAATAGCTGAAGAAAATATTAAAGTGACAGATTTGACTGAAAGTGCAGTTTATAAATTAAGAAAACATGTAGAACAAGTTGATGATACTACAGATGATGATGAAGAAGTAGGTGATGATTTTGAAAGTATGTATAAAGGTGAAATTTCGAAAAGTGGTGCTCCTATATTGCCATCAAAGAGAGCTAGAAAAGCTCCAGAAAAAATTCAAGTTTCAAAAGATGACTTGGCTGAACTTTCTCAAACAGCTAGTCCTGACGTAGACTCTCAACCATCAGAGGAAACAGAAAGCGACTCTGATGATGTTTCTCTTGATGAAGTTTCAGAAGCTGAAGAACAGGTAAGTCAACAAGATACTGAGACTTCTGAAGAAAATAATTAATTATTAAATTCATCTAAAATTTTTTGTCGATGCTCATCCAAATCAGGAATATTACCTCTAGTCTTTTCATCTTTATAGGTTGACATTTTTATTGGATTGCCTGCTAACTTAAAATCTCCAATAATTTTATGATAAGCTTTTACAATCATGTTTCTTGATTCTATTTGAGGATTTTCAACAGCCTCTTTTATGTTAAAAATTGGACCACATGGAATTTTATCTTTTTCCATTTCTTTAACCCACTCATCTGTTTTTTTGGCAGATAATTTATCCTCTAAAATTTTTTTAAGTTCATCCATATTTTTAGCTCTAGATGAATTATTTGAAAATTTTGGATTTTTATTTACTTCACTTATTTTTAAGACATTACAAAGTTTTTCAAATAATTTATCATTACCTGCTGCAATTATTATATAACTATCCTTTGTCTTGAAGGCTTCAAATGGAGCAATTGAAGGATGACGTGATCCCATCGGTTTTGGAATTTCATTCTTTGAAAGATATCGTGCAATAGCATTTTCTAGAATAGCTATTTGACAATCAAGCATGGATACATCTATGTACATTCCTTTTCCTGTTTTTTGTCTATCATAAAGAGCAGCATTAATTCCAATCGTAGTAAAAAGTCCTGCAGTTATATCTCCGATAGATGTCCCAACTCTTGTGGGTTCAGAATTTGGTTGGCCAGTTACACTCATTAATCCCCCCATACCTTGTACCACCATGTCGTAAGCTGGTAACTCTTTAAGTGGACCTGTTTGACCAAATCCTGATGCAGAAGCATAAATTAGTTTTGGGTATTTTTTGGATACATCCTTCCAGCCATAACCCCATTTTTCTAAAGTTCCTGGTTTAAAATTTTCGACTAAAATATCTGCTTTAGATAAAATTTTGTCAAAAATTTTTTTATCCTCTGCATTTTTTAAATTGAGAGCAATACTTTCTTTTCCTCTATTTAAAGACATGAAGTAAGCAGAGTAATCTTTTATAAATGGTCCGAAATTTCTTGAATCATCACCGATTTCTGGGGCTTCAACTTTTATCACCCTCGCACCTAAATCTGATAATATCATTGTGCAATAGGGCCCAACCAATACTCTTGTTAAATCAACAACTAAAAGGTTTTTTAAAGGTCCATCCATAATTACAGTTTTATATTAAGTACTTTTACCGACTTGACTCTTATTAATAAGTTCACTTTAATTGAATTATTAAAAATAACAATAGAGGGAAAAATAATGTTAAAAAAAATATCTTTATACTTAACTTCATTAGTTTTCGTTTTCACAACCATTGGTTCTGCTTTTGCTGTAACTTTAAAAGCAAGTCATCAATGGCCAGGAACACCAAGAGCTGATGGATCTTTTGACCCGCGTCATGAAATGGTGCAAATCATTGCTGATGAGGTCAAAAAAGCAAACGTTGGAATAGATATAAGAATTTATCCAGCTAAATCATTATACAAGCCAAAAGAACAGTGGAAACCAATGACAACCGGTCAGTTGGATATTTCTGCTTTCCCATTAGCATATGCATCTAAATTCCATCCTGAATTTGACGCAACTTTAATGCCAGGAACGGTTAAAAATCATGACCATGCATTAAGATTTAATAAAGGTCCAATGATGACTGAGATCAAAAAAATCATTAATGATGCTGGTGTTGTAGTTTTATCTGATGCTTGGTTAGGAGGTGGTTTTGCTTCAAAAACAAAATGCATCAAAAATCCTAGCGATGCAAAAGGTCAAGTTATGAGAGCTGCAGGTAAAGCATTTAACCAAATGTTAGAAGCAGCAGGAGCAGGTATACAAAGTATGCCATCATCTGAAATTTACACAGGTTTACAAACTGGTGTATTAACAGGTGCTAACACTAGTTCAGGAAGTTTTGTAAGTTATAAAATTTATGAACAAGTATCATGTGCAACTCCTCCAGGGAAATTTGGTCTATGGTTTATGTATGAACCAATCTTAATGTCTAAAAAGTCTTATGATGCATTAAGTTCTAAGCAACAAAAAGCTTTAATGAAAGCTGGTAAAGTTGCTGAGAAATACATGACAGCTCAAGTAGAAAACTTAGATAAAAAGTTTGAAGATGCTTATAAAGCTGCTGGTGTAAAATTGGTATACATGGATGCAAAAGACCATGCTGCATGGGTAGAGATTGCGAAAAAATCTTCTCATAAAGCATTTGCTGATAAAGTTCCAGGTGGCGATAAGCTGATGGAAATGGCTTTAGCAGTTAAATAAAATAATATATAAAGAACCCCTATTTATTCTTATTAAATAGGGGTTTTTTTATGAAAAAAAAATATCTACAACTTTGTGACCATATAGCTAAAGCATGTGGTGCTTTTGCTGTGTTGGCATTGCTCTTATCAATCTTGGTAATTGTTGAGCTTGTTTTTGAAAGATATTTTTTTCAAAGAGCAATTACATGGCAGACAGAACTTGTCACCATGTTATTGGTAGCCTCAACTTTTATAGGAAGTGTATACGTTTTAAGCGAAAAAGCTCATGTTAGCATGGAATGGATTTACGATTTTTTATCAAAAAAAAATATAATTAGATTAAAAATTTTTACATCGTCAATAAGCTTACTTTTTTTCTTAATTTTATTTTATTTTGGATTTTTAATGTTTGAGGAAGCATTTACTAAAAATTATTCAACAGGAACTGTTTGGGATCCACCACTATGGATACCATATTCATCAATGATGTTGGGAGCTTTGTTAATGATATTACAGTATATCGCAGAAATTATAAAATTAACTGATGACAAGGATTTTAAATAAATGGACCCATTGATTATAGCATTAATTGTTGCGGTTTTTACTTTATTGGTACTTTTTTCTGGAATTCCAATTGCTTTTGGTTTGAGTTTTGTTTCGATTGCTTTGTTAGTAACATTTGAGGGAGTTCAAATGCTTGATGTCTTTGCTGAAACATTTTTTGCAGGACTAAATTCTTTTGTTTTACTTTCCATACCAATGTTTATTTTAATGGGAATGGCTGTTGCCAATTCTCCCGCAGGGAAAGATTTATACACAGGCTTGGATAGATGGCTTTGGAGAGTACCAGGTGGATTAGTAATTTCTAATATTGGTGCTTGTTCAATTTTTGCAGCTTTAAGTGGATCTAGCCCTGCAACTTGTGCAGCAATTGGAACAATGGGAATACCTGAAATGAGGAAAAGAGGGTATTCCGACCAAATCGCAACAGGAACTATTGCAGCTGGAGGAACCTTAGGAGTTTTAATACCTCCCAGTATTGTTTTAATAGTTTATGGAATTGCAACAGGTACATCAATTGGTAGATTATTTTTATGCGGTCTTGTACCTGGTTTCATGTTAGCAGGTATGTTTGCAATTTGGGCTCTTATTCACAGTTATTTTATTGATAAAGATGCTGCAAAAGCTCTGAGAAATAGAGTTAGACCAACTTTAAAGGAAAAACTTGAAGTATTACCAAGAATTCTTCCTTTTTTAGCTATTATCGCAGGTGTTTTATATGTTCTTTATGGAGGGGTTGCAACACCATCTGAAGCTTCCGGAGTAGGAGCATTTTTAGTTTTTGTATTGATTGCGATAGTTTACAAAATTTATCAACCAAGCAAAATATGGAACATTGTTAAAGTTTCAATGAAAGAAAGCGTAATGATAATGTTTATCATTGCTGCATCATATCTTTTTGCTTTTACTCTCTCACAGCTCTATGTAACCCAATCTTTAGCACAGAGTATGGTTGAATTAAGTTCAAACAAATGGGTTGTGTTCATTTTAATAAATATATTTCTTTTAATAGCTGGTTTCTTTTTGCCCCCAGTCGCAGTTATTGTAATGACCTCAGCTATACTATTACCAGTAATTACAACTTTAGGATTTGATCCATATTGGTTTGCAATAGTATTTACAATCAATATGGAAATTGGCTTAATTACACCGCCAGTTGGACTAAATCTTTATATTATAAAAGGAATTACCCCAGACGTTAGTTTGTCAGAAATTTTAAAAGGGTCTATACCATTCATGATAATTATGGCTTTAGCTATAGTAATTTTATGTATTTTTCCTGAGATTGTTACATGGTTACCTGATAAAATAATGGGTAAGGACCTTGGATTCTAAAAAAGAAATAAATAGAAAAATATCAGTTGCTCCAATGATGGATTGCACTGACAGACATGATCGTTTCTTCTTAAGACTGATGAGTAAAAATGTAATGCTCTATACTGAAATGGTAGCTACAAAATCAGCAATTCACGGTGATAGAAAAAAAATCTTGTCTTTTAGTCAGGAGGAAAAACCTCTTGCTTTACAGGTTGGTGGTTCTAATAAAGATGAACTAGCAGAGGTTGCTAAAATTGGGGAAGATATGGGTTATGATGAAATAAACATAAACCTTGGATGTCCTAGCAAAAAAGTTCAAAAAAATAAATTTGGTGCATGTTTAATGAAAGAACCTGAGTTAGTAGCTGAGTGTATACACTCGATGGTAAGTGCTTGTAAAATTCCAGTTACCGCCAAAACACGTATTGGTTTTGATGATGTAGAAGATTTTGATTATCTAAATAATTTTATTAGACAAATGAGAGATGCAGGAGCAAAGACATTTATTTTGCATGCAAGAAAAGCAATGCTTAGTGGACTATCTCCAAAACAAAATTTGAATATTCCAAAGTTAAACTACGATATGGTTTACAAAATTAAAGAAGAAAATCCAAATTTAGAAATTATAATTAATGGAGGAATAACCAAAGTAATTGAAATAAAAGATCATTTAAATTATTGCGATGGTGTAATGATTGGCAGATCTATTTATCAAAACCCATATTCTCTTGTGGAAATAGAAAAAGAAATTTTTAATGTCGATAATAGCCCTACAAGAGAAGAAGTTGTTCAAAAACTTTTAGAGTATTTAGATAAAGAAGTTAAAGAGGGCACCAAAGTCAATCACATAATGAGACACACAGTTGGACTATATCATGGTCAAGTTGGATCTAAAGAATGGAAAAGGTATTTAAGTGATAATATGATGGCAAGAGACTCTGATTTTCAAAAAGCAAAACATATTATGACTATTGTTCAAAATAATGAAAAAGCAAATCAAACAAGTCAGTAATGGAAATAATAGATTTAGGTGAATTAATAAACTTATTATTTGTCTTAGGTGTTGCTGCAGCAGTCGCAGGTTTTTTAGCTGGCTTACTAGGTGTTGGTGGAGGAATAATTATGGTTCCTGCTTTATACTATGCTTTCACAGTTTTAGATTTTGATATCATAACAAGAATGCATTTATCAGTTGGTACTTCTTTAGCAATAATAATTCCAACTTCTATTATTTCTACAAAAACACATATGGAATATGATGCAGTAGATTTTAAAATGGTAAAATCATTTGGTATTTTTATTTTATTTGGAGTAATCGCTGGAACTTTCTTAGCTGTAAACTTGAAAACGGCAGCGTTAGTTTTATTCTTTTCTATATTTGCATTTATTGTAGGTTTATTTTTTATTTTTTTGAGAGAAAAACTTCTAGAAAATCCAAAAGAGATTTCTGATTTAGTAAAAAATATTTCTGGGATTGTAATAGGCTTCATTTCAGTGCCTCTTGGAATTGGTGGTGGTTCATTAATGGTGCCTTTCATGAGAACATTTGGTTATGATATTAGAAAATCCATTGGAACAGCCGCTGCAGTAGGTTTTTTGATTGCTGTGAGTGGTAGCATAACAATGATTTTAGGGGGTAAAATAATTAATAATGTTAGTACCCCTTTTAGTATTGGTTACATAAATTTATTGGGTTTTCTGGTTTTTGTACCAGTAACAACAATCATGGCTCGTATAGGTGCAAAAGCAGTTTATCGAATTGATAAAAAATTGTTGAGTAAAATTTTTGGAACTTTCTTAATTATAGTGTCTATTAGATCATTTATTGAGTATCTGAATATTAGTTAAAATTTATCTTGATCAGTGCCCCATTTAATCTTGTTCCAAATTCTTTCGTGAAAATAATAGAAAAAAAGGGGTATTATCGATCCAATTCCCAGTATTCCAGCGACTTTAAAAGAACCTGTAAAAATATATCCAAACAGCATCCAATATACAAATATAAGAAATCTCCAAGAAAAAGTTTTTGCAACTGATCGTATTTTTTTATCTGCCATTTATCTTTATTGAAAGAGAAGAGGACAGGGTGGTTTCAGTCTCCCTCTACCACCCATACTTAATTCTTATTCGATTCTTTGAAAATTTAATAACACTTTTTAATTGAGTTTTGTTATTTATATTTTTTGATCATATTCTCCGATTTTTCCAGTTTCTTGAAGAATATTATCTATAAATTTGAATATATTAATTTTTCTTTGTTCTGAAGTCGGGCTTTCAGTTACTATTACCAAAGAGGGCTTATTGGATGAAGCTCTTATAAGTCCCCACGAACCGTCTTCAAAAGAAAATCTAATTCCATTTACAGTAACGATATTGTCAATTTCTTGATTATCTATCTTTATTTTGTCCTCTTTAATCTTTGTAAATTTTTGAACTAGATCCTCTACAACTTCATATTTTTCATTATCTTTACAAAATGGTGCCATCGTTGGAGACTGAAATGTCGTGGGTAATTCTTTTAATATTTCACTCATTTTTTTGTTTTGATTATTTAATAGGTGACAGACTTGTATGGCAGAATTGATTCCATCATCGTAACCGTAGCCTAAAGGTTTATTGAAAAAGAAGTGT
The DNA here is from genome assembly GCA_902571915.1 of uncultured Pelagibacteraceae bacterium. GTDB lineage: Bacteria > Pseudomonadota > Alphaproteobacteria > Pelagibacterales > Pelagibacteraceae > Pelagibacter. The sequence goes on from CACGDY010000001.1 coordinate 150,045, forward strand.
CCACTTTTTTCAAATCCTGCTAGTGCATTTTCATCAAATACTTTTCTTTTGATATGGGAATGACCTGTTTTCCAATATATAGTTTTACAATTATTTTTTAAAAGAACATCATCACTTGCATAGAGACCTGTCGATTTCACATCTACAACATATTTAGAGTTTTGGTGTTTTTTTGATAAATTTCTTGCAATTAATAAACCTATCTTATCCGAAAATATTTCGTTACCGGTATCATCTATCACACCTACTCTGTCTCCATCTCCATCAAAACCAAATCCAACATCTGCATTATTATTTTTTACTGATTTAGAAATTTCATGAAGCATTTTTAAATCTTCAGGATTCGGATTATATTTTGGAAATGTCCAATCTAAATTACAATCTAATTCAATTACCTCACACCCGATACCTCTTAAAATTTCAGGGGCAAAAATTCCTGCAGTACCGTTACCGCACGCTACAACAGCTTTTATTTTCTTCGTAATTTTATTTTTATTTGTTAAATCTTCTTTGTAAATTTTATCGAAATTTTGAATTTTTTTTTCTTTTCCATTTCCAGTTATAAATTTTTTATTTAAAGTTATATTTTTAAGCTCTTGCATTTCTTCTGGGGCGTGTGTTAAACCTTTAATTATGCCCATCTTTACCCCAGTCCATCCGTTCTCATTATGACTAGCTGTAACCATTGCAACAGCATCTGCATCTAATTTAAATTGAGCAAAATAAACCATTGGTGATAAAGCTAATCCAACATCTTCAACAAAACATCCTGTGGAAATCAAACCTGCTTTCAAAGCAATCTTAATTTCCTCACTATAAGACCTATAATCTTGACCAACTATCACTCTTGGGTTATTTTTTTTAGTATGTTGTATAATTTGTGTACCGAGGCCTTTTCCAAGATCTATGATTCCCTCTTTATTGATATCTTTATTGTACAACCACCTTGCGTCATATTCTCTAAACCCATATGGGTCTATTTTTAATGATTGATTCATACTGTTAATTACTTACCTTTTTTTCCTTTTTTTAGTTGAATTTTTTTTGCATTGTTCTATAAATGTTCTATTGATTTACTAGTTATATAGTATATTACTGATTTGCGTATACAACATGTAGTTGTTTTCGTAAAATAACAATATAAATTATTAAAATATGAATAAAGTATTATCTTTGGCATTAAAGAAGGCTGTCTCTGAATATAAACCAGAAGTAAAAGAGGTTTCAAGAGGAAATAGACCAGATTTATTTTCATTAAACAACCAAACTGAGCTTTTCCAAAATGAGAAAGGTATAATAATTAAAATTGATCGATCTAGAGATAGTAATTTAACTGATTTTGGCAAAGCAACACTTAAAGACAGATATCTTGGAGAGAATGAGTCATTTCAAGATTTATTTGCCAGAGTTGCAAGCACTTATGCTGATGATAATTTACATGCTCAAAGAATTTACAATTATATTAGCAACCTGTGGTTTATGCCTGCTACGCCTGTATTATCTAATGGTGGTACAAAAAGAGGTTTGCCGATTTCGTGCTTTTTAAATGAAGCGACTGATAGTCTAGGAGGAATTCTGGACTTGTGGAGTGAGAACGTTTGGTTAGCTGCTAAGGGAGGTGGTATTGGTAGTTACTGGGGCAACCTAAGATCCATTGGTGAAAAAATAGGTAGGGTTGGAAAGACTTCAGGAATAATCCCTTTCATTAAAGTTATGGATTCTTTGACCATGGCTATTAGTCAAGGTTCATTAAGAAGAGGTTCGGCTGCCTGTTATTTGCCGATCGATCATCCAGAGATTGAAGAATTTATAGAGATGAGAAGACCAACTGGAGGTGATCCAAACAGAAAATCACTAAATTTACATCATGGTGTTCTGGTTTCAGATGCATTTATGAGAGCTGTAGAAACTGACCAACAATGGTCTTTAAAAAGTCCTGTAGATGGCTCAATACAACAAACTATATCTGCAAGGAATTTGTGGATAAGATTGCTAACTGCTAGAATTGAAACGGGAGAACCGTATATAATTTATATAGACACAGTCAATCGTCAAATACCACAACATCACAAACTTGCAAACTTAACTGTAAAAACATCTAATTTGTGCAGCGAAATTACTTTGCCAACAGGTATTGATAAGGATGGAAATGATCGTACGGCGGTTTGTTGTTTGTCATCTTTAAATATTGAAAAATATGATGAATGGAAAGATGATGAAAATATGATTGGTGATGTTATGAGATTTTTGGATAATGTATTATCTGATTTTATTCAAAAAGCTCCTGATCAATTTAAAGACGCAAAATATTCTGCTGAGAGGGAAAGAAGTGTTGGACTTGGAGTAATGGGTTTTCACTCTTTCTTACAAAAAAAAAGAATTCCAATGGAGTCTGTTATGGCAAAATCGTGGAATAAAAAAATTTTTAAAAATATTCATGAAAAAGTTAATGAAGCCTCTAAAATTTTAGCTAAAGAAAGAGGATCTTGTCCAGATGCTGCTGAGTACGGTTATGAGGAAAGATTTTCAAACAAAACTGCAATTGCACCAACCGCTTCTATTTCAATAATTTGTGGAGGAGCTTCACCTGGAATAGAGCCTATTGCAGCTAATAGCTATACTCACAAAACTTTGTCAGGTTCTTTTAATGTTAGAAATAGATATCTAGAGGAAATATTAGAAAGTCATGGTAAAAATGATGATGAAACTTGGTCAACAATAACTACAAATCAAGGTTCAGTATCTCATTTAGATTTTTTAACAGATTTAGAAAAGGATGTTTTTAAAACTGCTTTTGAACTAAATCAAAATTGGATTGTAGAATTAAGTGGGGACAGAACGCCATTTATTTCTCAAGCACAATCAGTAAATTTGTTTTTACCTGCAGATGTACATAAAAAAGAACTTCATAAAATTCATTTTGATGCCTGGAAAAAAGGTTTAAAAAGCCTTTATTATTGCAGATCAAAATCAATCCAAAGAGCTGAAAATATCAATGATGCTAAATCAACTGATATTACAGCGAATGTATATAAATCTAAAAATCAACAATCAAACGAACAACCAGAATACGAGGAGTGTCTATCATGTCAGTAATAAACAACGTCAAAAAACAGAAGAAAGAAATAATTCAACCAAAAAAAATGGGATTATTAGTAGAAAATCCAGTTTATAAACCTTTCAGATATCCGTGGTGTTATGATGCATGGTTAACACAACAAAGAATTCATTGGCTACCAGAAGAAGTCCCACTTGGAGATGATGTAAGGGATTGGCAGAAAAATTTATCTCAACCAGAAAAGAATTTATTAACTCAAATATTTAGATTTTTTACACAAGCAGATGTTGAAGTTAACAATTGTTATCTAAGGCACTACACAACAGTTTTTAAACCAACTGAAGTATTAATGATGATGACTGCTTTTGCTGCAATGGAAACAGTGCACGTAGCTGCTTATTCTCACTTATTAGATACTATTGGAATGCCAGAGTCTGAGTATTCTGCTTTTATGAAATATAAAGAGATGAAAGATAAATATGATTACATGCAAGGTTTTAATGTAAATTCAAAAGAAGACATTGCTAAAACTGTAGCAGTCTTCAGTGCTTTTACAGAAGGTCTACAATTATTTGCTAGCTTTGCAATTCTTTTAAACTTTCCAAGACACAATAAAATGAAAGGGATGGGCCAAATAGTTACTTGGTCAGTCAGAGATGAAACACTTCATTGTAATTCTATGATTAGAATTTTTAAAGAATTTATAAAAGAAAATCCTGAAATATGGACTCCAAAATTAAAAAAAGAACTTTATGAAGCATGTAGAACTATTATTGAACATGAGGATGCCTTTATTGATCTTGCTTTTGAAATGGGACCCATGGAAGGACTAACTGCAAAAGAAGTGAAAGATTATATTAGATTTATTGGTAATAGAAGGCTAGTTCAATTAGGTCTTGAACCAATTTATGATGTTCAAAAGAATCCATTAACATGGTTAGACACAATGTTAAATGCTGTAGAACATATGAACTTTTTTGAAGGTCGAGCGACTGAATATTCTAAAGCATCTACACAAGGAACTTGGGCAGAGGCATTTAGTTAAATTACCTTTGATTGATAGGAACTACTTTTCTATGTTTGCTACCTTTGTAGCTAGCCAAAGGTCTAATTAGTTTATTAGCAGAGTGTTGTTCCATGATGTGCGCAGACCAACCAGTAATTCTTGAAATTACAAATATTGGTGTAAAAAAATCAGTGTCAAATCCCATTAAATGATAAGTAGGTCCTGTAGGATAATCTACGTTAGGATGAATATTCTTTCTTTCTATCATTACCTTTTCAACAATGTCGTAAATTTTTTCAAATTTTTTATCTTTTTTAATTTTAGCAACTTTTGAAAAATATTGTCTCATTGTAGGCACTCTAGAGTCTCCCGATTTATAAACTCTATGACCAAATCCCATTACCACTTCTTTCTTATCCAAGGCATTATTAATCCACTTTAAAGCATTTTCAGGTTTTTTAATTTTGTTCATCATATGCATAACTTCTTCATTAGCACCTCCATGCAAAGGGCCTTTTAAACTTGCTATCGCGCCAGTAATAGCTCCATGAATATCAGAAAGACTACTTGTTATTGTTCTTGCAGTGAAAGTGGATACATTAAAGCTGTGTTCTGCATATAATATTAGAGAAACATCAAATGCCTTTACAATTTCTTTTTGTGGCACTTTACCAAAACACATATAGAAAAAATTTTCTGCGATATTAAGAGTTTTTTTAGGTTTTATTATTTTTTTTCCTTTCCTTAATCTATAAAATGCAGCCAGAGCTGTAGGTGTTTTTGCCAGAATTCTTATAGCTTTTCTCATATTAGAGTCTGGAGAGGAGTCAGTTGTTTCTTTATCCTCTAATCCCATTATGCTTACAGCTGTTCTTGCGACATCCATAGGATGAGATTTTTTTGGCATCCGTTTTATGATTGAGTAAAGATCTTTAGATAAGTCTCTATTATTTCTTTCCTCTTTTTCAAATTTTCTTAATTGAATAGAATTTGGCAAATCTTTATTTAAAATTAAATAGGCAACTTCTTCAAATTTACAATATTCACAAAGATCTTGAGCCGCGTATCCCCTATAAGTTAGGGAATTAATTTCTGGCATGACTTTAGAAACTTCAGTCTCATCCACCACTATACCTAGAAGCCCTTTCTTTATGTCATCAGTCATTATTCATGCCCTTCAGTGCTAAAATTATAAATTTTTTCATCTAAACTATTATATTTTTCGTAATCAACAAGCTCATACAATCTTTTTCTAGTCTGCATTTTATCAATAATATTATTTTGATGTCCATTTACATAAATGTCCCTTAATCCATCCTCTACATTTTTCATTGCCAATCTTTGAGTGGTGACTGGATAAATTACAATATTGTAACCGAAATTTTCTAGCTCTTTGTAGTTGAATAATTTTGATTTACCAAATTCAGTCATATTTGCTAATAAATAACATGAAAGTTCTTTTCTAACTTTTTCAAATTCTTTTTCATTTTGTAATGCTTCGGGAAAAACTATTTCAGCTCCTGCATCTACATATGCTTTACATCTATCAATCATTTTATCTAATCCCTCTACACTTTTTGCATCTGACCTAGCAATAATTTTAAAATTTTCATCTTTTTTAGAAGAAACACATTCTTTAATTTTTTTAATCATGGCATCTGTTGTTATCAATTCTTTATTTTCTAAATGACCACATCTTTTTCTTTCAATTTGATCTTCTAAATGGACTGCAGATATTCCAAACTGCTCAAAAGTTTCGATTGTTTCTTTACAGGACTTAAAACCTGTATCTATATCAACAATTGTAGGAAGATTAGTTACTCTTGAAATTAAATAAGATCTAGTGCTTACATCTTGTAATGTAGTTAAACCAATATCAGGAAATCCTAGATCGTTTGCCATTACACCACCAGAAACATAGACTGCGTCATACCCTATTTCCTCGATTAATTTTGCTGTTAAGGGGTTATATGCACCTGGAACTCTTAAAATATTTTTAGATTTTAATTTTTTAACAAAGTCTTGTCTTTTTTGCTTTGGTTCTTTTTCTACAAAATGCATTAAAATATACCTTTTTTTAAATTTCTCTTAAGTTTACTTTTTTTAACCTCTATATTCAATTTATGTAGCTCACCTGGTTTTAGTTTTTTTAAATTTTGCACACTTTTTAAAAACCTATCACTTTCTCTTTTATCTAATATTTTTTCTGTTAGGGTCAAAAATTTATTAATATAATCTTTCCTTTTAAAAGGGCGTGAACCATAAGGATGAGCATCTGCCACACCTTGTTCCTCACTAATTTTTTTTCCGTTTTTAAGAGTTATTACTACTTTTGCACCAAAAGCTTTTTTTTTGGGATTTGGATCATGATATCTTTTTGTCCATTTTTTATCCTCGTGTGTTTTAATTGATCTCCAGATTTTAATTGTGCTTTTTCTTTTTGCTCTAGCCTTTGTGTATGATTTTACATGATGCCATTTTCCATCTTCCAAGGCTACTGCAAATATATACATAATTGAATGATCTAGAGTTTCCCTACTTGCGTTTGGATCCATTTTTTGTGGATCATTAGCTCCTGTACCAATTACGTAATGAGTATGATGACTAGTAAAAATATCTATCTTTTTTATTAGAGAAAGATTTTGTACTTTTTTTTTTAATTTTTTTGCTAGATCGATAAGTGCTTGAGATTGGTATTCAGCTGAATATTCTTTTGTATATGTTTCAAGAATTGCTTTTTTCGGCTCATTTTTTTTTGGTAGCGGAACTTTGTATAATGCTTTTTTACCATCTAATATTCTTGCAATTACACTATCCTCACCTTCATAAATTGGACTTGGAGCTCCTTCACCACGCATAACTCTGTCTACAGCTTCTATTCCAAGCTTGCCGGCGTGAGCAGGGGCGTAAGCCTTCCAGCTTGATATTTCACCTTTTCTAGATTGTCTTGTAGATATAGTCGTATGCAAAGCTTGTTGTACAGCTTGATAAATTGTTTCAGTATTAAGATTTAACATTGACCCTATTCCTGCGGCAACACTTGGTCCTAGATGAGCTATATGATCTACTTTATGTTTATGTAAACAAATTCCTTTAACAAGATTTACTTGAACTTCATAAGCAGTAATAATACCTCTTAAAAGATCTAATCCACTTTTCTTTTTTTGTTGAGCAACACTTAATAGTGGAGGAATGTTATCTCCAGGATGACTATAATCTGCAGCTAAAAAAGTATCATGAAAATCAAGTTCTCTTACAGCTGTTCCATTAGACCAAGCAGACCATTCGCAATCAAATCTTAATTTAGAATTAACTCCAAAAAGAGTTGCACCGTTTTTTCTTGAATGTTTTATAGCCATTTCTCTAGAAGAAACTACGGGTCTTCTATTCAATGAGGCAATAGCAACTGACGCATTATCAATAATTCTATTGATAACCATTTCTATAGACTCTTTATTTAATTTTGAGTTGTCGCTGGCAATTTCTGCTATTTTCCAGGCTAACTGTTTTGTTTTAGGTAAATAGATTTTAGATGGATATACTTTTACTTTATGTATTATCAAAAATTTCTCCTAGTAATAAATTTGTTTTAATAGTTAAAACAAAATAATCAATATTAAAGATATCTTAATATAATTTTTTCTATCCCAATGAAGTCTTTTATTAAGTGATTGTGATATATATCAGAAGTATTTTTTTCTGTGTATCCATCCTCCAATAAAATAATTGGTATTCCTGCTTCTTTAGCCGCATTGGCATCTGTTTCACTATCTCCAATCATCAGACTTTTTTTTAAATCTCCATCTAGAATTTCAATAACTGAAGTTAAGTGTCTAGGATCAGGTTTACAATAATCAAAGGTGTTATGACCTGCAACATATTCAAAATAATCATAAATTCCAATTTTCTTAAGTAGATCAACAGCTAAATGCTCTTGTTTATTTGTACAAACACCCATTGAAATGTCATTTTTTTTTGACCAATTTAAAAAATCTTTGACACCATTTATTAGTGTACTTTCATTAACAATATTTTTTCCATAAAAATCAACAAAATCCTTTATCATCTCTTTTTTAATTTTTTCATCTTGAACTTTTCCAAACTCTTTTTTTGCTTGTCCCCAGATGGATCTACCAAGCATTGCACCTGCACCTTGTCCTACTAAATTTCTAATTTCTTCTGTGGATTTTGTAGGATAACCAAACTTGTTCATTACATAGTTATGAGCTTTCATTAAATCTGGTGCAGTATCAACTAATGTGCCGTCTAGATCGAAAAGTATAGTAAATTTTTGTTTCATATTTAAAAGTATTTTTAAGAAATATTTTGTGAATTAAGAAACATATATACTTAATATAAAGATTTTCAAAGATGAAACATTTTAATTTACAAATAACACAAAAAAAATTAAGAAATAAATTTTTAAAATCAGGTGTAAATATGATTGGTCCGGAAACAATTTTTTTTTCTAAGGACACAAAAATAGGAAAAAATGTGACAATTGAACCTTATGTTGTGTTTGGGCCAAAAGTAAAAATTGGTAACAATGTTCATATAAAATCTTTTTCTCATCTTGAGAATTGCAAAGTTGAAAGAAAAGTCGATATAGGCCCTTACGCAAGAATTAGACCTGGCACCATTTTAAAAGAAGGATCTAAAATTGGAAATTTTGTAGAGATTAAAAAAAGTACTTTAGGTAAAAAATCTAAAGTAAATCACTTAACTTACATTGGAGATAGTTTAATTGGTCAATCAGTAAATGTAGGAGCAGGAACAATTACTTGCAATTACGATGGTGTAAAAAAAAATAAAACAAAAATAAAAAATAATGTTTTTATTGGATCAAATACTTCTTTGGTTGCTCCAGTTACTGTCAATGAAGGTAGTTTTATTGGGGCAGGCTCTGTAATTACCAAAAATGTAAAAAAAAGATCCTTAGCTTTAAGTAGAAGTTTACAAACAGAAATTAAGAATTATAAAAAAAAGTAAAATTATGTGTGGAATTATTGGTATTAATAGCAACAGACCAGTATCTGTCTCAATTATAAACTCTTTAAAGAAATTAGAATATAGAGGCTATGACTCCGCGGGTATTGCGACTTTATCTGATGGATTAATTAATGAAGTTAAATCAGAAGGAAGGGTAGATAATTTAGAAAAAAATTCATTAATTCAAAGCATGAATGGCACAATTGGTATAGGGCATGTTAGATGGGCAACTCACGGAGCACCAAACAGTATTAATGCTCATCCTCATTCTTCTCAAAATGTATCAGTTGTTCATAATGGTATAATTGAAAATTCTACATTACTCAAAAAATATTTGATAGGAAAAGGACACAAATTTAAATCTCAAACTGATACTGAAGTAATTGTTCATTTGATAACAGAAAATTTAAAAAATGAAAATATTGCAGAGTCTATAAAAAAAACTTTAAAAGCATTGCATGGTAGTTTTGCTCTAGGAATTATATTTAAAGATCAGCCAGACTTAATAATAGGAGCAAGAAGAGGCTCACCATTAGCCGTAGGCTATGGTCCAAATGAAAATTACTTAGGATCTGACTCATACGCTTTAAAATCTATGACTAATAAAATAACATATTTAGGTGATGGTGAATTCTGCATTTTGAAAAAAGATTTTGTAGAATTTTTTGATGAAGAAGGAAATAAAATTAATAAAAAAGTTTTAGAACTTTCTTCAGATGAAAAAAAATATGACAAAGGTGATTACAAACACTTTATGGCAAAAGAAATTGAGGAACAACCATTAACTCTAAAAAATGGAATTAAAGAATATATTGACAGCAGAAATAATGATATAAATATTTATAATTTTCCGTGGAAAAAAAGTGAACTCTCTTCGATAACTTTAATTGGTTGCGGAACTGCTTATCATTCATGTTTAATGGCCAAATATTGGTTTGAAGAACTTACCTCACTAAATGTAAGTGTAGATATTGCATCAGAATTTAGATATAGAAAAAATAGATTTAAAGATGATACTTTATATACTTTTGTTTCTCAATCAGGTGAAACAGCAGACACATACGCTGCTCTAGATATTTGCAAGAAAGCAAACATGAAAACCTGTGCTGTAGTAAATGTTATTGAAAGTTCAATTGCTAGAGACTCTGATTTTGTTTTACCAATCCATTGTGGACCCGAAGTAGGAGTAGCATCCACTAAAGCTTTTTTAGGACAAATTTTAATATTATATATGTTAGCTTTAAAAATTGGTTCAATAAGAGATGATATTAAAAAAAGTATATTTAATGAAAAACTTAAAAATTTAATTGATTTGCCAAAATTAGCAGAAAAAACTTTAGCAACAGATAATAAGATACAATCAATATCAAGTATTTTTAATGATGTAAAAGGTTCAATGTTTCTGGGCAGAGGATACTCTTATCCGATAGCTTTAGAGGGAGCTTTAAAACTAAAGGAATTATCTTACGTTCATGCTGAAGGATATCCAGCTGGAGAAATGAAACACGGACCATTAGCACTTATTGAAGAGGGTCTGCCAGTTGTAGTCTTAGCTCCAAGAGACAATTATTATAAAAAAACAATCTCAAATATGCAGGAGGTCATAGCAAGAGGTGCAAAGGTTTTATTGATTACAAACAAAAGTAAGGATGAAGTACTTTCAGAAAATATCTGGGAGACAATTGAAGTTGAGACAACAAATGAAGATCTTTTGCCCTTTCTGTTAACGATACCTCTACAAAAATTAGCTTATTATTCTGCATTAAAAAAAGGTTTTGATATAGATAAGCCCAGAAATTTAGCGAAATCTGTAACCGTTGAATAAAATAAAAACTCTGTTACAACAATCTTGAGTTGAATATGAAAAATTGGAAAATTAATAGTTGGAGAAAATACCCGGTAAAGCATATCCCGGAATATTCTGATAAAAAAGAATTAGATCAAGTTTTAGGTAAAATTAAAAATTTTCCACCGCTTGTATTTGCTGGCGAAACTAGACATTTAAAACAACAACTTGCAGAAGTTGTTGATGGTAAGGCATTTCTACTTCAGGGAGGAGATTGCGCAGAAAGTTTTGCTGAATTTAATCCAGATAATATTAGAGATACTTTCAAGTTAATATTACAAATGTCTTTAGTATTAACTTATTCAGCGTCACTGCCAGTAATCAAACTTGGAAGAATAGCTGGACAGTTTGCAAAACCAAGAAGCGCGCCTACAGAAAAACAAGGCAATGTTGAGTTACCTAGTTATCTTGGAGATAACGTAAATGGAATAGAGTTTAGTGAAAAAGCAAGAAAGCATGATCCAAAAAGACTTTTTAGAGCTTATTCACAATCTGCATCTACTTTGAATTTGTTAAGAGCATTTTCTAAGGGGGGTTTTGCAGACTTAAATAAAGTACATTTATGGAATTTAGATTATATCAGAAAAAGCCCTCAGGCTAAAAAATTTAAAGAACTAGAAGATAAAATTGCTGATGCACTAGCATTCATGTCAGCGTGTGGAATAACTTCTGACTTTAATAATAGACTTTACACTGTAAATTTTTGGACCTCTCACGAAGCTCTTCATTTACCTTTCGAAGAAAGTATGACTAGAATAGATTCAACTACTGGAGAATATCATGACACATCAGCCCACTTTGTGTGGATTGGTGATAGAACAAGACAGTTAGATGGTGGTCATGTTGAGTTTTGCCGAGGTATAGAAAATCCAATCGGAATAAAATGTGGTCCGACTTCCAAACCAGATGAAATTGTAAAGATTTGTAATTTAATTAATCCTGATAATGAGAAAGGTAAAATTACTTTAATTTCAAGATTTGGGCATGACTGTGTTGATAAGTTTTTACCAAAACTTGTGAGGACTATAAAAAAAGAGGGTTTAAACGTTATTTGGTCTTGTGATCCTATGCATGGAAACACAATTAAATCTACAACAGGTTTCAAAACAAGACCTTTCAATAGAGTTCTAAAAGAAGTCAAAGATGTTTTTGCAGTTCATCAGAGTGAAGGCTCATACGCAGGTGGCTTGCATGTTGAAATGACAGGACAAGATGTGACAGAGTGCACAGGTGGAGCAAGAAAAATTTCTGATACTGATTTATCAAGCAGATATCACACTCATTGTGATCCAAGACTAAACTCTGACCAAGCTTTAGAATTAGCTTTTTTAATTTCAGACGAGATTAAAAAGAATAGCAGCTATTCAAAAAATGCTATTCAAGCGGCATCTTAAACTATTGCTTATAATTCATAGATTGTTAAATATTAGCTATGAGTCCTTCAGAAAAAATAAAATATATTTCAAATTGGATAAAATCCTATGTTGACCAAATGCCCAATAAGGCTAGATCTTTAGTAATTGGGATTTCAGGAGGCATAGATTCATCAGTTTCTAGTACTTTAAGTGCAATGACAGGAATAAGAACAATTGTACTCACAATGCCTATAAAACAAATAGAAAACCAACATAGCTTAAGTTTAAAACATCAAAAGTGGTTAGTTGAAAAGTTTAAAAATGTTGAAGCTCATACAATAAGTTTAGATAAATTATTTGAAACATTTTCCTCTACTTTAAATAAATTTGATAATGAACATGGTTTTGCAAACTCTAGGGCAAGGTTAAGAATGGCTACTTTATACCAGGTTGCTTCAGCTAATAATGGAATAGTTGTCGGTACGGGAAATAAAGTTGAGGACTTTGGAGTAGGCTTTTATACAAAATATGGAGATGGTGGTGTTGATATTTCTCCTATAGCTGATTGTAATAAAAGTGAAGTTTGGGAACTTGGAAAAGAATTAGGTATATTAAATGAAATTATCGATGCGCCGCCAACAGATGGACTATGGAATGACGGTAGAACAGATGAAGGTCAACTTGGGTTTAAATATAATGAATTAGAAGATGCTATGATAAATCCAAATTCTCCTCATAAAGCAGAGTACGAGAAAATAAGAAGACAAAATTTGCATAAAATGGAGCCAATTCCAGTTTGCAAAATTCCAAATTAATCAAATAGATTAACAAATCATTAAATTAGGTATATTTCTTAATCAATTAAAATGGATATTTTTTTAACAAATAATTTAACAAAAAAAAAAGAACATTTTATTCCTAGAGATAGAAATAATCTAGGCATGTATGTTTGTGGACCAACTGTATATGATGATCCACATATAGGTAATGCAAGACCTTTAGTAATTTTTGACATACTTTATAAATTACTTAAGAATGAATTTAAGAAAGTAACCTACGTTAGAAATATTACTGATATTGACGATAAGATTATTCAATCAGCTCAAGAACAAAATATATCTACTAAAGAATTGACAGAGAGAATAACTAAAAATTTTTTAGATGACTGTAAGTTTTTGAATTGTGAAAATCCTGATTATCAACCAAAAGCTACTCAGCATATTAAGTTAATGATCGAAATGATTAATGATTTACTTAAAAAAGGGTTTGCTTATGAAAATAATCAACATATTTATTTTGAAGTAAAAAAATTTTCTGATTATGGAAAATTATCAAATAAAAAATTAGATGAATTAATTGCGGGATCAAGAATAGAGGTTAGTAAAAATAAGAAAAATCCTGAAGATTTTGTATTATGGAAACCCTCTAATAAAGATGAGCCTTATTGGGAGTCACCTTGGGGGAAAGGAAGACCTGGTTGGCATTTAGAATGTTCTGCGATGTCGAAAAAATTTTTGGGTAATGAGTTTGATATACATGGTGGTGGAATAGATTTAATCTTTCCACATCATGAAAATGAAATTGCTCAATCAAGATGTGCTAATGACACTAAAGTATTTGCTAATTTTTGGGTTCACAATGCATTTATTACAATGTCAAATGAAAAAATGGCAAAGTCTCAAGGTAACATTCTTAAGATAAAAGAGTTTAGAAAAAAGATGAGCGGACAGATAATAAGATTAGCACTAATGAGCGCACATTATAGACAGCCATTAGATTGGAACGATAAATTATTAACTGATTGTAAAAATACATTAGATAAGTGGTATGGAATTAAATATGATAATTTTAAATTTGTTAAAGTTCCAAATGATATACTGAAACCTTTATATGAAGATTTGAATACACCTGGCTTTATAGCTAATCTCCATAGTTTGTATGAAAAAGCAAAAAATAATGATAAAAAAGATTTATTTATCTCTGCCTGTCAGTTTATTGGTTTATTGAACGAGAGTAATGAACAATGGGAAAATTACAAAAAAAATAGAGTTTCTTTAAATGAATCTGAAATAAAGAAAATGGTAGATTTAAGAGATAATGCTAGAGAAAATAAGGATTATAAAGAAGCTGATCGAATTAGAGATGAACTTTCAGACAAAGGTGTTTTAATAGAAGACAAAGATGGTAAAACACTGTGGAAATTTAAATGACTAAGGAAAGATTATACATATTTGATACAACTCTTCGAGATGGAGCTCAAACCCAAGGTGTGCATTTTTCAATTGATGAAAAAGTAAAGATTGCACATGCTTTAGATGATCTTGGTGTAGATTATATTGAAGGAGGTTGGCCAGGTGCTAATCCGTCTGATACAGAATTTTTTCAGAAAGGTTTAGATTTGAAAAACTCTACCTTTACTGCTTTTGGAATGACAAAAAAAGCAGGACGAAGTGCTGAAAATGATCCAGGTTTGTCAGCAATTTTGAATTCAAATACTAAGTCCGTGTGTTTAGTTGGAAAGTCTTGGGATTTTCATGTTGATGTTGCTTTAGGAATATCTAACGAGGAAAATTTAGATAACATTAAAGAAACTACAAAGCATTTTGTAAAAAATAATAAAGAGTTCATGTTTGATGCAGAACATTTCTTTGATGGCTACAAGGCAAACCCAGAATATGCTTTAGCTTGTATCAAAGCTGCTTATGATAACGGAGCTAAATGGATAGTTCTATGTGATACTAACGGCGGTACACTTCCTCATGAAGTAACTAAGATAGTTAAAGCAGTTTCAGAAAAAATACCTGGTGAAAATTTAGGTATTCATGCACATAATGATACTGGTAATGCTGTTGCAAACTCTATAGCAGCAGTTCTATCAGGAGCAAGACAAATCCAAGGTACTATAAATGGCTTAGGTGAAAGATGTGGCAATGCTAATTTAATGTCAATTATTCCAACTTTTCATCTCAAGAAAGAGCTATCTGATAAATTTGAAATTAGTGTAAAAGATAAAAATATCAAACATATTACACAATGTTCAAGGTTGCTTGATGAGATACTAAATAGAAAACCAAATAAACATTTACCATATGTTGGTGCTGCAGCATTTTCACACAAAGGTGGTTTACATGTATCTGCTGTTCAAAAAGATCCTAAAACTTATGAGCATATAAATCCTGAAGATGTTGGTAACAACAGAAATATTGTTGTTTCTGATCAGTCAGGTAAATCAAATATCCTGTCTAGACTTAAAACAATTGGAATTGATATTAAAGAAAATGATCCCAAAGTTAAAAAACTATTAGAAGAAGTTAAAGATAGAGAGTTCATTGGTTACAGTTATGATGGTGCTGATGCATCTTTTGAGTTACTTGCCAGAAGAGTAATGGGAGAAATTCCAAGATACATATCAATAAAGGAATACGACGTTTCAGTATCAAAAAATAATCAAGATAAAATAGTTTCTAGAGCAAAAGCAAAACTGGAGGTTGATGGTGAACAAATAGTCTGCGAAGGTGAAGGTAATGGACCCGTTCATGCTTTAGACAATGCTATAAGAAAAAATGTTACCAAGTTAGAAAAATATTCTGAATATTTAAAAGATTTAAAACTAGTTGATTATAAGGTAAGAATTTTAAACACAGGAACTGAAGCTACTACAAGAGTATCTATTGAAAGCACAGACTCCCAAGGAAAAAATTGGTTTACAATCGGTGTATCACCGAACATAATTGATGCATCATTTAAAGCTCTTATCGATAGTTTAGATTTTAAATTATTTAAGGACAAAGCTCCTGCAAGTAAATAAATGAAAATTAAAAAGTTTTCTATGAGACCTACTGATATTGAAAGCAGGGTAGGAGCGGATCCTGTAGTTTGTTACCCAAATGATAGCATTAATAATAATCTTGAAATATTACATGAAGCAAGAAAACACATCAAACAAGTTGATGAAGTTATAGTTCCGCCAAGAGATGCTAAAACTTTTAGTGTTAAATCAGGTAATTTTTTTAGAATAGAAAGTGTTGAAGGTCCACAAGTTGGAGATTTGAATATATTTCAAGCTGATAATTTAAATGAAAAATTTTATTCTGGAAAAACAAGAGCTTTATACGGAACACATATTTCAGTCGGAGACAAAATGTTCAGTAGTTTCCCATATTTAAGATCATTGGCAACAATTACGTGGGATACATTAGACTGGTATGGTTATGATAAAGACGGGGGCTCGGTTCATGATGTTATTGGTACCAGATGCGATCCTTATACTCACAAGCTAACATCAAACAATGATTACCATTATTGTTGTCATTCAAATTTGACTAGAGCTTTAGTTAAGGAAAAGAATATCGAATTAGATGACGCAGAAAAAATTGTGCACGACGTATTAAATGTATTTATGCTTACTGGTTTTACCAATGACACTAAGCAATATTTTATGAAATCAAGCCCAGTAAGACCTGGCGATTATTTAGAATTTTTTGCTGAGACCGATCTATTAGGAGCTTTATCTGCTTGCCCAGGTGGAGACTGTGGATCAGAACATTCATCGGATGCCGTAAAATGTTATCCATTAAAAGTATCTATTTGGAATGTAGATAAAAAATTTTTGGAAGGCATTAAAACTTCTAAGATATCATCTTATAATAGAGACCATGGTTTGATTGATCAACATGTCAAAAAATAATATTTCATTTATTTTACATAAACCACAATTGTCTGAAAATATTGGGGCATGTGCAAGAGCCATTAAAAACTTTAATTTTAATAAATTAGTTTTGATAGATCCAAAAGCGATATTTCCTAATGATAAAATTTTAGCAACTTCTGTTGGTGCAAAAGATATAATAAATAAAAGTAGAGTTTTTAAAAATATTGAAAAAGCATTAGACGGTATTGAAATCGTTATAGCTACTTCAGCAAGGTTTAGAAACAAAAACATTAAACATATTAACTTAGAAGATTTAAAAAAGATTGATTATACAAAAAAAATCGGGTTTTTATTTGGTTCTGAGGCTTCAGGATTATCTAATAATGAAATAAGTTATGCTAATTACACTTTACAAATTCCAACAAATCCAAAATTTAAATCATTAAACCTTTCTCATAGTTTAATTATTATAGCTCAATTTGTCTCAAGTATAATAAAGATAAGAACCAAACCATTTCAAAAATCAAAAAAAGTTAAATCTGCATCAAAAAAAGAAATTCAGTCAATGATAAATCTCTGCATAAATAATTTAGAAGATATTGACTTTTTTAAACCAAAGGAAAAGATACCTATAATGATGCAAAACTTAAGAAATATATTTTATAAAATGGAATTATCCGATAAAGAAACACGTATTTTATCAAGCGTATTTGCAAGTCTTGGAAAAAAACGTTGATTGACAAAATAATGAGTAAGTTTATAAGTCCCTGTATCAAATGACTAAAAGATTAAACTCTAAACACAAAGTCGACAGAAGATTAAAAGTAAACCTTTGGGGAAGACCTAAAAGTCCTTTTAATACTAGAGCATATGGGCCAGGACAGCATGGTCAAACGAAAACATCCAAACCCTCAGACTATGGTATCCAACTTCAGGCAAAGCAAAAATTAAAAGCTTATTATGGTAATATCAACGAAAGACAATTTAGGAATATTTATAAAAAAGCTACTATGCTTAAGGGAGATACAAGTGAAAATTTAATTGGTTTGTTAGAGAGAAGATTGGATGCAGTAATCTATAGAGCAAAATTTGCCACAACAATCTTTTCTGCAAGACAATTAATAAATCATGGTCATGTGAAAGTTAATGGTAAAAAAGTGAATATTTCTAGCTACTCAGTAAGAGAAGAGGATACAATAGAAATAAGAGATAAATCCAAACAATTAGCAATAATTGACATTGCTTTAGCGAATAAAGAAAGAGATATCCCAGAGTATATTCAGTTGGATGAAAAAAATAAAAAATTTAAATTTGTTAGAATACCTAAATTTGAGGAAGTTCCTTACCCAATTGTGATGGAACCAAATCTAGTAATTGAATATTACTCTAGATAAAGAATTGATTAAAAGAACTTCAAAAAACTATGTAGATTCAATTTTGCTATCAAATAGAGATTGGAAGGTTTTAGATATAGGGTGTGGATATTCTGCAAATGATTATGCAACAACTATATGTGATATTCAGGATCTTTCAAAACATTATAATGATAGAAACTTTGTAAAACTTATTGATGAGAATTTACCTTTTACAGATAACGAATTTGATTTTGTGGTTGCAAGTCATGTAATTGAACATGTTAAAGATCCAAAAAAATTTATAGCTGAACTAGAAAGAGTTTCAAAGAAAGGCTATATAGAATTGCCAACCAAACTTGAGGATAACTTAGTGTTTGAAAATAAAAAAGAACATTTATGGCACATGGATTTTGATGATGTAAATCTTGAATTAATTATTTCCAAGAAATTACAAGTTTTTAATCCTATATTAACTGTTTCAACTGTTCAAAAATTACGAGAGTATTTTAGAAAAAGTTTAGTTATAGAGTTATATTGGGAAAATAAGATTGACTATAAATTTATTGAGAAAAATATTGTTAATCAAATGAGCCTTATTAATTTAGTAAGAAAATTTTTTTCAAAAAAAATTAGATCAATTTTTAATTAATTATTTTTTATAATTAATACTTTTGCTATCAAATAATTTTTTTAATTCTCCTGTTTCGTACATTTCTTTTATAATGTCACACCCACCAATAAACTCGTTTTTTACATATAGCTGTGGAATAGTAGGCCAATCGCTAAAAACCTTAATACCTTCTCTAATTTCCTGGTCTTCCAAAACATTTATACTTACAAAATCTACCTCTAAAACTTTCATAATATTAGTAACAGCCATTGAAAATCCACACTGAGGTGCATCCGGTGTTCCTTTCATGAATAAGCACACATCGTTGTTTGAAATTTGCGTTTCTATTTTTTTTTTAATTTCTTCTTTCATAATTGTTCTTTATTGTTCTTTTGTTTTTATTGCTAAAGCATGTAATTCATTTCCCATTTTTCCTTTCAAAGAATTATAAACCATTTTATGTTGCTCGATTTTAGATTTACCAGTGAATTTTGAGGAAGTTATCGTTGCAGAGTAATGATTACCATCACCTGCTAAATCTTGAATCTCAATTAAAGCATCAGGCAAAGCTTCTTTTATATATTTTTCAATTTCTTTCAAATCCATTGCCATTACGTACTCATATATTTTTTTAACCAATTAGTATTATACGATCTTAATTCGTCAATTGTAACTTTTGTCTTCCCATTGATAATCATATTTTTATCAGTAATTTTACCCAATTTATCAAAGTGAACAGAATTTTTGTTTAAAATACTTTCAACTTTTTTTAAATTTTTAGGCTCAATTTCTATGACATATCTACCTTGGTCTTCAGAAAACAAGTATTCAATTTCACTCATGAAATATTTAGGTTTATCAAATTCAATACCTATATTTCCCTTTATACACATTTTACTTACAGCTGTGATTATTCCTCCGATAGATACATCATGAGCACTTCTAACAAGATTACCTTTGATAAGCTGGAGAACTGTTTCACCATTATTTTTTTCATTGAAAAGATTTATTTCAGGTGGTGGTCCATTCTTTTCATTTAATATATTTCTCGCAAAAAGACTTTGATCTAAATTACCCTCAGTTTTACCAATTACTAATACAAGATTATTTATTTCTTTGAAGTCCATCGTTATCATTTGTTTATAATTTTTTATTAGACCTACACCACCAATTGAAGGTGTTGGTTTAATTCCAATTTCTTTTGTTTGGTTATAAAATGATACATTTCCAGAGACGACTGGAAATTTCAAATATTCACTAGCTTCACCTATTCCCTGAACACATTCAACAAATTCCCCCATGTTTTCTTCTTTCTCTGGACTTCCAAAGTTTAAACAATTTGTAATAGCAATTGGAGTTGCCCCAACTGAAATAAGATTTCTCCAACTTTCACAAACAACTTGTTTTCCACCTGTCAGGGGGTGAGCCCAACAATAAATAGCTGAAGAGTCAACAGTTGCAGCCACTGCCTTGTCGGTTCCGTGTACCCTTACAACACCCGAGTCACCACCAGGTTTCTGTATTGTATCTCCCATTACTGTGTGATCATACTGTTGCCAAATCCATTCTTTACTACAAACATTAGGATTTGATAAAATTTTATTTAAAACTTCTTTGATTTTAAACTTTTTAAATTGTTCCTTTTTGATTAAATTTTTTTTTGGTAATTTTGTTTTTTTCCACTTTCGATCATACATTGGAGAATTTTCAACTAAAGTATTAATCGGAATACTAGCTACTTGTTTTTCATCATAATATAATTCAATGTTTTTTGTATTAGTTGTTTTACCAATTACAGCAAAATCTAAATCCCATTTATCAAATATTTTTTTTGCTAAATCTTCTTTTCCATTTTCTAAAACAATCAACATTCTTTCTTGGCTTTCAGAAAGCATAATTTCATAAGGTGTCATTTTACTTTCTCTGCATGGAACCTTATTTAGATTTAATTCAATTCCTAAATTACCTTTTGAAGCCATTTCGATACTTGATGACGTAAGACCTGCTGCACCCATGTCTTGTATTGCAATAATTGAGTCTCCGGCCATTAATTCTAGACAAGCTTCAAGTAAAAGTTTTTCTGTAAAAGGATCTCCAACTTGAACGGTTGGTTTTTTTTCCTCTATTTTTTCATCAAAACTAGCTGATGCCATACTTGCTCCATGAATACCATCTCGTCCTGTTTTTGAACCAACATAAATAACAGGTTTGTTAAGACCAGCAGCTTTTGAATAAAAAATTTTATTTTTCTTTACTAATCCAAGTGTCATCGCATTGACTAAAATGTTGCCATTGTAAGAACTATCAAAAGAAGTTTGTCCAGCAATTGTTGGAACACCCATGCAATTTCCATAACCCCCAATTCCATGAACAACTCCTCTTAAAAGATTTTTTGTTTTTTTGTGCTGTGAAGATCCAAAATGAATTGAGTTTAAATTTGCAATAGGTCTTGCACCCATTGTAAAAACATCTCTCATAATACCACCAACACCAGTGGCTGCCCCTTGATAAGGTTCAATAAAAGATGGATGATTATGGCTTTCAATTTTGAAAACAATTGCGTCTCCATCCTCAATATCAATCACACCTGCATTTTCCCCTGGTCCCTGAATTACCTTTTTTCCAGAGGTTGGAAGATTCTTTAAATGAAGTCTTGATGATTTATAGGAACAGTGTTCATTCCACATCGCAGAGAAAATTCCAAGTTCAGTGAAATTAGGAACTCTTTTTAATAGATCACAAATCTTCTTATATTCCCCTTTTTTTAAACCATGATCTAAAGCTATCTTTTCGTTAACTTCCATTATTTAATATTATTTAAAAGATTTTTAAAAAATAGAGATCCATCCTCACCAGATAAACTTTTGTCTATCATTCTTTCAGGATGAGGCATCATACCTAAAACGTTTTTTTCTTTGTTAAAAATACCTGCAATATTATTTAATGAACCATTGGGATTAAATTTTTCTTCAGTTTTTCCATTATCATTGCAGTAATAAATAGCTACCTGATTATTATCTTGAATTTCTTTAAGTTGATCATTGCTACAAAAATAATTTCCCTCATTGTGAGCAATATGTAGCTCAAATACCTCTTTGTCTAAATTTTTAAAATATGGATTATCTTTATTATCAATTTTTACAAAAATATTTTTGCAAATAAATTCTAGATATTTATTTCTTAACAAAACTCCTGGAACTAATCCGCTTTCAACCAGTATCTGAAAACCATTACAAATTCCCATCACTAAACCACCTGATTTTGCAAAATTGATTACTGATTGCATTATCTTTGATTTAGAAGCCATGCTCCCACACCTCAAATAGTCACCATATGAAAATCCTCCTGGAAGTACAACCAAATCAGTTTTTGGTAATTCATTATCGTTATGCCAGACCATTTGATTTTTAAAACCAAACTTGGTCAGTGCGACGTGCATATCTCTGTCACAATTTGAACCTGGAAAAGTAATTACTGCGGATTTCATTAATTATTGTATCTCAATAATTTTATAATTCTCTATTACAAGATTCGCTAAGAGTTTGTTACACATATCTTCAACAATTTTTTGAGCTTTCTTCGGATCATTTTCTTTTACATCAATTTCAAAATATTTACCTTGTCTAACTTCATTAACACCCTTAAATCCCATTCCATCTAAGGTCTGGTGAATAACTTTTCCTTGCGGATCCAGAACATCTTTTTTTAAAGTGATAATTGCAGAAACCTTCATTTACTCTTTTTTTTTACTGAAGATAATTTTGTAACATTGACCGCAGTAACATTGGATTGTTCATGTAAAATTCCCAATCTTTTTGCGACTTCAGTATATGCTGGTATTAAATCTCCTAAATCTTTTCTGAATCTATCTTTATCTAATTTTTTTTCTGTAACAGAGTCCCATAATCGGCAAGTATCTGGACTAATTTCATCAGCTAAAATAACCTCATTTTTACCGTTTATTTTTATTCTTCCAAACTCAAGTTTGAAGTCTATCAACTTGATACCAACGCCTCTAAACATACCAATCATGAAATCGTTAATTCTTAAGATCATTTTTTTTACTTTTTCAATTTCTTTTTTTGAGGCCCACTCAAAAGCATAGATATGATCTTCTGCTATTAAGGGGTCTCCAAGTTCGTCATCCTTTAAACAGTATTCAATTAGGGGTTCTTTAAGAACTGTTCCATCTTCAATTCCAAGTCTTTTCGTTAAAGAACCGGTAGCAACATTTCTCACAACAAACTCAATAGGAATAATTTCTACCAATTTGATTAATTGTTCTCTCATATTTAATCTTTTTACTAAATGATTTTTAATTCCTATTTGAGACAGATTAGAAAGTATGTGTTCTGAAATACGATTATTCAATACACCTTTTCCCTCTATGGTGCTTTTTTTCTGATTATTAAAAGCAGTAGCGTCGTCTTTAAAATATTGGATAACTAAATTTTTATCAGAAGAAGCATAAATGATTTTTGCTTTACCCTCGTATAATTTTTTACCTTTTTTCATTATCTGAATACTCTTTTAAATATTAAGTTCACATTCTTAAAATGTTTAGCGTAACTAAAAACTGATTGTAATTTTTTTGGTGAAATCTTACTCATTATATATCTGTCGGTCTGAATGACGCTATATAAATCCAAATCTTCTGCAAAACATTTTTTTGCATAATTTTGAATCATCCTATAAGACTTTTCTCTACTTAATCCAGTTTTAGTTAATTCTAACATTAATTCTTGAGAAAAAATTAATCCTTTTGTTAGATTTAAATTTTGTAACATTTTTTTTGGATAAACAATCATATTATCCAATATATTAGCCAGCCTTACTAAAGCGAAATCAAGCGTAATGTTTGCATCTGGCCCTATATTTCTCTCTACACTTGAATGTGAAATATCTCTTTCATGCCATAAAGCAATATTTTCTAAGGCAGGTACAACTGCACTTCTTACCATCCTTGATAAGCCTGTGAGATTTTCACTGAGGATAGGATTTTTTTTATGTGGCATCGCCGAAGATCCCTTTTGATTTTTTGAAAAATATTCTTGTAATTCGTACACCTCTGTTCGTTGAAGATGCCTTATTTCTGTAGCAACTCTCTCAATGGATCCAGCAATAATTCCTAAGACTGAAAAATAAAAAGCATGACGATCACGAGGAATTACTTGAGTTGATATTGGTTCAACTTTTAACCCTAGTTTTTTAGCAACATGTTGTTCGACCTTTGGAGAAATATTTGCAAAAGTCCCCACTGCTCCTGATATTGCACATGTAGAAATCTCATCAATTGCATTGATTAATCTTTTTTTATTTCTTTTAAATTCTTCATAATAGGATGCTAATTTAAGACCAAAAGTTATTGGTTCAGCGTGTATGCCGTGACTTCTACCCATACAAGGAGTAAATTTATATTTATGCGCTTGTTTTTTTAGCACTTTTAAAATTTGATCTAGATCTTTGACAAGAATTTTTCCCGATTGAACTAATTGAATATTAAAACTTGTATCTAAAACATCAGACGATGTCATCCCTTGATGGAGATACCTTGCTTTCAATCCAGCTTTTTCGGTTACAGAGGTTAAAAAAGCAATCACATCATGTTTGACCTGACTTTCTATTTGATGAATTCTCTTTACATTAATTCTTGCTTTTTTTCTAACCGTTGAGGAAACTCCTTTTGGAATTTGTTTCAGTTTTTCCATTGCTTGCGCTGCAGCAATTTCTACATCTAACCAAATTCTATACTTATTTTCTTCAGACCATATGTCTGTTAATTCTTTACGAGAGTATCTTTTTATCATTAATTGTATGGTGGTTTAGAATATCCTTTAGCAGATTCTGTAAAGATTTCATAACCATTTTCAGTTATTCCTATTGTATGCTCGAATTGTGCTGATAAAGATTTATCTTTTGTAACAGCAGTCCAACCATCGTTTAAAACTTTGGTATCAAATTTTCCAGCATTTATCATTGGCTCTATTGTAAAAGTCATACCCGGTCTTAATTCCATACCAGTGTTCTTTTTACCATAATGTAAAATATTTGGAGCTTCATGAAACACTGTTCCAATCCCGTGACCACAAAAATCTCTTACAACTGAAAAACCCTTTTCTTCGACATAGGATTGAATTTCATGTCCGATATCACCAAGTTTAATACCTGGTTTAAGGATTTTAATAGCTCTCATCATTCCTTCATATGTAGCATCAATCAAATTATTTAATTTTACCGACGTTTTGCCAACACAAAACATTCTACTAGTATCCCCATAATGATTATTAATGATTGCAGTAACATCTACATTCAAAGCATCACCATCTTGTAAAATTCTATTATCTGAAGGTATACCATGACAGACAACATGATTTAAAGATGTACAAAGTGATTTTTCAAACCCTCTATAAAAAAGTGGAGCAGAGTGACCTCCGTTATCTCTTATAAACTCGTAGCCAAGTTTATCTATATAATTTGTGGTAACACCTTCCTTAATATTTTCAGTGAGCATATCTAAAGTTTTTGCAGCAAGTTTTCCTGCAATTCTCATCTTTTCAAATTTTTCAGAGTAGTTATTCATTTATAATTTTTAATTTTTTTTCGATCAAAATTTTTTTTGAACTAATTTTACATCTATACGCTAAAAAATTTACTCCTGCTTTTTTAGCAATTCGATAATTACTATAATATTCTGGGTCTATGTCTTTTGCTATTTTAAAGTTTTCCATATTTTGTATTTGCACTAGAAAAATTAAATATGATTTATAACCTTTTTTTATGGCATCAATAAGGGTGAGTAAATGTTTTGATCCTCTTGAGGTAATTGCATCAGGAAATTCAGCAGTTTTCTTATCACGAAAAAGCGTTACGTTTTTTACCTCTATAAAGATCTTTTTATTATTTTTTTCAACTAAAAAGTCGAATCTTGTCTCTTTATTGAAAAAAACTTCTGGTTTGATCGTTTCATTATTTTTTAACTCATTAATAAGATTTTCCATAAGACCATTATGAACAATTTTGTTAGCTAAATGAGTATTTACACCAACAAGATTTCCCTTAGCTTTTAAAATTTGAAGTGTGTACTTCAACTTTCTTTTTGGATCATCGTTTTTTAAAAGATAGGCCTCATTCCCCTCATCTAACAAACCTTTCATCGATCCTGTATTTGGACAATGTGCCGTAACTACTTGATTATCTAATTTAACATCAACAAAAAAACGTTTATATCTTCTGATTAATTTGCCTTTTATTAAAGACTTGGTAAATTCCATTTTCAAATTATACATATAATAATGAGTAAAAACAAAAAAGTTAATGCTGCAATTCTTATAATTGGTAATGAAATTTTATCAGGAAGAACTCAGGACACAAATACTACCACATTAGCTCTTTGGCTTAATTCAATCGGTATAAAAGTTAACGAGGTAAGAGTTATTCCTGATGTAGAAACAACAATTGTTGACACTCTTAATGTTTTAAGAAAATCTAATGATTATGTTTTTACAACTGGCGGAATCGGTCCTACGCATGATGATATTACTGCACAATCCGTGTCAAAAGCTTTCAATCGAAAGTATGAAGTACATAAAGAAGCTTTTAAGATTTTAGATACTTATTATAAAAAAGGGGAATTCAATGAGGGCAGACAAAGAATGGCATGGATGCCTGAAAATGCAGAATTGATTTTAAATCCAACAAGTGGTGCTCCTGGTTTTAGTGTTGAAAATGTATTTTGTTTACCAGGCGTACCATCAATAATGAAGTCTATGTTAGGAGGATTGAAGAATAAATTAGCTGGTGGAGAACCAATTTTAAGTCATACAATTAATTTAAGAACAGTTGAAAGTGAAATCGCTAACTCTTTGATGAAAGTTCAAGATCAAAACCAAGATGTTGAAATTGGAAGTTATCCTTTTTTTCATGCTGGTAAGTTAGGAGTATCAATCGTATTGAGATCTGAAAATCAATCTAAAATTGACTACTGCAACACTCAAATTCTAAAATTTATCAAAGAAAAAGATATCGAAATTGTGGAGAGATAAATGCTTTACTTTGCTTACGGTAGTAATCTTCATCATAATCAAATGAAAAGAAGATGTAAGGATAGCATTTTTCTTAAAAAGATAGATTTAAAAGATTTCAGATTAACTTTTCGAAGTAAATATAGAGCAGCTGATATTGAACCAAAAAAAAATTCAATTGTTACAGGTGGTTTATTTGAAATATCAAAGAGTGATGAAAAAAAACTAGATATTTATGAAGACTTTCCAATTTTATATAAAAAATATTATTTTTTATATGAGGGAAAAAAAATAATGACTTATACCATGACTAAAAAAACACCTTTTAGATTTCCAACAGAAAGATATTTAAATGTAGTCAAGCGTGGGTACAAAGATTGTAAAATTGATTTAAAATTTTTGGAAAAAGCTCTTATTAAATAAATATTTTTCAACCAACAATTAAAGTATCTTTGGATCCGCCACCTTGTGAGCTATTTACAATAGTACTACCTTTTCTCAAAGCTACTCTTGTTAGTCCGCCTGAAGTTACATAATTTGATTTTCCTGTTAAAACGAATGGTCTTAAATCAACATGTCTCGGCTCGATATTATTATTAGTTATAGTTGGACCAGTTGATAACACTTCTAGTGGTTGAGCAATAAATTCTCTTGGATTTTTTAAAATTTTCTGTCTTACCTCTTCAATTTCCTTTTTGGGCGCTTTGGGTCCTATCATTAAACCATAGCCACCTGAGGCATTTGCGGGTTTTACAACTAACTTAGATAGATTTTCTAAAACATATTTTTTTTGATCTTCTTCATGACATAAATATGTTTCTACTTGGTTTAACAAAGGTTGTTCACCTAGATAATAAGTAATCATTTTATTTACATACGAATAGACAACTTTGTCATCTGCAACACCCGTTCCTATTGCATTTAAGATACCAACATTCTTTTTTAACCAGCATTTAAACAAACCTGGAACTCCAATCAAAGAATCTTTGTTAAATACCTTGGGATCTAGAAAGCTGTCATCAAGTCTTCTATATATACAGTCAACTTTAAGAGGCCCCTTAACAGTTTTCATATAAACATTATCATCTTCAACAAAAAGGTCTTTACCTTCAACTAAAGCAATACCCATTTGCTCTGCTAAGAATGAATGTTCAAAGTAAGCCGAATTATAAATTCCAGGAGTTAAAACGACCATGTGAGGATTAGCTGTCTTTTTTGGAATACACTCAACCATACAATTGTATAATTTATTTGTGTACTGGTGAATTGATGAAACTTTATATCTAGAAAATAGTTCTGGAAAAACATCCATCATAACCATTCTATTCTCAAGCATATATGAGACACCTGATGGTACTCTTAAATTATCTTCAAGAACTAAATATTCTCCGTTTTTATTTCTTATTAAATCGATCCCAGATATATTAGACCAAGCTTTAAACTTTGGTGAAAAGCCTTCACACTGTTTTATATAATAGGGAGATTTTAAAATTAAGTCTTCAGGTATTATCTTGTCTTTAAAAATTTTTTTTTGATTGTAGATATCATCAATAAAAAGATTAAGAGCTTTGGCTCTTTGTTTTAAACCTTTGGAAATTTTATTCCAAACAGGTTTCGGTATTATTCTTGGAATAATATCTAACGGCCATTTTTTTTCTTCGGCTCTATTATTTGCAGCGTAAACTCTAAAATTTATTCCTCTGGCACTAATTGTACTTTGACAATTTTTTTCAATTTCTTGAAGTTTCTTTTTGCCGTACTTTTCTAAAATACCAGATATTATTTTTGCGTGTTTTCTTAATTTGTTGTCCGCTGTAAAATAACCATCATATGCATTTTTGGCGTTGTAATCTTTCCATAATTTAGAGGCCATAAAATATCTTCAAATTTTAAATTAATTAATTCAATTGTATAATTGTTATACCTGTTATGTAAGAAATAGATTATACATTATGCAAATTTAAAAATATTGCTTAAAAATAATGACTTATTGTATAGGTATAAAAGCAAATGATGGTCTAGTTTTTGCATCAGACTCAAGAACGAATGCAGGATTAGATAATGTAAATATTTATTCAAAAATGTTCACTTACGATGTAGGTGATAGAACTATAGTAATTGTGACGTCAGGAAATTTAGGAACTTCTCAGGCTGTATATAAGTCTATTCAAAAAGATCTAGAGGATAATAAAAGTTCTTTAAATCTAAATACTTGTAAAGATTTTGATCAAATAGCTTCTTATATTGGTTCTCTTAATGTAGAACATTCAAGTCCAAAAGGAATTAACACTGATACAGTTTTACTTGGTTCAACATTTATTGTAGGAGGTCAAATTAAAGGTCAACCTATGGAGCTATATTTAGTTTATCCTCAAGGAAACTATATAAGACCTGCTGATAGTAAGCCTTATTTAGTTATTGGTGAAGTTAAATATGGAAAACCAATTTTAGATAGAGTAATTAAGCCCAACGTATCAATTGGTGATGCATCAAGATGTGCTTTGATCTCAATTGACTCGACTTTAAAAAGTGACTTAACAGTTGGACCACCTATTGACTTCACTGTATATAAAAAAGATGAATACAAGATACTTTCCCAAAAATGTTTAAATATAACAGACGATGAATATTCAAAAGTATGCAATCAATGGTCAGATGGAATATTCAAAATTTTTAATTCTTTTTCAAGATTTGATTGGGAAAAGTAAAATTATTTATTAGATAACCACAATGTCTCGAAAGGTTTTAGCTGAAATTTATTATTTTCTTTAAAAGAAGTTTTAGTATTTATCAAATTTTTCCAATATAAATATTTTTTATTTAATTTTGTAATTTGATGCTTTGAAGTTAAGTTTGTAACACATAATATAGTTTGTTTTTTATCTATACTAATTCTCTTAAAACAAAAAAATTTTGGACCCAAATTTATGATAATTCTTAAAGCATTTGGGTGGAAAGCTTTTTGTTGTTGTTTAATATTTAAAAGGTTTGTTATACTTTTATAAAAAATACTTTGTTTTGATTTTTTATCACTTAATTTTTTAGAAATATTTTTATCGTTCCATTTATACCTGTTAACATCTCTATTATTTCCAGTAATGATATATTTAGCCTCATCATTAGAAGTACCAAACAAAGAATTAAAATAAATTGCTGGAACACCCTCAAAAGAAATCATAATAGAGTGAGCAGAAATATACCTTTGAAAAGAAAATTTACCTGTTTTGTCAAAATCTGACTTTTTCAAAGCATCATAGATTGTAATATTTGCCTCATATACTTTTTTAGTTTTTTGCTGAATTTTTCTGTATGAAAATTTAGATCCATTTTTTTTCAATCTTTTAAAAAATTTTTGTACAATTTGTTTATTTAAAATACCTTCTATTGGTCTCATGCCTATTCCGTCATGGGATGCGATAAAATTTAAGTAGCTATTACCTTTTTTGGCTTGAGGAAGTCTTTCACCCCATTTATTTAGAAAAGAACTATTTTCAAATAAAAATGCATGTACCAAAAGTGGCGCTAAAGAAAAATTGTAAATCCAGTCGGCTTCATCACTATTTCCAAAATAGCTTAAATTTTCTTTTTCAGGTAGATTTGTTTCGGTAACAATTAAAGTCTTTATGTTTAAACAACTACTAACAAATTTTAAAAGTTTTATTATTTCATGAGTTTGATCCAAATTAATACACTTAGATCCACTTTTCTTCCATAAATATGCTATGGCATCTAATCTAAATATTGTAACTCCATGACTAACTAAATTTATCATAATTTTTATAAATCTCATTAAAACAGCTGGGTTTTTAAAATTTAAATCTATTTGATCTGCACTAAAAGTCCTCCATAAATACTCATTTTTTTTGAAAATAGAAATATTTTTTAGTAATTTATGATCTCTCGGTCTGACAACATTTGAAACATTATATTTTGCATCTACAGTGATAAAATAATTTTTTCCAGGCCTCTTTTCTTTTAGGAAATTTCTAAACCATAAGCCTCGTGCAGAGGAATGGTTAATTACAATATCAGCCATAATATTATTTTTTTTTGAAAATCTTTTAATATCAGACCAATTACCTAGTTTATTATCAATTTTGTAATGATCCTTTACAGCAAAACCACTATCACTACTTGAAGGATAAAAAGGTAAAAAGTGAACAGTATTAAAATAATTTTTAAGTTTTTTATTATAAAATCTTTGAAAAACATTAATTTGATTTTTTTGACTACCATCAGAAATACTGTCTCCATAACAAATAACAACAGATGTTTGCTGTGAAACTAATAATTTTTTTTTTTTATTTTTCTTATTAAATTTTGATATAATACTTATTATTTCTCTACAATGTTCATTAATGGTTTCATTATGTATTGATGATTTATAAATTTTTTTTAATCTATTTTTAATTTTTTTTTGGTTTTTTTCTGAGAACATTAATTATATTTTTTATTATCCTCATTAACCACTTCTTTCAATCTTTTTAAAAAGTCGGGTATAGCACTTTTCACTCTGCTCCATGTAGGAATAAATGGGGTATCCATAGGATTTAGAATAAAAGCCTCACCAGCTTTCATTATGTTTATTGCAAATAATTCTACTGCTTTCTCTTCAGTATGAGAATCAAATTTGAGTCCGTTCATGTCAGCATCACTTCTATAAATATCTATAAGATCTAAAGCTGATCTATAATAAGTTGCCTTCAAAGATCTAAATTTTTCTCTACTAAAAGTATTACCCTGTGTTGCCAATTTTTTTATAAAAGTTTTAATAATATCTATAGACATTCTAGAAAGACCTTTGGTTTCATCATCAAGAGACAATGATTGGTGTTTGTGATCATAAGAGTCAGCTAAATCAACCTGACAAATATTTTGAGGTGAAAAACTTCTTTGCATTTCCGATAAAATTCCAACTTCAATGCCCCAATCAGAAGAAATTCTTAATTCGGGTAAAACATTTCGTCTAAATGAAAATTCGCCAGCTAAAGGATATTTGAATGATTTCATAAAATCTAAATAATCACTTTTACCTATAGTTTTTTCTAGAGCAGTTAATAAAGGAAATACTAGTAATCTTGCAACCCTACCATTCATTTTTTCATTAGCAACTCTCGGATAATATCCTTTACAAAATTCAAAATTAAATAATGGGTTTACCACTGGGTAAAATAGTTTTGCTAGCATTCTTCGATCATATGTTTTAATATCGCAATCGTGTAAAGCAACTGAACGCGCACTATCCCTTGCAATTGACATACCAATACAGTACCAAACATTTCTTCCTTTACCCAATTCACTGGGTGCAAGATCTTTTTTTCGGAGTTCTTGATCAAGTTTTTTAAGTTGAGGCCCATCGTTCCACAATATTGTAAATGGAGTTTTTATTTTTTTAAAAAATTTCCACGCACTTTTGGCCTGTTTTTCATTAGCTCTATCAAGTCCTATTATGACATGATCTAAATATTTTGTTTTGCTAATCTCATCTACAATTTTTGGCAAGGCAGATCCATCTAACTCTGAATATAAGCATGGAAGAATTAATTCCATTTTTCTTTGTTTTGAAAATTCTAATAATTCTTTTTCTATAATTGAAGTCGACTTCGTTCCGAAGTCATGCAAGGTAGAAATAATTCCATTTTGAGAAAAATCACTCATTAGAACTTTTAATCGTTATGATTTATTTTAACTAGCGCCTTTTTTATCACATCAGCCCAGCCTTCAGGTGATGGCTTATTTGAAATAATCAAATTTTTTATATCAATTTCGTCTAATTTAAATTGATCATTAAAAACTAAACAGGGTAGGTCAGCACTTTTAAGCATCTCAATATCATTATAGTTATCTCCGACTGCAATTACTTTTATATTTGTTTCAATCTTTTTAAAAATTTTGATAACTTTCTTCATTGATTTAACCTTATCAACATTATCACATAAGTTTATTACTCTACCGCCCTCTTGTAAAGATAATGAAATAGATTTCAAACGAATGGTTAATTTATTTCTTTCAATTTTATTTCCTTTAAATAAAAAAGGAGAAGTATATTTTCTATTTCTTATATTTTTTAATTTGTCTTCATTAACTCCAAAAATGTTTAATTGATTTTTTTTATTCATTTCAAAAATAAATTCACATTTTTCTTTTAAAGAATTTGGAATCTTTGAATGAAAAATTTCTAAAAGTTCATTTTTTTCTCTACTTAGAATAATATTATTTGGAAAATTTTTATTTATTAAGTTTAAACCATTTATAGCCGAACCATTTTCTGAAATGAACGGTAATTCGATACCTAATTCTTTATTAAATTCTAAAATTTCATTATCTGTTTTACTGGAATTTGGAATTATATATATTCCCTTGGATAATAAATCTTTTATATAATCTTTTATTTCATCAAATTTAAAAGTGTCTCTATGTAGTAATGTACCATCAAGATCGGTAAAAATAAGGATGGAATATTTTTGCATTAGGCTTGTATTGAATAAGATTGTTATTTTTTATTGTCTTATCCTATTTTTGTTTTTATCAAACAAAAAAATATTTTCTTTTGAAAATGATACTTTGATTGATTGACTTTTGATGTCTTTTTTTGTTTTTATATTTATTTCATTGTTTGATAAAGATGTGTAAATTATTTTTTCGAAACCTAAATTTTCAACAAGTTCAACTTTTAATTCTAATTTTATTTCATTTTCTTGATTTAGATCTATATTTTCAGGTCTAATTCCTAAATAAATTTCATCGTCAAATTTAAGATGTTCGAATTTAATTTCGTTATTAAAAAAATTTATTTTATTATTACTAACTAAGTTTGCTCTCTCAATTTTTATTATGTTCATTTTTGGAGAACCTATGAATTCAGCTACAAAAATATTATTAGGATCAGAGTAAATTTCATTTGGTGACCCAAATTGTTCTATATTACCTTTATTGAGTAGTACTATCCTATCTGCAAGTGTCATCGCCTCTACTTGATCATGGGTGACATAAATAATATTTGACCTCATCTTTTTGTGCAGTTTAGAAATTTCAACTCTCATTTCTGATCTTAAAGCTGCATCTAAGTTTGATAATGGTTCATCAAATAAAAATAGTTTAGGATCCCTTGTTATAGCTCGTCCTATTGCTACCCTTTGTCTTTGCCCGCCAGATAATTGCTTTGGTTTTCGCTCTAATAGTTCTTGTATTTGAAGTATATTGGCTGCGTGATCTACTTTTTGTTTAATCTCATCTTTAGTTAGATTTTCCATCTTCAATCCAAAAGAAATATTTTCGAAAACATTCATATGTGGGTATAATGCATAGGATTGAAAAACCATTGCTATCTTTCTTTTAGAAGGAATAAGATTATTAATTAATTTTTTATCTACAAATATTTCTCCTTCATCAATTTTTTCTAAACCTGAAATCATTCTTAATAATGTTGATTTTCCACAACCTGAAGGACCAACTAAAACAATGAACTCTCCATCATTAATTTTTATATCAAATCCTTTGATAACTGTATTATTTCCAAACGATTTTTTAAGATTATTAATAATAATTTCAGACATTTCTTAATTTTATTGTGATTCTAAGCAATCAATAAATGTTGTTAAAAATTTATTACACTGCTAGATTTATCGCAATGAAAAAATACTAATACAGAGAGAGAAATAAGAAAAAGAAAGAGGGGAATAATGTTAAAAAAAATAATAATCAATATATCCGTTCTAGTATTTTTAATAACGAATACTAGTTTTGCTGATATTAAATTTTGGACTACAGAAGTCCAACCAGCTAGAATGGCAAAACAGCAGGATATGGCTAAAGCTTTCGAGGCTAAAACTGGTATTAAGGTTGAAGTGATTCCAGTTGAAGAGAAAGATCTTGGAACTAGAGCTACAGCAGCTGCTGCTGCTGGTGACCTTCCAGATGTAATTTATCACACTTTACAATATGTTTTACCTTGGGCTGAAGCAGGAATTTTAGATGTGGATGCAAACAATGACGTTGTAAAAGCATTAGGTAAAAAAACTTTTGCGCCTGGAGCTTTGAACATGGCAAAAAAAGGTGGAAAAATTGCAGCTGTTCCAGTTGATGGATGGACTCAAATGGTCGTCTATAGAAAAGACTTATTTGCGAAAGCTGGATTAGAACCACCAACTACGTATGCAAATATAGTTAAAGCTGTAAACACACTCTCAAGTGGTGACATGTTTGGTTTTGTAGCTGCAACTAAGACAGATGAAAATTTCATGAGCCAAGTTCTAGAACATGTTCTTTTGGCCAATGGGGTTAATTTTGTAAAAAAAGGTGGAACTAAAAAACAAGGAAAAGCTTTAAAAAATTCATTAGAGTTTTATAAAGTTATCGCAAAAGCAAGTCCTCCAGGGGAATTATTTTGGAAGCAATCAAGAGCTCTATACTTCGCTGGAAAAACACCAATGATTATTTGGTCTCCATTTATTATGGATGAGTTAGCAGGTTTAAGAGATTCAGCTCCACCAACAATAAATAGTGACCCAACATCACCAGAGTTAGCTTCTAAAACTGGTTTCATTACTAATTTTAGTGGACCTAACAATAAAAAAGGTGCTGCATGGGCTGATGTAAGATACTTTGGTATTACTGCAGATGCAGATACAGATGAAGCTAAAAAATTCATCGAGTACTCTATGAGTGAAGGTTACACAGCTACACTAGGGATAGCTCCAGAAGGAAAATTTCCGGTAAGAAGAGGAAATAAAAGTGATCCTAGTGCTTACACTAAAGCTTGGAGTAAACTACCGGTAGGTGTTGACAGAAAAGCTCCTTTAACAGACCTTTATTCTGCAGATGTTATTGATAACATTGTTGCTGGTTTAGATACTGCAAACAGATGGGGTGTTAAAGAAGGTGAGCTTTCTAGAGCATCAAAAATCATCAATTCTCAGTTCCTAAATAGAATCACAAGAGAATATATTGATGATCAAATCTCAGTTGATGAGGCAGTTAAGAAAATTAACGCTGAATTAGCTAAGTTTTAAATAATAAATTCATAAAAAGCGGATAATATTTTATTATCCGCTTTTTGTTATGAGTGATTCATTATCAAAATTAGAGAAAAGAACTGCTTACACTTTAGTTTTACCAGCAGTATTACTAGTTTTTGCAATTGTATTATTTCCCATTTTTGCAAATGTGTGGATAAGTTTTAAAGATATTGAATTAAAAGATATAAGAATTCCAGAACCTAGAGCAAAAAAAATAGTTAAAACAATTTCAAATAACGATTCAGAATTAAAGATAATTTACAAATTACGAAATAGTTCATTAATTCAAGAAATAAGAAATGTTAAATTTCAAGACAAATTTCCTAAAAATATTTCACCTGTAAATCTTGATTCTAGATGTAACTTTAACTCTAAAAAAATTATCTGTGAATTTGGAAACTGGGAAGCAAAATATAGAGAGAATTTTGAAATTACAATTACAAGTGTCAATGGTGAAAAAATTGATGAAAATATTATTAAATCACAAAAACCTATTTTAAGTGGAAAAGCAAATAATCCATTACTAACAACAAATTTTACAATAAATAACTTTAAAAAAGTTTTTTATGAAAATGAATTTGTTGAATTACTTTTAACCACATTTTACTTCACTTTTTTTGGAACAGTCGGAGCTATAATTTTTGGAATAATGGCAGCCCAATTAGTCAACCAAAATATTCAAGGCCGAAACTATATGCGTGGAATTTTACTTTTTCCCTATGTTGGACCAGTAGTTGCTCTAGCATATACATGGACGCTTTTATTAGATCCAAATAGTGGAACTTTAAATGCATTATTAGTTAATTTTAATGTATTAGAAGCACCAATTAATTTATTGGGTCAGAAATATATAGTAATGAGTTTTTTGGGTTTTGAATTTAAATTAAGGTTAGCGTTAACTACAGTTATATTTTTTGAAATTTGGAGATATTTTCCTTTAGCTTTTTTATTTATTTTAGCAAGACTTCAAGCTATTCCGCAAACTTTGTATGAAGCAGCTGAGGTAGATGGAGCAAGTCCAATTCAAAAATTTATACATATTACACTACCCCAAATTACAGCAATAATTTCTATTTTATTTATGATTAGATTTATTTGGAACTTTAATAAATTTGAAGATATTTTTTTATTAACGGGTGGGGCATCCGGAACAAGAACATTACCTATCAATGTTTATCAACAAGGTTTTGCGGTCTCAGATATTGGTATGGGTTCTGCAGTTTCAATAGTCATAGTAATGTTACTTATCTCTTTTATGATAATTTATTTTAAATTGATTGGAAAAAAAGCAAATGAAGTTTAAATCTCTAGCAATATTTTTAGTTATTTCATCATTCTTTCTTACTTGTGTTTTGTCTATATGGAAAATTATGTCTACACTTCAAGGTGTAAACTTTACTAATTTAAATATTACCCAAATATTTCTTACTAGTATCTTTTTATCTTTATCATTTGTATTAATTGGAAATAAGATAAATCATTTGTTTAAGATTATCACATTATCACTGATATTTTCAATTTCATATTATTACTCAAATGAGACATTTACGTATTGGTATATATTTGGAGTTTTTTTAATTACTTTATTTTTTACTAACAAATTAAAGAAATATAGTATGCAATCTTTAAAAGAAGACTTCATAACTGAAAAAATCATTTTTGATTTTATAACTTTATTTGGCATAGTCTTTTTTGCTTTTGTAATTTTATTTCCTTTTTACATAATGTTAGTTACTAGTTTCAAAACCCAAATAGCTTTATTAGTTAATCCTTTAGATTTTAGTCTAGACTTCACAAAAAGCTTAACTGAGTTGTTCAAGTCTTACTTTGTAATTTTTGAAACTTATAATTTTGGCAGATACATCTTAATTAGTTCAGCTGTCTCAATAGGAACTGTTATTGTAACATTACTATTTGCAATTCCAGCAGCCTATGCAGTTGCTAGATTAAATTTCTTTGGCAAAAACTTTTTATCAACCTCGATTTTAATTATTTACATGTTTCCAGCTATAGTATTAGTGATCCCTTTATATACTGTGTTTAGTCAACTGGGATTAAGAAACTCAATCTTTGGTCTATTGATTGTTTATACGGCCACAACCTTGCCGGTTGCTATTTACATGTTGCAAGGATATTTCAAAAGTATTCCAAAAGAAATTGAAGATGCTGGCATCATGGATGGTCAAAATTGGTTTGGTATAATTTTAAAGATTATTATTCCTTTAAGTTTGCCTGCTATTGCATCAGTGGCACTCTATGTTTTTATGATAGCTTGGAATGAATTCCTTTTTTCATTAATGTTTCTTGATAGTCCTAAATCATTTACATTATCTAGAGCCATTCAATATCTGAGTGGAGATGCAGAGACACCACGTCAATACTTAATGGCTGGCTCTGTAATAGTTACTTTACCTGTGCTTTTTATTTTTATATATTTTGAGAAATATTTGGTCAGTGGTCTAACTGCTGGAAGTGTAAAAGAATAATTTTTGGAGGTCTTAATTAAAATATGAAAAAGATATCAACAATTTTATTTATTACATTATTCATACCCAATCTTCTGTTAGCTAAAGATCCTAAAAGTTCCTATCCTACTTTTACTAAATGGTTATTGGATAATGGATATAATCAATATGTAGATATTGATGCAAAAGGAGTTCCAAGACATAATTTGAAACTTAGAGTAAGTGAAAGGTTATGGAAGATTCCTTATAAAATGAATCCTAATCGAGATACATTAATATATTATTTTTATAGATATAATTTTAGTCATTTAACTGGTGATCCCAACACATACTCATGGAAACCAATCGAAATTAAACCCGCTAATAAACCTTATAAATTTGAATTTGATCTCCAAGAAGATAAATTTATAAAAAAACAACTCAAAACAAAAGGTTTAGTTAGTTATTTATATTATCAAGATGGCAAAGTTTTAATCGATGAAATTTCACCCGATGAAAAGCTAGGGGAATTTATTAAAGATGATACAAGGTTAATTTCAATGTCGATGGGTAAATCTGTGATGTCTTACATTCTAGGTCATGCAATATGTGATGGTTATATAGATAATATTGATAGTACTATTAATGATTGGCCTGTTTTAGAAAATACACTTTATAATAATCAAAAATTAATTGATATGTTGAATATGGCTCCTGGTGACCAAAAAGTTATTTACGAATGGTCAGATGGCGCAGGCATAAGGGCAGACAATGATTACGATTATCAGGTAAATAATATTTATACTACATTAGGTTTTTATTTTCAAAATACTGAAAAATCAAAAAGCGTTTATAACTACAATGGTTTTATTACAATGATACTTAAAAATTATATAAGACATAAAACTGGTGATAATTATAAAGTATTATTAAACAAAATTTTTCAAAATAAAGTTAAAAACGAATATAACGTTCAGTTTGTTGAAATGAACAGTGGCTCTGAAGAATGGGGAATAGGTGATTCTATGGTCCGGTTAACAAGACATGACTGGCTTAGACTTGCTAAAGCTATGATGGACGATTATCAAAATGATACATGCGTAGGAAATTACTTGAAAGAAATACATAAAAGAAGAATTCCTAAAAACTTAGGAGGAGATAAAGATGAACCAGAATTTAATCTGACTTATACATATGGTGGACAATTTCATTTTGATTATCCTGGTTTGAAAAATAGAGTTGTATTTGGTTTAGGTGGTAGAGGAGGACAAGCAATTTTAATAGATGTGGAAAATTCCAGAATAGTCGTAATTAATTCAATTCAATATAATAATGGTAAATACAAATATAATGTTAAAAAACTTTTAATAGATCCAATAAAAAACGGTAGATAAAATTAACTTATGATTGAACAAGTTAGTATTTATTTAACAGCGATGATTCTTGGGATAATGTTATTTTTCTCGTTTGTGATTGCTCCAGTAGTATTTACTACTCTAGATGAAGATAATGCTCGAAAGTTTATAAGAAGGATATTTCCTTTTTATTATAATGTTAATTTAGCGATTAGCTTTATTGTTCTACTACTATTTTTATTTTTAAGTAAATTAGGTGTTGATTTTTATTTAATCTTATTAATCACAATTTTATTTGCTATATCAAACTATTTATTAATGCCGTTAATTAATAAATATAGAGATGAAAAACAGGATAAAAAATTCAAATATTCACACTTTATCTCAGTAGTAATTAATTTTGTTCAAATGATTTGTTTGGTATTTCTTTTAATTTAAAAGTTTTTTATCTTTTTTACTTTTTATTTCATTTTTTTGATCACAATATTTCTTAAAAACATAAGCTGTTGATACCCCACCAATTAGTATTAATTTTAATATCTTTAATTTAATAAGTGTTTTAATCATGATTTAATATCAAACCTTTCTAATAAAAATTGAATTACTAAATTATAGAAAAATACAAAACAAAAAATATAAAATAGAAAAATTACTTCTTTGGAATTAAAGAGGTATCCAGTTGCGGTTAAAAGCACAAAAAATAGGCTAATTGATAAAGCAAGCTTTGCCTGTGATTTCTTTTTTAAGTGAGATTTAACAATATTGCTTTTCATTAAATAATAATAACTATTAAAGATATTTATTCATCATGAATTTTGTCCTACCTAGACATTTGAATTATAATGTTTTAAAATTTTAGCACTCATTTCTTGAATTTTTGAGGTATTAATGATTATTTGTTGTGAAAAATATTTATAAAATTCATTACATCATATTTTTTTTAGCTTTATTTTTTTCTAAAGCTATAGCGGAGCCAACCTTTGTGCAAAGTAAATCACTTGACTCGAACTTTTATTTGGGACTTAACTTTAATAATGATGGTACAAAAATGTATACTGTAAATGCTGGAGCATCGGATGCAGTTATCGAACATATATTAACTACCCCATATGACATTTCAAC
The DNA here is from genome assembly GCA_902571915.1 of uncultured Pelagibacteraceae bacterium. Classification (GTDB taxonomy): domain Bacteria; phylum Pseudomonadota; class Alphaproteobacteria; order Pelagibacterales; family Pelagibacteraceae; genus Pelagibacter. The sequence goes on from CACGDY010000001.1 coordinate 190,874, forward strand.
GGCAATCGTAAATAACACTTTTGGAGTAAGTAGAGGTGGTGATACACAAGCAACACAAGTAGTGTTCAATAACGATGGAACAAAAATGTTTATTGTTAACCATGCTGGTAGAAAGTCAGTAGATTACTACTCACTAAGCACTGCATTTGATGTTTCAACTGCTACATTTGATGGCGAATATTTTATCTCTGGTCAAGAAAAGAGAGCAAATTCAATTGCATTTAATAATGATGGTACCAGAATGTTTATTGCTGGTGTAGGAAATAATTCACAAGTGCGTATTCATGAATATTCACTAAGCACAGGATTTGATCTTAGCTCCACAGTTACTCATCTTAATACTCAAGACCTAATTTCTTTTCAAAATCACATAGATGGAGTTACTTTTAATTACGATGGTACTAAAATGTATACAATTACACATATGAATAAAGATGGAACAGAAGCACAAGATTTGATGAATCAGTTTAAATTAACTACACCTTATGATGTTTCTACTTTATCACTTGAAGGCACTTATACTGTAAGTTCTGTTAGTGGAGATTCAAGAGAAGTTGTGTTTAGTAATGATGGAAGTAAAATGTTTATCATTGATGATGATAATGATAAAGTTCATGAATTTAACCTAAGTTGTAATTGGAGCGTAATTGATGGTGCTTGTGATGATCCAATAACTACCTCTGATGGGGGTAAAGATATTTTAAGCTCAATCGAGTCTCAAACTGCAACAGCGAAACAAATTGCTATCCACGCAAGTACTCCAGTTCTTAACCGTATGTATTGGTTAAGAAGACATAGAACTAATGATCAATTAAGTAACCAAAATATTAGACTAAACTTTTCTAATTCCATGGTGGCATCGCTTTCTAACATTATTCCTATATCAAATAAAACAAATGAAGTTCTAGACAAATTATCAGATGATTGGTCATTTTGGAGTGAAGGTAGTGTAAGTATCGGTAGAACTGGAGATACATCCACTTCATCATCAAAGAAAATTAATACCAAAGGTATTACACTTGGCATGGATAAAAAGATAAACAAAAATAGATTATATGGTTATGCTCTTAGATTTGGTAATGATGATGTTGATGTAGGTACATCTGGAACTAATTTAGATACTGAGTCTTTTAGTTTATCTGTTTATGGAACTTTTCCTCACAATGACGAAAAATTTACCGAAGGTATTCTTGGAGTAAGCACATTGAAGACTGATCATGTTAGAAAAGGGGGAGGAAGCACTAGAACTGGAGTGAGAGATGGTGTACAAATATTTGGTTCACTTAACTACTTAACAACATATAAAAAAGAAGATTTTAATATTACTCCTAATTTTAGAATTGATTTAAGTTATACAGAATTGTCCGAATATATAGAAAAAGGTGCCGCAGCTTTAGTTTATAAATCTCAATCAATTGAGACTGGAATGATATCTGCTGGTTTTACCATAAGTGATGTTTTAAATTTTAATACTTTTACATTTAAACCAAATGGTGGCTTAGAGCTTGGAGTAGATTTTAGTCCGTCTTCAGATGCTACTTATCATTACCTATCGGAAACTACTGAATATACAAAATCTATCAGTCAAGACTCAAAAAATTTAAGAGCAAATATTGGATACGATTTAGTAACCGATAATGGTTTTTCTATAATGACTATTTATGAAAGAAATCAGAGTGACAATGCTCATAGCGATACTTTATATTTAGGATTTGGTTATATACCAGCAGAAAATATTGAATATGCTATGACTTTAGATAATGACAAAGCATCTTTGAGTTACAAGAGGGATTTAAATGGTTTCGATATCAGAATGAGTTCAAATTATAGCTTGATGAATCAAATACCTGAATATGGTGCAACCCTTGAAGTTGTAAATACATTTTAATAAATTTAACTAAAATTCTATAAGATAGTATGGGATAACTAGAACTCGACTAGAAACTTGGGAGATAAAATAAAAAAAATTTACTTATTAACCTTGTTCAATTATAAATATTTACATTACCATTCATGAAATTCAAAAATACCCTAGTTGTGAAATTGGTAGACACGAAGGAGTTATATGGCTGATGTTAAGATAAATTCAAATAGAAGTTTTGGAATAGTTTTTTTTATAGTTTTTATACTTATAGCTATTTACCCTTTAACCTACCATGGAGAAATAAGAATTTGGTCTTTAATAATTTCTTTGACCTTTCTAGTCTTAGCTTTATTAAATTCTAAAATTTTAACTCCTTTTAATAAACTATGGTTTAAATTTGGAATAATTTTAGGCAAAATTATTTCGCCAGTAATAATGGGTTTAATATATTTTTTTGTAGTAACACCTATAGGTTTGACAATGAGATTGTTGGGGAAAGATATACTAAATTTAAAATATAATAAGAATAAATCTTATTGGTCCGAAAAAAATGGTCCAAAAAGTAAGATGAAAAATCAATTTTAATATGAGTTTTATAAAAGAATTTTGGGAATTTCTAAAAGTTAGAAAAAAATATTGGCTTTTACCAATTATAATTGTTTTAGCACTATTTGGAGGTTTAATAGTATTAACCCAAGGTTCAGCTGTAGCTCCATTTATTTACACAATTTTTTAAAGTGAGTTCTATTTTAGGCATTTCAGCGTTCTATCATGACAGTGCGGCTTGTATTTTAAAAGATGGAAAAATAATTGCAGCTGCCCAAGAGGAAAGATTTACAAGAAAAAAACATGACTCAAATTACCCCTTTAATGCAATCGAATTTGTTTTAAAATATGCAAATCTAAGATTAAGCGAGGTGAACGATGTAGTCTTTTTTGAAAAACCTTTTTTGAAATTTGAAAGATTGTTAGAAACCTATGTAGCTTTTGCCCCTAAAGGTTTCATTTCTTTTTCAAAGGCAATGCCTTTATGGATAAAAGAAAAACTTTTTCAAAAAAATCTATTATTTAATAAGCTTAAAAAACATGACTCAAATTATAAATCTGATAAAAATATTTTTTTTTCAGAGCATCATTTAAGTCATGCTGCAAGTGCTTTTTTTCCATCTCCTTTTAATGAAGCAGTTATCTTAACAGCTGATGGAGTAGGAGAATGGGCAACAACTACTGTAGCTATTGGCAAGAATAATAATCTAGAAATAAAAAAAGAAATTCATTTTCCTCACTCTTTAGGATTACTTTATTCAGCATTTACTTATTATATAGGATTCAAAGTAAATAGTGGTGAATATAAATTAATGGGATTAGCTCCTTATGGGAGTCCTATTTATGAAGATAAGATAAAACAAATTATTGATTTAAAAGAAGACGGAACTTTTAGACTGGATCAAAAATATTTTAATTACGCTACAGGGCTAACAATGACTAATAAAAAATTTGATAATTTATTTGGTCAAAACCCTCGCAATCCAGAGAAAGAAAAGATAACCCAATTTCATATGGATATAGCAGCCTCTATTCAAAAAGTTACTGAAGAGATCATGATTAATTTGGCAAAATCAATTCGAAAAGAATATGGTATAAAGAATTTATGTTTAGCTGGTGGTGTAGCCCTAAATTGCGTTGCTAATGGAAAAATTCTTAAAGAAAAAATCTTTGATAATATTTGGATTCAGCCTGCAGCTGGCGATGCAGGTGGCTCATTAGGCGCAGCTCTAGCACTATGGTATATTGATCAAAAGAATAAAAGATCAGTAAACCCTAAAGATGATATGAAAGGCTCATATCTAGGAACTGAGTTCACTCAAGATGAAATTGAAAAAGAATTAAAAACTTTAGGAGCAAATTTTGAAACTTTAAAATACAATCAATTAATTGAAAAAACTGCTGAATTATTATCAAACCAAAAAGCAATTGGATGGTTTCAGGGAAGAATGGAATTTGGCCCTAGGGCTTTAGGAAGCAGGTCAATCTTGGGAGATCCAAGATCTGATGACATGCAAAAAAATCTTAATTTAAAAGTTAAATATAGAGAGAGCTTCAGACCATTTGCTCCATCTATTTTAAGAGAAGATCTATCTAATTGGTTTAATCTTGATGTAGATAGTCCATACATGCTTTTAGTTTCAGATATAAATTTTGAAAAGAAAATAGATATGACCGAAGAGCAAAAAAAACTTTTTGGTATTGACAAGTTAAATATCAAAAGATCACAAATACCTGCAGTAACTCACGTAGATTATTCTTCAAGGATACAAACAGTAACGAGAGAAACCAATAAAAGTTATTATGATTTAATTTCTAAATTTAAAGAAAAAACAGGATGCCCTGTTGTTGTAAATACTTCATTTAATGTGAGAGGTGAACCTATTGTAAACACTCCTACTGATGCTTTTAATTGTTTTATTGGCACAGAATTAGATTACTTGATAATAGGTAATTGCATACTAGACAAATTAAAACAAGATCTAAGCCTTAAAAAAGACTACAATGAAAAGTTTGAGTTAGATTAATCAGATTTTTTTACAATAGAAATAACTAGAACCTGGGCAGATAAAATAAAAAATTTTACTTATTTCTCTTGTTCAATTATAAATATAGGCATAAACACTCATGAAATTCATTAATGCCCTCGTGGTGAAATTGGTAGACACAAAGGACTTAAAAGCCGAGGGATTCACAAGTGAGTCAGTCCGTGGTAGTCTAACGTAGTTTAGATTAAAGCTGATTGCGTTGATTTAAGTTTTGATCTGGCTAGAAGTTAGACAGATGAAAGAAAACAACACAGATAACAAACCAGGTACTAAACAAGTACCTAACGATATAAGCCAAACCAGTACCAAGAAATTTAAGCTCAAATTTACCGACTATGCGATTGAGAAATATACGTCCAGTTTCGGAGTACCGAGTAAGTATAGAGTTTATACTCCCTTTGATGTTTCCAAACATACAATCCTAAAAGGATTAAAACTTTGCCAATTCTTTAAGACTAAAAAGAAATTCTTCGTTTTAAGATATTGGTTTAACAATCAATATAAATCAATAACGATTGGTGAATTCAAACCTGGTATCTTCGGTGTTCGTGGTTGTGAGGATAAAGTTTATGAGATTGCTAGAGCTCACCAGGACCACAAAGGATTATGGATAAAAGATCCTCAAACAACGATCCACAATGAACAAACAAAGATTACAAAAGCAGTTATAGAGGAAAGCCAAAAGCTATCTATCAATGAAGTTATTATAAGATTATGCAAAGCTAACTTTCCGAAAGCGAAACGTGAAGGAAGATTGACGGCAGATAGTATTCAAAAGAAAGTTAAAGATCTAATTGGTTGGAACTGGAGGACTAGACATCTATTGTACCTAGACGATAGACGAGGTCACGGCCAGGTCCACTTTAAAGCAAACTTTCATAAGAGGACGGCAAAGCCAGATGATTGGGACGACTTGTTTAAGAAATTTCCAGTAGGACACGGCATAATTAAAGACAAGAAATTTAATCCAAACAACGAGAGATCTGTGTTTGATAGTGATTTGGGAAAGCTAGTTATAGATGAATTAAATACTGGAATTGTCAAAAGATACATTGAACAGAGAGATAGATCATTCGGTAAAAAGAAAAATATGTTAGATACTTTCAAAACATTATGGGCCTTTGCAAAAGACAATAATTGTTTCGGTGATATAATCCCTCAAGATCCCACAAAAGATATTACATTCAAAAGACCAGAAGTTTCTAGGTCGCCTGGCACTATTTACAATGACAGAAGATTTACAGATCAAGAAATAAGATTAATGTTTAACTGGCTAACTACACCAGAGAACTACGAGAGATATCCATTCCAGGCAGAGATTATTCTATTGATGATGATTACTGGAAGAAGAGCAGAAGAAACTATGAAGATTAGAAAGACAATGATTGATTATGATAATGGTCTTATTACTCTTCCCTCTAGTATTACTAAAGCTAGAAAAACAGAATACATAGATATAACTCCACCAGTCGCAAAGGTATTAAAACAGATCCAGGTCCATACAAACGGCAAACACAAAGCATATAGATTTCTAGATTGGTTATTTCCTACGACTAGGATTAACAAAAAGAAATTACACGAGGACTACTACATTCGTTCAGATCAATGCAGAACAAAAGAAATTAGAGGTTGTTGGAATGCAATGATGAAAGATCTTAAAATGGAAGGAGCTCCTAAAATGTTAAGAAAAACATTTAGCTCAATAGCGAAGATAGAACTAGGTACAACTTCAAAAGCGAGAGCTCTAACTGGCCACGAACAAGACAGCACACTAGATATACACTACGATAAAACAAACAGAGCAAAAGCGAGAGAGTATGCTCACCAGGTCGCTAAATTATTTAACTTTGATAAGGTTTCAAATGAGTAAGTCGCTTGATCCAAATGTGCCTGGTCCTAGTAAGGCCTTCGGCCAGTATGACCTAGCACCAACTACTGATAGATGTATTAATTGTGAGGAAAGCAAAAAGATAATTGGAACAATAACACTTGGCAATAGGACTGGACCAATATGTGTAAAATGTTTCAACGCATATCAAAACAAGAATGAAACATAGATCTTATCCGAAGATCTATTGGTTTGACGGCAAAAGATATTTACTAACTTATTTCTACGGCAAATGGTATTTACGAGAATGTGATAAGAACGGCTATCCTATAAGAAATAATAAAAACAATATAATTCAGTTTCCCAATAAGATATAACCCTCGGTGTATGGGCACTAGAGGTAGACCGAAGATATCGGAATTTGTTGAGCATTGTATTTCATATAAGGTTATGCAATGGGCAAAGCATTATAATATCACTCACTACAAAGCCTGGTTTAAATTAGTAGAACACAAACTATTCCCAAAGCTCATTCAATCCATTTATAAAAATGCACCAAGACAATCACTCACAAGATCCCAAGAGTTTTGGGTCCAAAGATTAATTGATAGCAAAGACGCACAAAGAAAGTTTTACTCAAAGCACGTTAAGAAATGGGTAATGAGAAGATCTGGAATAGGATCTTTGCAAGACTGGTCGTTTAAGTACATAAAAATCAAGGGATTAAAATAATAAAGGGACCAAGAATAATTCTATAATCTTTGACAAAAGGTCCGTATGGATTTTACGGATTTTAATTTTGATAAGCCATTCTACACAGAGAAGGAGCTCCTAAAGAGAGTACCTATCAAGAGATCTACGTTTTATGCGTGGCAAAGCGAGTGGATAAGTCTTGGGAATGATCCCAAACTTATGGGCAAAGTTTTAATTCTAAACAATCCTAAATCAAAAAGACCGATTGTTTATTGGAATGCAAAAATCTTTTTAGAGTGGTTATTCAAATACAAAGCTAATCAAGACGTTCAATACAATCACCAACAAACAGAAAAGAATATTGCAGTAGCAGTAATCAAAGGAGCAAAGAAATATGGTAATGAATAGTATTGATAAGGCACTCAATCCAGATCCTAAAAGAAAACCAGAGAAGGTAATTAAATTTGCCTCGGATATAGACAAGATTAAGTTTGATGTAGAGGCCGACATTGTAGACCAACTCAAAGAGGCATTTGAAAATGAGAAAAAGCCAGGTCAAAGTTTCAGCGATTGGCTGAACTCTAAAGACAAAGATTATTTAATAAGACTACAACTCAAAGAAGGTGGCGACGCAGATAAGTCATTCAAACCTGGAGCAACTCAAGAATACAAACAAAAGAACTTAATAGATCGTGTTAATGAAATAATGCTTTTCAGATCTCAATTAACTCCAAGAGATAACGCAATCATTGATGACCTAATAGACAAAACTTTAAACAGAGGGAAATAATGAAACTACCATTTTATTTTGACAAAGATGAGAAGAGAAAAGATCTAAACATAAAAGGATTATTCAAACATTGTGACGAATTACTTAATCACCTAACACCAAAAGAGAGAGATCAATTCAGAAGATATTTAACCAACGAATTTAAGAAGGGCAGAGATCAAAGAAGAGAAGAGATTGGTTTCAGAAATTGGTACAAGTGATGAGCTATACATTTAATCCAACAACACACGAACTAATTAAAATGCCTGGTGATAATGAAAAGCCAGTCAGAAAACCTAACGCAACTCCTCCAGGAACTAAAACTATCCAGAGATACAATAAGGGTGGCGAAGTAAAAGATATGAATAAGGTTGTTGCTGAAACTCAAAAGAATGCAGAGTTTGATAAAAAATATCCTCCTCTAGTAAAAACAAAAGCATTGATTGATGAGGGCCTAGTAGATCAAAAAGATTTACAAGTGACGTTTGATCCAACAACACAACTATTCACTAACAAAGAAAGATCTATTGCATTCAGAGATTATAATAGTGCGAGTAAGTTTAATGAAAGTATTGGAGTAGTACGTCAGCCTATCAAACCTCCTAAACCTTTTAATCAATTTGATAAACGAACTTATCCCTCAAATCAAAGATCAGAGATAGGATTGTGGGATCATCTTGTAGAGGACGCAAAGAAAAATCCAAATGATCCTAATTCAAAAGACACTCGTAAGATGATTATGAGAGATTACAACAACAAGACAATGAGAAAATATTTGAGTGATAAAGAACTCAAACTAATAGGAAAACACAAATCACAATTACCAAAACAAGAAATAAAAATACCAACAATATCTATTGCACCGATACAGAGCTTAACTCCTACAACAGATCCAGTCACAGAGGAACTGGGCCGAAGAGTTAGAGAGAATGAGTTAGCAAACCAGAGAGAAAAGCTACGACTAGCAAACTCTGGAATAGGAATATTTGATAACAGAAAGAAGTTTATCTAATGAATAAATATGAAATTAAATATTTGTTAGAAAGCCAAACGTCCATATTAGATAGGTTATCCGATACAACTGGCAAACAATCACTCCATATCCAAGAGTTATGGGAGGAAATTAAGCAAAAAGATATCAAAATAACAAAGCTAACTAACAAGATTTATGAGCTCCACGACATAATCAAATCGCAGAAACAAAAGAACTGGGAGGAGTTTATTCACCCAGAAAGGATAGATAACTAATGCAAAGACCTATTTACACCTCCGTTGCAATTAAACGTGAGCTCTATGACGACATAAACGAATTATCAACAAAGGTAATACGAGGAACTAAATTAACAATTCCTCAAACAATCAATCTTCTAGTGAGAGATGGGCTTACTAGACACAAACTAAATAAAAATAAGGACTTAATATTTAATTATGAGAACGGAAGAATTAGCAAATAAGCTACAACACTTTTTTCCAAGTGAGAAAGGTTATTCAGCAATACCAACTGAACAAACTAAACCAAACGGAAAAAGAGTTTTTACATATTCAGCAATAACTGGTGGCATAACAAATCAGAATTATCGCAATCACATTCAAACGGAAGTAGGACTAACTCCTAGTCCTCTTATAGATGAGGACAAATGTTGGTGGGGAGCTCTAGACATAGACACTTACAATATGGAAGGGACCAGAAAAAAAGAAATTATTGAAGGAGCCAAAGAGTTAAGCCTTGCGTCAGCATTTAGTAAATCTGGAGGAATTCATCTTTATTGTGTTTCAAAAGATAAGATCCTGGCGAGAGCAATGAGAAATTATTTAGCTTATTGTAGAAAGTGGTTGAAGTTAGATCCAAAGACAGAGATTTTTCCTAAACAAGACAGAGTAAGTATCAAAGAAGAAAATGGAATAAAAAAATATGGTTATGGTAATGGAATTACAATTCCTTATAGAGCCTTCCATATACACGGCAACAAAGATCAGCCGTGGGGTGTTGAGGTATATAACGAAACTAAATTAAGATTAATCCAGCCATTATTCTTTTTTCAAATGTTAGAGGAAAGGGAGTTAAACAAAGAACACTTTCAAAGATATTACGATATTGAAATGGACGATACTCCAGAAGATCCAGATGAGGAGTCCAAAGTTTATGAACAAGGATCTATGCAAGATCCAGAAATGCAGAGATTAACTGGAAAAGAAATACTCGCTAAAATCAAAAGAGAAAAGATGTCTTTAGATGATGATAGTTTCTTTGATGATCTAGTGACTTTGTATGTAGGAAAAGGAGTAGCCAGTTATTCTAGTGATGAAGATATCCTAGGTCCGTTAATAGAAAAACTTGATGAAGAGCACACAAAAGCAGATCTAAAATATTATAGAACAAAGATAAACAGAGCTCGTATGAGCCAAGGTATTGACGATCCACGAATAGCCAGAAATAAGTTTGTTAATAATGTTATCTACGTTAAGCAAACCAATAAATACTTTGATCTAAAAACAAACCAGGAATATCACAAAGACGCAATTAACTTTGAATACTCCAGGCTCTACAAAGATATGAAAGGTGGACCAGTATTTCATTTACAAAATAGTCCTAAACGTAGATCAGTAGAACAATGGGTATATGATCCAACACAATACAAGAAGGATCAGCAGTTAATTAAAATAGGTGGATTAGATTATTTAAACTCATATCAGCCAAACGATTTAATAGGAGTAAAAGGGGACACTCAACTCTGGCACCAATTATTAAATCACGTCTTTATGGGACCAGGTAAATACAAAGATCACTTTATAAACTTCCACGCATATAACTTACAAAATCCAGGTATCAAACAAAGACACGCATTAGTCATTGTAAGTACAGAGTTTCAGTTTGGAAAAGGCTCGTTGTTTAGAGCTCTTCAAGAATGCTACGGAAGAAACAATGCAATAGCGATTGATATTAAACAGGCCCTAGACAAATCAAAAGGTTATCTATGCAATTCAATGCTCGTACTTATAGATGAAATGCAGTCCTCTGGAAAATGGGAAGAAACACAAAACGTACTTAACGATATGAAAAGAATTATAACAGAGAAAGAAGTTTCCAGTAGATCTCTATTTGTTGATTACAAAATAGTTAAGACTTGCACTAACTATATGTTTTTTTCTAATAAGAAGGACGCATTAAAATTACCACCGAACGAGGTTAGGTATTGGGTGTACGTCACTAACAGAAAAAGATTACCTCAAGAATATTATAAAAACTTTCATAAGTGGATTGATGAAGGAGGAGCTCGGCATATCCTATACGAATTATTAAATCATAAAATTCCAGATAGTTATGATCCATTTGATATAGCTCCAGTCACTCCGTTCCTTTCAGAGATGTCAGAGTTTGGCGAACACCCAGTCACTCAAACTATTAGACGAATGTATGAAGAGGAAGAATATCCATTTAGACCAGAACAAATTATAATTGGATCAACAGAGCTCTTTGAATATTTGGCAAATAGAAAAATGCAAGGCAGAGCTCGTATCAATGATGTTGCAAACGCATTAGAAATAATTGGAGGAAAAAATTTAAGACAATGCAGAGTCCCTCATCACTCTGGATCTCAAAAGATATTCAAACCAACATTGTATCTAATTAGAAAGGTTGCAGAGCTCGGACACAATCAGCCTCAACAATTAGTAGATAAATTTTACAAACCAATAGACACAAAACCAGATCACCAAATATTTTAATATGACTAGAAAAGAACGCAAACAATGGGAAAAGAAATTTAAGCCCTTCTATAAAACAAGAGAAAAAGAAAAAAGATTAAATAAACTCCTAAAGAACATAGTCACAGAAGGACCAGGATTAAGTGAAAATGAGATCTATTGCAGATTATATTATGCACTCCTAGAGCCAGAAAGACTAGAGAGGACAATACATTGATGAACAATAAAAGCAGAAAAGCAAAGGCAAGATTTCTACAAAACCTAGTGAGAGATAGAATAATGAAGTTATTCCCCTCACTAACAAAGGACGATATTCGTTGTGCAATGATGAGTGAAGGTGGAGCCGATATCAAATTGCAGTCATTAACGGCAAGAAAACTATTTCCTTATAACGTAGAATGTAAAAACAGAGAGGAGTACAAAACAATCTATAAACAATATCAACAATCTATAAAACACGGCTCATTGGAGCCTTTGTTGATTATTAAAAGCAATAGATCTAGACCATTGGCAATTATAGATATGGAACATTTTTTCAAACTCCTTGAGGAGTGATGAAGAAGAAAAATAGTTTAATAGGTCACAATAGACCTCCAAGAAAACATAATTATCCAAAGTTTAGAAAGCCAGTAAAACAATTTGATCCCTTTGATCCGAGAGGGGAATGTGAATTGCCTCCAACAGATGTCTTAATGTCTATGAATAGCAAGACACTTAACAAAGTGTTGAATGCAAATTGGAGGGCCTGGAAAAGAAAAAAGAAAAGATTTGCTAGGTGGGAAAAGAGAATGAAGAGGATAGACAAGACGATAGAAAAGCATAGGCAGAATGCAAAGGAAAAAGAGGAACGTCAAAGACAAAAAGATAGAAATAAGAAGGTAAAAATTAGACCAAGAGATATAACTTGGATAAGCTACTAACCTATTTAACCTATTTCTCGTATTCTATTGAGGTATATAAAAATATATTATCAAAGGTTTATTATAGCCGTTAGGTGTCCTTGGATCTTCCTAGAGCTTATTTAGGTTAGTTAGGTTAGGCAAGGGAGCAATAGCAACAAAAATAAAACAGATCTAGGCTAGACAGATTTAAGCTAATTCAGGGCTACCCAATTTAGCAATGTACGTTTAATTAACTTGTTATTATTTAAGTATATCGTCATTCAAAAAGTTTTGAGGTCAAGAGAGGACGGCCGAAAACATACCCTTTGTACGAAGTTTCTTGATCCATTCGCCTATGCTAACTTTACATTTACAAACTAACGACGGCCCACTAATAATAAATTACTTACCGATTTCTAATTAATTGTAAGTCCTTTTGCTTTCTGTGGGTGGTGCCCATACAACACTACACTCACAGAAGGCTGTTTCAAAAAAAAATTTTTATAATATTTTTTTTGCTTACCTCCCCTAGAGCCTTTTTTTATTTTTGCCTGGTCCCAGAATAAAAAGCTATCTAGATTTGGAATAGGATCGGAAAAAGTTTTTAACGTCACTAACTCTATGAATGTTAGTAGTAAAGGTAAGATATAAGATACATCTAATCTAAAAAGGGTGATAGGAGCTCCATAGAGCTATCTAGTTTGAGTTTCAAATGAGCCTCCTTTGGAGTAGCTCGGACGAGGCCGACGCAGTCGGCCGAGTCCAGAAATGACTCGTTATAGTTGCAGAACAAAACCTATACGATCTAGATTTTTTTATTAACAATAAATCCTTTGTTTATCTTATTTTTTAAGTTAAGTTTTTTGGGTATTACACGGAGCTATTATATAGATAAAACATACTCTTATTATGTCTAAACCAGTACCAAACCAGTACCTAGAGAGATGTTTTATTTTTTTAATAGACTATGTTAAGACAAGAATGTAAATAACAATGCAAAATCAAGACTTATTACACAATGCCCTCGTGGTGAAATTGGTAGACACAAAGGACTTAAAATCCTTGCCGCTTGCGGAGTGCCAGTTCGAGTCTGGCCGAGGGCACCATTAAAATGAGTAAGATTCAAATTATCTCTGATAAAAATAGCAGATCATCAAATATAAAAAAATCATTAATTAATATATTAAAACAAAATGACTTAAAAAAACCAAATCTAATAATCGTAATTGGTGGTGATGGTTTTATGCTTCAAACTTTAAAAAATAATAGAAATTCAAAAAAATTTTTTTATGGAATAAATTCTGGAAATTATGGTTTTTTAATGAATAAATATTCATCAAGTAATTTAGTCAAAAATTTATCAAAAGCTAAGATGATTTCAATTTCACCATTAGAAATGACAGTAAGTAATAAAAATAATCAAAGTAAAAAACACATAGCAATTAATGAGGTATCAATTTTACGACAAAGCCGTCAAGCAGCATCGTTATCAATAGATTATGGATCTAAAAAACTAATTAAGAATTTAGTTTCTGATGGCGTTTTGGTTTCTACACCTGCTGGAAGCACAGCTTATAATTTATCTGTTCATGGACCCATTTTAGATCTTAATTCAAAAAAGTTGTCAATCTCACCAATAAGTGCTTTTAGGCCACGAAGATGGAAAGGTAAAATAGTCAGTGATAGATCAAAAATAACGATTAAAAATTTGAACCCCCAAAAAAGACCTATTAGTGCAGTTGCTGACAATATTGAGGTGAGAAATGCCAAAAAGATAACTATTAAAACAAAAAGAAATATTAAGTTTAACCTTTTGTATGACAAAAATAGAAGTTTACAAAAAAAAATTAAAATAGAACAAATTAGAAGAGAAGTATCTTAAATTAAACTTTAGCTACTAAATTTTCATAAATGAAAAAATTTTTTTTAAATAGTGTATTATTTTTTTTATCACTAATTTTTATTTTTACAGTTGTTGAGTATTTTTTAGGTCTATTCTCAATTAAACAAGATTATTCAAATCAAAGATATATGCTATTTAAGTCAAATAATGAAAATTCAGTATTTAGAAATATCAAAGGAGGGTTTTTGTATCAACCAAATACTAAAGTTGAAAGCACAACTTTTTTTTACGTCGATGACAAATGGATTAAGGAATTTGAATATATTATCCCAACAAATAATTTAGGATTAGTTCAAACAAATGATGTTTTTCCTAAAAAAAAAAGTATATTATTGCTTGGTGACTCTTACACTGAGGGAGTAGGCGCTTATCCATGGTTTGAAAATTTGAATAAAAAATATTTAAATTCAAATTACCAATTAATTAATGGAGGTATTTTAGGAACAGGTTTTGAGTCTTGGTTTAATTTATACAATTATCTTATAAATCAAAATATAGAAATATCAAAAATCGTAATAATATTTACATCCGATGACTATAGGCGGGGCGCATGGAATATGCATGAGAATACTTTAAAGTGCCTTAAGAATTATAAAATTTGTAGAGGTGATGAAAATTTTTACGGGAAACCATCTCTAAAAGACGAAATAAGTTTTTTAGAAAAATTAAGAATTTTTAGAGATAATAGTATAAACCAAAATCATAAAAATGTATTGATCAATTATATTAAAAACAAATACCCAGAATTAAGAAGTCTAAACAAAACATTAAGAAGAAGACTTGAGATCGATAAGAGCCCTACAATTGCTAAAAGTAACGAGGTAATTACATATTTTATAGATAAATATAAAGATGAAGCGCTGTTTATTCATATTCCTACTAAGTTTGAAATTCTTTTTGATGATAAGGATTTATTTGGAAAAAAAACTTTTGAATTTATAGATAAAAATAAAGGCAATGTTGTCGATGCGTTTGATAAATGTAATTTGAAAGAAGAAGATTTTTATTATTATGATGGCCATCCCAATGCTAAAGGATATGAAAAAATTTCATTTTGTATAAGTTCAATTTTTGAAAAAAAATTAGAGATAAAATAAATATGGTGCCCCCGAACGGATTCGAACTGCGGACCTATTGATTACATAATATGTATCATCAATCAATTAAATATACTTTAGTAATACTGATAAACAATAATCAGTCATCTCGACACATGTACGACACAATGTTAAAGTTTTCACAATGAAAAAAATATTTTTACTTATATTATTTATCTTTATCTTTTTTAGCTCTAAATCATTTGCTGATTTACAATTTAAACAATCAAAAGATATTTCAGATGATACTGATGATTTAAGAGGAATTTTTATAAAACCGGATGGAAAAAGGGTATATGTAACTAATGATGAAGATGATGATGATCAGTCAGTTATTGAATATTCCTTAACAACACCTTTTGATATTAGTACCGCTGTAAAATCTTCTGAAACGTTACTTACAATTCAAGAAAGTGGTAGCTCTGAGGTTATGGATAACCCTCATGCTATTGAATTTAAACCTGATGGAACTAGGATGTATGTAATACGTAGTGATGGTACAGCTGGTAATACAGTTGCTATAGAACAGTTTAGTTTAAGTACTCCATGGGACTCTTCTACTATAACTTGGACTGGTAGAACTGATTTACAGACTGGATGTACTACAAGTATTCAGTCAAGAGGTTTAGACTTTAAACCTGACGGTACCAGAGTATTTATTGGAAATGAAGGTAATGACATAATAGCTCAATACGACTTAACTACACCATGGGATGTAACAACTATGGTAAATCAAGAATGTTCACCAAGTATCACAGGTGATGAGACTAAAATGAGAAATATACAACTTAGTTCAGATGGAAATTTTTTATATGTGGGTGGGAATACTGGTGATGATATAAATAAGTATTCTTTAACATCACCCTATAATATCACCTCTATTAGTCTAGAAACATCTTATTCAATATCTGCTCAAACTGGAGAAATGAGAGGATTTATTTTTTCATCAAATTTCACAAAACTATATGTTACAGGAGATGACGGAAGCAGCTCTGGTGATAATGTAATTTATGAATACGATGTTGACTGCGCTGGAACCATAACTTGTCTTGATGCATCAACTAATGCTGATGTGAAAGCTATTATTGAGTCAAATGTTGAGTCTGCTAAACGTATAATTATAAATAATACTCTTCCAATATTTCATAGGACTGAATGGTTAAGAAGACATAAAAATAAAGATAATCTCTCAAACTTTAATGCAGAAGTAGACTTTACAAATGAAAAAATTGCAAGATTAGTGAGTGCTTTAGAAACATTCAAAAAAGAGAAAGATAGAACCTTTAATAGCGATGATTGGTTTCAATGGAGTGAGGGTAGAGTAAGCCTAGGTAAGAGACATGCGAAAAATACTTCCTTAAGAGATATTCATACTTATGGTATTTCAATCGGTGCAGATAGAATTAAGGATGAAGATAAAGATACAATGTATGGTTATGTTTTTCAATTCGGAAATGATAATGTTGATATTGGTAGTCAAGGCACAAGACTAGATACAGACTCCTATAGTTTAGCTTTTTATGGAACAAAAATTCGAGAAGATGATTTTTTTACAGATGCGATTATTGGGTTAAGTTTATTAGATACTGATCATATGAGAGTAACTCAAGGCAATACTCTTAAAGGAGACAGAGATGGACAACAAATATTTGGCTCAATTTATTTTGGTAAAAGATTGCATAAACAAAAACATAACCTAAGTCCTGGAATTAAATTAGATTTAGGATACACAAAACTTAAAGCTTTTAGAGAAAAAACTACATTAGGTAGCAACTTATCTGATGCTTTAGTTTATAGAGATCAAAATATTAAATCTGCTTTAACTACAATTGGTGTACTTTTTGATCATACTCATAAACAGAAAGAAAAGAATATTAATCATCATGGAAGATTAGAGTATGTTGGAGATTTTAGCCCATCATCAAATACAGAATTTTATTATTTAAATAATCAAAGTACAGTTTATGATTACAAAGCAAATAATAAGTCAATGCATAATTACAGAGTGGGTTATGGTTTTGATATTACGTCAATAACAGGTTGGTCAGTAGCAGCAAACTTAGAGAGATTTGGTGCAAGTGGAAAAAATTACTATAATGAATTCTATCTATTATTAGGATATGTTCCAATAGATGATACCAAATATGCTATAGGTTTAGATAATGATAAAGCATCTCTAACTTATGAAAAAAATTTAAACGGTTTTAATATTAAAATGAGCTCAAAATATAGTTTAATGAGTGAAATACCTGACTATGGAGCAAATATAATTGTAAGTAATAATTTTTAATGGTGCCCCCGCACGGATTCGAACCGCGGACCTATTGATTACAAATCAATTGCTAAAATTTAAATAAACATTTATTTGCAACAATAATCATAAAAAATTTTTAATCTGGTCACACTCTGGGCACAGTGGTAGTGTTTTAATAATTAAATAAGGAGATTCATATGGCAATATTAGTAAAAGGCGAAATTACAATTACTAAAGGATTTAAAACATGGAAAGAGATGGTCTATGCACAGGATGGAAAATTAAAAGAGCATGGAATAAAATTTGTTTTTGCAGGCACACAAAAAGATGACCCAACAAAACTTCATACAGTAATGCAATTTCCAAACATGGAAGCACTCCAAGCTTTTAAAGATGATAAGGAACTTGCTGAGAAAAGAAAAGAAGCAGGTGCTGTTTTAGAGAGTGCTGTAATGATACCAATTTCAGATGAACATTTAACCAACTATCCGGATGCATATACAAATCATTAAATGAAAAAACTTTTAGGGATCGTGGTTCTGGGTTTATTGTTAAGTGGGAATGCTTTTGCAAAGATTGATTGGAAAAAAAGAGATCTGTGTGAAAGTTCTAAATATAAAAAGTTATGTTCAACAATTTTAGATAAAAAACTTGTTGGATTAAATACAATAGCTAATTTTAAGTTTGATAAGGGTAAAATTATTGCTCTAATAAATTTGAAAAAAGGTGAAAATATGAGTCTGCTTGCAGATCCAGATCCAAGTTATGTTGCAAAATACGCTGGTGAGTATTTAGTCTATGAAAGTGCTGATGGTGTTTCTATTACTGAATTTGCACCATCTTCTCCGATGAAACATTTGATATGTGATAATTCAAACAAATGTATTGATGCCAATTCAATAAAACCTTAACACAAAATAAATTCTAAACGACTACTTGATTGGTCTACAAATCTGTCCACACTCTGACCACACTTATTGTGGTAAGAATTGATTTTGCAAAAATTATTTTGATAAAAAAGTAAGTGAAGTGGTGCCCCCGCACGGATTCGAACCGCGGACCTATTGATTACAAATCAATTGCTCTACCAGCTGAGCTACAAGGGCATGCGCAATAATTATTAATAATTCTTTAATTAATCAACTCTTTTTTTTTAAATAATTTAAATGATGAAATACAATTGCAGCACTATTAGAGATATTTAGACTTTCTACTTTATTATCTATTTCTATTTTTACTAAAAAATCAGCATATTTGGATGTGTGTTTATGCATACCAAAGCCTTCAGATCCAAATAAAAGAATATTATTTCCATCCCATTCTATATCTTTAAAATCTTTGTTGCCACTGCTATCAAACCCATAAACCCAAAAATTTTTATCTTTCAAATTTTTTAAAGTAGAGTTTATGTTAGATACTTCAAAAATATTCATATACTCAATGGCTCCACTAGAAGATTTATACATAAGTTTACTTTCACTCGGATAATGTCTCTCTTTAATAATAATTCCATCTATGTTAAAGGATGTAGCACTTCTAATTAAAGATCCAATATTTCTAGGATCTGTTACCCCATCTAAACAAACTAAAGTGATATTATCTTTCTTCTTTAAAAATTCTTTGAGAATTGGTTTTTCTAAGTGCTCTATTTCAGCAACATATCCTTGATGCAACAAATTCTCTTTGGTGCTATATTTGTCTAATTCTTTTTTAGTTTTAAAATAAACCTTTACGTCATTAAGAAGGTTTTTGTTTGGGCTTTTTCTGTGTATATTTTTTTTACTTTCCTCTGTTAAAAAAACTCTCAGCACCTTTCTTTTAGGATTTTTTAATGCTTCAATCACCGCATGTTGTCCAACTATAAAAAATGACGATTTATTCATAAAATTTACTTATTTTTACACGTTTTTTTGTTCTTTTTCCTAATAAATCACGTATTGCAATTGGATAAATAAAATATATAAAACGCTTGTTGTTTGAAGCTTTATTGAACATGGGGACGCTTCCCCTAAGGAGGGGTTCCAGAGCGGTCAAATGGGGCGGGCTGTAAACCCGTTGACTTCGGTCTTCGAAAGTTCGAATCTTTCCCCCTCCACCATTCAATGAAACTTAAATAATACTGGAGTGCAATTCTTGGGGTAATGCGGGTGTAGTTCAATGGTAGAACGCTAGCCTTCCAAGCTGGATGTAAGGGTTCGATTCCCTTTACCCGCTCCAAGAAACTAAATTAGAAAAAAAAAGTGAGGATTAAAAGTAATGTCAAAAGAAAAATTTGTAAGAAATAAACCACATTGTAATATTGGAACAATCGGTCATGTTGATCATGGTAAAACTACTTTAACGGCAGCGATAACAAAAGTGTTATCTGAAACTGGTGGAGCGCAAGCAGTAGCATATGATCAGATAGATAAAGCCCCAGAGGAAAAAGAAAGAGGTATAACAATTTCAACTGCACACGTTGAGTATGAAACAGAAAAAAGGCACTATGCTCACGTAGACTGTCCTGGACACGCTGACTATGTTAAAAATATGATTACTGGAGCAGCTCAAATGGATGGAGCAATCTTAGTTGTTAATGCAGCAGATGGTCCAATGCCACAAACTAGAGAACATATTCTATTAGCACGTCAAGTTGGAGTTCCAGCTATTTGTGTATATTTAAATAAAGTTGACCAGGTAGATGACAAGGAAATGATAGATCTTGTAGAGGAGGAAATCAGAGAATTACTTACATCTTATAAATTCCCTGGAGATAAAACTCCAATAGCAAAAGGTTCAGCTCTTGCTGCAGTAGAGGGTAGAGACGAAGAAATTGGAAAAAAATCTATTTTAGAGTTGATGAAAAATGTTGACGAATTTATTCCTCAACCTGACAGACCTAAGGATAAAGATTTTTTAATGCCTGTCGAAGACGTTTTCTCAATCTCTGGACGAGGTACTGTTGCAACTGGAAGAGTAGAGTCTGGAGTGCTTAAAACTGGTGATGAAATAGAAATTGTTGGAATTAAAGAGACAAAAAAATCAGTTTGTACTGGTGTCGAGATGTTTAGAAAACTTTTGGACACAGGTGAAGCTGGAGATAATGTTGGTGTACTTTTAAGAGGTATAGAGAGAACAGACATTGAAAGAGGACAAGTTTTATGTAAGCCTGGTTCTGTAACTCCACATACTAAATTTGAGGCTCAAGCTTATGTTCTTAAAAAAGAGGAAGGTGGAAGACATACTCCTTTTTTTACTAAATATAGACCTCAATTTTATTTTAGAACAACTGACGTTACTGGTGAGGTTGAGTTACCATCTGGCACAGAAATGGTAATGCCCGGTGATGATGCAAAATTTACAGTAAAATTAATAACCCCGATAGCAATGTCAGAAAAATTGAATTTTGCGATAAGAGAAGGTGGTAGAACTGTTGGAGCGGGAGTAGTAACGAAAATTATAGAGTAAACTCTATATAGGAGTGTAGCTCAATTGGTAGAGCGCCGGTCTCCAAAACCGGAGGCTGAGGGTTCGAGTCCCTCCGCTCCTGCCAATAAATGAGTAAAAACTAAAATATGAGAAACCCAATAAAATTTATTCAAGAAGTGAAACAAGAGGCTTTCAAGGTTACTTGGCCAACAGGCAAAGAAACTTTACAGGGAGCTTTAATGGTTTTCATTATGGCGGTTGTCATGTCACTTTTTTTTTTATTATTGGATCAAGTCTTAAAATTCTTTTTGGATTTGTTACTGAAAGTGAGTCTGTAATGAAAAGTTGGTATATAGTTCAATCTCACTCAAGTTTTGAAAACAAAGTTGCAGGTTTAATCAAGGAAGAGGCTGATAAAGCAAAAATTTCTGATAAATTTGAGGAAATAATAGTCCCAACTCATGACGTAACAGAAGTTAAAAGAGGAAAGAGAATTCAAAGAAAAAAAAAATATTTTCCTGGATATGTATTAATTAAAAGTGAAATGGATAATAACATTTATCATATGATTAAAAATATTAAAAGAGTTAGTGGTTTTTTGGGTACTAAAGGTATGCCTGTACCAGTATCAGATAAAGAAATAGAGAAAATATTAGGACAAATAAAAGATGGCGTAGCTCAACCAAAATCTGGTATAGATTATAGTGTTGGAGAAAAAGTACAAGTTATAGACGGACCATTTGCGTCTTTTAGTGGCATGGTTGAAGATATAGATGAGGAAAAATCTAGACTCAAAGTATCAGTATCTATATTTGGAAGACCAACTCCGGTAGAGCTAGAATATAATCAAGTGGAGAAAGTAAGTTAATGGCTGCAAAAAAAGAGATTAGTGGTTTTATAAAATTACAAATTAAAGGAGGTCAAGCTAACCCTGCACCACCTGTCGGTCCAGCTTTGGGTCAAAGGGGTGTAAATATTATGGAATTTTGTAAAGCATTCAATGATAAAACAAAATCACTATCAGGAAAACCTGTTCCAGTTGAAATAACAGTATACAAAGATAAAAAATTTGATTTTAAGATAAAATCTCCACCTGCATCTTTTTATATCAGAGAAGCAGCTAAATTGAAAAGTGGATCACAAGAGCCTGGTAGAAATATAGTTGCATCAATTACAAAAAAACAAGCTGAAGAAATTGCTAAGCAAAAAATGAATGATCTTAATGCATTAGATTTAGAACAGGCTGTAAAAATAATTGCTGGATCCGCAAGATCAATGGGAATAGAGGTTAAAGATTAAATGAGCTCAAAAAGATACAAAAAACTACCAAAAAATACTTCTGAATTACCTGCTAAAGAAATTGGTCAACTTCTTCCCGATTTAAAAAAAAATTGTACAACTAAATTCGATGAGTCTCTTGATTTAAGTATTCAAATTAACAATAAACAAAAAAAAAATGAGATTAATATCAGAACAATAGTAAATCTTCCTGGCGGTTCTGGTAAAAAGGTAAAAGTTGCTGTAGTTTGTGAAGGAACTAAAACTTCAGAGGCTAAAAACGCAGGTGCTGATTTAGTTGGAAGTGATGATTTAATAGAAAAAATTAAAGAAGGTAAAATAAATTTTGAAAAACTTATTTGTACTCCTGGTATGATGATAAAACTTTCAAGATTAGGAAAAGTTTTAGGGCCTAAGGGTTTAATGCCAAACCCTAAATTAGGGTCAGTTACAGAAAATTTAAAATCAGCTGTATCTGATGCTAAATCTGGGCAAGTAGAAATAAGAAATGATAAAGATGGAAATATTGGTGTTAGTTTAGGAAAAAAATCTTTTAGCGATGATAAATTAATTGCAAATTATAGAGCTATCATTGATACATTAGAAAAAGAAAAATCTAACAACACTGTTAAGGGAGAACTAATTAAATCCTCTTATTTAACTTCTACGATGGGTATTTCTTATAAACTTAAACTTGAAAAGAGCTTTTAACCATGATGAACAAAGAGCAAAAAAAAAATTATATTGCAGAAATGACTATGCAGTTTGAAAATAGTAAGGCTGTTATGGTTACTCACTATCAAGGTTTAACTATGAGTCAATTAGATGAATTAAGATCTAAAATGAGAGAACATGGAATTATTTTTAAAATTACGAAAAACAGAATTACAAAGTTAGCTTTGGAAAAAACAAAATGTAAAGATCTATCAAATTTATTTTCTGGTCCCACAGCTGTTGCATTTGGAGAAGATGCAATTATGTCAGCGAGGATTTTATCGAAGTTTGCAAAAGAGAATCAAAATCTAAAATTAATTGGTGGAATGATGGATAATGAGGTTCTCGATCAATCTGGAGTAATGAATGTAGCAAATTTACCTACTTTAAACGAGGCAAGAGCTAATATTGTGGGTATTTTGAATGCTTCTGCTTCAAAATTGGTGAGTATTTTGCTTGCACGATCTGAAAAAATGGGTAGTTTACCCCCAGAAAATTCTGAAAAAACAACCTAAAGAGTACATTATGCCTGATCTAAATAAAATTATTGACGATTTATCAAAACTTACTGTAGCTGAAGCTGCAGATCTTTCAAAACAACTTGAGGAAAAATGGGGCGTTAAACCTATGGCTGCAGCAGCACCTGCAGCAGCTGGTGGAGCAGCAGCAGCAGAGGATAAAGACGAGTTTACAATTATGTTAACTTCTGCAGGAGATAAAAAGATTAATGTAATTAAAGAAGTAAGAGCAGCAACATCACTTGGTCTAAAAGAGGCTAAAGATCTTGTTGAAGGCGCACCAAAAGAAGTCAAAGCTGGTGTTCCAAAAAAAGAAGCTGAAGAAATTAAAGCTAAGCTTGAAGCAGCTGGCGCAAAAGTAGAACTTAAATAATTTAATAAGGAAAGACTTAATACTGATTAATTTTTAATCAGTATAATTTATAAATGCAACTATCATTTACTGAAAAGAAAAATATTAGAAAAAGTTTTGGAAAATTAAAAGAAAGCTTATCTATACCTAACTTAATAGAGGTTCAAAAGAATTCTTACAGAGAGTTAACAGACTATATAGCGGATGCAGGCGACTTAACCAAGGGTTTTGATAGAGTTTTTAAAAGTATTTTTCCAATAGAGGATTTAAATGATAAAGCAACACTTGAATATGTTTCTTATAGATTAGAAAAACCTAAATTTGATGTAGACGAGTGTATAGCAAGAGGATTAACTTATTCTTCAGCGTTAAAATGTACTTTAAGGTTAGTTGTTTATGAAATAGATCAAGAAAACAACACAAAAGATATTTTGTCTGCTAAAGAACAAGAGGTTTATATGGGTGAAGTACCCATGATGACAAATAGTGGAACATTTATAACTAATGGGGTTCAAAGAGTTGTAGTTAATCAAATGCACAGGAGCCCAGGAGTTTTCTTTGATCACGATAAAGGAAAAACTCATGCAAGTGGAAAATTATTATTTAATTGTAGAGTAATTCCTAACAGAGGTTCATGGCTAGATTTTGAATATGACGTTAAAGACTATTTATATTTTAAAATTGATAGAAAAAAGAAGATTTTAGCCTCTACATTACTTCTTGCTTTAGGTTATACCAAAGCAGATATTGTAGATGAATTTTATCAAAAAGAGATTTTTTCTTATGATTTGAAAAATGAAAAGTGGAAAACAAAATTTAATCCTGAAAATTACAAAGCTAAAAATTTTTCTGAGGAAGTTATAGACGCAAAATCAGGGAAAGTTGTTATAAAATCAGGTGAAAAAATTAATTTTTTACATGCAAAAAAATTAGCTGACAATGGTTTAAAGGACATATTCATATCAAAAGAGTCTTTATACGGAAAGTTTCTTCATAGAGATATTAAAGTAAATGATGAGACAGATGGACTTTTTAAAATTGGTACCGAATTAAATGAAACAATAGTACAAAAGATATTGGATGCAAAAATTTATTCTTTAGATTTATCTGTTACAAACTCAATCAATAAGGGCCCTTATTTATTAATTACTTTATTAAATGACAAAAATAATAATAAAGAAGAAGCAATTACTGAAATTTATAAAATGCTTCGTCCGGGTGAACCTCCTACTACAGAAATTGCAACACAAATTTTCAATAATCTATTTTTTAGCTCAGACAGATATGATTTATCTGATGTTGGAAGAGTTAAGATGAATTCTAGATTAAATCTTGAATGCTCAGACAAAATAACAATTTTAAGAAATGATGACATAATAGCAATAATTCATAAAATGCTTGAATTAAGAGATGGTAAAGATGAAGTAGATGACATTGATCATTTAGGAAATAGAAGAGTTAGATCTGTAGGAGAATTAGTTGAGAATCAAGCAAGAATAGGTGTTTATAGAATGGAGAGAGCCATCAAGGAAAAAATGACTACATTAGACGTTGAGTCTGCTATGCCTCAAGATTTAATTAATGCAAAACCACTGACAGTTTCATTAAAAGATTTTTTCGCAAGCTCACAATTATCTCAATTTATGGATCAAACAAATCCATTGTCAGAAATTACGCATAAGAGAAGAGTGTCAGCTTTAGGTCCTGGTGGTTTGACAAGAGAAAGAGCTGGTTTTGAAGTCAGGGACGTTCACCCAACTCATTATGGTAGAATTTGCCCAATTGAAACACCAGAGGGTCCTAACATTGGACTTATTAACAGTTTATCTACTTACGCAAAAATTAATAAATATGGCTTTATAGAAAGCCCTTATAAAAGAGTTAATAATGGAATAGTTCAAGACAATGTTGAATATTTATCGGCAATGGAGGAAACCAAGTTTACGATTGCTCAAGCGAATACTAAAATCGATAAAAATGGAAAAATAATTGAGGAACTTGTTTCTTGCAGACAAAATCTTAATTTTCTATTATCCAAACCTGAAACAATAGATTACATAGACGTTTCTCCGAAACAGTTGGTGTCTGTTGCTGCTTCATTGATACCTTTTTTAGAAAATGATGATGCTAATAGAGCGCTTATGGGCTCAAATATGATGAGGCAAGCAGTTCCACTTTTGAAACCCGAAGCACCTCTAGTTGGAACTGGTATAGAAAGTGATGTTGCATTAGATTCAGGTGTTACGATAGTAGCTAAAAGAGATGGAATAGTAGATAAAATAGATGGTAAGAGAATTGTAATAAAGGTTACAGAGGAAATTGATTATACAAAATCAGGTGTTGATATATATAATTTACAAAAATTTAAGAGATCTAATCAAAATACATGTATTAATCAAAGACCTTTAGTTAGAGTCGGAGACAAAGTAAAGACTGGAGATATTATTGCAGATGGCCCATCAACTAAACTTGGAGAACTTGCCTTAGGAAAAAACGTGACAGTAGCTTTTATGCCATGGCAAGGATACAACTTTGAGGACTCTATTCTTATTTCAGAAAGATGTGTAACAGATGATGTTTTTACCTCAGTGCATATTGTTGAATATGAGATAATGGCAAGAGATACTAAATTAGGTGAGGAAGAGATAACAAGAGATATTCCAAACGTAAATGAGGATGCTTTAAAAAATCTCGATGAATCTGGTATTGTTTATATTGGTGCTGAAGTTCATGCGGGAGATATTCTAGTAGGTAAAGTTACACCCAAAGGTGACTCAGCATCCGGTCCAGAAGAAAAATTATTAAGATCAATATTTGGAGAAAAAGCTATAGATGTTACTGATACGTCGTTAAGAATGTCTAGAGGTAGTAGTGGTACTGTAGTTGATGTACGAGTTTTTAATAGACATGGAATTGAAAAGGATGAAAGATCTATTACAATAGAAAGAGCAGAAATTGACCAAGTCCAACAAGACAAAATTGTAGAAGAAGAAATATTAGAAAGAAGTATAAAACAACGTGCATCACAAATTCTTTCTGGATTATCCTTAAATAAAAAAATAAAAGATATTGATAAAGGAACAAAGTTAGATTTTGAAACTATAAATCAACTTTCAATCAATGAAGTTTTTAAAATTACTACTGACAAATCTGAAAGCGAAGAGTCACTAATTAAACTTAAGGATCAATACAACAAAGCAAAAGAAGATATTAATGAGAGATTCGAGGACAAAGTTTTAAAAATAAGAAGTGGTGATGATCTATTACCAAGTGTAATGAAAATGGTAAAAGTATTTGTTGCTATAAAAAGAAGGTTAAGACCAGGTGATAAAATGTCAGGAAGACATGGAAATAAAGGAGTAGTAAGTAAAATTGTTCCAGTAGAAGATATGCCTTATAGAGAGGATGGTAGACCCGTAGATATTGTTCTTAACCCTCTTGGAGTACCTAGTAGAATGAATGTAGGACAGATTTTAGAAACTCATTTAGGATGGGCATGTAAAGAATTCGGAGAACAAGTAAAGAAATTAGTAAATGACAATAGTAAAAAGATAGAAAAAACTGAAAAAATATCAAATTTTTTGAAGTCAGTTTATGGTCAAGAAATTTTTAACGATAAGGTCGATAAATTAAATAAATCAGAATTTAAAGATCTTTGCGAAAATTTGCAGAATGGAGTAGCAATTTCTACACCAGTATTTGATGGTGCTAAAGAAAAAAATGTTACAGAAATGTTAGAACTTGCCAAGTTGCCTGGCTCAGGTCAAACTTTTTTGTGGGATGGTAGAACAGGAGAAAAATTTGATAGACCTGTCACAGTTGGGATTATATACATGTTGAAATTACACCATTTAGTAGAGGATAAAATACATGCTAGATCTACAGGTCCTTATAGTTTGGTAACCCAACAACCTTTGGGTGGTAAAGCTCAATTAGGGGGCCAAAGATTTGGAGAAATGGAAGTTTGGGCACTTGAGGCTTATGGTGCATCCTATACGCTTCAAGAAATATTAACTGTAAAATCAGATGATGTAGCTGGAAGAGTTAAAGTTTATGAAACAATTGTTAAAGGCGAAGAAAATTTTGAGTCAGGTATACCTGAGTCATTCAATGTTTTAGTTAAAGAAATAAAATCTTTAGCATTAAATGTGGAGCTAAATTAGCTATGAAAAAAGAATTAACAGATTTATTTAAAAACAACGAAATATCTGAAGCACAAAATTTTAATAGCATTAAAATATCATTAGCTAGCCCAGAAAAAATCAAATCATGGACATATGGTGAAATAAAAAAACCAGAAACAATAAATTATAGAACATTTAGACCAGAAAAAGATGGCTTATTCTGTGCAAGAATTTTTGGACCAATAAAAGATTATGAGTGTCTTTGTGGAAAATATAAAAGAATGAAATTCAGGGGAATTATTTGTGAAAAATGTGGTGTTGAGGTCACAAAATCAAATGTTCGAAGAGAGAGAATGGGTCATATAAACTTAGCTACTCCCGTTGCCCATATATGGTTTTTAAAATCTTTACCAAGCAGAATAGCTTTAGCAGTTGACATGAAACTCAAGGAGATAGAAAGAGTTTTATATTTTGAAAACTTTATAGTTATAGAGCCAGGTTTAACAGGCTTGCAAAAAAATCAACTTTTAAATGAAGAAGAGTTAGCAAAATTTCAAGATGAATTTGGTGAAGAAGCTTTTACCACTGGTATAGGAGCTGAGGCAGTGCTTGAAATGTTAAAAAGTTTAGATCTTGAATTAGAGCGAACAAATCTAGTTAATTATATTAAAGAAACAAAATCTAAAGTAAATGAAGAAAGAGCCATTAAAAGACTTAAGTTAATAGAGTCATTTATTGAAACAGGACAAAAACCTGAATGGATGATTATGACAGTAGTCCCGGTTATACCTCCTGAGTTAAGACCTCTTGTTCCTCTAGATGGTGGAAGATTTGCAACATCAGATTTAAATGATTTGTATAGAAGGGTTATTAATCGAAATAACAGATTAAAAAGACTTATGGATTTAAAAGCACCAGACATTATCGTTAGGAATGAAAAACGTATGTTACAAGAGTCAGTTGATGCTTTGTTTGATAATGGAAGGCGGGGAAGAGTAATTACGGGAACTGGGAAAAGACCTCTAAAGTCTCTAGCGGAGATGTTGAAAGGTAAACAAGGCAGATTTAGACAAAACTTACTCGGTAAAAGGGTAGATTATTCTGGAAGATCAGTGATTGTTGTTGGACCTGATTTAAAATTACATGAGTGTGGATTACCGAAAAAAATGGCTTTAGAACTTTTTAAACCTTTTTTATATGCAAGATTAAACAAATTAGGATTAGCATCAACGATTAAACAAGCAAAAAAACTTGTAGAAAAAGAAACAAATGCTGTTTGGGATGCATTAGAACTTATAGTTAGAGAACACCCTGTTTTATTAAATAGAGCCCCAACACTTCATAGATTAGGAGTACAAGCATTTGAACCTAAGTTAATAGAAGGCGATGCTATAGAATTACACCCATTAACTTGTGCAGCTTTCAATGCAGATTTTGATGGAGATCAAATGGCTGTTCACGTACCATTAAGTCTAGAAGCCCAACTTGAGGCGAGAATTTTAATGTTATCAACTAACAATATTCTATCACCATCTAATGGAAAACCTATTATTGTACCAAGTCAGGATATGATATTAGGTATTTATTATTTATCTCAAGAACCCTTGACCGATAAACCTTCAGGTTATTTTGTTAATGCAGATCAAATTGAATTTGCATTGTCTTCAGGTGAAATTAAAGTTCATAGTACAATTATTTCAAGATTTGAGACACTAGATGAAAAAGGTAATAAAAAATTTGAAAAATATACTTCTACTGCTGGAAGGTTTTTATTAGCTAATTTATTACCAAAAAATAAAGATATAAAATTCTCTTTAGTAGATAGATTATTGCCCAAAAAGGTTGTCTCAGAAGTGATCGATATTGTATTTAGATTTTGTGGTCAAAAAACAACTGTAATTTTCTGTGATAAATTAAAAGATTTAGGATTTAAACATGCATTCAAGGCTGGTATATCTTTTGGAAAAGATGATCTAGTTATACCTCAGAATAAAACTCAGTTAATAGATGATACCAAAAAATTAATTGCAGACTATGAAACACAATATGCTGAGGGTTTAATTACAAGAGGAGAAAAATATAACAAAGTTGTTGATGCTTGGTCGAAGTGTACTGATAAAGTTGCTGGAGAAATGATGAAGGGAATTTCGGCTACAGAAAAAACCCCTGAGGGATTAAAAATAAATTCAGTATTCATGATGGCAGATAGTGGAGCAAGAGGTTCAGCAGCTCAAATGAAACAATTAGCTGGTATGAGAGGATTAATTGCGAAACCATCTGGAGAAATTATTGAAAGTCCAATCACATCTAATTTTAAAGAAGGATTGACAGCACTTGAATACTTTAACTCTACTCATGGAGCTAGAAAGGGTTTGGCTGATACTGCATTAAAAACAGCGAGTTCAGGTTATTTAACTAGAAGATTATGCGACGTTGCCCAGGATCTTACTATAACAAAAAAAGAATGCGATTGTAAAAAACCAGGATTTATTGAGCTATCAGAAATTTTAGAAGGTGGAAATGTTGTAGTAAGTTTATCAGAAAGAGCTTTAGGTAGAGTAACGTTCGACGATGTAAAACATCCAATAACCGGGGAAGTGATCATAAAAAAATTAACAATGATAGATGAGTCAGGTTGTGATAAAATAGATGCAGCTGGTATAAAGTCAGTTAAAGTCTACTCTGTAATGACATGTGGTTCTAAAGAAGGAGTTTGTGCTATCTCATACGGTAGAGATCTATCAAGAGGTAAAATGGTTCATGTTGGAGAGGCAATTGGGATGATTTCCGCACAGTCAATAGGAGAACCTGGTACACAGTTAACAATGAGAACTTTCCACGTAGGTGGAACAGCCTCAGTTAAACAGGACTCTCAAATTGTTACTAAGAATGAGGGAACGTTAAAAATAATAAACTCAAATATTTTAGAGGACTCTAAGAAAAATTTAATTGTAATGGGAAGGAACACCCAACTATCGATTGAAGACAATAATGGTGTTCAGGTTGCAGTTTATAAAGTTGCTTATGGTTCAAAACTATTTTTCAAAAATGGTGATAGAGTAAAATCAAATACCAAAATTTGTGAGTGGGATCCCTACACTACACCTGTAATTGCAGAAAAGAGTGGTATTGCAAGCTACGTAGATTTAATTGATGGTGTATCTATTCAAGAAACAACTGATGACGCTACTGGAATATCATCTAAATCAGTAGTTGATTGGCGATCTCAATCAAAAAGTTCAGATCTTAAACCAAGGATAACTTTAAGAGATGAAAAAGGAAACGTTATAAAAAAAGCTGATGATAATGAAGCAAGATATTATTTAGTTCCCGACTCAATTCTTTCTGTTAAAGATGGACAAAAAGTTTCTGCAGGTGATGTAATAGCAAGACTTCCAAAAGAAACAACAAAAACAAAAGATATCACTGGAGGTCTTCCTCGTGTTGCTGAACTTTTTGAGGCTCGTAAAGCTAAGGATAGTGCTATCATAGCTGAAAATGATGGACAAGTAATTTTTGGTAAAGAAGTAAGAGGTAAACAAAGAATTTCAATTGTACCTGAAGATGGGTCTGAGCCTTCAAATTATTTAATTCCTAAAGGAAAACATATAAATTTTAATCAAGGTGAAAAAATCAAAAAAGGAGAATATTTGTTAGATGGACAACCACTGCCTCATGATATTTTAAGAATTATGGGTATAAAAGATTTAACAGAATATTTTGTTAATCAGGTTCAAGAAGTTTACAGACTTCAAGGGGTTATAATAAATGATAAACACATTGAGACAATTTTGCGTCAAATGTTAAAAAAAGTTGAAGTAAAGAACTCAGGTGACTCTTCTTATTTACCTGGTGAAATAATTGATAGAATTAAATTTGATAATATTAATGAAAAACTTATTTCTGAAGGAAAAAAACCGGCGTTTGGAGAAAGGGTCTTGATGGGAATTACAAAAGCATCGCTACAAACTGAATCATTTATTTCAGCCGCATCTTTTCAAGAAACTACAAGAGTTCTTACGGATGCAGCTATAAAAGGTAAAATTGATCCTTTAAATGGATTAAAAGAAAATGTAATTGTTGGAAGATTAGTTCCAGCAGG
Source organism: uncultured Pelagibacteraceae bacterium (assembly GCA_902571915.1). GTDB lineage: Bacteria > Pseudomonadota > Alphaproteobacteria > Pelagibacterales > Pelagibacteraceae > Pelagibacter. Next base: position 222,958 of record CACGDY010000001.1, read on the forward strand.
TACTGGAAATATTAAGAATAGATGGAATAAAAAGGCAATTGAAGACGACAATAAATTCTTATCTGAAAAGGATAAATTAGAAGCCTCAGAAAACCAAGTAAATCAATAGAAAATTGCAATTAATACAAGAGTTTTAGTTTGACAAAGTCAAATTAATTAGTAATTTGGCGATATTTTTGGTTGGAATGTAGTATCAGTTATCATACTAAACGCTGCCATGAATAACCCGTCAGTTATTTCAGCTAAAAATATTAATTTAATTAAAAAATATGCCTACAATTAACCAATTGTTGAAAAAAAAAAGAGTTAAACAAGTAACAAGGAACAAGGTTCCTGCTTTGCAAAAACAACCTTTAAAAAGAGGTGTTTGCGTGAAAGTATATACAACAACTCCAAAAAAACCTAACTCAGCTTTAAGAAAAGTTGCAAGAGTTAGGCTGTCAAATGGTTTTGAGGTAACAGCTTACATACCAGGTGAAGGACATAACCTTCAAGAACACTCAGTTGTACTTATACGAGGAGGTAGGGTTAAAGACTTACCAGGAGTCAGATACCATATATTAAGAGGAAATTTAGATACTCAAGGAGTAGCTAATAGAAAACAAAGAAGATCACTCTACGGAACAAAAAAAGGTAAATAAATGTCCAGAAAAAAGACACAACCTAAAAAAAAAGTGACCCCAGATCCAAAATTTAATTCTGTTATCATTCCTAAACTAATTAATTCAATAATGTATGATGGCAAAAAAAATGTTGCAGAGAAAATAGTTTATGATGCAATTGAAAAAATAAAAAAAAAATCTAAAGAGGAACCAATAAATATATTTAATGAGGCTATAAATAATATTAAACCTACAGTAGAAGTAAGGTCTAGAAGAGTTGGTGGAGCAACATATCAAGTACCAGTCGAAGTTAAAAGCAAAAGAGCTCAAGCTTTAGCAATTAGATGGCTTGTTGAGTCTGCAAGAAAAAGAAAAGATAAACATATGTCTGATAAGATTTTTAACGAACTCTTTGATGCATATGAAAAAAAAGGTGCAGCATTTAAAAAAAGAGAGGATGTACATAAAATGGCAGAGTCTAATAAGGCTTTTGCACATTTTAGATGGTAATAATTTATGTCAAGATCTCATTCATTAGACAAATATAGAAACATAGGAATAATGGCTCATATTGATGCGGGTAAAACAACAACTACTGAAAGAATTTTATATTATACTGGCAAAAGTCATAAAATAGGAGAAGTACATGATGGTGCTGCCACGATGGATTGGATGGAGCAAGAACAAGAAAGAGGTATCACAATTACCTCAGCAGCTACTACTTGTTTTTGGCAAGATCATAGAATTAATATTATAGATACACCTGGTCATGTTGATTTTACTATTGAAGTTGAGAGATCCTTAAAAGTACTTGATGGAGCAGTAGCTGTATTTGATGGTGTAGCTGGTGTTGAGCCTCAATCTGAAACAGTTTGGCGTCAAGCGGATAAATATAAGGTTCCAAGAATTTGTTTTGTAAATAAATTAGATAGAACTGGTGCAGATTTTTTCAGATGTGTTGATATGATAAAAGATAGATTGGGAGCAAAACCTCTTGTTTTACAAGTTCCAATCGGAATTGAGTCCTCTTTAACTGGCGTAGTTGATTTAGTGAAGATGAAAGCGCAGGTTTGGAAAAATGAGGATTTAGGTGCAGCATGGGAATATAAAGATATTCCAGATGATTTAAAAGAAATCTCTCAAAAATATAGAACAGAATTAGTAGAATTAGCTGTTGAGCAAGACGAAAAGTTAATGGAAAGTTATTTAAACGGGAATGATATAAATGAAAAGGACTTAATAAAATGTATAAGGAAAGGTACGTTAAGCTTTGATTTTGTCCCTGTTTTGACTGGATCTGCATTTAAAAATAAAGGAGTACAACCTTTATTAGATGCTGTAGTCAATTATTTGCCAAGTCCTTTAGATATTGGGTCTATAAAAGGAACAAAAGTTGGATCTGAAGAAGAAATTGACATGAAATTTGAAGATAAAGAACCATTTTCAGCCTTAGCTTTCAAAGTAGCTAATGACCCATTCGTAGGTTCATTAACTTTTATAAGAATTTATTCAGGAACTGTTAAATCAGGGACAGCAGTATATAACTCATCAACTGATAAAGAGGAAAGAGTAGGAAGAATGCTATTGATGCATGCTAATTCAAGAGAGGACATTAAAGAAGCCAATACAGGAGATATAGTTTCACTTGCAGGGCTAAAAAATACTATGACTGGACATACTTTGTGTAATAAGGAAAATCCTGTTTTACTTGAACCAATGGAATTTCCTGACCCTGTTATAGAAATTGCGGTAGAACCTAAAACAAAAGGAGATCAAGAAAAAATGGGTGAAGCTTTAGCTCGATTAGCTAAAGAGGATCCCTCATTTAGAGTTTCCTCTGATGAGGAGTCAGGCCAAACCATAATTAAAGGAATGGGAGAATTACATTTAGATATAATTGTAGATAGAATGAAAAGAGAATTTAAAGTAGAGGCAAATGTGGGAGCACCTCAGGTAGCATATAGAGAAACAATAGAAAAGTCTGCAGAATTTGAGTATATACACAAAAAACAAAGTGGAGGAGCGGGCCAATTTGCTAAAGTTAAACTTTTAGTGGAGCCTCAAGAGCCTGGCAAAGGTAGGTCTGTTGAAAGTGCTATTAAAGGTGGAGCAATACCAAAAGAATTTATACCTGGTGTAGAAAAAGGTATAGAGACAGTTTCTGACAGTGGAATATTAGCTGGATTTCCAATGATAGATTATAAGGTAACTATAGTTGACGGGCTTCATCATGACGTAGACTCTAGTGTATTAGCATTTGAATTAGCAAGTAGGTCCTGTTTCAAACAGGCATGTACTCAAGGTGGGTTGAAACTTTTAGAACCGATAATGAGAGTTGAGGTTGTTACTCCAGAAGATTATATGGGTGATGTAATTGGTGACTTAAATAGTAGAAGAGGTCAAATTAGTACGCAAGAACAAAGAGGAAATGCTACGGTGATAACTGCAATGGTACCTTTGGCAAATATGTTTGGGTATATCAACAATTTAAGATCCATGTCTCAAGGGCGAGCTCAATATTCAATGTTTTTTGATCATTATTCTAAAGTTCCTCAAAATGTCCAGGATGAAGTAACCAAGAAGGTTGTAGGTTAAAATGGAAAAACAAAATATCAGAATAAAATTAAGAGCATATGACAATAAGATTCTGGATGCTTCTACTGAAGAAATAGTTAATACTGTTAAAAGAACAGGAGCGACAATCAAAGGTCCAATTCCGTTACCAACAAGAATTGAGAGATATACTGTCTTAAGATCACCTCATATTGATAAAAAAAGTAGAGAACAATTTGAGTCTAGAACTCATAAAAGATTGATTGATATTATTGAACCAACCCCACAAACAGTTGAGGCTTTAATGAAGTTAGATTTAGCTTCAGGAGTAGATGTGGAGATAAAAATATAATTATGTCTGAAATTGCTTTAATTGGGAAAAAACTGGGAATGACTAGAGAGTTTTATAGAACTGGTCAAATTATACCTGTTACTGTTTTGAAAATGGAAAAAGCTAGAATAATTCAGATTATAGATGAGCAAAAGAGAGGGTATAAAGCGATCCAATTAGGTTATGGAAAGATAAAAAATTCAAAACTTTCAAAAGCTATGAAAGGTTTTTTTTCAAAAAAAAATACAGAACCGAAAAAAAAACTTAAAGAGTTTAAAGTTTCAAATATAGAGAATTTTAAAGAAGGAAATGAGTTTGGATTAGAAATTTTTAAAGACGTCAAATTTGTAGATACTAAATCTAAAACGATAGGTAAAGGATTTGCTGGTGCAATGAAAAGACACAATTTTGGGGGTCTTAGAGCATCTCATGGAGTTTCAATATCTCATAGATCTCATGGTTCCACAGGTCAAAGACAAGATCCAGGAAAAGTTTTTAAAGGAAAAAAAATGGCCGGACATATGGGTGATAAATTTCGAACTATGCAAAACATAGAGATTATAAAAACTGACTTAGAAAATGAATTGTTATACTTAAAAGGCTCAATACCAGGTTCAAAAAATTCTGAAGTTCTTGTTAAAAAATCAGTAAAAAATATTAAAAAGTTAACAATGATTGAAAAAATTAAAGCTGCAGATGAGGCTAAAAAAATTCCTGATAAAAAGAAAAAACAATGAAAATAGAAAAACTAAATTTAAATGGTAAAAAAGAAACTTTTGAAGTGTTAGATAAAATCTTCTCTGCCAAAATTAATAATAGATTAGTGAGTAGTGTTTTGTATAAATCTAATGCTAATTATAAAGGTAGACACGCAAAAACTAAGCAACAAAATGAGGTATCGGGACCAACTTCGAAGATATATGCACAAAAGGGAACTGGAAATGCAAGACATGCTAGTAAAAAAGCCCCTATATTTGTTGGTGGTGGAATTGCTCATGGACCAAAAGGTCAGTTATCTTACAAAAAAAGAAAATTAAACAAGAGTGAGAAAAAGCAAAGCATAGCCTCAATTTTTAGTGAGAAAATAAAAGATAAAAATTTATTAGTTTTTAGCGATTTTAAAACTGAAATTAAAAAGACTAAAGAAATGAATTTGATAATTAAAAAATTTGATATTATGAGTTCAATTTTAATTCTCGACAAATCCTCAAAAGATAAAATTGAAAGATCAATTAAAAATATACCGAATGTAAAAGTTACTGATGTTAATCATTTTAGTTCATATGATTTAGTTAAGTTTAAAAAAGTTGTTTTTACAGAAAGCTCGATTAAAGAATTAGAAACGAGGTTTAAATAATGAGTAAGGTGCATTTATATGATAAAATTTTAGCTCCTTTTGTTACTGAAAAGTCAACTAATCTATCTGAGTATAATAAAATCGTATTTAAAGTTCCCTCGCGAGCAAATAAAAAGAACTTAAAAAATAATATTGAAAAAATATTTAAAGTGAATGTGACCAAAATCAATATAATCAATAAACAATCAACAACAAAATTGACCAGAGGCCAAAAGGTTAAAAAACCCGGCTTTAAAAAAGCAATTGTAACTCTAAAAAAAGGTCAAAGTATTGACCTAACATCAGGAATATAAAATGGCTTTAAAAACTTTCAAACCTTATACAAAATCAACTAGAGGTACTATTCTTGTAGACAGAAAAGATTTATGGAAAGGCAAACCTTTTAAAAGTCTTGTTTCACCTAAAAAAGCAATGAAAGGAAGAAACAATAATGGCCACATTACTTCAATTAATAGATCTGGCGGACACAAAAAAATGTATAGACATATTGATTTTTATAGAAAAAAATTTGATGTATTAGGGACTGTTGAGAGAATTGAATATGATCCAAATAGATCATGTCACATAATGCTTATTAAATTTGATGATAATACTCATAGTTATTATTTGGCACCACAAAAAATAAAGATTGGAGATAAAATAGAAAACGGCTCAAAAAAGGAAATCAAAATAGGCAATTGCATGCCTTTGCAGGATATTCCTGTAGGAATAGATATTCATAATGTAGAGATACAACCCGGTGCTGGCGGAAAAATTGCTAGATCCGCAGGCACATCAGTTACCATAAGTGGTATTGATGGAAATTATACACTAATTAAACTTTCATCTGGAGAGGTAAGAAAAATTGATTCAAGATCATTAGCAACAATTGGGGTACTAAGTAATCCTGATCAAAAGAATATTAAAATAGGAAAAGCAGGTAGATCAAGATGGCTAGGTAGAAGACCTCACACAAGAGGTGTGGTTAAAAATCCAGTTGATCACCCACACGGTGGTGGTGAAGGAAAATCAGCTGGAGGGAGACATCCGGTATCACCAACAGGTCAGTCTGCAAAGGGTCTTAAAACAAGAGATAACAAAAGAACAGATAAATTTATAATTAAACGAAGAAACAGAAGGAAGGATACAAAATAATATGTCTAGAGCCGTCTGGAAAGGACCATTTGTAGAGGAAAGTTTAATGAAAAAAGTTGATAAATACAAAAATGATGTAAAAAAAATTCCAATAAAAACTTGGTCGAGAAAATCAACAATTATTCCTGATTTTGTAGGCGTTAGTTTTTTAATTTATAATGGAAAAAAGTTTATTCCAATTACTGTTTCTGAGGATATGGTAGGTCATAAATTAGGTGAGTTTGCACCTACAAGAACTTTTTTCGGACACACTCCGGCAGATAAAAAAGCTAAACCAGCTGAGGCTGAGGAGAAAAAATAATTATGAGTAGAAAAAATAAATTAGAAAAAAATAAGGATAAGACAGTAAGATCAATTAATAACAATGTAAGATCTAGTATAAGAAAACTTAATCCTATACTAAAAGGAATAGTTGGAAAAAAAGTTGATATTGCAATTAGAGACCTACAATTTTCTGAAAAAAGAATTACTAAAGATATTAGAAAAACAATAAGCTCTGCAGTAGCTAATGCTGAAAATAACTTTCAATATGATATTGATAAGCTTTTTGTAAAAGAGGCATATTGTGGAAAAAAAATAACAATGAAAAGATTCAGACCAAGAGCAAAGGGGCGTGCTGCACCAATTTTAAAACCGTATTCGAGTGTAACAATTATTTTGGCTGAAAAAACAAAAATGGAGAGTCATGGGACAAAAAGTTAATCCAGTTGGTTTTAGATTAGGTATTAATAGGGGTTGGGACTCTGTATGGTACGCCAAAAAAAAGGATTTTGGAAATTATTTAATTGAGGATTTTAAAATTCGTGAATACGTCAAAAAAAATGTTGTCAATTCCGGTGTTTCTAAAGTAATGATCGAACGAACTTCAAATAAATGCTATGTAACCATTTATACATCGCGGCCAGGTTTTGTTATTGGAAAAAAGGGAAGTGATATAGATAAAATTAAAAATAATTTATCTAAATTTACTAAAAATGAAGTTACATTAAATATTAAAGAAGTAAAAAAACCTGAAACGAATGCTTATTTAGTTGCTGAAAATATTGCGCAACAATTAGTCAAAAGAATCTCATACAGAAGAGCAATGAAAAGAGCTATGCAATCATGTCTTAGATTAGGAGCAAGGGGCATAAAGGTCTCAGTAAGTGGAAGGTTAGGTGGAAATGAGATTGCAAGAACTGAATGGTTAAGAGATGGAAGTATACCATCTCACACATTAAGAGCTGATATTGACTATGCCGAAGCTGAAGCGTTAACAACATATGGGATAATTGGAATTAAAGTTTGGATTTATAAAGGCGAAGTATTTGCAAAAGAATTTAGTCAAGAAACTAACAAAATTAAATTAAAAGAAAGTAAAGAATAAAATGTTACAACCAGTAAGAACAAAATGGCGAAAAGCTCACAAGGGCAGAATTCATGGCACTGCTTCGAGAGCAAATTTCATCAATTACGGTGCTTTTGCACTAAAAGCAATGTCTCCTGACAGAGTTACTGGAAAACAAATTGAGGCAGCAAGAGTTGCTTTGACAAGGCATATGAAAAGACAGGGAAGAGTATGGACAAGAATATTTCCAAATATTCCAATATCAAAAAAACCAATAGAAGTGAGAATGGGAAAAGGAAAAGGATCTCCAGAATATTATGCATGTAGGGTTAAGCCGGGAAGAATTTTATTTGAGGTTGATGGAGTTTCAGAACAAATAGCTAAGGAAGCACTATATAAAGCTTCAGCAAAACTTCCAATCAAAACAAAAACAATTAAAAGATTTGCTTAAAATGAAAAAAAAAGAAATTAAAAAATTAACTAAAGATCAAATTATAAAAAATATAGACAAGTTAAAAAAAGATTTATTTAATTTGAGATTTCAAAAAATTAATTCTCAAATTCCTAATCCCTCAAAAATAAATGAAACAAAAAAAAATATAGCAAGATTAAAAACAATGATGAGGAGAGATTAAATGCCAAAAAAAATTTTAACTGGTGTAGTTGTGAGCGATAAACCAAATAAAACTATTACTGTGTTGGTTGAAAGAAAATATTCTCACCCTTTGTTAAAAAAAGTAATTAAAGTGAGGAAAAAGTATAACGCACATGATGAAAATAATAAGTTTAAAACAGGAGATAGAGTTTCGATAATTGAAAGTAAACCGTTTTCTAAAAACAAAAAATTTCAAGTAATGGGAAATGTAAAATAATGATACAAGTTCAAACAGAATTACAAGTAGCTGATAATACTGGGGCAAAAAAAATAGAATGTATAAAAGTTTTAGGTGGCTCTAAAAGAAGATATGCTAGTATTGGAGATACAATAGTTATTGCTGTAAAAGAGGCAATACCTAAAGGAAAAGTAAAAAAGGGCTCAGTTCATAAAGCAGTAGTTGTAAGAGTAAAAAAAGGAATTCATAGGGACGATGGTTCAAAGGTAAAATTTGATAATAATGCTGCAGTTTTAGTTGACGACAAAGGTGAACCAGTTGGAACAAGAATATTTGGACCGGTTACAAGAGAATTAAGAACCAGAGGACAAATGAAGATTATATCTTTAGCACCGGAGGTATTATAATGATTAAAAAAGGCTCTAAAGTACGAATATTAGTTGGTAAAGACAAAAAAAAAGAGGGTGAAGTTATCGAGATTAATAGAAAAGATAACAAAGCAAAAGTTAAAGATATAAATATTGTTAAAAAACACATTAAAACAACAAAAGAGAAAAAAGGTGGAATTATCTCAAAAGAAAATTTTATTCATTTATCAAATCTTACTTTGGTTATTGATAAGAATAAAACCAAAAAAAGTGAGGTCAAAAAATAATGAGTCCAAGACTAAAAGAACTTTATTATAAAAAGATACAACCTTCTTTGAAGGATAAGTTTGGTTTTAAAAACTTATATATGGGTCCTAAAATTGAAAAGATTGTAATAAATATGGGGCTAGGTTTGGATGGTAATGACTCTAAAATTATCAAATCTTGTGAGGAAGATTTATCTAAAATAACTGGTCAAAAACCAGTGGTTACAAAATTTAAAAAATCCGTAGCAAATTTTAAAACCCGTAAAGGTTCTAATGCTGGATTAAAAGTAACTTTAAGAAAAAATAAAATGTATGAATTTTTAGATAGATTAGTAAATATAGCTTTACCTAGAATAAAAGACTTCAGAGGTCTTTCATTAAATGGATTTGATAAATTTGGAAATTATACATTTGGAGTAAAAGAACATATTATCTTCCCTGAAGTTAGTTTTGATAGGGCGGATAAAATTAGAGGACTAGATATTGTGATTGTAATTTCTTCCAAAAGTAAAGACCATAGTTTAGCTTTACTAGAACAATTAAATTTTCCATTTATAAAAAAAGGAGACAATTAAATATGGCAAAGATGAGCTCAATAAACAAAAACAATAGAAGAATAAAGCTTTCTAATAAATTTTATAAGAAAAGAGACAAACTAAAAAAAATTATTATGAATAAAAAGTTATCTTTAGAGGAAAGGTTCAAGGCACAACAAAAATTATCTAAATTACCCAGAAATTCAGCTAAAGTCAGAGTTATGAATAGATGTCAAATAACTGGCAGACCACATGGAGTTTATAGAAAATTAAAAATATCAAGAATTGCTTTAAGACAACTTGGATTACAAGGGAAAATACCAGGTTTAGTTAAATCAAGTTGGTAGAAAGGAAATTATGAGTTTAAGTGACCCAATAGGAGATATGATAGCTAGAGTTAAAAATGCTCAATCTAGAAATCATAAAAAAGTTGAATTACCAAATTCAAATTTTAAAACAAAAATTGCCAATATATTAAAAAATGAGGGTTTTATAAAAGATTTTAAAGTTCAATCTGAAACTAATAAATCTATATTAAGTTTAGAACTTAAATACCACTCGGGCAATCCAGTGATAAATGCTTTTGAGAGGGTGTCAAAACCTGGTAGAAGAATATTTTCAAGTGCCGATAGTCTACCTAAAATAAATAATGGATTAGGAATCGCTATTATATCAACTCCAAAAGGTGTAATGACAGATATTGATGCGAGAAAACAAAGAGTTGGTGGTGAAATAATTTGCAAGGTGTTTTAATGTCTAAAATAGGTAAAATAAATATAACAATCCCAGATAAAGTAAAAGTTGCCTTAGCAGGAAATATTTTGAATATTGAGGGACCGTTAGGAAAAAAATCATTAAATATTGACTTGGATTTATTTAACCTAGACATAAAAGATGGAAAACAAATATCTATAAAACCAAAAAAACTTGATCAAAATATTAAAAGATTGTGGGGGATGAATAGGAGTTTAATAAACAATGCAGTTATTGGATCAAGTAAAGGTTATGAGAAAACTTTAGAATTAGTTGGAGTAGGATATAGAGCAATGGTAAAAGGGAATACATTAAATTTACAACTTGGTTATAGTCATGACATAAACTTTGAAATACCTAATGGTATCAAAATAAGTGTAGAAAAACAAACAACACTGAAGATAGTTGGCTATGATAAACAACAAGTTGGTGAAGTTGTTTCAAAAATTAAAACCTTAAGAAAAATTGAACCTTATAAAGGCAAAGGAATAAGAGAAAAAGGTCAATATGTACTTAAAAAAGAAGGAAAGAAAAAATAATGAAATTAAATACAGTAATAAGAAAAAAATTTAGAGTAAGCAACAAACTTAAACAAGTTGCACCTAAAGACAGATTAAGATTAAGTATAATGCGATCGTCAAAGAATATTTTTGCTCAAATCATTGATGATACTAGAAATAAAACTTTATTATCAGCTTCTTCTATTGAAAAAGATCTTAAATCTAAACCGAAAATGAATAAGACTGAGATGTCAAAAATAGTTGCTGAAAAATTGGCAAAAAAAGCCCAAGAAAAAAATATTAGTAAGATTTTTTTTGATAGAGGTATTTATAAGTATCATGGAAGAATTAAAGTATTTGCTGAAACACTTAGAAAGAATGGGATGAAATTTTAACATGGAAGCTAAAGAGAAAAAAACTGACGATATTTTAGAAAAACTTGTTCATATCAATAGGATTACTAAAGTTGTTAAAGGTGGAAGAAGATTTGGTTTTTCTGCATTAGTTGTAGTTGGCAATCAGGCAGGAAAAATAGGAATAGCTCATGCAAAAGCCAAACAAGTTCCTGATGCGATTAAAAAAGCAAATGAGATGGCAAGAAGAAAATTAATACACATTCCTCTTAGAGAAGGTAGAACAATTCATCATGATGTAAGAGCAAAAGATGGATCTGGTAAAATAGTACTCCGAGCAGCATCTAAAGGCACTGGAATTATTGCAGGTGGACCTGTTAGAGCAGTCTGTGAAGTTTTAGGGGTAAAAGACATTGTTGCTAAATCAATGGGTACATCTAATGCACATAATGTCATAAGAGCCACTATGAAAGCTTTAAAAAAACAAAATTCACCAAAACAAATTTCTTCAATTAGAAATAAAAAAATTTCAGAGATTATAGAGAAAAGAGGATAATGATTAGTTTAAATAATAGAGAAAAATTTATTAAAGCAAAAATAAGAGTAGGAAGAGGCATTGGCTCAGGAAAGGGAAAGACATCTGGAAGAGGTGTAAAAGGTCAAAAATCTAGATCGGGTGTTGCAATAAAAAGTTTTGAGGGAGGACAAATGCCCCTTTACAGAAGATTACCAAAAAGAGGTTTCAATCCTATTTCAAAAAAAATGGTAACAGTATTAAATCTTCAAAAGATACAAACTTATATAGATAAAAAGTCTATAAAATCTGGTGATACTATAAATTCTGAAACTTTAAAAAAATTAAAATTAATTAACAAAAATTCAAAAAAACTCAAAATTTTAGGTACAGGAGAGATTAAATCAAAAATTAATATTGAAGCAGATCTAGCTTCAAAATCAGCAATAGAAAAACTCGAAAAAATCGGTGGTTCTTTACAAATAAAAAAATAAAAGTATTCAATGAGCAGCTCTTCATCAATTGATTTGAGAAACAGAATTATTTTTACAATTGGTATATTGGCTGTATATAGATTTGGAACGTTTGTACCTTTACCTGGTATTGATCCTGAAGAACTTAAAGTTCTCATGGAAGGTAATCAAAAAGGACTATTGGGAATGTTTAATGTTTTTGCTGGAGGAGCAGTAAGTAGAATGGCCATTTTTGCTTTAGGTATTATGCCTTACATATCCTCATCTATTATTGTTCAACTTTTAACTGGAGTATCTGACTATTTTAAAAATTTAAAATCTCAAGGTGAAACGGGAAGAGCAAAAATTACGCAAATTACGAGATATGGAACTGTTTTGCTTGCAACAGTGCAAGGATATGGTCTGGCAGTAGGATTAGAGTCATCAGCAAATTTAGTTATTAATCCAGGAATTTTTTTTAAAATATCAACAGTAACAACAATTGTTGCAGGTACAATTTTTTTAATGTGGCTTGGTGAACAAATAACACAGCGTGGAATAGGTAATGGAATTTCACTTATTATTTTTGCGGGGATAGTTGCAGAAATACCAAGAGCTTTAGTAACAACTTTTGAACTTGGAAGAACTGGTGCTATTTCAACAATAATGATAATTGGAATTTTTGTTTTATTAATTATTACAATTTTATTTATCGTTTTTATGGAAAGAGCTTTAAGAAAAATCTTAATTAATTATCCAAAAAGACAGATGGGTAACAAAATGTATGGAGGTGAGTCTTCACATTTACCACTTAAGATTAATCAAGCAGGAGTTATCCCTGCTATATTTGCTTCAGCATTATTACTTTTACCTGTTACATTCTCAAATTTTAATTTTTCAGATAATGAGACTTTTTTAAATATAAGTTCATTTTTTACTCAAGGCCAACCACTCTATATGCTGCTGTATGCATCAGGAATTATTTTTTTCACATTTTTTTATACGTCGATTACATTTAATCCAGCTGAAACTGCAGAGAATTTAAGAAAATATGGAGGGTTTATACCTGGTATAAGACCTGGTGAAAGTACAGCTTTGTATATAGAAAATATTTTAACAAAGTTAACAACTATTGGTGCTCTATATTTAACTTTAGTTTGTTTGATGCCAGAATTTTTGATAGCTAATTATCCTATTCCATTTTATTTAGGAGGGACCTCAATTTTGATTGTTGTAGTAGTCGCTATTGATACAGTAACTCAAATTCAAACAAGATTGATGAGTTCGCAGTACGAACAATTAATTAAAAAAACAAAATTCGGTAAATAAAAAAGTGAATATAATATTATTTGGACCACCCGGTGCTGGCAAAGGTACGCAAGCTAAGTATTTACAAAAAAAACTAGACAATTATCAAATATCTACTGGTGATATATTAAGAAATGAGATTAAAAATAATACAGATATTGGTAAAAAAATTATAAACAATATGAATGAAGGAAAATTTGTTGATGATGGAATAGTAAATCAATTAATAGAGAAAGTTATAAAAAATCCCAGAAATAAAAATAAACTTATTTTTGATGGATATCCCAGAACTATCGATCAAGCAAAAAATTTAGATTTGTTACTAGAAAATACAGATCAAAAAATAGATTTTATTTTTTTTTTAAAAGTAGACAAAGAAACTATTATTAAAAGAATTGAAAATAGGAAAGTTTTAGAGCAAAGATCTGATGATGAGATAGATGTTACTATTAAAAGGTATGAAATTTACATGGAAACCACTAGACCTGTACTTGATTATTATTCACTTAAATCGAATTTTAAAGAAATTGATGGAGGCTTAAAAATTGATGAAATTTCAAGAAAAATTAATAATATTTTAAAGGTTTAAAAGTTGACATTAAAAAAACTTATTATATAAAAAGTCTGAATTTATCACAATATTATGGCTCGTATAGCAGGTATAAACATTCCACAAAACAAACTTGTTCATGTTGGATTGACTTATATTTATGGAATTGGGGATAAGTTCTCAAAACAGATTTGCTTATCATTAGAAATACCTAAAAAAAAAAGAATTAATGAGCTTACTGATGATGAAATTTTAAAAATAAGGGAGTACATTGATCAAAATTTTAAGGTAGAGGGAGATCTAAGAAGAGATTATTCTTTAAGTATAAAAAGATTGATAGATCTTGCATGTTATCGTGGATCAAGACATAGAAAAAAACTTCCAGTTAGAGGGCAAAGAACAAGATGCAACGCTAGAACTAGAAAAGGCAAAGCTATAGCAATTGCTGGTAAAAAATTAACGCCGCTTAAAAAATAATAATGGCTAAAACTGAAAAAAAAAATATTAAAGAGCAAAATACTGAAAAATCAGTAAAAAAAGTAATCAAGAGCTCGTACTCAAAAAAGAAAAAAATTAAAAAAAATATTTTAAATGGTATAGCCTATGTGCAATCAACTTTTAATAATACAATAATTTCTATTGCTGATACCAATGGTAATGTAATATCTTGGGCTTCTGCTGGACAAAAAGGTTTTAAGGGCTCAAGAAAATCAACTCCTTACGCTGCACAAATAGCCGCTGATGCTGCAGCTTCTAAAGCTTTAGAGTATGGGATGAAAACATTATCAGTAGAAGTTAAAGGGCCTGGTTCGGGAAGGGAAACAGCATTGAGAGCACTTCAAGCTAGAGGGTTCAAAATTTTAACTATAAAGGACACAACACCTATGCCGCATAATGGAACAAGACCACCTAAGAAAAGGAGAGTTTAATGGAAACAGAAAATGTAAATGTTAAAAATTGGAAATCATTAATAAAGCCAGCTAAATTAGATGTCAAGATTAGTGATGATTTGACTCAAGCAACAATTATAGCAGAGCCGTTAGAAAAAGGTTATGGTTTAACACTTGGAAATTCATTGAGAAGAATTTTATTATCTTCTATAAGAGGTGCAGCGGTAACTTCAATACAAATTGATGGTGTTTTACATGAGTTTACCTCTATAAAAGGAGTAAGAGAGGATGTTACAGATATAGTTTTAAATGTAAAATCATTAGCTTTAAAATGTTCATCTGAAGGATCTAAAAAATTAGTTCTAAATGCAAAAGGACCTGGTGAAATTAAAGCTTCAGATATTACTCAAGTTGCTGATGTGGAAATTTTAAATCCCGATCTTGTAATTTGTAATCTAGATGAAAATACCAGCTTTTACATGGAGATGAATGTTAACACTGGAAAAGGATATGTGCCTGCAGAATTAAATAAACCAGAGGAACCACCTTTAGGATTAATTGCAATAGACTCCTTATATAGCCCTGTAAAAAAAGTGTCCTATTCAGTAAGTACAGCTAGAGAAGGTAAAGCTCTAGATTATGATAAATTGACAATGGAAGTTGAGACAAATGGATCAATTTCAGCTGAAGATGCCGTTGCTTACTCTGCAAGAATTTTTCAAGACCAATTAAAAATGTTCATTAATTTTGATGAACCAGTTGAAGCGCCAGTTAAAGAAGTTTCAAAAGAGCCTGAATTTAATAAAAACTTATTAAGAAAAGTTGATGAATTGGAATTATCAGTAAGATCAATGAACTGTTTAAAAAATGATAATATAATTTACATAGGTGATCTTGTTCAAAAATCTGAAGGAGAAATGCTTCGAACACCAAATTTTGGACGAAAATCCTTAAATGAAATAAAAGAAGTTTTAACAGGTATGTCTTTATATTTAGGTATGGAAATTCCAAATTGGCCACCAGATAATATAGCGGAAATGTCAAAAAAATTAGAGGAAGCTATTTGAAAAATGAGACACGGTTTTGCAAATAAAAAGTTAAATAGAACATCAGAACATAGAAAAGCGCTGTTAAAAAACATGCTAAATTCTCTTATCAAATATGAACAAATTAAGACCACATTACCAAAAGCAAAGTTTCTGAGACCTCAAGCTGAAAAATTAATTACTCTTGGAAAAAAAGACAACCTTCAGACTACTAAAAAACTGGTTTCTCAATTGCAAGACATTAAATCTGCTAATAAAGTTAAAAAAACACTATCTAAGCGATATGAAAAAAGAAATGGTGGATACACGAGAATAATTAAAGCTGGTTTTAGATATGGTGATAATGCACCTATGGCGATTATAGAATTTGTCGATAGAGATATTGAAGCTAAAAAAATTGATAAAAAGAAAAAAACACCTTCAAAAGAGACAGATAAAAAGGAAGATAAAAAAGCAGTAACAGCTTAAAATATTCTCAATATCATGAAAAAGAGTTTTATTATTGACTCATCATTCAATAATATGCGTATCGATAGATGGATTAGACATAATCTAGGAAAAATACCTCAAGGGCTAATTGAAAAGATTTTAAGGTCAGGAAAAATTAAGGTTAATAAAAAAAAGGTAAAAAGTTCGTTTAAAGTAAGTTTAAATGATAAAATTGAGGTCTTTAATTTTATTTACAAAACAAAAGTTATCCAAAAAAAAAAAAAATTTAGTCCATCCAATATTATTGTTAAAGAAAATGAGAATCTAATTATTGAAAATAATGAAAATTTCGTTGTATTGAATAAAAGCTCAGGAATTTCGGTTCAAGGAGGTACTAAATCTAAAAAAAATTTGATAGATATTTTTTCTAAAAGTAAATTTTTTCAAGATACCAAACCTTTTTCAGTTCATAGATTGGATAAAGATACATCTGGAGTATTTATAATTGCAAAGAATAGAGAAACAGCTCAATTATTAACTTCTTTATTTAGATTAAGAAAAGTTCACAAAACATATTTGGCGATTTGTCATGGAGAATTAAAAAAAAATTCTGGTGAATTTAATGAGGACTTAATACGATATGATAATGGTAGAAAGATACATGAAAAAGCAAAAACTTTTTTTAGAGTAATAGATAAAAATTATGACTCAAGTTTTTTAGAACTTAGACCTATAACTGGCAGAAAGCATCAGCTAAGAAAACAATTATTTAATATTGGCCACTCAATATATGGTGACGATAAATATAAATCTAGTAATTTAAATAAAGGCGTAAACAAAAAGCTTATGCTTCATGCATTTAAAATCAGATTCAAAATTAAAGATAATAAATATACTTTCAAAGCTTTAATACCTAATTATTTTCAAAATCTACTTAAAGCAAAGAGACTTAATTTTAAAGATTTGAGATAAAATATTCAATGAGCTTATCCTCTAATTTATCATAATTTTGATCCTTAATCTTTTTTAAATTTGTAACTCCTCTGTTACTAATACCACAGGGAATTATTGCTTTATATTTTTCAAGGTTATTTTCAATATTAATTGAGAAGCCATGATAAGCTATCCATTTACTAACTCTTACTCCTATAGCTGCAACCTTTTTAATTTGTTCATTATCTTTAAACCAAATACCAATATTTTTTTTATCTGAAAATGTGTCTATTTTATAAAATTTTAATGTCTGAATTATAGTTTTTTCGATTTTTGAAATAAATTTCCTTATATCTTTTTTTCTTTTTCTTAAATCAATCACAAAATAACAAATCAATTGACCTGGACCATGATAAGTGATTTTTCCACCTCTATTAGTATTTACAATCTTAATTGATTTATCTAAAATTTCATTCTCCTTGTAGCTTGTGCCAGCTGTATAAATGTCATCGTGTGTTAACAACCAAATTAATTCTTTTGAGGATTTTTGGTTAACCTCATTTAATCTATTTTCCATATACCTGATGGCATCATCATATTTTATTGGATTTTTTGACTTTTTAATCTCAATATTCATTTATAAATTGTAATCTTTTTATTATGTATTAAAAGTTCCGACTGAATAATAGGTATATTTATGACTTTAATTAAAAAAATCAAAGATAAAAAGGTCAATTTCGAATTTAATAAAGAATATATAAAAGTTCTAACAGACAAAATTGTAAATAATGATGCTTTATTTATTACCAATTCATTCAAAGAGATGCACCCTGCTGATGCCGCAGATATTATTGAACATTTAACTCAAAATGATAGAGAAAATTTAATAAAATTAAATAATTTTAAGATAGATCCAGAAGTTTTCATTGAACTGAATGAGTCTGTTCAGTCTGAAATTATCAAATATCTCTCGTCTGATGCTATAGTTAGGATTCTTAAGAACTTAGAGTCTGACGATGCCATATCAATTTTAGAAAATGTAGATGAGACAAATAAAAATTCAATATTAAGTGCGCTTCCACCAAAAGATCGTTTCGCATTACTTGAGGGTTTAAGTTACCCAGAAGATAGTGCAGCTAGAATTATGCAAAGAGAATTTACTGCTATCCCAAGTAATTGGTCAGTGGGTCAAACTATTGATTATCTCAGAGAAAATAGAGATTTACCAGAACAATTTTTAGAAATTTACATTGTAGATGAAAATTTTAAACCAATCGGAATTGTTCCATCTTCAAAAGTTTTAAGAAATCCAAGAGAATCAAAAATGTCCTCAATTATGGATGACATAATATTTTTAGTACCAGTGGATATGGACAGAGAAGAAGTGGGAAATTTATTCGAAAACTATAATCTTAACTCAGCATGTGTAGTAGATAAAAATAATAAGTTGGTGGGCATGATAACATCTGATGATGTTTTAACGGTTTTGAAAGAAGAAGCTGAGGAAGATGCTTTAAGGCTAGCAGGTGTAGGTGATGAGGAAATTACAGACGGAGTAATAACAAAAACAAAAAGAAGATTTAATTGGTTATTATTAAATCTTTTCACTGCATTTCTTGCAACATATTGCATTAGTTTGTTTGGGGCTACAATTGAACAAATGGTTGTTCTAGCTTTCTTGATGCCAATAGTTGCATCTATGGGTGGCAATGCAGGAATGCAAACTTTAGCTGTTACTGTTAGAACTCTTGCAACTAATGATTTAACAAGAAATAATTTCAATCAAAATATTTTGAAAGAATTTAATATAGGTATTTTAAACGGAATTATTTTTGCAATAATAAGCTCATTTATTGTTCAATTATGGTTTCAAGACATTCAGCTCTCTTTGATAATTTCAATTTCAATGATTTTGACAATGATTGTTGCAGGTTTGTTTGGGATATTGGTACCTGTCACACTAAAAAAGATGAATATAGATCCAGCAATAGCATCAAGTGTTTTTGTAACAACTATAACTGATGTTATCGGTTTCGTATCTTTCCTGGGTGTGGGAGCCTACTTTTTGTAAATGTTAATAATTATCTATTAGTCTTACATCATTGATATAATAAGCAATAAAAATTTTTGCATTTTTAATTCTATTTGTTAATTTAAGATTTTTTGTGTTCCGTAATTCAAGGTAATCTATTTTAATATCAAATTTCTTAATTAATTCATTTTTTTTTATAATAACCAAATTCTTTAAATTTTCCTTTTTAAATAATTTTTTTTTAAAAAGAATAAGATCTTTTGCCAACATACTTGCTTTGTTAAAATCATTTTTATTCAAAAGAATATTTCTAGATGATAAGGCTAATTTGTGTCTATTTCTTATTGTTTTACAAGGAATAATCTTTGATTTAAAATTTTTTTCAATATATCTTTTTACTAATAATAACTGTTGAAAATCTTTTTCACCCATGAATATTTTTGACGGATTTATTATTTTTGTTAAACGAGTCATTACATCAATTACTCCTTCAAAATGACCTTTTCTATACTTAGCACATAGTATATTATCTTGTTTTTTAAGTTTAATTTTGATCTTGTTTTTAGTTTTATAGATATCTTTAATTTTAGGTAAATAAACAAAATCCACTTTAAGCTTTTTTAAGATATTTATATCTTTTTTTATATTTCTAGGATATTTTTTATAGTCTTTTTTGTTATTAAATTGTTTTGGATTTACAAATATACTTACAATGGTTTTATTGCATACTTTTAAAGATTTTTTGATTAAGGAAATATGACCCTCATGAAGACTACCCATGGTTGGCACAAATCCAATATTTGTATTGTCAAATAATGCCTCATTTAAATCAATATTGTTTAATAAATTTTTCATTTGTATAAAACATTTTAATAAGTAAAACATTTAAATGATTAAACAAGCAATTATTCCACTCGCTGGTCTGGGCACAAGACTATTACCTTTAACCAGTATATTTGCTAAAGAATTGTTACCTATTAATGGAAAACCAGGTATTGAATATATTTTAGATGAATGTGCGAATGCTGGTATTAAAAAAGTAATTTTTATTATTTCAAAAAAAAAACAAATGATTAAAGATTATTTTTATAAGGATAGTTTTTATAAAAAAATAATAAAAAAGAAGAAAGATCCTAGAGTTATTAAAGAATATAAAAAAATTTTGAAATATAAAAAAATGATTAAATTTGTTTACCAAAATAAACCATTAGGAACAGGAGATGCAGTATTAAAAACAAAAAAGTTTATCACAGATGATTTTTTTCTTATGTTATTACCAGATGATCTAATAATTAAGAAAAATTGCTCAAAGTCGATGATTAATATACATAATCGCTATAAATCATCCGTAATGGCAAGTATTAATGTACCAAAAAAAACTGTCTCAAGGTGGGGAATTTATAAATTAGGAAAACAATTAAATAAAAATAATTACCTTATAAAAGATGTGATTGAAAAACCTTCAATCTCAAGAGCACCATCAAATAAAGCTGTAATAGGAAGATATATTCTTCCAAAAAAAATATTTTCTAAATTGTTAAATCAAAAACCTGGTAAAGGTGGTGAAATTCATATTACTGATGCAATACAATCATTGATACAAAACGATGAAAAATTCATTGCTCATAATTTCGCTGGAAAATATTTGGATTGTGGAAGTATGAGTGGTTATATCAAATCAACATTAGAAATAGCAAAATCATGAAACTTTGTATGATAGGAACAGGTTATGTAGGTTTAGTTAGCGGTGTATGCTTTGCTGATCTAGGCAATAATGTAATTTGTGTTGATAAAGACTTAAAAAAAATAGATCTACTTTCTAGAGGAAAAATTCCTATTTATGAACCCGGGCTTACTGAATTAGTAAATAAAAATTATAAAAATAAAAGATTAAAATTTTCGTCAGATTTAAAAAAATCAATAAAAGACTCTGATATAATTTTTATTTGTGTTGGAACACCCACAAAAAAGGGAGGAAGTAGTGCAGATCTAAGCCAAATTTTTCAAGTAGCAAAACAGATAAGTTTATCAATCAATAAGTTTAAGATAATTGTTACCAAATCAACGGTGCCAGTAACAACGGGTGATGAAATTGAAAAAATTATATTAAAAAAAAAGAGCAATAAGAATAAATTTTCTGTAGTATCGAATCCAGAATTTTTAAGAGAAGGTGAAGCTATTCGAGATTTTATTTTTCCTGATAGAATAGTTGTTGGATCTAATGATAAAAAGTCTAACCGTATAATGAATAATTTATATGCACCTCTAGTTTCTAAAGGAGCACAATATATTTATACATCAAGAAGAGCTGCTGAATTAATCAAATATTCATCCAACGCTTTTTTGGCCACTAAAATTACATTCATTAATGAAATCGCAAATTTGTGTGAAAAAACAGGAATAAATATTGAGGATATTTCAATTGGAATGGGTTTAGATAAAAGGATAGGTAGTCGTTTTTTAAGAGCAGGGCCTGGTTATGGTGGATCATGTTTTCCAAAAGATACTAAAGCAATAATTTCTACTGCTGATAAGTTTAAAACAAATCTTTCTGTAATAAAATCAGTAATAAAATCGAATGAGAATAGATCTAATTTTTTACTTAATAAAGTCTATAAAATTTTAAATAACAAAATTAAAAATAAAAAAATAACTTTCTTAGGTGTCACATTTAAAGCAAATACAGATGACATGAGAGACTCTTCAAGTCTAAAAATGATACCTACACTATCAAAAAAGGGTGCTAAAATAAATTATTTTGATCCGACGGGTCATAAAAAAGAGTTTTCAAAGGTAAAAAATGTTTTTTATATTAATAATATTAAAGAGTCTGTACAGGACTCAGATCTCGTGATTATTCATACAGAATGGAATGATTTTAAATCAATAAATTTTAAGAATTTAGTAAGAGGTAAAAAATTTATTATTTATGATATGAGAAATATATACTCACCAATAAAAATTAAAAATCAAGGTTTTAAATATTACAGTATTGGAAGATAGATTTTAATTAAGCTCGAATATAGCATCCACCTCGACAGCTACACCCAATGGAAGGCTATTAACACTTACAGCTGCTCTCGTATGCATTCCTACATCACCAAAAACAGAAACAATTAAATCAGATGCACCATTTAACACTTTAGGTTGATCTTTAAAATCATCGGTAGAATTTACGAAACCAGTCAGTTTTACACATGATTTAATTTTATTAAGATCATTATCACAAACTTTCATTACTTGAGAAATAATGCTTAAAGCACATCTTTTAGCTGCATTATATCCTGCCTCTATATTCAAATCTTTTCCAACTTTTCCTAAAATTAAATCACCTTTATCATTAATTGAAATTTGACCTGATACAAATAACATTTTTCCTGAAATTTTCGTTGCAACATAATTTCCCACTGGTGCTTTAGCTTTAGGTATTTCCAAAGATAGTTTTTTTAAATTTTCTTTATAATTCATTTTTCTATAACTTTTTTTTTCAAATTATCTAATTTATCCTTTTCTTTTGACCATTCTTTTTTTTGATAATTTTTTGTACTTTCTACAAAATTTTTACTTGCAGACTTGGTTTTATCTTTAATCAAATTTGCTTTACATTTCATATAATTGAGTGATAATTTTTTATATTCATTACAATTAACTTCACTAGAAAAAGAATAACTACTAATAATAAAATAAAATAAGATGATTATAAAAGATAATTTTTTCATTATTTCTTTTTTTTTTTTTTCGTTTTATCGTATTCTTTTCTTTTCTCAATCAATATTAATGCTTCCTCCATAGTAATTTCTGTAGGATCTTTTTCTTCAGGAATTGTTGCATTTAGAGATTTATACTTGATATAAGGACCATATTGCCCCTTCATAATCCTCACTGGTTTTTTATCATCAGGATGTTCGCCTAAATCTTTAATCATAGATGAAGAGATTCTTCCAGGTTTAGCCTCAGCAATTAATGTTATTGCTCTATTTAAACCAATAGAAAAAATTTCCTCGATATTTTCTATACGTGCAGATTTATTTTCACATTTTAGATAAGGTCCAAATCTCCCAGTGTTCAATATTATTTCTTTTTGATTTTCTGGATTGACACCTAAGGATTTTGGAAGAGAACATAAAAATTTTGCCTTTTCTAAATCAATATTCTCTAATTCCAATCCTTTTGGGATAGAAACATTTCTTAAAAGTTCACTAACATCTGATTTAGGTTTTTTTGATTTTCTTTTTTTTTTTGGTTTTTTTTCAATTTCTATATCTTCAGGAATTTTTTTATATTGTAGGTATGGTCCGAATCTTCCGTTTTTGAGATAAATATCATTACCATTTTCATGTTTTCCAATAAATTTTGGTTCAGCTAACTGTGCTTGTGCCGCTGCTTTAGCTTTAGACAAAGGTCTTGTAAATTTACATTCAGGGTAATTAGAACAACCAATAAACGCACCCCCCTTAAAGCTATTTTTTAAGCTTAGCATGCCTGAATCGCATAATTGACACTTTCTTACAATGTTTCCTTTATCATCCTTATCGAATACCAAATCTCCTAAACTATCATTTAATAGATCTAAGACCTCTCTTGTTCTTTTTTCTTTTACTTCAGCCACATTGTTATTGAAGTCTTTCCAGAACAGCTCTAAAACTTTTATCCAGCTTTCTTTACCAGTTGTAATCTCGTCTAATTGATCCTCTAACCCAGCAGTAAAGTTATAATCCACATATTTTGAGAACAATTTTTCAAGAAAAGCTGAAATAAGTTTTCCTCTATCAGTAGGAAAAAATCTTTTATTCAATATCTCAGCGTAACCTCTATTTGCTATAGTAGAAATTATACTTGCGTAAGTAGATGGTCTTCCTATTCCTAATTCCTCTAGTTTTTTTACTAAGCTAGCCTCAGAATATCTTGGAGGGGGTTGTGTAAAATGTTGTTCATCTATTAAGGACTCAATATTCACAAGTCCTTTAGACACAGAGGGTAGAATGTTTTCATCATCATCCTTCCCTTGATTATTGTATATTTTTAAAAATCCATCAAATTTGAGAACTGATCCACTTGCTTTGCATACTGTATCAGTATTAGTTGATGTAATCGTTATAGTATTTCTATCAAATTTAGCAGATTGCATTTGAGAAGATAGAGCTCTACTCCATATTAAATCATAAAGTTTATTTTGATCTGTGCTTAGATACTTTTTTACACTTTGGGGAGTTCTTATAACATCTGTGGGTCTTATTGCTTCATGTGCTTCTTGTGCGTTTTTTGCTTTTTTACCAGAGTAATTCAAAGCACTCTCAGGTAAATATTCATTACCGATTTCTTTTTTGATATAATCTCTAAAAGCCACAACAGCATCTTTTGATAAATTTGTGCCATCTGTTCTCATATATGTTATCAAACCTATAGTTTCTCCTTCAATTTCGACTCCTTGGTAAAGCTTTTGAGCAATTTGCATAGTTCTGGATGCACCAAACCCTAATCGACTTGAAGCTGTCTGTTGAAGAGTTGATGTAGTAAATGGTCCTGATGGATTACGACTCACCACTTTACTTGATATATCAGTAATACTAAATTTTTTTTGATTGATGCTTGATATAGCTTTATTTATATCATCTTTATTCTTAAAAGAAAATTTTTCAATTTTGTTATTATCTAGTTGACTTATACTTGCGAGGATATTTTGATTTTTTTCATCTTTAAATTTGACACTTAAGGTCCAAAATTCATCTGGCTTAAAGGACTCAATTTCATGTTCTCTTTCAGTTATCAATTTTAAAGCTACTGATTGAACTCTACCTGCAGATTTAGATCCTGGCAGTTTTGTCCATAATATTGGTGAAATATTAAATCCAACCAAATAATCTAAGGCTCGTCTAGCCATGTACGCATCAACTAAAAGCGGTTCGATTTGTCTTGGATTTTCAATACCATGAATTACTGCTTTTTTTGTAATTTCATTAAACACTACTCTTTCTATTTCTTTATCTTTAAGAAGTTTTTTTTCATTTAGATACTCTTTTACATGCCAAGCTATTGCTTCACCCTCACGATCAGGATCGGTAGCTAATATTATTTTGGAAGAATCTTTGGCAGCGTCAGTAATTTCTTTAAGATATTTTTTAGAAAAGCTATCGATTTCCCATTCCATCTTAAAATCTTGATTTGGATCAACAGAACCATTCTTAGAGGGTAAATCTCTAATATGTCCATAACTAGCTAATACTTTATAATTATCCCCTAAATATTTATTTATAGTTTTGGCTTTAGCCGGACTTTCTACAATGACCAAGTTCATAAATAATAAACTACCTAAAAGAGTTAGATAGTCAAACTAATAAATTTTTGTCTTAGTTTCTTCTTTATTTTTCAATCTTTTAATATTTTCTCGATGGGTAAAAAATATTAATACAAACATGATTATAAAAAAAAATGTTTCTTCTAATCGACTCGTAATTAACAAATATACAGGAATTGATATTGATGCTATCAAAGAAGCTAATGATGAAAATTTTGTTATCGCAAAAATCATGAACCAAGATAAAATAAAAATAATTCCATAATAAATGTTTATAGCAAATAGAATACCAACATATGTTGCAACACCTTTTCCTCCTTTAAATTTTAGCCATATAGGAAATATATGACCTATAAATGCACATAATGATGCATAATATAAAAAATCAGTGTAATAAATCTTAACAAGCATGACAGGGATAACAGCTTTAAAAATATCAAGAAAAAGGGTGATGTAACCAATTGTCTTATTTCCAGTTCTAAGTACATTTGTGGCTCCAATATTTCCAGATCCAATATCTCTTATATCTTTTTTCAAAAAAATTTTTGTTAGTATCAATCCAAATGGAATTGATCCCATTAAATATGAAATCATACCTATAATTAAAATGTCCATATTATAGCTTAAATAATTCTTTACCCTTTACAAACGTATTTGTGACTTTACCTTGAAGTTTTTTATCCTCTATAGAGGTATTTTTTGATTTTGAGATAAGCTTATCTTTTTTTACAATCCAAGGTTTATTAATATCTACAATACAAATATCTGCATCATTTCCGATAGATAAATTTCCTTTATCTATTTTTAATATTTTAGCAGGATTTGATGTTAATGCTTTAATTATAGTCTCTAATTTGAGTGATCCATTATGGTACAATTCTAAACTTAAAGACAGTAGTGTTTCTATCCCTGACGCACCAGTTGCTGCTTGAGCAAATGTTAATCTTTTCGATTCTTCATCTTCAGGTTTATGATCTGAAACTATTACATCAATTAAATCGTCCTTTAAAGCTTGTACCAAAGCCATTCTATCTTCTTCTCTTCTTAATGGTGGAGATAATTTCAAAAATGTTTTGAAATTACCGATGTCATTTTCATTCAAAGATAAGTTATTAATTGAAACTCCACATGTAAATTTTACAATTTCTTTTCTTAATCTAATTACTTCAACAGATTTTTGTGATGATAATTGAGAGATATGATATCTACATTTAACCTTTTCCAGTAATGTCAAGTCTCTCTCAATCAGAATACGCTCCGCGATTTCAGGTATACCAGAAAGACCTAATTTTGAGGCAATTATTCCAGAGTTAATCATACCATTTTTTGCAAGTTCATAATCCTCAGCGTGCTGCATAATTAAACTACCCAAATCTTTAGCAGAGTTCATTATCCTTGACATCAATCTTGGATTTTGAATAGTTTTAACACCATCGGTGAATGCAATTATTCCTTTATTTTGTAAGAGACCGAATTCAGTCATGTTAGTACCCTCAGTATTTTTTGTTAAGGAGGCACATGGAAAAATATTTATCTTTGATTTATCTCTTCCTCTTCTTTTGAGAAAATCGACTATAGAAACATTGTCAATGACAGGATCTGTATTAGGCATTGTTACAACTGATGTGACGCCACCTGAAAGTGCTGCGTTACTCAAAGTTCTAAAATTTTCTTTATATTCGTATCCTGGCTCACCAACAAAAACTCGCATATCAATTAATCCAGGAAATATATACTTACCATTTAAATCAATCGGTTTTTCTCTGCTTGGTAAATTATTAACATTTACTTTTTTTCCTATTGCCTCAATTTTTCCATCTTCACTTATAATCAAACCACCATTTTCATTCATAGAGTTATAAGGATCAATTATATTAGCGTTTATAAAGTATTTTTTCTTCATTTATGTACAAAATATTTTAAGACAAGCCATTCTTACTGCAACACCCAATTCAACCTGTTCTTTAATTACACTTTTATTAATATCATCCGCTAGTATTGTATCTATTTCTATACCTCTGTTCATTGGACCAGGATGCATAATTAAAGCATCAGATTTAGCATGCTCTAATTTGTCTGGAGTTAATCCATAATATTCATAATACTCTCTATTTGACGACAGATATGAACTTGTCATTCGTTCATTTTGTAGTCTCAACATCATAACAATATCACAATCCCTTAATCCTTTTTTCATATCTGTGAAAGTATTAACACCGAATTTTTCAATTTCTTTTGGCATAAGATTTGTTGGAGCGATTATGTTTACTTCCGCACCTAACATATTAAGTAAATAAATATTTGATCTAGCAACTCTGGAATGAAGTATATCTCCACAGATCGCAATTTTTAATCCTTGTATTTTTTTTTTACGTGTAATAATTGTTAATGCATCTAATAAAGCTTGGGTAGGGTGTTCTCTTCTTCCATCACCAGCATTAAGTACTGCACAGTTTACTTTTTGTGAAAGTAGATTACATGCTCCAGAATCTTGATGTCTAATTACAATAATATCAGGATGCATTGCATTAAGTGTCATTGCTGTATCTATCAATGTTTCACCCTTTTTAATTGCTGAGTTACTAATATTCATTGACATAACGTCAGCTCCAAGTCTTTTGCCAGCTAATTCAAAGGAGCTTTGAGTTCTAGTGGAAGGTTCGAAAAATAAATTAATTTGAGTTTTACCTCTTAAAACATCAACTTTTTTATTTTTGCTTTGATTAACTTTTATAAATGAATTTGCTTCATCAAGAATTAAATTAACATCATTTATTGATAAATCTTGAATTCCTAACAGGTGTTTTTGAGAAATTTTAACAGCTTGGTTTATTTTAATTGCCATTAAAACCAACTCTATAGCTATAAACCTCTATAATAGCAAGTATTAATTATTCAGAAAGTCCAAAGCTCCTTGCAATATAAAAGTAGCGGCGTTTTCATCTATCCTTTTTTCTCTTTTGCTCACATTAATATCTAATTGGCTAGATAGGTTAAAAGCACCAACAGTTGAGAGTCTTTCATCCCAGAGGCAAATAGGAATATTTAAGTTTTTTTCAATATTTTCAGTTGTATCTTTTACTGATTGTGCTGATCTACCTGAGGATCCATCCATATTTAAAGGATTTCCAACAATGATTCCTTTTATGTCATTTTCCTCAATGATAAATCTGAGTTCATCAATAAGATCTTTAAGTGAATTTTTATTGATTGTTTTTAATGGTGTTGCTATCAATTGTTTTTCATCACAGATTGACACACCGATTCTTTTAGAGCCTAGATCTAAACCTATCAATCTACACTTATCTAAGTATTTTTTTTTAAATTCCTCTAAAGTGATCATATTGTATATTTTAAACTTAAGTGATACTTTGCGTCATATTTAAATAGCATATGAGTATAGATCTTAAAACAATAAAACATATATCTAAATTATCAAGGATTTCTGTTGATGAAAAAAGAGCAGAAAAATTAGTTGGTGATTTAAATTCAATCTTTGACTTTATTGAAAAACTTAATGAATTAAAAACTGATAATGTTGAACCGCTAACCTCTGTTGCAGAAACAACATTAAAATTAAGATCTGATAAGGTTAAAAGTAAAAATATCAGAGAACAAATTGTTAAAAATTCTCCTCAAAATAATGAGGACTATTTTGTTGTACCAAAGGTTATAGAATAATGTCAGATATTACAAAACAATCTTTAACTGAATTAGTTGAAAATATTAAAAATAAAAAATTATCTTCGGTGGATATAACCAAAGCATTTATTGAAAGATCTGAAAAGTCTAAAGAATTAAATGCATATATTACTGAGGATTTTACTTCAGCATTAGAAAAAGCAAAAAAATTTGATCAAAAACCCAATTTAGATTTGAAATTGCCAGGTATTCCAATGGCGGTAAAAGATTTATTTTGTACTAAAGATGTTAAAACAACTGCTGGTAGTAAAATTCTAAATAATTTTGTACCAACTTATGAGTCAACAGTAACTGAAAATATTTGGAGAGAAGGTGCTATTCTTTTGGGTAAATTAAATTGTGATGAATTTGCAATGGGTTCATCAAATGAAACTAGTTTTTTTGGTGATGTGCAAAATCCAATTGATAAAGATTTAGTTCCAGGTGGTTCATCTGGTGGTTCAGCATCTGCAGTAGCTGGACAATTAACGCCAATTACAATTGGTACTGATACAGGTGGTTCTATAAGACAACCAGCATCTTTCACAGGTACAGTAGGTTTAAAACCTACTTATGGAAGTTGCTCACGTTATGGAATTGTCGCTTTTGCATCATCATTAGATCAAGCAGGACCAATGGCACAAAATGTTAAAGATTGTGCTTTACTGCAAGAGGTAATTAGCACTTATGATTCAAAAGACTCTACTTCAATAGAATTTGAAAGAAAACAGTACAGCAAAGAATTAACTAAAAATATAAAAGGAAAAAAAATTGGGATACCAAAAGAATATAGAGTTGATGGCATGCCCAAAGAAATTGAAGATCTTTGGCAAAAAGGAATTCAATATGTAAAAGAATGTGGTGCAGAAATAATCGATATTTCTCTTCCACACACAAGTTATGCTTTACCAACTTATTACATTGTAGCTCCCGCCGAGGCATCTTCCAATTTAGCTAGATATGATGGTGTTAAATATGGTTTTAGAGCTAAAGGCGAAAACTTAATTGATATGTATGAAAAAACTAGATCTGAAGGTTTTGGTGTGGAGGTTCAAAGAAGAATTATGATAGGAACTTATGTTTTGTCCTCTGGTTATTATGATGCATATTATTTAAAAGCCCAAAAGGTAAGAAAACTCATTAAAAATGATTTTGATGATGTATACAAAAAAGTTGATGCAATTTTAACACCATCTACACCTAGCTCAGCTTTTAAAATAGGAGAAAAAACAAATGATCCAGTTTCAATGTATCTAAATGACATATTTACAGTACCTGTCAATTTAGCTGGATTACCAGGTATCTCTATTCCTGCAGGGCATGATTCAAAAGGCTATCCTTTAGGTTTGCAAATAATTGGCAAAGCTTTTGATGAACAAAACATATTAAATATAGCTTATGCCATGGAAGAAAAGATCAATTTTAAAAACAAAATTACTGATTGGTGGATAAAATGAGTAAAAAAGATTCAGAATATTTGATTAATCGTAAAGATAATCAGTATGAGGTTGTAATAGGTTTAGAAGTTCATGCTCAAGTTTTATCCGAGTCAAAATTATTTTCTACTTCAGCAACCAAATTTGGAGCAGAACCTAATACGCAAGTTAGTTTAGTTGATGCTGCGTTTCCAGGTATGTTACCAGTAATAAATGAATTTTGTGTTAAACAAGCAATTAAAACTGGTATTGGCCTAAACGCGAAAATTAATAGACGTTCAGTATTTGATAGAAAAAATTATTTTTATGCTGATTTACCTCAAGGATATCAAATATCACAATTTAAAGATCCAATTGTAGGTGAGGGCAAGGTCATTTTGGATATGCCTAATGGTCAAAAAGAAGTTGGTATAGAAAGATTGCATTTAGAACAAGATGCTGGAAAAAGTATCCATGATCTTGACCCACAAAATACCTTTGTAGATTTAAATAGATCAGGGGTGGCATTAATGGAAATAGTGAGCAAGCCTGATCTAAGATCACCAGATGAGGTTAATGCTTACATCAAAAAATTAAGATCTATAATGAGGTATCTAGGAACTTGTGATGGAAATATGCAAGAGGGTTCTTTACGAGCTGATGTTAATGTTTCTGTAAGACCAAAAGGGTCAAAAAAATTTGGTACTCGATGTGAAATTAAAAACGTAAATTCAATTAAGTTTATGCAAATGGCAATAGAATATGAGGCTAATAGACAAGTTAATTTAATAGAAGAGGGTAAAACTATTGATCAAGAAACAAGACTTTTTGATACGAGGAAAAATGAGACAAGATCAATGAGATCAAAGGAAGATGCTCATGATTACAGATATTTTCCTGACCCTGATTTATTACCTTTGGAGGTTTCGGAAAAATTTATTGAAGAACTTAAAAATGATATTCCAGAACTTCCAGATGATAAAAAAAAAAGATTTATAGAGGAATTTAAATTGTCACCATATGAAGCCAATATTTTAGTTTCTGATATTGATACTGCGAATTACTTTGAAGAAGTTTTAGCTAAAATGGGTAAAAACAAAGATATTAAATTAGCAGTCAATTGGATTACTGGTGAACT
Source organism: uncultured Pelagibacteraceae bacterium (assembly GCA_902571915.1). Taxonomy (GTDB): domain Bacteria; phylum Pseudomonadota; class Alphaproteobacteria; order Pelagibacterales; family Pelagibacteraceae; genus Pelagibacter. The sequence goes on from CACGDY010000001.1 coordinate 254,554, forward strand.
ATTTGCTCTTTTAAATACTAAAGGATTGGAAATTTCTCAAAGTCCAGTGAGTGCTAAGAATTTTGCAATATTAATAAATCTAATTAAGAATGGAACCATTTCAGGAAAAATAGCAAAAACTGTTTTTGAGTTAATGATTGATGGAGATAAAGATCCACAAAAGATCGTAGAAGAAAAAGGACTTAAGCAACAGAGTGATCCAAAGGCTTTAGAGGCTTTAATCGATAAAATAATTAATGATAACAGAGAAAAAGCTATTGAATATAAACAAGGTAAAGAAAAATTATTTGGTTTTTTTTGTTGGTCAAGCAATGAAGGCATCAGGTGGAAAAGCTAATCCTCAATTAATCAATGAGATCTTAAAGAAAAAGTTATAAGGTTATGGGTTCAGACCTTAATATCACAAAACATTTACAAGATTATATTCTAAAAAATGGTTTAAAATTACATCCAATTCAAAAAGAAATAATAGATTATAACTTATCACTTGGTGACAAAAAAAGAATGCAAATTTCTATTTCCCAATGTCAATTTTTACATTTGATTATAAAGGTTTCAAAAATTAAAAAAGTCCTAGAGATAGGAACTTTTACGGGTCTGAGTACGTTGTCAATGGCCTTAGCCTTACCAGATGAAGGTGAAATAATTGCTTTAGATAAAAATGAGGAAACAAACAAAATTGCTCAAAATTTTTTCAAAAAAGCTAATCAAGATCATAAGATTAAAACAATAATTAAACCAGCATTAGAAAGTTTGATTAGTATTAGAAATGAAAAATTTGATTTAGTCTTTATTGATGCAGATAAAATGAATTACCAAAAATATTATGAAATTTCACTAGATTTATTGAACAAAGAAGGTTTAGTAATTATTGATAATGTATTATGGCACGGAGAAGTTGTTAACAAAAATATAAATGATAAATATACAAAAAATATAAGAGATTTAAATGATTTTATTTCTATGGATAAAAGAATTGAAAAGGTCATGGTGCCTTTTGGAGATGGAATGACTGTTTGTAGGAAGATTTAATGTTTACTGTGTTTGGTTTTTATAAATTTCAAAAAATAAATAATTTAAAACAAAATCAAAAAATATTGAATAATCTCTTAGTTAATAAAAACATAAATGGAACACTTATTTTATCCAAAGAGGGTTTAAATGGATCTATATCTGGAATAAATAAAGATATTAAGACCATAATTACAAGATTAAAAAAAATTTTAAGTATAAAAGAATTTGATAGTTTTAATAATTCAAAAAGTAAATTTAAACCTTTTCACAAACCAAAAGTAAAAATTAAAAAGGAAGTTGTTCCAATGGATCTTGAAATATTGAGTAGTTTAAAAAAAAAGAATACTTATATTGATCCGATAAAATGGAATAAATTGATAAAAAATAAGAAAACTCTTTTATTAGATGCAAGAAAACCTTTTGAACATAAAGTTGGTTCTTTTAAAAAATCGGTAAATCCAAATATAAATAACTTTAGAGATTTCCCAAAATACTTAAAAAAATTAAAAAAAGATCAGCGAATCGCCATGTTTTGCACAGGTGGAATTAGGTGTGAGAAAGCCTCTATATATTTAGAAAAAAAAGGTTTCAAGAATGTTTATCAATTAAAGGGCGGAATTCTAAATTACTTGAAAAGAGTTAAACAAAAAAATAGTTTATGGAAAGGTGAATGTTTTGTATTCGATAACAGAGTAAGTTTAAAACATGGATTGGTACAAGGAACTTACTCAATTTGCGGTGGATGTAGACTGCCAATTTCAGTTAAAGATAAAAAATCTAAAAGATATGAAGAGGGTGTGACTTGTCCTAATTGTTTTAATAAACTCTCAAAAAACCAAAAATCTCGTTTTAGAATGAGACAAAGTCAGATATACAAGGCAAAACTAGCAGGAAAAAAATATAATTTTCAGAAAGAATTTAACTAAGGATTTATTTGCCACAATCATTCAAACTTACTAAGGATCCAATATGGTTTTTGTTAAGGAAAGTAACTGTTCCAGCAAGTGTTGGTTCATTATTTCAAACATTTTATAATTTAGTAGATACTTGGTTTGCTGGCAAAATATCTGCTGAAGCAATAGCAGCAATTGCAAAATCTTTTCCAATTTACTTTACTATTATTGCTATAGGCGTGGGATTAACTGCAGGTACTAATACCTTAATTGGTAATAACATAGGTTCAAAAAACAAAAAGAAAGCATCATTGTTTGTTGCACAATCATTAATATTTGCAATTTTTTTATCTGTTTTAGTAACTTTTTTTGGACTAAATATTTCAGATTTTTTGCTTTCTTTAATGGGATCGGACCAAGAGGGAATTACTTTAACTAGAAAATATTTAGATATAATTTTTTATGGAACAGTGATTGTTTTGATTCAAATTTCTTTGAATGGAACTTTAAATGCACAAGGAGATACAAAAAGCTATAGGAATGTTTTAATTTTTAGTTTTTTTTTAAATATTTTTCTAAACCCGTTATTTATTTTTGGCTATGGTTTTATTCCAGCATTTGGTATTTCTGGAATTGCTATAGCAACTGTAGTAGCACAATTTATTGGCCTCCTATATTTGGCTTATAAAGTTTATTGTTGTGAACTAAAGAAATATTTAAAGCCTGAGTGTTTTATACCTAAATTTAATCTTTTAGCAGAACTTGTTTATCAAACTATCCCAGTAATGTTTAGCATGTTATTGATTGGCGTTGGAATATTTAATATTCTTTATTTCATTGGACAGTTTGGCGATTTAGCAACAGCTGGCTATGGTGCTGCTTTAAGAATTGAGCAAGTTTTTCTTCTACCAGTAATAGGATTAAATACTGCAGTTTTATCTATCGGTGGACAAAACTTTGGAGCAAAAAATTATGATCGTTTAAGAGAGTTGTATAAAAAAGCTCTGCTATTTGGTTCTTCATTTATGATTTTTGCAGGAATAATAATTTTTTTTGGAGCTGAATTTTTAGTTTCATTATTTACAGACAATTTTGAAGCAATTAAGCATGGCGCTATTTACTTAAAAGTTGCAGCCTTAATAGGACCCATTTATCCTATATTTTTTATTACAACTGCAGTTTTTCAAGCAGTCAAAAAACCTCTTTATAGTTTGTATTTAAGTATATTAAGATTAACAGCTATTCCCTTTATATGTTTATGGTATGTAATCAATATTAAAGGGGGAGAATACGAAGATATATTTTATACTATTTTAGTTACAAACTGGATCATGGGAATTGCAGTCTTGTTATTTATTGGGTATTTTTTGAATAATGTTTTTAAACAAAATAAAAATTTTTTATCCACTTAATATTTTATTAATATTATCTTTTATATTCTGCACCCATTTAAAGTCACAAGAGATTGAGAATATAACTGGTATAGCCAAGGTAATTGATGGAGATACAATCAAAATAAACTCAAAAAAAATAAGACTTTTTGGAATAGATGCACCAGAAAAAAAACAATTTTGCAAAAAAATATTTTTGTCAATATCCTTAATCTCATTCAAAAAAGATTATGCTTGTGGTGAAATATCAACTAATTTTTTAAAAAAAAAAATCGACAATAAAATGATTAACTGTAAATCTATAGGTATGGATCGATATAAAAGATACGTAGCTGAGTGTTTTAAAGAAAAAAAGAGCATAAATGCCTTTATGGTTCAGAATGGCCAAGCTGTTGCTTATAGAAAATATTCTCCAAAATTTATTTCATATGAAAATATAGCAAAAAAAGAAAAGCTTGGATTATGGTCTGGAACTTTCGAAATGCCTTGGGATTATAGAAAAAAAAATTAATCTTTTTGTAATTTTTTTTCTAATTTTCTAACAAGATAAGAGACAACCAATATTAAGATTAAATATTCAAGAATTAGAAATGTATATATTTCCAGTGGCCGATAAGTTGTCACAACTAATTCGTTTGCTTTTCTAGTCAAATCTCCAATACCAATTATTGATACAAGAGAGGACATTTTAAGCACATATACAAATTGATTACCAATAGCTGGTAAAATATTCTTTATTGCTTGAGGTAAAATTACTAATCTTAATTTTCTAAAAAAACTTAATCCTAAGGAGCTTCCAGCCTCCCATTGAGATTTTTTTATTGAATTAATTCCTGCTCTAAATATTTCTGCTTGGAAGGCACTTTCGCTTATTGATAGAGCTATGATACCAGAAACGAATGGGCTAAAACTTATACCTGTCATGATTGGTAGACCATAATAAATCCATAAAATTAAAACTAATAAAGGAATTGCTCGCACAATTTCAACATAACCAATATTAAGGTAGGTTAAAAATTTACTTTTAGCTAGTGATGGAATAGCAACTAAAAGACCAAGTACAATTGAAATAATGATTGAGACTAAACTAATATAAATAGTAGTTGTTAAACCACTTAATAAAAACTTCAGATTAGTTAATCCTTCAATATTGTTTGGTGATAAGATTAACCAATTTAATTCACTTTTACCGCATGAAGTTAATGGAAGAACTAAGAGTAAAAAAAATAAATTTCTCACTCTTAAAGTTATAAAGAATTAAAAACTAATTACTAATTTTTTATAAACTCTTTAAATTATATTTAGCTAATAACTTGGTGAAGAACCCTGAGGATTTTTTATCTTTAATCCATTGATTTACAAAATTATTCCACTTAGCATCACCTTTTGGCACCATCATTGCTAAAAAAGCTGGATTTTTTCCACCATCTGGTACAATTGCTAACTGAGGATATTTGATAACCAATTTATTTGCTTCTGTTGAACTTGTAATATTACCATCAGCTCTACCTGCCAATACCTCTTGGAAGTCTCTAGCTGGAGCCTCAATAGAATTTAACTTTGATTTTGGAAAAAATTCTTTCGCCTTTTCTTCTTGAGAAGTACCAAGAGTGGTTGCTATTGTTACATTTTTATTATTTAGGGAATCCCAAGTTGGAAATTTTTTTAGGTTCTTTTTAAGAACTAGTGGAACAGTAGCATATTTGTAATAAGTATCTGTAAATCCTGCTACTTCAGCTCGTTTTGGAGTTTTTGTTACACTAGTTGAAATATCATACCTTGCTGATGTTATACCTGACACTATAGTTTTCCATTCTGCTGGTACAAATTCAATTTTTACACCCATATCCTTTGCAAGTTCATTCATAACATCAATATCAAAACCCTTATATTTATTAGTGGCTGGATCTTTAACTGTCATTGGATCCCAATCTCCAGTAGTTCCAACTTTTAATACACCTGATGATAGTATCTTATCTAAATTTGAGTCTGCATTAACTGATAATGGTAAAAGGGCAAATAATATTAATAAAAGTATTTTTTTCATATATTGGAAAATTACATTATTTTTTTTATTATTCAGATCTATAATCTTGACGCACTATCATTCATCCATGAAAATAAGTGATCTGAAAATGATCTTCTCACAAATAAATTTACATCATTAATGTCCTGATTGTGAACAATTATATCAATTTTTGTCAAAATTGTTTGTGTCACAAGGCCTTTTTTGGATTTAAAATCATTAAAATTAAATGGAGATCCGGTTTCAAATAAATCAAAAATTTTATCACCTTTAAGATTAATTAATACAAATTGGTCTGTAACATCAGTTACAGCTCCCAAATTAGTTTTACAAATATTTCTATTGAGTAATTTTTCTACATTGTAGTTATTATCATCTGTTTTTAGAATTTCATTTGAAAAAATCATCCATTCATCTGGGCTTAACCAAAGAGCTGTTAATTGATCACTTCTTGAGGAAGTATTTGCTTCATTAGGCAAAAGTAGATTTAATGATTTACCAACTGCAGATAAAAACTGTCTTTTTTTTCCTCTAATAATAAGTTTCATGACAGGTTTAATTTCTCTCATCTGCAAACCTGGATATGATTTATCATTTTGAATTACATTTGAATAATTAAGCATTTAATCTTTTGTTCTCCTTGTCTAGAAATACCGGATCTGTAACAGTTACATTGATTAGTTTTTTTTCCATTGGAATTATTAATTTTTGACCCATCATATTTTTTCCACCCTTAATTACCCCAAGAGCAATTGATTTATTTAAATTTGGACTAAAATAACTAGAGGTTACATGACCTAACATTTCTATTGGTGTTTTATTTATATCTGCAACGATTTGTGCCCCTTCTTCTAGTATTTCTTTAGGATTGTCTGTGATAAGACCTACTAACTGTTTTCTATCTTCCCTAATAGTATCTGATCTATATAAAGACCTTTTACCTATAAAATCAAATTTCTTTTTACTAACTATCCAATCCATTTGTAAATCAATTGGTGTCATAGTTGCATCAGTGTCTTGACCAACTATGATAAATCCTTTTTCTGCTCTTAATAGATGCATCGTTTCAGTCCCATAAGGAGTAATATTAAATTCCTTTCCTGCCTCCATGCAATTTTCCCATACAGATTTGGCGTAATTGGCCTGAATATTGATTTCGTAACTTTGTTCACCAGTAAAACTTATTCTCATAACTCGACATTTCATTTTACCAATTTTTGAATTCTTAAATGACATATGAGGAAAATCTTTATCTGATAAATCAATTTCAGGTATTACTTTTTGAATTATTTTTTTACTGTTAGGACCACAAATACTTATAGTTGCGTAATGGTCTGTTACAGATGTCAAATATACATCTAATTCAGGCCATTCTGTTTGAAGATAATCCTCCATTTTATTTAAAACTGTAGCAGCACCACCAGTTGTCGTTGTCATAATATAATGATTTTCGTCCAATCTGGTAGTAACACCATCGTCATAAACCATGCCATCTTCGTTCAGCATTAAACCATATCGACATTTCCCAATCTCAAGTTTTGACCAAGCATTGGTGTAAACTCTATTTAAAAATTCAGAGGCATCAGTACCTTGAATATCAATTTTACCTAACGTAGACGCATCTAATATGCCTGCACTATCTCTTGCTGCTTTGCTCTCTCTTTGAACTGCTTGATGCATGTTTTCACCGTTCTGTGGATAATACCAAGCTCTTTTCCATTGTCCTACATTCTCAAATTCAGCTTTGTTTTTGACATGCCATTCGTGAATTGGAGTTTTTCTTATTATATCAAAATATTTACCAACATTCCTTCCAACGATTGTACCAAATGTAAGAGGAGTGTAGGGTGGTCTGAATGTTGTAGTACCAAGTTCACCCATTTTAGATGATGCAGTTTCAGAAATTATTCCTAAGGCATGCATATTTCCTAGTTTACCTTGATCTGTACCCATACCTGTTGTTGTATATCTTTTAACATGTTCAATAGATCTGAAACCTTCTCTTAAAGCTAATTTGATATCTTTAGCTGTTGCATCATTTTGAAAATCTACAAATGATTTAGTTTTCCCTACAATTTTATTTGAAGGCAATAACCAAATATTTCTTTTTGATTTGTTAAATGCTGAATATAATTCAATATTTTCGTATTCGGTTTTCTTGATATTCAAAAATTCTTTAAGTAATTTAAGTGCATTCATTAATATTTCATCCAAAGTAAAATCACCATTACAACTTCCGATACTTATCTGATTTGATGGATAAGTATTAGGAATAAAGACTTGATCATCATTTCTAAATTTAAGTTTTCCACCAGATTGAGTAAATAGGTGAACTGCTGGCGTCCAACCACCTGAAATACCCAAACTATCGCATGAAATATTTTCTTTTGATCCTATAACCTTTTGACCATCTTGAGACAATTTCATTATAGAGACACTATTTATTCTTTTGTATCCAAATGTATCTACAATTGTGTAACCTTTATAAATTTTAATATTATTTTTTTCAGTTTCTTTAATAAGCTTAGAATCAACTTCTTCTCTATTATCAATTATCGCTTGTACTTTAATCCCTTTTTGAATTAAGCTTATTGCAGTTTCATAAGCGCTATCATTATTGGTAAATAAAATATTTTTCTCTCCACATGCTACACCAAATAAATCTGCATATTTTTTTACAGCAGATGAGAGTAATATCCCTGGGCGATCGTTATTGTCAAAAATTAAAGGTCTTTCTATAGACCCTGTAGCTGTAATAACTTTTTTAGCACGTATTTTGAGTAATTTTTGACGAGTTTTATTTTCTCTTTGTTCAAGTGGTAAGTGATCAATTAAATTTTCTCTTGCTAATAAAAAATTATAACCATGAAAAGCAGCAACACTTGTTCTGGTTTTAATTTCTAAATTTTCAATTTTTTTTATTTCATTGATTTCTTTTTCTAACCAAGAAGCTGTACTTTGATTGTTAATTTTAAAAAATTCTGAGTCTTGATAAATTGTAGAACCTCCTAAATATGATTTTTCCTCAACTAATAGTGTTTTAAAACCATTTTTTGCAGCAGTTTTTGCAGCGATAATTCCTGAAATACCTGCTCCAATAATTAATACATCACAATGAATGTATTTGTGTTCATATATGTCAGGGTCTGGAACTTCAGGTGATTTTCCTAAACCAGCAGATTTTCTAATAAAGTATTCATATTTTTCCCAAAAACTTGCTGGCCACATAAAAGTCTTATAGTAAAAACCAGCCGGTAATAACGGACTTAAGAAATTGTTTATACCTCCAATATCAAACTTAACGCTAGGCCAACAATTTTGACTTGAAGCAACAAGACCCTCGTATATTTCTATTTCAGTAGCTCTTACATTTGGTTCTGTTCTTGAAGTTCCATTGTGAAGTTGAACAATAGCATTTGGTTCCTCTGACCCAGCAGTCATAATTCCTCTAGGCCTGTGGTATTTAAAACTTCTACCTACTAGGTGGATGTTATTGGCCAATAGGGCAGAGGCAAGGGTATCTCCTTTAAATCCATAATAAGTTGTACCATTAAATTTAAATGAAATTCGATATGTTTCATCGACCAATTTACTACTTTTAACTCTTAAATTCTTTGTCATCAATTATTTAACTGGTGGTTTCTCACCCATTTTGTAAACGGCTTTTATCTCATCATTTGATGTATCTCTCACCATGTTAAACCATTTTCTACAACCATGAATGTGGTTCCATCTCTCGAATTGGATGCCTTTAATATTTTTTCTCATAAATAAATATTCTGCCCATTGGTCATCACTTAATTCAGTTGGTTGTTTAGGTCTAACAATATGAGCTTCTCCACCAGCTTTAAATTCACTTTGTTCTCGTTCACCACAAAAAGGACAATTGATCAAAAACATTAGTGTGCTACAGCTGCTGCACCATGTTCATCCACAAGGTCACCACTCACAAATCTATTCAAATTAAATGCAGCATTAAGTTTGTGTGGTTCATCGTTGGCTATTGTATGAGCAAACAAATCTCCAGAGCCAGGTGTAGCTTTAAATCCTCCTGTTCCCCAACCACAATTAAAATATAAACCTTTGATTGATGTTTTGCTTATAATTGGACTTGCATCTGGACAAATATCTACAATTCCACCCCATTGTCTTAACATTCTCATACGACTAAAGATAGGATATAATTCTAAAATTGCATTTAATGTTCCTTCAACAATATCATGACTTCCTTTTTGTGAGTAGGATACGTAATCATCAGTCCCTGCTCCGATTACTAATTCACCTTTGTCTGATTGACTGACATATGCATGAACAGCATTTGACATAACAACTGTATCTATGATTGGTTTTACAGGTTCTGAAACTAAAGCTTGGAGCGGTTTACTCTCTAAAGGTAACCTTAATCCAGCCATATTAGCTATCACACTAGAATGACCTGCAGCTACAACACCAATCTTATTTGTTTTAATAAATCCTTTTGTAGTTTCAATACCTTCGATGGCATCGCCATTTCTCTTGATACCCTTAACTTCACAATTTTGAATTATATCAACACCCATTTCATCAGCACCACGCGCATACCCCCATGCTACTGCATCGTGTCTTGCTGTCCCAGCTCTTTTTTGTAAAGTTCCACCTAATACTGGGTATCTTATATCAGGAGATGTATTTATTATTGGACAAAATTTTTTAACTTCTTCAGTATTTAAATATACTGCATCAATACCATTAAGTCTGTTAGCATGAGTTCTTCTTTTTAAATCTCTTACATCTTGAAGATTATGAGCAAGATTCATCACTCCTCTTTGACTAAACATTACATTGTAATTTAACTCTTGAGAAAGGCCTTCCCATATTTTAAGGGCGTGATCATAAAGACCGGCACTTGCGTCCCATAAATAATTAGATCTTATAATTGTAGTGTTTCTTCCTGTATTCCCACCACCAATCCAACCTTTCTCAACAACAGCAATTTTTCTCATGTTATGTTTTTTTGCTAGATAGTAAGCTGTTGCTAAACCATGGCCACCACCACCAATGATTATAACATCATATTCTTTTTTTGGCTCAGGATCTTTCCATGCCTTTTCCCAATTTTCATGATAAGAAAAAGCATTTTTTATAAGAGAAAATATCGAATACTTATTTTTCATAATTAATGAATAATTACTTTATTAATGTTAATTATTCAATACAATCAATGGCGACAAATTTCTTGGAAGAGTGGGTGAGAGGCTTAAACCAGTCGTTTGCTAAATGACCGTGCGAGGAAACTTGTACCGAGGGTTCGAATCCCTCCTCTTCCGCCATTTTTAGAATAAGGGATTATTCTTAAAAAAATCTTTCATTGAGATTGGTTGTTGTTCAAGCACGTATCTATAAACATTGTAGTTTTCCAATACTCTTTGAACATAATTTCTAGTTTCTTTAAATTTAATTAATTCAATCCAATCGATATAGTTGATTTGATTTTTTTGAGGATTTTTGTTTATTTTTTTCCAGTATCGAACTCTTTTTGGTCCAGCATTATAAGCGGCCACTGCAAATGGATAAGCACCATCATATTCTAGAATTAATCCTGCTATATAATGTGATCCTAGGTTAATATTGTATTCTGCATCAGTAGTTAATCTAGATTTTGAATAAGGAAGCTTTGCCTGTTTAGCAACTAGTTTAGCAGTATAAGGCATTAATTGCATTAACCCTTTTGCACCAGCGTGACTATTGGCGCTTAAATCAAATTCACTTTCTTGTCTTATGATTGAAAGAATAAAAGCATTGTCTGGAATTTTTCTTCCGTTAATATATTTAGGGGTACTTATAATTGGATAATTATATTTGTTGTGAAATCTTTTTTCATATGATGCTATTTTAGAAATTTGAATTGCAAAATCAAATCGTTCTATATTTGTTGCAAGTTCAGCTGCTAAAACCTCACTACCACTACTAACATCATCATTTGCTAAATATCTTAGTATATGTTTAGCATATTTATCTTCATCTAATTCATCAAGTAAATATATTAATTTGACTAAATCTTTTTTAAAAAAATAATCACGATATTCTTTTTTAACAATCATGTCTTTCGAAAGCTCAAATTTTTCATTTGGGCTAATTTCCATAAATGCTAATTGACCATAATAAGTGGTCAAATAGTTTGTAGCTTCCTTAAACCATTTATAAGATAAATCTTTATCACCAAGTTTTTTATAAGTTTTACCTAACCAATATGCTCCTCTTGATGTACTTATTGGATATCCAACATTATTATAAAAATTTTCAAAATGTTCTTTCGCTAATACTGGATCATCTAAAAAACTTAGTGCAATCCAGCCACTCATCCACTCAGCAGCAGCAAACTCAGGTCCATCATTCATTCCATGGTTGCTAGTAATTTTATAAGCTAATTCATATTTTTTTTTATATATTAATGATCTAGAAATTATTTCTCGTTCTATCCACCATTTATCTGGACGTACCAAGTAATCTTTTGTATTTTTAATTTTTAGAAGAATTTCAACAGAACTATCAACTCGTCCTCTTTTTCTTCTCCATTTTAATCTGTCATAATTTAAACCAGCATCATTTTTAAGATTTGGAGGAACTTTAGAAATTGCGTTATCGACACCATAGGATTTACTCATCAATAGTTGTCTGGCTGTATATAATAGTTCATAATCTTTAGGTAAATATCTTAACAATCGTTTTAAGTCCCAGTATTTGTTATTCCAAGCTAGATATTCTGCTCGTTTAATATAATCATCAGCATTAAGATATTTTTTAAATTTTTTACGAAAAAATCTTAAATCTGTTTTAGACAATTCAGCTGATATCCAGCCCTCTTTAATAAATCTTATTCCTTTTTCTTTATTACCGTTAAGAATAAGACTTTCGCCCAATATCATTTTACCAAAACCACTTAAAGGTTCCGCAGGACCAAACCAGTCTATAATTTTTTTTGGACTAATTTTTTCTGTAGAAAGTTTATGCTCAGCTAAATATTTTATTCTTCCAATTCTAGGATAATCTTCATTTGAGTCTATAAATGTTTTGTAATCATAATAAGAAGCTTTATTTCCCTTAGTAAGTAAATGTCTCCATTGAATAAAATCATATATAGATTTATCTTTAGCTCTTTTGGCAGTTTTTATTGCAGATGTCCAACTAGCTTTTTTCATTTCAGAAATTGCTTTTTTTGCTAATGCAAAATCTTTTTTACGATAATATTTTGATATTTTTATTTCCGTGGTTTTTTTTGTTCCAGCAATTAAAGGTTTTTTTTTGGGAAGTATTAGTCCACTTATCTTCTTTTTCGTCTTAGTTTCACCTTTTTTTTCTATCTCTTTTATTACTATTTTTGGTATTGGTTTGGGTAAAGGTTTTAGTACATCTATTAATAATTTTTTTTGTGTTAACTCTTCAGATTGGATAGGTTTTTTTAATGGGATTATGTCAGATTGAGCTTTAGTGAGTAGACTGAATAAATTAATTAATACTATCCAAAATAAGATTTTTTTAATCATAATCTTTTACTATATGAATCTACAATGTATGTTATAAGTATTTATGTTTAAAGGATCAAATGTTGCTTTAGTCACCCCGTTTAAGAATGGTAAGCTTGATGATGAGACATATGTTAATTTAATTCATTTTCATATCCAAAATGGGACAAATGGATTAGTTCCAGCAGGAACAACCGGTGAGTCACCAACTCTAAGTCATGATGAACATGAAAGAGTGATTGAGCTATGTGTAAAAGAAAGTAATGGAAAATTACCGGTTTTTGCAGGTACAGGATCTAACTCTACTGAGGAGGCCATTTCACTAACAACTCATGCAGAAAAAATTGGAGCCACTGGTGCTCTTATTGTAACACCTTATTATAACAAGCCAACACAAGAGGGCTTATACCAACATTATAAATCAATTAATGACAAATGTGGAATACCTATAATAATTTATAATATTCCTGGGAGATCGGTTATTGATATGTCAGTTGATACCATGGCTAGATTATTTGAATTGAAAAATATTATTGGTGTCAAGGACGCAACTGGAGACTTAAATAGGGTTGAGCAAACTCTAAAAAAAATGGGAAATGAGTTTATTCAATTAACTGGTAATGACGATAATGCTTTAGAATTTAATAAAAGAGGTGGGGTGGGAGCTATTAGTGTTACAGCAAATATTGCTCCAAAACTTTGTTCTGATTTTCAAAAATTATCAAAGTCCAAAAACAACGATGAAATTAAAGAGGCTGAAAAAATTGATAAAATATTACAACCTCTTCATCATGCAATGTTTGTTGAAAGTAATCCAAGTCCAGTAAAATATGCAGCAAAATTGTTAAATCTTTGTGATGATAATGTAAGACTGCCTCTTGTAAAAGTGACAGCTGAAACTAAGGATATTGTTAAAAAAGCACTTCATTCTGCAAAATTAGTTTAATGAAAAAAAAAACCAATAGTGGTTTAAAAATAATTTGTCTTAATAAAAAAGCTAGTTTCAATTATTTTTTTGAGGATTTGTTTGAAGCAGGTATCGTCTTAAAAGGTTCTGAAATAAAATCAATTCGTAATGGTAAAGTAAACATAGCAGACTCTTACGCAATAGAAAAAAAGGGAGAAATATTCTTGATAAATTCACATATTGCATCTTATAAGCAAGCTAGTTATTCTAATCATAATCCAACCGATGAAAGAAAATTGTTATTAAATAAGAGAGAAATCAACAAATTAATTGGGAAAATGCAAAGAGATGGGCTTACAATAGTACCTACAAAAATGTATTTTAAAAAAGGAAAAGCAAAATTAGAGTTAGCTGTAGCTAAAGGTAAGAAACAATTTGATAAAAGAGCAGTAAAAAAACAAAGAGACTGGGATCGTGATAGAGCAAGATATATTAGAAAATCAAGTTAACTCTGTCTATTTAGGCATAGGTTCTAATCTTGGAAATAAAATTAATAATATTGAATTAGCTAAATCAAAATTAATTTTTAATGATATCATGATAGTAAAATCATCAAGCTATTATGAGAGCTTGTCTTGGCCCGATAATAACAATCCTAAATTTTATAATATTGTAGTTAAGGCTCTAACTAAATTATCACTTCTTGAATTAATGAATATTTGTAAAACCATTGAAACAAACCTGGGACGAAAGAAAAGAATTCGAAATGCTCCTAGAGAGTGCGATATTGATATAATTGATTTCAATAAAAAAAAATTGAAAGGCAAAATAAATCTACCTCATTCTAGAATGCATAAAAGAAATTTTGTTCTTTTTCCGTTATTTGAGATAGATAAAACTTGGAAACATCCAGTCTCAAAACATTCCATAAAAAAACTATTATTATCATTAAAAAATAGAGACATTAGGTCTATTAAACAAATATAATTTAGTGATATAGTGTTTGAATGCTTAATTCTGAAGATTTAATAAATAAAGTAAAAGATTATAACAAATTTCTAAACCCTGAAAAGCTAAATAAAGCTTATGAATTTGCTGTTAAAGCACATAGCAACCAAAAGAGAGCTTCAGGTGACCCATACTCAGTGCATCCAATAGAAGTCGCAAATATTTTGACAGATTTAAAATTGGATAGTGCAACAATCACAACTGGTTTGTTACATGATACTATTGAAGATACCTATGCTACTTATGAATCCATTAAAGGAGAATTTGGTGAAGAGGTAGCAGATTTAGTTGATGGTGTCACAAAAATTTCAGTTTTTGAAAACACCGCGACCACAAATTCAAAAGCAGAAAACTTTAGAAAACTTATTTTAGCTACTTCAAAAGATATAAGAGTTTTGTTAGTTAAAATTGCAGATCGTTTACATAATATGAGAACAATAAAAGCTATCACAAAAGAGAACAAGAGAAAAAGAATTGCACAAGAGACAATGGAAATTTATGCACCATTGGCTGATAGAATGGGAATGCATCGAATTCGTGATGAACTAGAAGATTTATCTTTCGAGGTTTTGAATAATGATGCAAGAACATTAATTCAAAATAGATTAGATGAAATCAAATCTGACAAAAAAGATATTTTCGAATCCCTTTCTAATGAAATGAACAATTTATTAAATGACAATAATATAAATTCTAAAATTTATGGACGAGGTAAAACACCTTTTTCAATTTGGAGAAAAGTTCAAAAGAAAAGAGTTTCTCTTGAACAGATAACAGATATTATTGGATTTAGAATAATTTTAAGAAATATTGATGATTGTTACAAAACTTTAGGGATAATACATAAAGAATACAATTGTATACCTGGCAAATTTAAAGATTATATCTCTTCACCTAAAATTAATGGTTATAAATCAATTCATACCGCAGTTATTGGATCTAATAAAAAACCCGTAGAAATTCAAATTAGAACAACAGAGATGCATGATTTTGCTGAAAGAGGTATTGCTTCACACTGGCAATATAAATCTTCTGAAAAATTTAATTCTTTAACTTGGAAAGAGTATGACTGGTTAAAAGATTTGGTAGAGATTATTGAAAAAAATGAAAATCCTGAACATTCATATGAATATACAAAATTGCAAATGTTTCAAGAAAATGTATTTTGTTTTACACCAAAAGGATCCGTGATTAAATTACCAAAAGATGCTACTCCCATTGATTTTGCATATGCCGTGCATACAAAAATTGGAAATACAGCTGTAGGATGTGAAATTAATGGAAACAAAAGTGAACTTCAAACAATTCTAAGAAATGGTGATAGAGTAAAAATTATTACCTCTAAAAATCATTCACCTTCATTACACTGGATACCAACTACCAAAACAGGAAAAGCTAGGGCTGCTATTAGACGTTATTGGCATGACAGAGGAGAAGTAAAAGAGAGAAGAACTAAAAAATATAATACTACTTTATGGATTTCTTTACCTGATAAACCAGGTCAACTTGGCAATGTCAGTTCTTTAATTGGTAAACATAAATTGAATATTTCAAATCTTGTGATGGCAGGTAAAAATCCTGATTATATAAATTTTAAATTCCAATTAATAATTAGGGATTTAAAAAATTTTACTAATTTTATTGCAGAGCTTAAACAAAAAGGTATAAAATTTAAAATAATAAGACACGAAGATAAAAGAAATGCTTTCACACAAAAAATCCTTAGATATTTTAAAAAAAACTGATGCATTATTAGAGGGACATTTTGTTTTATCTTCCGGATTACATTCCTCTAAATATATTCAATGTGCTAAATTATTAAGTTTTCCTCATAAAGCAGAAAAAATATGTAGATCTTTGGCGTTCAAAATCCGAAAGAATTTTAAAAATTTTGATTTAATTTTATCACCTGCTATGGGAGGTATAATAATAGGATATGAAATTGGAAAACTTCTTAAAAAAGAAACTATTTTTTGCGAAAGAATAAATGGGAAATTTAAATTACGAAGAGGTTTTAATATTAAGAAAAAAGCAAGAGTTTTAATTATTGAGGATGTAATAACTACTGGAAAGTCAAGTATGGAATGCGTAAAGTTAATTACAAAATCAAAAGCAAAATTAGTGGGCTTTGCAACTATTATTGATAGATCATCTAAAAAAACCTTAAAGATTAAAAGAAATATAATATCACATCTTAAAATTTCTGTTCCAACTTATAGAAAAAATCAAATACCAAATAAGTTAAAATTAATTCCAATTTCGAAACCAGGAAGTAGATTTATTAAGTGAAAAATTTAGGTGTTAATATTGATCATATAGCGACTATACGAAATGCTAGAGGAGAAGATCATCCAGATCCTTATTTAGCAGCAAAATTTGTTTCTAAACATGGTGCAGACTCTGTAACAATTCATCTTAGAGAAGATAGAAGGCATATAAACGACAATGATACAAAAAAAATTTGTTCACTTAAAAAAATAAAAGTTAATCTAGAAATATCTACAAATTTAGAAATTGTTAACAAAGCTCTCAAATTTAAACCAAATTTTATCTGTATTGTTCCAGAAAATAGAAAAGAAATAACCACAGAAGGTGGTTTAAATTTAAAAAAAAATAAAAAAAAAATTAAAGAAATAATGTTAAAATTTAAAAAGAAAAATATTAGAACAAGTTTATTTATTAATCCATCTATTTCCGATATAAAAATATCAAAAAAGCTTAAAACAGATTGTGTTGAAATACATACAGGAAAACTAGCTTCACTAGTTAAAAGCAAGAAAAATTATAAATCCGAATTGAGTAAAATCAAAAAATGTTCATTACTAGCAAAAAGATTGAATATTGAGGTTCACGCAGGTCATGGTCTTGATTATAGAACTACAAAAATTTTAAAAAATATTAATGAAATCCAAGAATTTAATATTGGTCATTTTATTATTGGTGAGTCTACTTTTATTGGTTTACCCAAAGTAATTAAAAACTTTAAAAAGATCATAAAATAAAATGAAAATTTTGGGTATTGGAGTTGATATAATTAATAATAATAGAATTAAAAATTCTTTAAAAAAAAAAGAATTTATAAATAGAATTTTTAGTAAAAAAGAAATTAAGATGACTAAAAATTTATTAGATAAAAAAGCATATTATTCAAAAAGATTTGCCGCTAAAGAGTCTTTTGCAAAAGCTATAGGAACAGGATTTAGAAATAATTTAAATTTTTCTGATATCGAAATTTATAATGATTTAAAGGGCAAACCTTATTATTTTAAATCTAAAAAGATTATAGATACTATTTATAAAAATTTTAAAACAAGAAAATTTGATATTTTTTTATCAATTTCTGATGAAAAAGATCATTCTATTGCTTTCACTATTTTGTATAAGAAAATATGATAAGTAAAAAAATTATATTGGATAATATTAAAACTTTATTTTATGCTTTAATAATAGCTATAATAATAAGATCGCTAATAATACAACCGTTTTATATTCCCTCATCCTCTATGGAACCCACATTATTAGTTGGTGACAGATTATTCGTAACAAAATATTCCTACGGATATAGCAAACATTCTTTTCCTTTCAGTCCACCAATTTTTAAGGGTAGGATAATGCCAAATGTACCAAAAAGAGGTGACGTTGTTGTTTTTAAAACACCTGCAGATAATAGGACAGATTATATTAAAAGATTGATTGGACTACCTGGAGATAGAATACAATTTATTAACGCGAACTTGTATTTAAATAACAGTGAAATTATCAAATCAAGAATTCTAAGTAAAAAAAAGATTTATTGTGGGAGTAAAGAATTAGAAGTTTTTACATTTGAGGAATTATTACCTAATGGCAAAAAATTTATTACAGTTTATTCTAAAAATTTTACTTTTCAAAATTCAGATATTTTTAATGTTCCAAAAAATCACTATTTTTTTTTAGGTGATAATAGAGATTGTTCAAAAGATAGTAGATTTTTATCAAGTGTTGGATATGTCCATGAAGATAACTTAGTTGGTAAAGCTGTATTCATTTTTTTTTCATCAGATAGAAGAATTGGAAATTTATTAACTTTTTGGAAATGGAATAAATCATTAAGATTTAATAGATTTTTCAAAAAAATAATATGACCAGAATACATTTTCAAAAATTAGAAAAAAAACTCAAAATAAATTTTAAAAATAAAGATTTATTAATAAGATCATTAACTCATAAAAGTTTTGATAATAAAATGAACAATGAAAAAATAGAATTTCTAGGAGATAGAGTATTAGGATTAGTTATTGCAAAAAAACTTTTAGAAATTTATCCCAATGAAAAAGAAGGTATTTTAGATAAAAAATTTGCATCTTTAGTAAATAAAAAAACTTGTTTAGAAATAGCCAAAAAAATTGAATTACAAAAATTTATTCTCACATTAAATTCTAATAAACAAAATAACTCCATAGAAGATAAGGTTTTAGCTGATAGTTGTGAGGCTTTAATTGGTTCTATTTATCTTGATAAAGGATTTAATACTGTTGAAAAAACTATTTTAAATTTATGGTCGAAACACATCAAGAATAGTATTGTTACCCCAATAGATGCCAAAACAAAATTACAAGAATTTTCATTAAAAAAATATAAGAAATTACCGATCTATAAACTTATATCAAATACAGGTCCAAGACATAAACCTTTATTCAAAGTTGGTGTTAAGTTATACAATACAAAATATTATTTTTCTGAGGGAAAATCTAAAAAAGACGCTGAACAAAATGCAGCTGTATTGTGTTTAAAAAATTTAAACTTGGTATGATTTGGGAAGATAACGGTTATTTAATATCTAAAAATAGATATAGTGAAAATTCAATTATTTCTGAAATTTTTACACAAAATCATGGAAAAGTATCTGGCATTATTTTTGGTGCTACTTCAAAAAAAATTAGAAATTATCTTCAAATAGGAAATAAAATTTATTTAAATTATAGTTCAAAGTCTGAAAATAAAATTGGTAATTTTAAAATTGAAATTATTAAAGCATATTCACCAATTTATTTTGACAAACCTCAAAAACTCTCGAGTATTTTATCAGCCATGAGTTTAATAAAGATATTGACTGCTGATTTTCAAGAAAATAAACAAGTTTATAATCATATTAATGATTTTTTTTTATTAATTGAAAAAAAAAATTGGATAAAAGAATATATATTATGGGAACTTAAACTATTAAAAATTCTCGGTTATGAATTAGATTTATCTGAATTAGTAAAAAAACGCATTGATGGAAACAAAATAATTTATACTACAATCAATTCAGAAAAAAAAATCATTCCAAATTTTATAATTGAAAAAAACGATAATACAGAAAGTTTAGACACATTACTTGATGGATTAAGTTTAGTGGGTGATTATCTAAACAAGTCAGTATTTAAACCAAATAATATAAGCATACCAATCGGAAGAATAAATTTTATAAATACTTTAAAATAATTTATAATATTAGTCTTTTAAGATTTTATCTAACCTATCAGCGAAATATGTCACAATGGCATTCGCACCAGCCCTTTTAAATGAAATCAAACTTTCTAATATTATTTCATTATTCGTTATGCCTTTATCAATACTGTTACATAACATGCTGTATTCCCCTGATACTTGATATGCGAAAACTGGAATTTTAAATTTTTTTTTGACCAATTGTATAATGTCAAGATATGGCAAGCCAGGTTTGACCATAACCATATCAGCACCCTCTTTAATATCCAAAGCAACTTCTCTTAAAGCCTCATCACTATTTCTATAATCCATTTGATAATTTTTTTTGTTTCCTTTTAATAAATTTTTTGAGCCAACAGCATCTCTGAAAGGTCCATAAAAACTTGATGCATATTTAACAGCATAAGAAAGGATTTGTGTCATTTTAAAATCATTTTTATCTAGATATTTTCTAATTTCACCTATTCGACCATCCATCATGTCAGATGGTGCTAGTACATCACACCCCATTTGCGCTTGCAATAATGATTGATCTAGTAAAATTTTTATAGTCTCATCATTTAACACATATTTATCTTGCAAAAGTCCATCATGCCCGTGTGAAGTATATGGATCTAATGCAACGTCACACATTATTCCAATCTCTTTATTGTATTTTCTTTTTATTATTTGAAGGGCTTTACAAACTAGATTATTTTCGTTAAGTGCTTCTGTACCTAAGGCATTCTTTTTATTACTTTCAGTATATGGAAACAACGCAATCATAGGTATGTTTTTTTTGATTGCACTATCCACTATATAATTCAATTTATCTATTGTGTATCTGTAAACACCTGGCATTGATCTAATAGATTGTTTTTTATTTTTTCCATCAATTAGAAAAATAGGTAAAATAAAATCATTAGGAGTAAGATTATTTTCTTCAATTAATCTTCTCGACCAATCAGTTTTTCTATTGCGTCTAAGTCTCAATGCTGGGAATTTTCCTGTAATCATGTTTAAACTTATTTAAAATATGCGACAAATGTTATATACAAATATATCTTAAAAAAGATATTAAACAACATTAGGAGACAATTAAATACTAATGAATTTAAATTTTAACGATTTTCAAAAACAAGATGTCAAATTTGACATTAGTGAACTTAAAAAAGCATATAATGATGTTTTATCTATTAAAGGGTTTACTGGAGTAGAAGGAATTTCAAATTTTGGAGCTATATCACTTACTCAAATACCAGGAGATCCTGAATCAATTAAAGGTAACAAAGTTAGAGGAGTTTTTTGGACAAAACCAGACTCGTCAGGTAAGGAGAAAATGAGAGATGTAATGATAAATGAGTCAGCTTATTCCGAATTTATCGACGAATACAAAAATACTTACTTCAAAGAAGTATTTGATGTCCTTTCTTCAAAGTATAAATTAGGACGTGTGAGAATCTTATTAAAGGAGCCAAGGTCAACTTTAAGCTGGCACAGAGATCCAGAGCCAAGACTTCATATTCCAATAATTACTAACCCTGGTTCTATCATGGTAATTGACAATGTCGCAAAACATATGCCTGCAGATGGATCTGTTTGGATCACTAACAATACTAAATATCACAACGCTTTCAATGGAGGAGAAGAAAATAGAATCCATTTAGTTGCATGCGTTTTAGATTACAAATTTAACTAATTTGAAAAAAATATTTATTTCTTCAGATCACGCCGGATATAATTTGAAAGAACAAATTAAAAAAAAGTTTCTTAAAAGATTTAATTTTCATGATCTTGGGACTGATAACTCAAAGATCCCAGTAAATTACCCAGATTATGCTCATAAATTATGTAAAAAGGTCAGTGCTAACTCAAAAAATATGGGTATTTTAGTTTGTGGTTCGGGAATGGGAATGTCAATGGCGGCCAATAAACACAAAAAAATTCGAGCAGCGATGTGTTATTCAATAAAAAACACCAAATTATCAAGATTGCATAACAATGCCAATATTATAACATTAGGATCTAGATTGACAAAAAAAAATACTGCCTTTAAATGTATTGAAGCATTTATTAATACTAAATTTGAAGGTGGTAGACATAAAAAAAGAGTAAAAAAAATATAAGAAAAAATGTCAAGTGAAACAAAATATATAAATTCTTCTTACCAAGATTTTTTTGAAAAAAGTCTTTCAAAATCTGATCCAGATTTATTTAAGGCAATAAATGATGAGTTAATTAGACAACAAAACCATATTGAGTTAATAGCCTCTGAAAATATAGTTTCACAAGCTGTATTAGAGGCTCAAGGATCAGTTCTAACAAATAAATATGCAGAAGGATATCCAGGTAAAAGATATTACAATGGTTGTGAACATGTTGATGTAGCAGAACAACTGGCACTTGAGAGAATTAAAAAACTTTTTAATTGTAAGTATGCAAATGTTCAACCTCATTCTGGTGCTCAAGCAAATGGTGCTGTTTTTTTGGCTTTGTTAAAACCAAATGATACATTTATGGGTATGAGCTTAAATTCAGGGGGTCACATAACTCATGGATTAAAAATTTCAATGTCAGGTAAATGGTTCAATGCGGTAAGTTATGAAGTAGATAAAAAATCTGAATTAATTGATTATGATAATGTTGAAAAACTTGCTTTGGAAAATAAACCAAAACTAATTATTGCAGGTGGTAGCGCGTATTCAAGGGTAATTGATTTTAAAAGATTTAGAGAAATTGCAGATAAAGTTGGTGCTTATCTTATGGTAGATATGGCTCATTTTTCAGGTTTAGTTGCAGGTAAGGGGTATCCTAATCCTTGCAACTATGCACATGTTGTAACTTCCACAACACATAAAGTTTTCAGAAGTGCACGCGGTGGGATTATTTTATCAAATGATTTAGATCTAGGAAAAAAATTTGATACAGCTGTTTTTCCTGGTTATCAAGGTGGTCCTCTAATGCATGTTATTGCTGCCAAAGCCGCAGGTTTTTTTGAAGCCTTAAAACCTGAATTTCAAACTTACATAAAGAATGTTCTAGCAAACGCTAAAATGTTAGCGGAGACACTAAAAAATAATGGATTTAAAATATACTCAGGTGGGACTGATACACATTTAATGTTAGTTGATTTAAGACCTTTTGGTGTTAAAGGAAATATCGCATCTGAGAGTTTATGTAGAGCTAATATTACTTGTAATAAAAATGGGATTCCTTTTGATACAGAAAAACCAATGATAACATCAGGTATAAGACTTGGCTCACAAGCAGCCACTACAAGAGGATTTGGTTTAAAAGAATTTGAGAAAGTCGGTGAATTAATAACTAAAGTAATAAAAGGATTATCTGAAAATCCAGAGGATAATAGTAGAGTGGAAAATGAAGTGAGACAAGAAGTTGTAAGTTTATGTTCTAATTTTCCAATTTATAAAAATTTGAATAAATGATCTGTCCTTGTGAGAAAAAAGGGGAAACTTCTGTAGTAGATTCCAGACCTACAGAAGATGGAACTGCGATTCGTAGAAGAAGACTATGTAGTTGTGGCGCAAGATTTACTACATTTGAAAGAATTCAGCATCGTGAAGTGATGGTTGTAAAAAAAAATGGAAGGAAATCTTCTTTTGATCGAGATAAATTGGCTAAATCAATTTACATTGCATTAAAAAAGAGACCTTTAGATACAGAAACTGTCGAAAAATTTATTAGTCGAATTACAAGATCTTTAGAAGAATTAGGGCAGAATGAAATTGCGAGCAATACAATTGGAACAATGGTTATGGAGGGTTTAAAGGAACTTGATCCAGTTGCATATGTTAGGTTTGCCTCTGTTTATAGAAACTTTAGAGAAGAACAAGATTTCGTACAATTTGTGGACAAGCTAGATGTCTACAAAAAAAGATAAATTCTCAGCTCAAGATAAAAATTTCATGAAATTAGCCTTAAATTTAGCTAATTCGCGAAGAGGTTTAACAGGAAACAATCCTTCGGTTGGATGTGTAATTGTAAAGAATGATAGAATAATATCTATAGGACAAACAGGCTATAATGGCAGACCTCATGCAGAACATAATGCTATTTTAAATTGTTCAGAAAATTTAAAAGACTCAAAAATGTATGTTACTTTAGAGCCATGTAATCATTATGGGAAAACACCGCCCTGTACCAAAAATATTATAAAGAATAAAATTGGAGAAGTTTATTATTCAATGGATGACATTGATTTAAAAGTGAAGGGCAAGAGTTATTCAATATTAAGAAAAAACAAAATTAAAGTTAAAAAGGGGCTTTTAAGAAAAGATGCAGAAAATTTATACAGATCTTATTTTTTTAATAGAAAAAAGAAACTACCCTATGTAATTGGAAAAATTGCAGTATCAAAGAATAAGATTATTTACAGCGAAACATCAAAGAGAATTACTGATAAAACATCTGATAAATTGACTCATTATTTAAGATTAAAAAGTGATGGTATAATGATTTCTAGCAAAACCTTAAATATAGATAATCCAAAACTAAATTGTAGGTTGGAAGGTTTTAATCAATTCTCACCAAAAAGAATTATTTTAGACAAAAATTTAGAAATAAATTTAAGAAGTTATATAGTTAAATCGATAAAAAATGAAAATACTATAATTTTCCATAATTCTAACGATAAATCAAAAATAAAACTTTTAAAAAGAAGAGGTACTATTCTAATAAAACAATCTACAGATAAATACAAAAATTTAGATCTAAAAAAAATTCTGAAAAACTTATATAAAATGGAAATAAGAAATCTATTAGTAGAGGGCGGAGATATATTGACAAAAAATTTCCTTCAAAAGAAATTATTTAATGAATTTTATATGTTTAGAAGTTCGAAAAATTTATCTAAAAACAAAAAACATGTTAATTTTACTTCTTTCAACATTTTGAATACCAAATATAATAATCATAAGATAAGCTCTAAATTAGCTAGCGATAAATTAATTATTTATAAAAATTAAAATGTTTAATGGAATTATTTTCAACAAAGGTTTAATAACAAAAATAATTAAAAGACCTAAAGGAATTAATATTTTTGTAAAATCTAATCTAAAATTAGGTTTAAAAGATATAGGTGTTTCTGTAGCTTGTGATGGAGTTTGTCTTACTCTCATTTCAATAAAAAAAAGAATTATGGAATTTTATTTATCAAATGAAACTATAAAAAGATCAAAATTTAGATACATAAAGTTAAATGATATAATTAATCTAGAACTTCCTCTTAAATATGGTCAAAAAATTTCAGGGCATATTTGTCAAGGACATGTTGATACTATTGGAAAAATATTATCAGTAAAAAATATTGATAAATCTTATCTATTTGATTTTGAAATTAATAAAAAAGAGAGAAAAAATATAATCGAAAAAGCTTCAATTAGTATAAATGGCATATCATTAACAATTTCTAAAGTGACGAAAAAAGGTTTTCAAATTTGGATAATTCCTCATACTTATAAATTAACAAATCTATCATCTCTTAAAAAAGGCAATTTAGTTAACGTAGAAATAGATATTCTTTCAAAATACGTTAGAAACTATTTTTATGAAAAAAAATAATTATTCATCAATAGAAACTATAATAAATGTTGCAAAAAAAGGGGGTATGTACATTTTAGTTGATGATGAAAAAAGAGAAAATGAAGGTGATTTAGTCATGTCAACCTCGGATACAAATGCAAAGAATATTAATTTCATGGCTAAATATGGAAGAGGTCTAATTTGTTTAGCATTAGATACTATTCAGGCAAAAAGGTTAAATTTATCTTTAATGTCACCTGTAAATCAATCAAGAAATCAAACAGCATTTACAATTTCAATAGAAGCAAAAAAAGGTATTACAACGGGTATATCAGCAAAAGATAGAGCTAGAACAATCAAAATAGCTTCAAAGAAAAACGTAAATAAAAAAGACATAGTATCTCCAGGACACGTCTTTCCCATCATCGCAAAAGATGGCGGCGTTCTCGTTAGAGCAGGTCATACTGAAGCTTCTGTGGATATTTCAAAGTTAGCTAAAAAGAATAATTCTGCGGTCATTTGCGAAATAATGAATGAGAATGGAACTATGGCAAAGGGTCAAGAGCTTTTTAATTTTGCAAAAAAACATAAGCTTAAAATTGGAAAAATTGAAGATCTTATTTCTTACCGATTAAAAAAAGAAAAATTAGTAAAATTAAAAAAATCATCGGACATTAAATTAAAAAATCAACAATATAAAATTAAGATTTATGAGAATCTTTTAGACGGGTCGGAACATTTTGTTTTAGTTAAAGGATATTTAAAAAAAGGAATTATACCTAGAGTTAGGGTAATATCATCTAATGTTGTCCACAATTATTTGATTAACCAAAAACTACCAAACTCATTCAACAAAACTTTAAATTATTTTAAAAAATATAATAACTGTGTTTTGGTATTTATAAATGATACAAATTTAAAATCAGTTTCCCAAACTCTCAAAGATTATAAAAAAAACATTATTAATAATAGAAAAAATGATAAACAAATTAGAAATTATGGAATAGGTGCTCAAATAATCAAAGATCTAAAAATAAAAAAAATGATTTTGATTACAAAATCACCAAAAAGAGTTATTGGATTAGAGGGTTTTGATATAAAGATTACCAAACAAGAGTTAATTTGATGAAAAAAAAAATTTTAATAGTCAACGCGAATTATTATAGAGATATTTCTTATGGTTTACTTTCTAGTGCACTTAAATCACTACCAAAATCATATAATGTTAAGATTATAAATGTCCCAGGAGTTTTCGAAATACCCGTAACAATTTCCAAAAATTTAAACAAATTTAATGCATTTATAGCTTTAGGCTGTGTAATAAAAGGACAAACTCCTCATTTCGATTTTATTTCTCAAGCCACTACTGATGCTATCATGAAATTATCAATATATAAAAAAAAACCAATTGGAAATGGGATTATAACTTGTTTAAATATGAAACAAGCGAAAGCAAGAAAAAAAAAGGGCACTGAAGCAGCAAAAGCTATTTTGTCAGTATTATTACAAAAATGAAAGTTTTTTATAGCCCAAAAAATAATCCAAGAGTAATAATAATTCAGAAACTGTATGGAAAATTTTTTAATGACGATGAAAAAATAGATTTTCCCAAACACAGATTCAAAAAATTTATAAAAGATATTGTTTCAGGAACTATTGAGCGAAATGAAATCATACTTGAGACTTTAGATGATAATTTAGGAAAAGAAATTCAATTTGATAATTTAGATAAATTGTTTCAAGTCATTTTAAAATCTGCTACTTATGAACTTTTATACAAACCAAATGTCTCTATTAAGATAATAATAAAAGAATATCTTAATGCCTCTAATTTTTTTTTAAATAATTCACAAACCAAATATCTAAATGCTTTACTAGATAATATTGCAAAAAAAATAAGAATAGATAATGCATGAATTTGATCTTATAAATAGATATTTTTCTAAGTTATCATTGAAAAATAAAAGTTCTTTAAAACTAAATGATGATGTTTTTTTTGATAAATCTAAAAATTTAGTTGTTTCAGTAGACACTTACGTAGAAGGAACTCATTTTATTAATTTTAAACATCCTAATCTTGTAATAAAAAAGATTCTAAGGTCATCAATTTCTGATTTAATATGTAAAGGTGTAAATCCAAAATATTATTTTATATCAGGTTCCGGTAATAAATCCTCGTTTACAAAAAAAAATGTTAGAATAATTTCTAATTCATTAAAACAAGAACAAAAAAAATTTTTAATATATTTATCAGGGGGTGATACTGTTTTTTCAAATAAGCTAAGTTTTACAATTATAACACTAGGTTATTCTAAAAAAATAATATTAAGAAATAATGCTAAAATAAATGATGATATATATGTCACCGGTAACTTGGGAGATAGCTTTATCGGTTTAAAAGTTTTAAAAAAAAAGATTATTTTAAAAAAAAATTTAAAATCTTATTTTATAAAAAAATACTATCACCCAGACTTATATATAAATATAACCAAAAAATTATTAAAATTTGCGAATACCTCAATTGATATTTCTGATGGTTTAATTTCAGACATAGATAAACTTATTAATAAACAAAACCTATCATACAAACTTTATTTAAAAGATATACCAATTTCAAATAATCTAAAGAATGTAATAAAATTAAGAAAAATTAAAAAATTATCATGTATTTCACAAGGTGATGATTACCAAATACTATTTACAGCTGCACCATCAAAATCTAGACTAATTAAAAATGTATTTAAAAATTCTGGCATCAAAATTTCAAAAATAGGAAAAATTTATAATAATAAAAAGAAATCTCAAATTATAAATGAAAAAAACATTGAAATAAGGCTTAAAAATAAAGGTTATTTTCATAAATTTTAAGAAGTTAATCATTGCCTTTTATATCCTTTTTTGTATTGTCCGTTTTTTAATTTAATAAAAAAATTAACCAAAGTAATATGAGTTCATCGATAGACAACATTCTTTTATACACAATTGCTGCAGGTTTTTTGTCAATAGTGTATGGATATTTTACAGGTAAAAATATTTTAAATTCAAGTGCGGGTAATTCCAAAATGCAAGAAATTGCATCTGCTATTCAAATAGGTGCTAAAGCTTACCTAGCAAGACAATATAAAACTATTGCAATAGTTGGAATAGTTGTATTAGTTATAGTGAGTATAGCATTTAGCCCTCTTGTTGGACTAGGTTACTTAATTGGCGCAGCTTTATCAGGTATAGCTGGATATGTTGGTATGTTAGTTTCTGTTCAAGCAAATGTAAGAACAGCAGAAGCTTCTCGCAAAGGTTTGGCTAATGGTTTATCCGTGGCATTTAAATCTGGTGCTGTAACTGGTATGTTGGTTGCAGGTTTAGCTTTGTTAGCTATAGCTCTTTATTATTATCTATTATTAAAATTTGATATTGAAGAGAGAGAGGTAGTTAATGCTCTTGTAGCTTTAGGTTTTGGTGCTTCCTTGATATCAATATTTGCAAGGCTGGGCGGTGGAATTTTTACTAAAGGTGCAGATGTTGGAGCAGATTTGGTTGGAAAAGTTGAAGCTGGTATTCCAGAAGATGATCCAAGAAATCCTGCTGTAATTGCTGATAACGTTGGTGATAATGTTGGTGATTGTGCGGGAATGGCTGCTGATTTATTCGAAACTTATGCAGTTACAATAGTTGCGACTATGGTTTTATCATCTATATTTTTTCCGGGTGATATTTCAATGATGATTTACCCTTTAACAATAGGTGGAGCTTGCATTCTAACATCAATATTAGGCACTTTTTTTGTAAAACTTGGATCAAGTAAAAATGTCATGAATGCTTTATATAAAGGATTTGTTGTATCAGCTATCGCTTCATTAATAATCCTTTATCCAGTAACTGATTATGTTTTAGGTTTAGATACAACTTTTAAATTAAATAATATTTCTTTTTCAGGTATGAGTTTATATTATTGTGGTGTAATAGGATTAATAATTACTGGACTATTAATTTGGGTTACCGAGTATTATACTGGAACAAATTTTAGACCAGTAAGGAGCGTCGCACAATCTTCGACAACAGGCCATGGAACAAATGTAATTCAAGGTTTAGCTATATCTTTAGAAGCTACTGCCATTCCTGCCTTAATCATCGTTTCAGGTATATTGCTCACAAATCATATAGCTGGTCTTTATGGAATAGCAATAGCTGTAACCACTATGTTAGCACTAGCTGGAATGGTTGTTGCTTTAGATGCGTATGGCCCAGTAACAGATAACGCAGGAGGAATTGCTGAAATGTCAAAACTACCTAACAAAGTTAGAAAAACTACTGATGCTTTAGACGCTGTAGGGAATACAACTAAAGCTGTAACAAAAGGTTATGCTATAGGATCTGCTGGATTAGGAGCGTTAGTACTTTTTGCAGCTTACACAGAGGATATTAAACATTTTTCAAAAGTTGCTGGCTCTAAATTAGAAGGAATTGTTGTAACTTTTGATTTGTCTAATCCATATGTGGTCGTTGGTTTATTAATAGGAGGAATGTTACCTTATTTATTTGGATCGATGGGTATGCAAGCAGTCGGTAGAGCAGGCGGAGCAGTCGTGATTGAAGTAAGAAGACAATTCAAAAAATACCCTGGTATTATGAAAAGAAAACAAAAACCAGATTACGCAAAATTAGTAGATTTACTAACTGTTGCAGCAATTAAAGAGATGATTATTCCATCATTACTTCCAGTTTTATCACCAATTGTTTTGTACTTTGTAATTTTTGCAATAGGAGGCCAAGTAGCAGCGTTAGCTTCTGTAGGTGCTATGTTATTAGGAGTTATAATTACTGGTTTGTTTGTCGCTGTTTCAATGACTGCTGGTGGAGGTGCTTGGGATAACGCCAAAAAATATATTGAAGATGGAAATCATGGAGGAAAAGGATCTGAGGCTCATAAAGCAGCAGTTACAGGAGATACTGTTGGCGACCCCTATAAAGATACTGCTGGACCTGCAGTTAATCCAATGATTAAGATAACCAATATAGTAGCTTTATTGTTATTAGCAGTAATAGCTAATTGATAAGATATATTTAATCTTTAATATTTCTTTTTTTTCCTAATGGATCATCAATTTTTTGTCTAAGAGAATATAAAAAATTATATACAAAAGATTGTTTTGTATAACTTACTTGTGTGATTTCTTTATCAAATTTTATCTTTTGCATATCTGTTTTATCATAAAATTTTTTGCTCAATAAAACGCCTTTATTATCTAACTCTAGAATCAAGACATTATTAACTAAAAGTTTTTTTTTACCAAGTTTTGTAACTTTTGATCCAGTAGTTTTTCTTTCAATATATATAAACACATCGTTATCAAAAGAACTTTTAGTAGATGGGGGTCCAATTAGTTTTATAATATCATTTTTATTTGAATAATTAATCTTTAATTTTTCTTGTTTTTTGTTAAGATTATGTACTCCATGATGCTTAACAACTTTATTAAGTCCGCAGCTTGCTATAAGAAATGAAATTAATATAATAAAAATTTTTTTCATGGACAACATATATCTAAAACTTTATAATAAATTTATCAAATTAACTACCAATAAATTACTTTACAAAAATCTTCAACAGCAAGATACCTTTTCTGATAGATTAATTTTATTATTAGTTCACTTTGCTTTTTTTCTTAAGATCTTTAAATCTTCTGAAAATTCAAAAATTTTACAAGAGATTTATGATTTTTTTTTTAGACAACTTGAATTGAGCATACGCGAAATAGGATATGGTGATCAATCAATAAACAAGAAAATGAAAGAATATATAAATTTGTTTCATTCGATAGTTTCAGATATTCATTTCTGGGATGATTTAGAAAAAAAAGATAAAGAGAAAAAAATTTCATTTTTTTTAGAAAATTTCAATAAAACTGATAATTTAGTTGAGTATTTTGATGAATTTGAACAAAATTTAAAAAAAAAAACTTTGAATTCTTATCTAAAAAGTGTAAGTACATTTTAATTATGGCAGTACCAAAACGAAAACAAACACCTTCACGAACTGGAATGAGAAGATCAAAAAACATGAAGTTTTCTACTAAAAATGTTATTGAAGATAAAAAATCTGGAGAATATAGACTTTCTCATCATCTAGACTTAAAAACTGGTATGTATAAAGGTCGTCAAGTTCTAGATCCAAAAGAATAGATATTACAAATGTCAAACGTTGTCAGAATTGCAGTTGATGCAATGGGAGGTGATGGATCGCCTAAAAAAGTTATAGATGGTATAATTCACAATCATACTCTAAATAAAGATAATTTTTTTCAAATATTTGGAGATGAAGAATTAATAAAGCCACTTATAGAAAAAAAGTTAAATCCAAATTTTTTTAAAATAGTGCATACAAAAAATTCAGTTAAAAGTACTGATAGTCCGTTAGAAGCTGCAAAAAAAGGTAAAAATACTAGTATGTGGTTATCTATTGAAAGTGTTAAAAAAAAAGAGTCTGATATTGTTATTTCTGCTGGAAATACAGGAGCTTTATTAGTAATAGCCAAATTGAATCTTAAAATGATCGAATCTATAGACAAACCAGCATTGTCTGCTTTGTGGCCTAATAAAAAAGGAATGAGTGTAGTTTTAGATTTAGGGGCTAATATTGAATGCAATTCAAAAAATTTGACAGATTTTAGTATTATGGGAGCATCTCTTTATAAATCTCTTTATCCTAATGAGAATCCAAAAGTAGCATTATTGAATATTGGTTCAGAAGAATTAAAAGGGAATGAAACTATAAAAGAGACATTTCAAATATTGAGTGATAAAAAATTAGAATTTGATTTTAAGGGTTATATAGAGGGCAATGAACTCATGAATGGAGAAGTCAATGTTATAGTATCAGATGGTTTTACAGGAAATGTGGCGCTCAAAACAGCAGAGGGAACTGCTAACTTTATTACACAAGAATTAAAAAAAACTTTAGGTGGAAACTTTATTGGAAAAATTTCCTCTTTATTAAATTTTTCAAATCTTAGTAAATTTAAGAAAAGACTTGATCCTAGATTATATAACGGAGCAATTTTTATTGGGTTAGATAGTCCTGTAGTGAAAAGTCATGGTGGTACTGATTATTTTGGTTTTTCAAATTCATTAAATGTTTGTAATAGAATAGTAAAAGGAAGTTTAATAGAAAAAATAAAGAATAATATTTAAAATGAGAATTAATTTAACTAAAAAAGATTTAGTTAACTCTGTATACATGCAATTAGGTTTTTCTAAAAACATAACTGAATATTTGATAAATGATTTTTTTCAATCAATAGAGCAAAATTTAATAATTGATAAAAAAATTAAGATCACAAATTTTGGTACTTTTTCATTACGAGAAAAAAAAGATAGAGTTGGAAGAAATCCAAAAACAAAAGAAGAGAAAATAATTACCAAAAGAATAGTTGTACTTTTTAAACCCTCTAAAGAATTTAAAAAATTTGTCAATTCAATGGATGATGTATAAAATTAATAGCGCATATAAAACTATAGGTGAGGTGGTTAAGATTCTTAATATTTATTCAAAGGTTAAATCTCCTATATCTGCTCATACTTTAAGGTATTGGGAAAAAGAGTTTAAACAATTA
This sequence comes from uncultured Pelagibacteraceae bacterium, assembly GCA_902571915.1. Classification (GTDB taxonomy): domain Bacteria; phylum Pseudomonadota; class Alphaproteobacteria; order Pelagibacterales; family Pelagibacteraceae; genus Pelagibacter. Next base: position 287,897 of record CACGDY010000001.1, read on the forward strand.
AGACCAAAAAATTTGAATAGTAAAAGAAGATATTATAGTGAAAAAGATGTCGAAATATTAAAAAAAATTGTTTTTTTGTTAAAGGATAAAGGAATGACAATAGCTGGAGCAAGGAAGATATTAAACGAGAATAAAATAATTAAGCTTGACGAATTATCAGATGACTTTATAAGAAAAGCTAATTTTAAAAACAAAATTACAAAAATATCTAGTATAATTAAAACATTAAAAGATTAAAAATAATGGCAAAAAAAACACATATAAAAGTAAGGTTAGTTCCAGAGACACAGCCAGATAGTTCATTTTTTTATTACGTAAAAAAACCTGCCGGTGGAGAAAAAGCAAAAATTAAATTAAAAGTTAAAAAGTATAATCCAGTTACAAGAAAACATGAAACATTTATTGAAAAAAAATTACCTCCTCACAGTAAATAATTATTTTTTCTTAAAATTTCTTTTCTCAAAATCTATATAAGCTAAAATCATATTTTTCCATATATTATGAGTTATTTTAGGGTCAATTTTATTTTTAATTGACTTAGTTTTTATATTACTTAGTATTTTTCTAATTCTTTTTTGATCAACTATTTGGCTTTTTTTGTCTTTAAGTTTCAAAACTTTTTTTACTAAATTAGTTCTTTTTTTTATAATCTTTAAAAGTTGTATGTCTAATTTGTCTAATTCCAATCTAATCTTATATAATTTCTTTTTTTTAAATGGCGACATTTATATAATTGGATATTAATAAAATTATTATATTTATCAAAGTATGTATACAACTAATACCAAAATCAATAAACAATTGTCTAATTGGTTAATCTTTATGTTTATTTCTATTACAATTATGATTATTGTAGGTGGCTTAACTAGACTAACCGACTCAGGTCTTTCAATTACTCAATGGGAATTTTTTAAGGGTTTTGTTCCCCCTTTAAGCCAAAGTGATTGGGTAAGGTATTTTAATCTATATAAAGAAATACCTGAATATAGATTACAAAATTATAATATGACAATGCAAGAATTTAAAATAATTTTTTGGTGGGAATGGGCGCACAGGTTTCTTGGAAGACTGATTGGCGTTAGTTTCTTGATACCTATGATATATTTTTCATTCAAAATAAAAATTTCAAAATTATTAAACATATATTTAATTTTCATTTTAATTTGCATTCAAGGTTTTATAGGTTGGTACATGGTAAGTAGTGGTTTACATACTAGGATAGATGTTAGTCATTTTAGACTATCTGTACATTTACTAATGGCATTTTTAATTTTATCATTAATTTTTTGGAATTTCTTAAAAACCAAAGAGATAAAAATCTTTTATAATAAGTTTAATTCAACAATGCCCTTGATTTTTATAATTTTAGTCTTCCTGCAAATTGGGATTGGAGCCTTTGTTTCAGGAATGGATGCTGGTAAAATTTATAATACATGGCCGTTGATGGGTAAGACATATTTTCCTGACGATAACAATTTTGTAAATCTTTTTAATCTAGCTGCATTTAGTGATCCTTCGATAGTTCAATTCATCCACAGAAATTTAGCTTATATTATTGGAATTTTTTATCTTTTTATGTTTTATAAGATTTATAAAGAAAAAATTTACGAATTATACAAATCAATAAATTATCTTGGTTTTTTTATGTTACTACAAATTTTATTAGGTATATTAACTCTATTAAATGGTGCGCAAATTTATCTAGCCGCTATGCACCAGTTGAGCTCAGTTTTCTTAATTAGTTCTTGTATATATCTATTTTATATAAATAAATAATTAACTAACCGCTTTTAATTTTTTTTTAGAGGATTTGTTAAGAGCTTGATCTAAATCTTCAATAATGTCATCAATGTGCTCTATACCTATACACAATCTTACATAACCTTGTGTAACTCCCGAAGCTGCAAGTTGTTCTTTATTTAATTGACTATGTGTTGTGCTTGCTGGATGAGTAGCTAAGCTTCTTGCATCACCAATGTTCGCTACATGATAAAACATTTTTAGTGATTCAATAAATCTTTTACCAGCCTCAATACCACCTTTAAGTTCAATTCCAACCATTGCACCATTTCCTCCATTTAAATATTTTTTTGCTCTATCAGATATTTTCTTTTCATGTTTTGTTGAATAGATTACTTTTGAAACTTTTTCATGTTTAGATAAAAAATCAACCACTTTAGTTGCATTTTCACAGTGTTGTTTCATTCTTAATGCGCAAGTCTCTAAACCTTGTATTATTGAAAAAGCATTATCCGGAGCTAAAGATGAGCCTAGATCTCTAAGTAAACAAACTCTAGCTCTTATAGCAAAAGGTATATTAGCTCCAGTTAGCTCTGGTACGTCTTTACCCCAAATCGTATCTCCATAGCTAGGATCTGGTTCATTAAACAAAGGTTGTCTTTTAGGATCAGCAGTCCAATCAAAATTTCCCCCATCTACTATACTGCCCGCAACAGCAGTTCCATGTCCTCCAATATATTTAGTTAGTGAATGAATTGTAATTGCTGCTCCGTGCTCAATTGGTCTGCAAATTATTGGTGCAGCAGTGTTATCCATAATTAGAGGGATATTATATTTTTTTCCAATATCAGAAACCTCTTGAATTGGAAAAACTCTTAAATAAGGATTTGGTAAGGTCTCTCCATAAAAAGCTCGTGTTTTGTCGTCAACTAATTTTTCAAAATTCTTTGGATCGACTGGATCAGCATATCGAATTTCAATTCCTAGTTTACTCAATGTGTTGGTGAACAAAGATACAGTCCCTCCATATAAATCAGTTGAGCTGACTATATTATCACCTGCTTGAGCAACATTTAAAATTGCGAATGTTGAAGCAGTTTGACCAGAAGAAACTGTTAAACAAGCTAGACCTCCCTCTAAATCTGCTAACCTTTTTTCTAATACATCATTTGTAGGATTCATAATCCTTGTGTATATGTTTCCAAATTCTTCTAATCTAAAAAGTTTAGCTGCATGTTCTGTGTTATCGAATTGATATGCTGTTGTCCTATAAATTGGAACAGTCACAGCATTGGTTACAGGATCTTTTCTATATTCACCACCGTGTAAACCAATAGTTTCTGGGTTGTTTCTTTTTTTTTTCATTTTATTCCTTTTTTAGTGCTTTAACTTTATGTAAGGCGCACAATATAGTTCAAATACCTACCGACTATTTAATGAAACTTCCTTTTTAGCAGTTTAATGCCCGCAATAGGATCAAATCGGCAATTAAGTTATAACAAATTAATGTTTTTATTCAAATAAAATATCAATTTGACTTTATATTAATTAATAGTATTAATCCTGGCACAATGTCAAAATTTTTAAAAAAAGGCGAAATTTCATCATCTTGGTATGAAATAGATGCAAAAAACGCAGTAGTTGGTAGATTGGCAACAGTTATTTCAAAAATTATTCGAGGAAAAAATAAAACAACTTATACACCTCATATGGATGATGGTGACTTTGTAGTTGTAAAGAATATTGAACAAATTAAATTTACTGGCAAAAAATTTAATAACAAAAAATATTTCAGACATACTGGCTATCCTGGAGGCATTAAGGAGACAACCCCCGAAAAACTACATAAAAATAAACCAGAGGAAATCTTGAAACTTGCTGTGAAAAGAATGTTGCCTAGTGGTGTATTGGGAAGAAAGCAATTAACTAAACTTAAAATTTATTCAGGAAGCAATCATCCTCATGAAGCGCAAAATCCTAAAATAATTGAATTAAATAATCTAAATAAAAAAAATTTAATTAGAAACTGAAATGGAAAATATTCAATTAGATAATAAACAAAAAAAAATTAAATTAGATTTTAAAGACAGCAAATACGCAACTGGAAGAAGAAAAAAGTCGATTGCTAAAGTTTGGTTAAAGAAAGGATCTGGCAAAATTTATGTAAATGGAAAATTATATAGTGATTATTTTGTTAGTGAAAATCATAAAATGTTAATTACTAGACCTTTTGATTTAATTGATCAGCCTACAAATTATGATGTTAGATGCAATGTAAAGGGTGGTGGACCAACTGGTCAAGCTGGAGCAATGGTTCATGGAATTTCAAAAGCTTTAGTTCTATTTGATAAAAATCTCAGATCTACTTTAAAAACTGAAAAGTTGATAACTCGTGACTCGAGAGCAGTTGAAAGAAAAAAACCAGGAAGAAAAAAAGCACGTAGAAGTTTTCAATTTTCGAAAAGATAATATTTTTTTAAATTTAAACAGTTATAATATAAAATGGCAAAGCTTAATATTTTAGTTGCTGGTTCTACAGGTTTTATTGGTATTCAATTAATAAAATTATTGATTAAACATAAAAAAATTAAAATTAAATACTTATGTGGAAATAATTCAATAGGTAAAAAGATTTCATTTTTTGATAAATCATTAGAAAAAAAAAAATTACCTAAAATTATAAGATTCAATAAAAAACTTTTAAAAGAAATAGATGTTGTTTTTACTGCTTTACCAAATGGTGAGGCCCAAAAAATTTCTAATTATTTATTACCACGAAATACTTTAATTGATTTATCAGCTGACTTTAGACTAAATAAAATTAAAGAATATGAAAAATATTATAATATAAAACACAAGTCACATAAAAATATAGTTAATAGTATTTACGCTTTGCCTGAGATTGTTGGTAAAAAGATAAAAGATTTTAACATTATAGGATGCCCTGGTTGTTATCCAACTTCAATTTTGTTACCTTTAATTCCACTTATTAAGAAAAATCTTATTATTAGTAAAACTATTATTATTGACTCAAAATCTGGATATTCTGGTGCGGGGAGAGGTGTATATAAGAAATACAAAAACAAAAATTTATTTAATTCCTTGAAAGCTTATGGCGTAGGTTTTCATAGACATAACTCAGAAATTTTTCAAGAACTAGGCAATATTAAAAAAAAAGGAATTAATTTAATTTTTACTCCTCATATTGTACCAATGTTTAGGGGTATATTGAGTACAATTTATGTAGATTTAAAAAAAAAATCTTCAATTATGAATATTCAAAATATACTAAAGAAATTTTATAAAAACAAAAGATTTATAAAAATAATGCCTTTAAATACCTCAATAGGAACTAATGATGTAATGAATACAAATAATTGTTATATATCAATATGTAAAACAAAATATAAAAATAAAATAGTTTTGTTAAGTGCAATAGATAACTTGATAAAAGGAGGAGCAGGTCAAGGTGTACAAAATATGAATTTAAAATTTGGATATAAGGAACATGAAGGTTTATTATGAAAAAAAAGTTATTTTTATTAATTGTTTTATTATATTCATGTTCAGTAAATCCAAATACGGAAAGTAAAAAAAAGATTAATTTTAATTATTTAGACAATTTGTCATTTGAAGAATTTAAAGTTAAACTTAATGAATATGTAAATAATACTTCATATCCCAAAATAGATTAATTTTATGACTGAATCCGTAAATATAGCAATTGTTGGATTGGGACAAATCGGTAATTATTTGTACAATGAAATAAATTTAAAAAAAAAATCAATAGAAAATAAAACAGGAAAAAAGATAAAAATCGTAGCAATTTCTGCAAAAAACAAAAATAAAAAAAGACGTTATAAAATCAACAAAAAAATTTTTTTTGACAACCCTTTTCAAATGATAAAAAAGAATAAAATTAATATTCTTTTTGAATGTATAGGTTTGTCAGATGGAATATCAAAAAAAATTATAATACATGCATTAAAAAATAAGATACACGTTATAACACCAAATAAAGCTTTAATAGCAAAGCATGGTGATGAATTATCTAAACTTGCAGAAAGTAACAAAGTAAACCTAGAATTTGAAGCATCAGTAGCAGGTGGAATACCATTATTACAAACTATTAAAAATGGATTGGCGACAAATCAAATTAAAAAATTTTATGGAATATTAAATGGAACAACTAATTATATCCTATCAGAGATGGAAAAAACAAATCAGTCATTTGATAAAGTACTATTAAAAGCTCAAAAATTAGGATACGCCGAACCAGGAAATCCTAAATTAGATTTAAATGGCTTTGATGCTTTTGCTAAAGTAAAAATCTTATCTTCACTTGCATACAAAAATAGAATATCAAACAATAAATGCATAATGGAAGGTATTCAAAATATTGAATTAAAAGATATTAAGATTGCTAATAAATTAGATATGAGAATCAAACTATTAGGTATATCTAAGATAATTAAAAATAAGTTATTCGAAACAGTTCATCCATGTTTAGTTAATAAAGACTCTTATATTGGTAATGTTAATGGTGTTATGAATGCAATTATTTTAGAGGGAAAACCAGTTGGAGAAACTGTTTTACAAGGTGAGGGCGCTGGACCAGGTCCAACCTCATCCTCTTTACTTTCTGATTTGATATCAATTTTACAGGAAAATACTAAGTATCCTTTTGGTGTTCCTTTTAAAAAAAGAGGATCCATTAAATCATTTCAATTTAATAATTATGTAAATTCACTTTATTTAAGGTTTGAAGTAAAAGATAAACCAGGTGTTTTATCTTTTATAACTAATAGATTAGCCAAATTTAAAATTTCTATTAAAAGAATCATCCAAACACCTGATAAAATTAACAAAAGGGCAACGATTGTAATTATTTCACACAAAACTTCTGAAATTAATTCCAAAAGATGTTTACAAATTTTCAAAAAAAATAAAAATATTATAAAATTTCCAACTTTAATTAGACTTTTTAATTAATGGAAATTTATATAAAACTTTTTGAAATTTTATTTCCAGTATATTTTGTTGTTGCTATTGGATATTATCTTGGAAAAAAAAATCCAAAAATTGATACTACATTTATTACTAATTTTGCAGCAAATGTTGGTACACCAGCGATGATTATATACGCCTTAAATCCTGCAAATACTACAATTGAAATTTTTAAAGATTATTTTTGGTACTATTCACTTGCTATAATTGGCTTTTTTATTGTTGGCATAATCTTTTTATCTTTATTGAACACAAAAGATATAATTAGGGAGTTACCACCCTTTGTTATGCCTAATACAGGTAATATGGGGTTGCCTATATGTTTATTTGCTTATGGAACACAAGGCCTTGGGGTAGCAGCTGCCATATCCGCACTAATAGTTTTGTGTCATTTTACACTCGGAGTTTTTCTTGCGGATAGAAAATTTAGCCTTAATGTAATTTTAAAAAGTGCACCTTTTTACGCTATTGTATTTTCTATTTTTCTTCTTTTTTTTGATCTTGAATTGCCTGTGTTTGTTGAAAACACTACTTTTTTACTGATGTATGCCACTATATTTCTGATCCTTATGTCATTAGGAATTGCTCTTACGAGGTTGAAAGTTTTCTCATTTAATAAAGCTTTGTTTTCATCTATTGGAAGAGTTTTTTTAGGCCCAGCTATAGGATATGCATTGATTTATTATTATAATCTTGATGGATATGCGGCTGGAGTTTTACTTATACAATGTTCAATGCCTAGTGCAGTTTTAACATATTTAGTTGGATCAATTTATTCACCAAAAAAAATAGTTGATAGTATTGCGAGCATGATAGTTGTATCAACCACAATTTCATTTTTTACTATACCTATAGTAGTATTTTTTGCCTTAAAGTATTTTAATTAATTTTTTTAAAAAAATGTTTTATTTTAAATTTGATATACTCTAATTTTGCAATTTTTCGTCTATTTATAAATCCTTTTGCTATTAAATCTTTTAAAGAATCTTCATTAGAATGTTTTTTATAAACTAAATCCTCATTTGTTAAATATTTAAATTTTTTACTCAAATCTAAAATTTGATTTTTTTCAATAAATTGTAAATATAATGATATCCAAAGATCATCGTTTAAAAATAAATTTTTATTTTTATCAACAAAAGAGTAATAAAAATCATTTATTCGTTCCAAATTTTTAGTATTAATCAATATACCGTCTGCTCCTTGGCCCATATTAAGCTTAAATACCTTCTGCACATAAAAACTGTAGTTTTTATTATGTTTTTTAAATTCATCTACAAAAATTTCAAACATTTTATAATGATAAGAATGATCATCATCTAAAATTATGACTAGATCAAAATTTTTTGTTTGATCTAATGACCCCATCAATTTTGTACCTGGTCCGTAGTCATCACATCTAATTATTTCAACATTTTTTTTTTTTAATTTTACAATTTGTTCTTCTTTAAATTCGTAATGTGGAAATCTTTTAAATTTATAAGGTAAATTTAAAAAGATTTTTTTAGGTTTTAAAGACTGATTGTTTATTGAGTCTATGGTTTTTTCTATACTTTTTAATCTTGACGGCAATGTAGTAAATGAAACACAAAAATTTATCATATCTTAATTTTATTTAACGCATTATTTTTAAATATATTTGCCTCTTTAATGTATCTTCTAACCATTTGTGTTGTTTTGTGACCAGTCATTGCCATAATACTACGTTCATCAGCACCAGACACTGCAGCAACAGTTGCAAAACCTGATCTTAAACTATGACCCGCAAAATTTTTATTCTCAATCCCAGCTAAATTTAGATATTCTTTCATTAATAAAACTACTGATTGGTCGGTTAATCTTTTCTCTGTTAGAGATAAACCTTTAGAAAATCTTCTAAAAATAGGTCCAGATTTAATTTTAGAAATTTCTAGCCATTTTTTAAGATTGACAATTGGACAATAAGTTTCATTAGTGAAGTAGGGTAGACCTTTAATCATCCCTTCACCGAATTGATCAGTTTTTGACCTTTTAATAGTGATTTTGAGCCCCTCAGGTACAAATTCTAAATCTTCATGATCGATTGAAATTAACTCAGTTCGTCTAAATCCACCTCCAAAGCCAACTAATATTATTGATTTGTCTCTAAACTTCTTAATATCCTCAATTTTTTGTTCATTTATTACATTAATTATAGATTTTAAATGATTGATTAATATAGGTTTTTTACCTTTTTGAATACTCCCTTTTACCCTTCTTATTCCCATTAAGTTTTCTACAATGATTGGATGTTTTGTATCTAAATAATGCCCTTTTAGTTTATGAAACATGCTAATTGAAACTAATCTTCTTCTTAAAGTGCTGATTTTTGAATTTTTAGAAAGATGGGTGAGGTATAAAGAAACGATTTTAGGCTCAGATGGTAAAGAATTTAAACCATGCTTAGCACAAAAAGCTCCAAAGTCTTTAAAGTCTGATTTATATGCTCTTAAAGTGTTACTTGCTTTAGAGCTTTTGAGGTTATTTAAAGTTGCCTCATGTAGCGATTTTAGGTCTGTAGTTAACTCATTCATATAATTACTATTGATAACAATTAATTATCAATAGTAATATACTAAGTGTATTTTAATGTCAATAGTTTAAATTATTATTATGAGTCCTGTAGATGGAGAAATCCCAGCAGTATGGTTTTTAATAACTTCGGTTGGTTTTATTTTTTTAAGCTATATTCAGTTTAAAAATCACGGAAAAACCATTGAAACTATATTTCTATCAATATTGGCAATTTTATTTTTTATTAGCTATTTTATATTAGTTTTTAAAGCTTGAGTTATCCCCACTCTTAACAAGGTTAAAAAAATCAATCAAAAAGTGATACGATTTAAAAGTTTTATTTGATAGTATATAAATGAATTAAGAGGCAACTCTTAACTGGCCAATTGGACAAAAGCCGAGAGGTACAATTCCAGGGGGCAGAAAGCTCTGTAAAGCATCGCTGAACATACAGAGCGGGAGGCATGGCGGTAGCGCATCAACGACGTGCCAAAACAACTGTTCTTTGCACCTTTAAAAGTGCAAGGAAACAGGGGTTTTTATTCTTAGATGATACTCAAAGGGACAAAATTTCAACTAAAAGTTTGGAAATACTTAAAAAGTATACCAAAAGGTCAAGTTAAGACCTATAAAGAAGTTGCAATAAGCATAAAAAGCCCAAAATCAGCTCGTGCTGTGGCTAATGCTTGCGCTAAAAACCCATATGCACCAAAAATACCTTGTCACAGAGTAATTAAATCTGATGGGACACTTGGAGGCTACTCTGGAAGAGGTGGAATTAAGCAAAAGCTCAAATTACTTAGATCTGAAAAAGTAGTCATTTAGTCCTATTTTGAGGCTTTTTTAAGTTCAAAAAGTTAATAAAATCAACACTTTTTAAACAATTAACTGTTTTTTTCTTAAATAATTTAATTCACGCTTCAGTTGTACCATATATGAGACTATACCTAAAATAGACCCCTCTATGGACGTTTAAATGGTATATTCGATTAACGCATCGCTCTACTATTCAACTATATCAATGCTTTTGGCCTACCCTATTTTAAAGGAAATTCTTAGCCAGTATTGCTAAAAAACTCCTATTTGTATGGATTATTTGATGTTTTTGATTATTTAATAAAATTTTAGACTTTTGTGGATCATATAAATCAATTTTATATTAAATAATAGATATATTACAAAATTAAAATATTAATAAAATTCAATAAATACAATAGTTTATATTTATTACTTAAAGCGATACTTTAAATAATAGTAAATAAATAATACCTATTATTTAACTTTTCTCTCTAAGTTCTCTCTTCTTGATATATAGATACCACTTAACACAATAATAAATAAACCTATAAAAGTCCAATTATCTGGGAAATCACTAAAGAAATAATAACCTATAATAATGTTTGTAATGATCTCAAAGTAACTAAATGGAGCTAATTTAGACGCATCAGCATATTTAAGAGACAAGATTAAAAATAAGTGCCCAATACAAGCAAATATACCTATCGCAGCCATCATAGACCACTGATTTAAGCTAGGTTTCACCCACACAAATGGCATTATGATAGATATAATTATAGCCCCTACTACACCGGTTAACAATAAAGTTAATAAAGGATTGTCTGAAGTACTAAGTTTTCGAGTAATAATTAAATAAAACCCATACATTACACCTGTTCCAAGAGCAGCTATACTTGCTAAATTAATTTCTACAAAACCTGGTCTTATAACTACTAAAGAACCTATAAACCCTATAGTTACCGCTGACCATCTTCTAAATCCCACCCTCTCTCCTAAGAAAATTGGGGAAAAAGCTGTAACAATTAAAGGTGCAACAAAAGCTAAAGTTAATGCTTTTGCTAAGGAAATTACTGATATTGCATAAAAAAAACAAATATTAGCTATTAAAAGTATTAAACCTCTTAAAAATTGTAATTTAGGTTTTTCTGTCCAAACTAAATATTTTCGAAACAATAAAAACATTATTGGTAAAGTAAAAACTACAGTAAAAAAATATCTAGCCCAAGTAATTTGTAAAACTGGTAAATCTTTACTCAAATATTTTGCAAAACCATCCATAATTGGAAGCATTACCCAGGCCAAAAGGTTAAAAAAAATAGCCTTCATATAATTATCTTAATAAATTTTGCCAACTATTAATGATCTTATTAATCGTATATTTCTTAGAGTGATTGTAACATGTCGATATAAGTCTCTTTTTCTTCTTATCATTAAGTTCGATAATTCTTATAATTGTTTTTGCTATTTCATCAAAATTTTTAACAATTATACCATTTTTATTATGAGATATCAGATCTTTTAATGCAGTTTTTCCAAATGAAATAACTGGTAATCCACAAGCATTAGCCTCAAGAGCATTTAAGCAAAAAGTTTCATCATAACCAAGGCAAATCATGGATAGAGATTTATTGTAAATTTTTTTTAATTTATATTTAGATGTTTTTTTGAAAAAAAAAATATTATTCTTTAAATATCTATTTTTATTTCTAATTATATCTTTATCATTAGCACCAAAAACATAAAATTTTGCATTTTTATATAACGGATTTATTTTATTAATCCAAATATCTAAAAATTCTTTTAAACCTTTAGTCCTTTGAACGGACCAAACAAAAATAGGTTTTCGATTATAGTTTTTTTTTGAATTTTCAAATATTTTTGATAGAAAATTTGGTATAATATAGCTATTATTAAATAAATACAGTTTAGAAGTTTTTTCTTTTAAGTATTTACTAACAAAAATAACGTTAATTTTATTTCTTATTAAGGAAAAAAATTTTTTTTTTCGAATTGCTTTCTCAATTGATAGTGTATTATGCATCCAAAAAATATTTTTTGAATTAGAAAAATAATTAAAAATTAATGGATCATTTGAACTAATTATAATATCAAAATTAGAAGTCTTAGCTTTTTCTCGTACATTTTTAATAGGAATATTCAATATTCCAAATTTTCTTACTATTTTAGTAGTTTGTGTGGCCAAAAATACCTTGTAACTTTTTTTTGCTAACTCACGCGATAATTCAATATTTAAAGTCTCTATACCGCCCAGTGAATTTATATTTTTTGATAAAAGATTAAATTTAAAAGGACAATAAAATAGGATTCTCATTTTGATTTTATAGATGAAAATAATTTATAATAATAAAATAAAATCTTATCTTTAAACAAATCCAAAAAAAAATTTATGTTTTTTTTTGGGTTATTTAGAATTTCATTGTGAAAATGAGTACTTTTTAAAAAATGTTTTTTAAAAAATTTTATAGAAAAACCCCATTTAAGTATAAATATTTTATTTGCTATTGAACCTTGATTTTTTTTAAAATTAACATCTTTTTTTTTTCTTATAGTTACTGATCCAAAATGATATACTTTTGAATTTCCTAAACACTTAAATATTCTCACCCCTTCATTCCACAATTTCATATTAAAGTCTGGATCTGAACCAGCTCCAGGCGAAAATTCCTCACTAAAACCACCTACTTTATCCCATATTTCTTTATGAACTAAATGTGGGGCCCATGTTGATCCTTGAAAGTCTCTATGATGAAGACTTTTAAAATTATTTAACAAAAATTTTTCATCAAAATTTTCTATTTTATCCCCTGCATGAAAATTCAGATGACCATTCAGCTTAGGATCACCATTTATCATAATACTAGATAAGTAAAATTTATTAGTGTTTATCCTTTTTACTTCTTCAATTAGTATTTTATCCCAATCAGGAAGAAAATACATATCATCATGTGAATACAAAATATATTTATGAAAACTCTTTTTTGAAATAATATTACAAGCTTTACATAAGCCCACATTATTTTGTGAATGTGTAAATTTAATACGATTTTCATTTAAATATTCGACTGTACCATCTGTACCTTCATTGGAGTGAACTAAAATTTCATTATCGTAATATGAATTTTTTTTAAGACTATTAATACATAATTTTAAGTATGCTAAATTATTAAAGGTTGGTATGATTATAGATATCATTTTATTGATTTAGTATTATTTTTTATGAATATTAAATCATCCTGTACCCAGTTTACAAATTTATATTTTTTTCGGATCATAAATTTATAAATTTCAGAATTAGTAATTTGAGATATGCTATTGTTATAAAATTCTTTGCTTTTTGGATTGATAAACTCAATCATTACTACTTTTGGCTTATATTTTTTGAAATTTAAACCTTTTAAAACTTTCAGTTCATTTCCCTCAACGTCAATTGATAAAAAATCAATTTCATTAATCTTTAAATCTGATTCTTTAATTATATTATCTAATGTGTTGGTTTGAATACTTTTTATTAACTTTGCACCTTTACTATTTTTTTTTGATATTGTGTTTTTTGCAGCTCTATTGTGAAAGAAATAAAGATTAGCTTTATCTTTTTTGTCTGACAAAGCCATCTTAATATTATTATCTTTTGGTCTAAAAAAATTAAACATATCTATTGAATTATAATCTAAATCTACATTAATTCCTCTCCATCCTTTTTTGTGAAGAATATAAGTATTATTATTAATAAATGGATGATGACAACCAACATCTATATAAACACCATCTTTTTTTTTTTTAAAGATATTTAGTACAATCATATCGGCTCCCCAATTAGAATAAATAATTCTTGGATATAATTTATTTTTTAAATATTGAAAGAAAAAATACAAAAGTTTGAATAAGTTTAAATTTTTAGAATATAAAAAATTATCTTTAATTTTTTCTTCAATTTTCATTAATATAGTTTTGTAGAATTTCCTAAAGAAGTGTCGATTAAATATTTTGTTATTTTAAGCTCATTAAATAACTTAAAATATTTTTTTTTACCATTAGATGCAATTTTTTTTCTTAATTTTGAATTTTTTTTATAAAACTTTAATTTTTGAGAAAGATCATCAATATTTTCATACAATATTACCTCACTATTAGTAAAAAAATCATTTAAATGGGTTTTCTTATCTATAAAAGTTAATAAACCATTACCAATCAATGATGCTATTCTATTACTTGAGTAATATTTAGTAGGTAAACCTCTGCTCAAATTTAATCCCATTTTAGAATTAACCAATGCTTGATAAAAATTATTTCCCCAAATTGGTTCTTTATTTTTAAATCCATAAAAATCATAATTTATATTTATTATCTTCCTTGTTAGTTTATTTAGGAATTTAATTCTGTCGTCAGTCTTGCCTTTTTTTAATGTGGCTCTATTAACACCATGACTCATTGCATAAAATAAATCCATAGCTGGTTTTAAATTAAATACATCAAAACACTCAATATTTTTATCAACAGGAACAAAGAAAAAATGTAGATTCTTTATTTTAATATTTTGCTTTTTAATTACACTTGGATCAGTAGTGATAAAGTTGTGATCAACTATATCTGAGTACATAACAATATTTTCTATATTTTTTTTTGAATAATCTAAACTTGGCATAACTGGATCTTCATTCCACTGTGAAGTAATCAAATTTTTATTTAATGACTTTATTCTATTCAAAGTTTCTGGACTGATATTATTTGTGTGTCCAAAAATAAAAAAATCTGGATTATAGTTTTTAAATGTTTCAATCAAATATTCTTGAAATCTTAAATTGGTATCTCCAAAAACAATTGATCTATTTTGTTTCATAAAATCTCTATCACTTATTTCTAAAACATCATGACCGTTTCTTATAAAACCATTAGTAAACTTTTTTCCTATAGAAATATTGTATAGTCTATGGTTCAATTTTTGACCGGTATTATATAGATTTATTATTCTTAATTTATTTTTGATAAAATTGAGATTGAAGTTATGTATTAATTTTTCTCTAGTACTATCAATTAATTGAGTATTTGCTCTAATAGTATGTTTTACATTCTTAAAACCTTGAGTTTGAAGTTTTTTTCTTAGATTTTCATTATTTATTAACTTTTTAAGGGCTTCATAAAGTGATTTAGAATTTAAACTATCAAGTACATAACAGTAATCTGTTGTTTCAGACAAACCTCCCCTATTTGATATAATTGTAGCACAAGCTCTTGAAGAAGATTCTAAAGCTGTTCTTCCAAAAGGTTCTTCCCATCTAGATGGAACAACAGCTATTTCAGATTTATCTAAAAATTTAAGAACTTTTTTATGTTCTAAAAAACCTAATTCAAAATGTCTCTTATGATTAATATGTGGTCTTTCTCTGCTTTCATCACCAATTGAAAAAGCTCTCCAATTCTTAAATTCATCTAAAATTTTTAAAATTGCTTCTTTATATATATCATAACCTTTAGAAACATTAAGTTTTCCAACAAATACAATATTTTTATTTTTTCTATAAATTTTTTTTTCTTTATTAATACTTGGATAAATAACATCGGTTTTATGAATTAGTTTTCTATCTATACCTTTAAAGAATTGATTTTGTGTCCACTTACTAACAAAAATTATTTTATCAATTTTATTTAATAGATTAAGTCTTTCTGAAACTGTTTTAGAGCCTTTCATTGAAATTGGGTCATTATGAAAATATAAAATAAATTTTTGGCTCAAATATTTTTTTAGATAGTTAAAAACTAAAGGTCTATTGTGTATCTCTATTATTTCAAAGTTTTTATCTTTAATTTTAGATATAAAGTTGTCACAATATTCAATTGTAGTGCTTCTTAGTTTAGATTTTTTAAGTTTTAAAGGAACGTTTATATAATTTTTAGTAAGATAGTCTTTTTTATCAGTGTTTCCAAAAATAAAATTTTCTTTTTTAAATTTAGATTTTTTAAAAAAGTCACAAACCCATATAGCTGCAGCTTGTGCTTTTGAAAAAGTATAATTTTCTTTATATGGAAGAATAGTTGCAATTTTAAGAATTTTTTTCATTGAATTTATCAGTAATCAATTTCCTTAATTTTCTATTATTTTTGAGTCTATATTCATTTTTCATTGCAACGCTCTTTTTAATATATTTTTTTTTATATATTAATTTCCAATTATAACCTTTTGTTGATTTAGCACCCTTGTTCTCATTATGAGCTTTTAATCTTTTTTTTAAATCTATAGTGTATCCAACATAAGTTTTTTTTTTATGTTTAGTAGTGCTAAGTAGCATGTACACATAAAATGACATAATAATGGCGGTCCCTAGGGGAATCGAACCCCTCTTTCGAGGATGAAAACCACGTGTCCTAACCGATAGACGAAGGGACCAAATTTCTGCTTTTTATTGTAAAATACTGTTTTTATCAAGTGTTATTCGGTTGCATTAATCTTTTGTCTAATTTGGATTTTTTTTTTTAAACCAGTTGATTTATGCGTAATTAAGGTTTCAGTAATGTAATCACCATCAACTGAATTAATACCTGAAACAAGATCACCTGTTGTAATACCTGTTGCACAAAAGATTGAGTCTCCTTTAATTAATTCATTTAAAAAATATTTTTTATCAAGATCATTAATACCCATTTTTCTTGCTCTATCTTTGTCTTTTTTATTATCAAATAAAAATCTTCCCTGAAAAAAACAACCATATGCATCTAAAGCTGAAGCAGCTAAAATACCTTCTGGACCTCCGCCAACACCCAAAAATATATCTACATTATATTTTTTATCTGTGACTAGTAAGGCTCCTGAAACATCTCCATCAGAAATAAACTTTATTTTCACATTAAGATTCTTCAATTCTTCAATAATTTTTTTATGTCTTGGTCGATCTAAAATACAAGCAGTCAAATTTTCAGGTTGTGTATTTTTAAAATCTGCGAGATTATTTATATTTTTTTCTATACTATAATCTAGATCGATAATTCCATTTTTAGGAACATTAGCTGAAATTTTATTCATGTAAGTTTCTGGAGCACCAAATAAATTTGATTTTTCAGCAACTGAAATGACTGATAAAGCGCCAGGTAAATTATTAGCTGCAAAATTGGTTCCCTCCAGGGGATCAACTGCAATATCTAACTCCAAACCAGAATTTGTGCCAAGAGTTTCACCAATATAAAGCATTGGAGCTTTGTCAAGTTCTCCTTCTCCAATTACTATTGTACCTTTTATATTTAGCTTATTTAGTTCTGATCTCATCATGTCTACTGCTGCTTTATCAGCAGCAACCTTATCTTTCTTTCCAACAAATTTAAAAGAAGATAGTGCAGCTTGAACAGTTACATTCAAAAATAGTTTTTCATATTTTTTATCTAAAGACATTACTTGGCAGTTTCTAAAACAGAATTTTTTTCAAGCCTAGTTTCAAATTCTCTTAATCTTTTCCAAACAGAGATTAACTCCACAATTATAGGCCAACTTCTAACTAAATATTGAAGAGAAGTTTCAACTCTTCCGAATGCTCTGATAATTTGTTGAACAAAACCTAAAGTTATTGCACCAGTTACTATTGTTGGTGCTAATGCTAAGTAAGGAACAATAACCATACCTTGCAAATAGCTCCATTTAACAGCATTAAAATAAAGGTAATGAAAATACATCTTATAATGAATTTTTCTTACTCCCCCATAAAGATCGGTTATTTTTTCAGGTTTAGCACTTTCCTTAAAATCTTCACCCAAAACTAGTTCTTTTCTGTATGCAGCTTCCTCTTTTTGAATATCATATTCAATTCCTGGAAGTTTAATTCCAACACTTGCTAACAACACTGTTCCTCCTAGTGCCGAAATAATCGCTACCCATACTAAAGCATGTTCAACTTCTCCAATCCACGGAAGCACGGTAATACTTTTCGATAAACCCCACAGAATTGGAGTAAATGCAATTAATGTCATTAAACTCCTTAATAATTCTGCACCTAACCCTTCCATAATTCTCGCAAACTTTAATGTATCTTCTTGTACTCTTTGTGAAGCCCCTTCTATTGATGAAGCATCATTCCATTTATCATGGTAAAAATCTGCCATAGCTGTTCTCCACCTAAAAGTCCAATGACTTGTAAAATAATCACTAAAAATAACGACCAAAATATAAACAGCTGCAATTTTTGCAAAAGTGAAAAGGTATGCAATAAAATCCTTTTCAGATACAGAATTTGGTTCAGTTAATGCTTTTTGTAAAGTATCATAAAATTCACCAAACCATTCGTTTATTCTAACATCTAATTGAACTTGATACCATGTTGCTAAAAGAATTAATAAAGTGCCACCTATGCTCCATAGATACCATTTTCTTTGAGTAAAAAATTTAAACATATATCAATTACTTTAAAAAATTATCAGCGTAAGATTTTTTTACTATTCTTCTTTTTTTTGGCTCGATAATTTCAAAATCGATTTTTTTCTTTTTCGCATAATTTATAGCTAATTCTTTAGTTGAAAATTTTAATTTAAGCTCACTATAAGTATCATTTGAACTTTCCCAGCCCATTAAAGGATTTTTAGTTGGATCATTAATCTCATATTCTAAAATCCATTTATTAGATTTGCCTAAACCTGACTGCATAGAGCTTTTATTGGGTATATAAATTTTAGCTTTTTTCATAATGGTGGTCGGAGTGGCAGGATTTGAACCTGCGACCCTCTGGTCCCAAACCAGATGCGCTACCAGGCTGCGCTACACTCCGAGTGACTTACTAATACAGCACTTAATGAATATTTCAAAGTATAAAGATACTATAATAAAGCTTATTTCTTCAGAATCTGTTATATAAAATATATGATTATTGAATGTGTAAATTGTCCCAAAAAATTCAATATAGACTCCAATTTAATACCAACACAAGGCCGGACATTGCGATGTGGAGTTTGTAATCATGTCTGGTTTTATAAAAAAAATCTGGAAATTAAAGTAGACTCTGCCCACTCAAAAAATGATACCTCTTTAGAAGTATTTAAAAGAACAGAAAATTTTAAAAAACAAAATCTAAAATCTCAAAAAAAACAAAAAAATAGAGAATTTGAAGTAGTAGAATATAAAGCTAAAAAGAAACTTAATTTCACAAAAATTTTAAATTATATTTTAGTTTTTATAATTTCGTTTATTGCTGTTATTGTCATTATTGATACTTTTAAATCATTTTTCTTTAATTATTTTCCGAAACTAGAATTAATTTTATTTCATTTATTTGAAACTCTAAAAGATATAAATTTATTTATAAAAGATTTATTTAAACAATGATTAATTATATATCTAAGCCTTTTAAGTGGTTTTTTAAACTTGAGTCATCAAGTGGTCTGGTATTACTCTTTGCTGCAATTTTAGCTTTATTTATAAGTAATTCCAATTATGCTGATATGTATTTTTCAACATTAAATAAATATCTTTTTATTGGAATAAATAATTTTGGATTAAAACTATCTGTTATTCATTGGATAAATGATGCTCTAATGGCAATTTTCTTTTTTTTTGTAACATTAGAAATTAAAAGAGAATTTTTACAAGGCGAATTATCTAATATTAAACAAGCATTACTACCAATAATTGGTGCTATAGGTGGAATGCTAGTCCCTGCTTTGGTTTATGTCTATATAAATTTTGGTGATGTTGAAACATTAAACGGCTGGGCAATACCATCTGCTACTGATATAGCTTTTTCACTTGGAGTTCTTTCGCTATTAGGAAAAAGAGTACCATTATCTTTAAAAGTTTTTTTGACAGCTTTAGCTATTATTGACGATTTGGGAGCTATTCTTATAATTGCTATATTTTATTCCGGTGATTTAAGTATTAAATATTTATTACTAATGTTTGGAGCATTTATTTTATTAATAATAATAAATAGATTTGATATTAAAAAATTTTTACCATATTTATTAGTTGGTTTATTTTTATGGGACTTCACGCATAATTCAGGAATTCACGCAACGATAGCTGGTGTTTTACTAGCTTTAACAATTCCACATAGAAAAAAAGAAAAAGACTATTCTTTATTGATTAATATAGAACATAAAATAAGTCCCTATGTTGCATTTGGGATTATGCCTCTATTTGCTTTTGCAAATGCTGGTGTTTCACTCGAAGGTTTATCATTTAATACTCTATTAGATAAAGTTCCTCTTGGTATAGTTTTAGGTTTATTTTTAGGAAAACAATTAGGTGTTTTCATATTTTCATACATATCAATAAAATTAAAGATTGCTCAAATGCCAAATAATTCGAATTGGTATAATTTTTATGGCGTTGGAGTTTTAACAGGAATAGGTTTTACTATGAGTTTATTTGTTGGAAATTTAGCTTTTGTTGACAATATACAATATATGGACGGTGTAAAAATAGGAGTTTTAACTGGGTCATTATTATCCACTTTATTTGGATACTTCTTGATATTACTTACTCCAAACAAATAAACCAATAATGAAAAAGTTAATCACTATTTTAATTTTTATGTTTTTTTTTAACAACTCTGTAAAAGCTAACTACGATAAAGTCTTTTATGACTTTAAGATTAAAAGTATCTCAGGTGAGAGTATAAATCTTTCAAAATACAAAAATAAAGTAATATTAGTTGTTAATACTGCAAGTTATTGTGGTTTCACAAAACAATACAGTGATTTACAAGACTTATGGCAAAAGTATAAATCTAAAGGTCTGGTAGTATTAGGGATACCATCAAATTCATTTAATCAAGAAAAAAATCTTGACTCAGAAGTTAAAAAATTTTGTGAAGTAAACTTTGATATAGATTTTCCGTTAACAACTATTACTGATGTGAAAGGTAAAAATGCTCATGAAATATATAAATGGGCAGAAAAAAACTATGGTAAATCTGCTATACCAAAATGGAATTTTTATAAAATTTTGATCAATAAAGAAGGTAAAATAGAAGATACTTATTCCTCATTTACAAATCCAAATTCAGATAAAATATTAAAAAAAATAGAAAAAATACTATAAGTTTATTGTCAAACCATCATACGCAGGAATAATATTTTTCGGTAATTGAGCTTTGAGTTCATTATAATCTAAATTATTATGCATATTAGTAAGTATCGCCTTTTTTGGAGAAAATTCTTTAATTAGTTTCAATGACTCCTTGAAACCTAAATGAGATGGATGAGTTTCATACCATAAACAATCTATTATGAGATATTTAAGATTTCTAAAAAATTTAAAATCTTTTTTATCAATCATGCTCACATCACTAATATAAGCTAAAGATTTGTTAAATATATAGCAAATACTATTAACGCTACCATGCCTTACTTTTATAGATCTAATATTAACTTTTTGTTTTTTTTTTTTAAAATTAAGTACTTTTTTAACTGAATTGAGTGATAAAATAGCAGGATACTCTTTTGAAATATTTTTAAAACAATAACTAAAAGTTTTTTTTAAATATTTAGAAGTATCTTTATCAGCATATACTTGTATTTTTTTTTGGCTTTTTATATAAAAAATTCTCAAATCGTTAATCCCATGTGTTTGATCAGCATGCATATGTGAATATAAAACCTTGTCAATTTTTTTAATATCATTTTTAATTAATTGTGTTCTTAATTCTGGAGAGGTATCGATCAAGATATTCATATCATTTAATTTAAGTAATGCAGAACATCTTGATCTATAATTTTTCTTATTATTAGGGTTACATTTTCCAAAAAATCCATCAGCTCTAGGAACTCCCATAGAACTTCCACAACCTAGTATGATAAACTTCATAATCTAAAATTAAAAAGATTATTGAAGTTTTTAGATGTGTGATCCATTATCTCAGAGACTTGAACATTTCTTATCAACGCTAATTTTTCAGCTGTATATTTTATAAAAGAGGGTTCATTTTTTTTTCCTCTATTTGGTTCAGGAGATAAAAAAGGACTGTCAGTTTCAATTAAAATTCTCTCTTTATCTATAATCTTAAAAGTTTCTTGAAGATCTGTGCTTTTCTTAAAGGTGATGATGCCACTTGCAGAGAAATAGGCATCAAATTCCATTAATTTCTTTGCAAATTCTTTTGATCCTGTGAAACAATGCATCAATACTTTAACATTTGAGTTTTTATAATCTTTTAAAATATTATAAGTCTCAATTTCTGCACTTCTAGAATGAATAATCAAAGGATAATTTAATTTAATAGAGGCCTCTATATGTTTATTAAAACTATCAATTTGATTTTTTTTTATACTATTCTCATAGTAAAAATCTAAACCTGTCTCTCCTATCCCAATAATCTTTTTATGTTTTTTGACATTTTCAAAAATATATTCTTTGGTAATTATATCGTTATTTGTTTCATGAGGATGAATACCAATAGTTCCATAAATCATCGGATCTATTTCAACTATCTTTTTTATTTTTTCAAAACTTTTAAAGCTAGTTGAAATAGTTAAAATTTTCTTTAATCCTGATTTTTTTGATCTCTTAATAACTTTATCAATATTAGAAAAAAGCGGTTCATGATCTAAATGGCAATGCGAATCAATCATTTTCTATTTTTTTAAATAATATATCTAACTTATTTATCTTATCTTTTTCTTTAAAAAAATCATTATTTTTTAATGAAGATATATTAATTTGTTTTTCATCAATATTAAATGCACGAAAAACTTTCAGTATTGTTTGTGGCATGACTGGATAAAGTAAGATTGAAATTTTTCTGATCAACTCTAATGCTGTATAAACTATCGTTGAAAGTCTTAGTTTGTCATTTTTTCTTTTCCAGGGTTCTTGATCATTAAAATATTTATTAGAAGCAAAGAGTCTATCAATTATAAAATTCATATATTGATTTATATCTTGATTATCAATCATAGTTCTAATTTTATCTACATTAGATAATGAATTTAAAATTTTTAAATCATCGTCATTAAAACTGTGATCGGGAATTAAAGAAGAGCAATTTTTTTCTGCAAAAGAAATAACTCTTTGACATAGATTTCCAAAATTATTTGCTAAATCACTATTAATACAACTTTCTAATTTTGTTTCAGAAATACTACCATCATTTCCAAATGATACTTCTTTCAATAAATAATATCTTAATGGATCAAGTCCATAAACTTTAATAATTTCTATAGGATCTAAGATATTGCCCTTAGATTTGGACATTTTTTCATCACCTGATAAAATCCATCCATGTCCATAAACTTTTTTAGGAGGTGTAATATTTGCTGCTAATAAAAATGCTGGCCAATAAACCGCATGAAACCTTAATATATCTTTTCCTATAATGTGCAAATCTGCAGGCCAAAAACTTTTATAAAGTTTATTGTTTTCATCTGGATAATTTAAAGAACTTAAATAATTAGTTAGAGCATCCAACCAAACATACACAACATGATTATCATCATTTGGTACTTTTATTCCCCATGAAAAAGACTTTCTACTAACTGATAAATCTTTTAAACCTCTTTTTACAAAACTGATTACCTCGTTTCTTCTACTTTTTGGTCTGATAAAATCTTTATTATTTTCATAAAATTCTAACAATGATTTTTCCCATTTTGATAATTTAAAGAAAAAAGACTCCTCTTCAACCCACTCTACTGAGGATCCAGAAGATTTAGAAACTTTTAAACCTTCTTTTTCCTCAATTTCATCATCATTATAAAATGCTTCATCTGATACTGAATACCAACCAGAATATTTTGATAAATATATTTGTTTATTTTTTTTTAAAATATTCCAGAGATTTTGGACTGAAGTTATATGTCTTTCTTCAGTTGTTCTTATAAAATCTGTGTTTGAAAGATTCAGAATTTTTGTTAAATCTTTGAAAGTTTTAGATATTTCATCACAAAAAACTTTTGGATCTTTATTATTTTTTTCAGCTGATCTTTGTATCTTCAAGCCATGTTCATCAGTGCCTGTTAAAAAATAAACTTTAAAACCATCTATACTTTTAAAACGCGCAAAAAAATCTGCTACTATACTAGAATATGCATGACCCATATGAGGTTTAGCTGAGGGATAATAGATAGGTGTAGTTATATAATAATTTTTAGCCATTTAGAAATTTATTTTCAAATTCAATTAAAAAAATTTCTTCATCAAGATTAAATTTTTTTAAAGAATGAATTTTATTTATAAAATTACTATACAAATCAATACTTTCAGTTAAAGCAAATTCTATGAAATCATACATTATGTTATTTGCCATTATATCATTTCTGTATATTTTTTTTTTAATGACATTTTTTAAAAATGTACGCAAATTCAAAGATTTTAAATCTAATTCGTATTCTTTTGAAATTCTTATCAAATTTAAAATTTTACCTGGTGTTAAATAATAATTCATCAAACTTTTGTTTATTATATTTCTAACATCCAAATCTAATAATTCATTTGATATATCTATAACTTTTTTATGAGATAGAGATATTCTAAAATTAAGGCATCTTGACTTAAGAGTTGGAAGCATCTTCTTATTATTATTAATTAAAATAAAAAAAATATTATTATTTGGTTCTTCAATTATTTTTAGTAGCGCATTAATTGAACTTATGCTTAAAAGCTCTACATTATCAATTAGAACAAATCTTGGTTTGTGATTGAAGGATGATTTATTTAAATCAATTATTAAATTTCTTATTTGATTAATGTCAATTTTTTTTTTTTCATCTATTACATCAATCGAATAAAAATTTGGATTTATGCTGTTTTTTATTAATCTAAATGATTTATTATTTTCATTTATTATTAGATTCTTAGCATCATAAGGGTTTTCCTCATTTACAGATAAAACAAAGTTTATTAAGTGATAAGACATTGTGCATTTACCAATTCCTTTAGGCCCACTTAACATTATTTGTTTTGGAAGTTTATTATTTTCAAATAAATAGAATAATTCTTTTATTTCACTATTTAAACCATATAATTTAGTCTGTTTTAAGGGCTCTAGATTCATCTTATTAAAGTTTTAATTTTATTGATTACCAAATTTTTATTAAAAGTAGCATCTAGATTTGAATCTATAATTAAATATTTTTTTTTTCTTCTTTTACAAATTTTTATAAAACCATTTTGCACTTTTCTGTAAAAATTATTACTAAACCTATCGTATTTATTTAATTTTTTTCTCTTTTTTAGTCTAAGTGATAAATTTTTTTCATTTACTATATTTAAAAAAGTAAAATCAACTT
The DNA here is from genome assembly GCA_902571915.1 of uncultured Pelagibacteraceae bacterium. Lineage (GTDB taxonomy): Bacteria > Pseudomonadota > Alphaproteobacteria > Pelagibacterales > Pelagibacteraceae > Pelagibacter. The sequence continues at coordinate 313,190 of CACGDY010000001.1, forward strand.
TAAAATCGCCCAAAAGATATTTATTAATATAATTGATTAATGAGAGATCTATCTTTTGACCATAATGTTGATATGCAACTGTAGAATCTATAAATCTATCTATAAGTATTATCTTTTTTTTGTAAAATTTTTTTAGTTTTTCAATATTTTCACTTCTTGCAGCTAAATATAGTAACAAATCAGAATTTTTATTAAAACTTGATTTATTATCAAGAATTAATTTTCTGATTTTTTCTGAGTTTTTATTGCCACCTGGTTCCCTTATTTTAATGAAACTTATTTTTTTTTTATTGAGATATTTAATGACAGATTTTAAATGAAAAGTCTTTCCGCTCCCCTCTATACCCTCAAAAACTATTACAGGTTTTTTAGACATCACCCCAGATTAAATAATTTAATGATTTCATTAATCTAGAAAATATATTCACTTTTTTTACATCATTAAGTGCTAATAAATTGTATTCACCTATCAAATCTTCGTTATAAATAACTTTTAATTTTCCTAAAACTTGATTTTTTCGAATTGGTGCTTCAATTGGCCCTTCATAAGAAACTTTAACTTTTAATAATTTTTTTTGTGCTTTTTTAATAATTTTGAAAATATCTTCTTTTGTATAAACTTCTATAAAATCATTTTTACCTAACCAAACATCAAATTTCGTAAAAGCCTTTTTCGATTTTGATATTTCAACCAAATCAAAATTTGTTAATCCATATGTTAATAATCTTGAGCTTTCCCTTGATCTAGAAGATTTTGTCTCAAATCCACTACCAACAGCGATTAATCTTCTTCCTTTTCTAACTAAAGATGATGCTAGGGAATATTTTTCTACAGCTAAATAGCCTGTTTTAATACCGTCTGCTCCAAGATTTTTATAGAGTAAAGGATTTCTGTTTCCTTGAGTAATTGGATCACCACCAGTTCTTTCCCATGTAAATTCTTTTTCACGAAACCATTCATAAAATTCAGGATGTTCTTTTATCAAGTAATTAGACATAATTAAGATATCTCTAACTGTAGAATAATTATCTGGATCATTAATTCCAGATGAATTAGCAAAATTTGAATTGACCATACCTAACTCAGCTGCTTTGCTATTCATAAGAATTGCAAACTCTTCTTCAGTACCTGCTATACCTTCTGCTAAAGCAACACAGGCATCATTACCTGAAGCAACAATTATTCCTTTTAATAAGTTTTCAACAGATACTTCATCACCTACCATTATAAACATGGATGAATAACCTGATGTTGAAAGTCTCCAGGCTTTTTCAGATATTATGAATTTATCATCTAGAGAAATATCTCCAGATTTCAAAAGATCAAATGCTATTATAGAAGTCATAATCTTTGTCATAGAAGCTGGATAAATTGAGGTATCAGGGTTTTTTTCATATAAAACTTCTCCTGATAAAAAATCTTGTAAAATTGCTGTTCTGGCTTTTACATCAATATTAGCTTGAAGTATGTTAAAATTTAACATGAAAAAAACTAACAATAGTAATATTTTTTTAAACATTCTTAAGAACTTCTAAATTTTCAAAATTTAATACTTTTATTTTTTCAAAAACTTTTTTAATCGAATTTATATCATTAAAAGGACCCAATAATACCCTATATTTAGTTTTTGATAATTTTATTATTTTAGGGTTTTGAATATTTGTTTCTTTTCTAATTCTATCTATCATTATTTTTGCAGTTTTTTCATAATAAAAGTCTGCAATTTTTATAATATATGAGAATTCTTTATTTTTTTTAGATTGTTTTTTATCACTTTTAATCTTCAGATCATTTATTTGTACTCCATCAATAGGAGCTTTTTCAGCAACCATTTTTTCTTCCTCAAAAGTTTTTGTCTTTTTTGCAATAAAAGTGTTATTTTTTGAAATTAAAGTAACTTCAATAAAAGGATCATTTCTATCTAATTGTAATTCATCTGCAATTCGCTGAGTAATTACTGAATTAAAAAAATTGGAAAATTTTACTTTATTAGATTTCACTTCAGCAATGATAGATTTACCATTTTCCGGATTAGTAATTTTAACAAATGATTTTTTTTTTAATGACTTATGAAAAATCATTAATGAGCGCGAGTCTAAACTTTTCCCTATTTCTACATTCTCATCATAAATTAATGTAAATCCATGATTTTTATACTTTTTGAAAGATTTAAAGTTAATTTGACTTTTTTTTTCAGTTGGAACGCAACTAAATAACGAAAGACCTAATATTATAATTATTATCCTAAAGCTCATTTCTAAAATTTTCTTTTAGACTACACACAGCTAATGCAAATCTTAATGATCTATTCCACCTGAGTATGATTTCATAATTATCAAATATAACATAAGCAGGGTTTAATTTATCAGAATTATCTACAATAGTTTTATCTGGTGTAATGATTGCTACTAATTCGTTTTCATCTATATCAATAAACTTATTTTTGTTAATAATGAACTTTTTAAAAAATTTTAACTTTTTCTTATTTATAATTTTTTTAGCAGAAGTATTTAAGTATTTTTCTGGAATATCCTCACTCAATTTAATTTTATAAAAACAATGGGTATCTTTATTCCATCCCATTTTATTAAGATAGTTCGCAGCAGACGCAAATGCATCATTATTATTTTTTAAATCTAAATAATCATTTTTATCATAATCTATTGCATATCCATTTATTGTTGATGGCATAAATTGAAAAAAACCAAAAGCGCCCGCCCAAGAGCCATATAAAGTCTCGAAATTAACTTGATTATCATCAATAAGTTTTAATAAAGTTAATAGTTCTTTAGTAAAGAACTCTGATCTTCTTTTATCAAAGCTTAACGTTGCTAATGAGGATAAAATATCCATTTTTCCAACATATTTACCAAAATTTGTTTCTATTCCCATCAAGGCCAGCAATAATTCTTTTTCAATTTTATATTTTTTCTCTACATCTAATATCAATTTTTTATTTTGAGAATAAAAATTCCTTCCATTTTTAACTTTATTTTTAGAAGATCTTTTACTTATATACGTTTTTGTATCTTCATAGAACTCAGGCTGATATCTATCGTATTCAATTACTTTTGGAAGAAATCTCACATTTTTAAAAACTTTATCAAATGTATTTTCAGAAATATTATTTTTTAAAGCTAATATTTTAAATTTTTTTTTCCAATTTAAAAATTCTATATTTTCAGCAAAACCATTAAAGGTAAATGTAAAATATATTAAAAAAAAAAATTTAATTAGTTTCATAAATGTCTTTGAGATATATAATTACCGCAATCCAAATAATAATAAAACTAATAGATTTTACTACTGAAAAAGGTTCGTTATAATAAAAAAAACCTAAAATAAACTGCAAAGTTGGTGTTAAATAAAAAATCATTCCTGTGGGTCCAAGTCCAATAAGTTCAACACCTCTAACATATAAAAATAAAGGAATCACAGTCATCGGACCTGCTAAGATTAATACTAGACTCAGTTTTATGTTCGATAAACTAAAATCATTAAATCCAGCTTTATATATTAAAAAAAAAATTACAATTACAAATGGCAGTATAAAAAGACTTTCAATTAGTAAACCTATATCAGTATCTACATTGATTTTTTTTCTTACTAAATTATAAAAAGCCCAACTAAATGCAACTATTAAACCAATCCAAGGTAAATCTTTTAAACTGAAGAAAATTAAGACTATAATTGATAAAATTACTAAAGAGATAGAAAAAATTTTTTTTATATTTAAATTTTCATTAAAATAATAATATCCAAGTATGACGCTTATTATAGGCATTATAAAATATCCAAAACTAGCATCAATTATTCTTTCTGTTGCTACAGCATAGATCCAAATTGACCAATTAATAAAAATCAAAAAACCAGATAACAACAATCCAAGTATTTTTTTTTTATCTTTAATTATTTGATTTAAAATCCTCCATTTTGTAAATAAAGTTGTAGTTACTAATAACATTGCTGTAGTCCACAAACATCTATGAACTACAAGTTCAACAAAACCGATAAATGATACATATTGGAAATAAATAACTCCAATAAAGCCCCACCAAAAAGATCCAAGTGAAGTTAATAATATTCCTTTGTTAAATTCATTTTTCATATATTTCTTTGTTATAATTATATTTTATTTTTTAGTTGAAAAGAAACTATAAACGGCATACACAATTCTCAAAGGAGAGATGGCTGAGCGGTTGAAAGCACCGGTCTTGAAAACCGGCAAAGGGGCAACTCTTTCCTGGGTTCGAATCCCAGTCTCTCCGCCATTATTTTTTTATATAATCAAAATTTTTAAAAAGATTACTAATTTCGTTATCTTCAAATAAATAGTCAGTCTTAACTCCGTTATAAAATTTATACAAATTTTCATCATCTACTTCTAAAAATTTTTCAAGTTGTATTAATTGTATTTCTTTTAAATTTTCAATATATTTAGATACAAATGCACTTAAAAGTTTATCCATTTCTTTAGTACCTCGATATTGAGATCTGTAAATTATTCTCTTTTTTAAATTCTCTATTTTACTATTCATAATTAGATTATATTAGAAATTAATGATTAAAAAAAACAATTATAATTTATTATTATCAGATTTAACAAAATTAAAGGGAGTGGGGAAAAAGACAGCTGAGTTGTTAAAAAAGAAAAAAATCATTAATATTTTAGATCTATTATGGAAATTACCAAAAAAGTATACAGATAAAAGTATATCAACAAAAATTGAAAATATTAAAATTGGTGAAGAACAAACCGTAACAATTACACCTTATAAGTATAATTTTCCAAGAATAAGAAATTTACCTAATCGTGTTCTATGTAAAGATGAAACTGGTTTTTTAGATTGTGTTTTCTTTAATAGTTACGAGGGTTATATAAAGAAAATTTTACCTTTAGGAAAACAAATTACAATTAATGGTAAAATCAATTTTTTTAGAAATAAATATCAAATAACTAATCCAAAATATATTTCAGAAGATTCCAATTTAATAAAAACAAAACATAAAAAATATTCTTTGACTGAAGGTATTTCAGAAAATGTATACAATAAAATCATTAATCAAATAATCAATAATCTGCCTGATTTAGATGAATGGCATAATCAAGAAATTCTAAAAAATTTTAATAATGTTTCTTGGAAAGAAGCTGTTAATTTATTACACAAACCAGAAAATATTGGTAAATTTCAATCATCATTTTATCGAAGACTTGCATTTGATGAAATTTTTTCCTCTTTTTTAGTTCAATCTGAAATTAGAAAAAAAATTAAAAAAAAAAAGAAAAAGACAAAAGTAATAGATATAAAACTTCAAAATAGATTTATTCAAAATTTAAATTTTAAATTAACTGAAGATCAAATTAAATCTATAAATGAAATTAATAACGATATTTCCTCAAACCAAAAAATGTTCAGACTTTTGCAAGGAGATGTTGGAAGTGGAAAAACTATTGTAGCAATTATTGCTGCTTACAATGTAATTAACGCAGGTTTTCAAGTCGCAATAATGGCCCCAACTGAAATTTTAGCTAGACAACATTATTCATCAATTAAAAAAAACTTTAATTCAAGTATTAATGTAGAAATTTTATCAGGTCAAACCAATCAAAAATCTAGAAAAAAAATACTTAATAACTTAGAAAGAAATAAAATAAATTTGCTAATTGGGACTCATGCTATTTTTCAAAAAAAAATAAATTTTAAAAATTTGGGATTAATCATCATAGATGAACAACACAAATTTGGAGTAAATCAGAGAAAAAAATTATCAGATAAAGGTGGTGACGATTGTGATATTTTATTAATGTCAGCAACTCCTATTCCTAGAACTTTAACAATGACTATTTATGGAGATATGGATATTTCCTTAATAAAACAAAAACCCAAATTTAGAAAGAAAGTTATTACATACACTAAATTAGATTCAAAAATTAATGAAATAATAAATTTCATTCAAAAAGAAATTTCTAATGGAAATCAAATATTTTGGGTTTGTCCATTAATTGATGAGTCGAATAAAATTGATCATTCTTCTGCAATTAAAAAATTTGAATATTTAAAAAAAATTTTTCCAAATAAAGTAGACATTCTTCATGGTAAAACCGAAAAGCTAGAGAAGGAATTAATACTAAAAAAATTCTTAGACGAAAAAATTAAAATTTTAGTATCAACTACTATAATTGAAGTTGGTATTGACTTTCCTAATGCAAACGTAATTATTATAGAAAACGCAAATAAATTTGGTCTATCTCAACTTCATCAGTTAAGGGGTAGAGTTGGAAGAGGTCAAAAAGATTCAACATGTATACTTATGTTTAAGTCCTCATTATCAGAAAATGCTAGAAAAAGGCTCAACATTTTAAAAAAAAATAATGATGGTTTTAAAATCTCTGAAGAAGATATGAAACTAAGAGGTTACGGCGATGTATTGGGTTTTAAACAAAGTGGATTAAAAATTTTTAAACTTGCTGATCCAGTACATAATCATGATTTATTTTCTCTTGCAGAGCGAGAAATTAAAAGAATTGAGAGAGAAAATGAAAATATAGGTAGGTTTCAAACGCTAATGAAACTTTATGACAGAGCTGACATTATTAATGAAATGGTCTAATTTTTTTCTGCAGAAGTTCCTGCCGAAACTATAAATTTTGACGCCTCTTCAAATGTCATATTTAAATAAATAACTTCATCCTTAGGAAACATTAATAAAAAACCACTTGTTGGATTAGGAGTTGTTGGGACAAAAACATTTATTAAATCTTTATTGGTTTTTTTTGACATTTCTCCTTTATTTTCTTTAGTAGCAAATCCTACTGCCCAAACACCCTTTCTCGGGTACTCAATAAGAACAACGCTTTTTTTTGCATTATCTTTGTTAGAGAAAGTTTCTGTCATTTGATTTATCGCAGAATAAATTGTTCTTAAAAAAGGAATTCTCTTAAATAGATCATCAATAAGTTTTAAAAGTCTTTTTCCTAAAAATGACAAAGATAAGCCGCCCACAAATGTAATCAGAATTATCGTAACAATTATTTCGAGACCTGGAATCGCGAAAGGCAAATAATTATTTGGATTGATATTTTCAGGAACTATATTAGATGATATACCGATTAAAACTTTGCTTAAATATAAAGTAAATCCTATTGGTACTAAAACAACAACACCAGTTATAAAATAATTTCTTAATATAAGAGTTAATGATTTTTTTTTTTTATTTTTTGTCATAATATCACTTAAAACTTGAGTAAATAACAAATATAATTGCTGCAGCAAAAAGCAGCAATAGAATTTTATTATTTAGATTCATTAAAAACTATAATATCAATGATAATATAAAATGAATAGAAGAAAATTTTTAACAATTGTAGGATCAAGTTGCTGTGGTCTTGTATTTAATTCTTGTGCTACTGCACCAATTACTGAAAGAAGACAACTAAAAATCATTCCTGAGGCTAAATTAAATGCTCAGGCTGCAAAGATTTATGAAAAAATCAAAGAAAAAGAGAAAATGAGTAAAGACAAGAAAACTCTTAATCAAATCAAAAATATTGGAAGAAAGATGGAAGACTCAATAAGCGAATATTTTAGCCAAACTAAACAAAATGATCCCACTGCGTATTTTGATTGGGAATATATTTTAATTGATAATAAAAAGATTAAAAATGCATGGTGCATGCCAGGCGGAAAAATTGCTGTTTATACTGGAATACTAGAGGTTACTAAAAATTTAAATGGATTAGCAGCTGTAATGGGGCATGAAATTGCTCATGCAGTTGCAAAACATTCTGTTGAAAGAGCAAGTAGAGGTGCATTACTTAACACCGGAACTCAACTCATTGACATTTTTACTGGTGGAAAACTTTCTCAGGTAAATAGGGCTACAGGTATGGACACAGTTGGTTTATTATCTCAGCTTGGAATAATGAATCCTTTTAATCGAAAACAAGAAAGTGAGGCAGATTATTTAGGTATGATTTTTTCTTCTCTTTCAGGGTACGATATAAGAGAAACAAGAAAAATTTGGGAACGAATGAATGAATTTAATAAAGGTAAGGCTCCACCAGAATTTATGAGCACACATCCATCAGCAGAAAATAGAATAAAAAAGATTGATGAATGGACTAACGAAATTATTTTAGATTATCCACCAATAAAAATTTAAATTTTATGGTGAGCCGTGATGGACTCGAACCATCGACCCATTCCTTAAAAGGGAATTGCTCTACCAACTGAGCTAACGGCCCATATAATTGCAAAGTGTGATTTATATACATATTTATTTAAATATTTCAAACAAGAATCAGTGAGACAAATAGTTTTTTATTACAACTTATCTATATATTTATCATGAAACTCATCAAAAGTACCCTTTTTAATATTTTTTCTTATTTCTGACATTAATTCTTGATAAAAATTTATATTATGTAACGTTAAAAGCATTGATCCTAGTATTTCATTTGTATTGAATAGATGATTCAAATAATTTTTGGAATATTTGTTTAAATTAAAATTGGTACAATTTTCGTCAATAGGAGAGTCGTCCATTTGATATTTGCTATTTCTAATATTAATTCGCCCGTTCCAGGTAAATGCTAATCCAGTCCTTCCAGAACGTGTTGGTAAAACACAATCAAACATATCAATACCTCTTTTAACAGCTCCAAGAATATCTGAAGGTGTGCCTACACCCATCAAATAATGTGGCTTATTAATTGGTAATTCACTTTTTAAAATATCAAGAACATTAAACATCTCTTTTTGTGTTTCTCCTACAGCTAGACCACCAACAGCATATCCATCAAATTCCAACTTTTTCAGCGCATTAAGTGATAAAATCCTAAGATCCTCAAACAATCCTCCCTGAACTATTCCGAATAATGCCTTGTGAGGGTTCACTCCAAATTTTTTTTTTGATCTTTCGGCCCAATAAATAGACAATTCCATAGATTTTTTGATTAATTCATAATTTTCATTCTTTTTTGGACATTCATCCATAATCATTAATATGTCTGAGTTCAAACTTAGTTGTATTTTTATACTCTCTTCAGGGCTAAGAAAAAACTTTTTTCCATCTATATGTGAGTTAAAGATTGCGCCTTTTTCACGATCAATTTTGTTAAATTTTGATAGCGACATTACCTGAAAACCTCCAGAGTCTGTAAGAATAGGTAAATCACAATTCATAAAATTATGTAAACCCCCTACTCTTTTAATTCTATCTACACCTGGTCTTATCATTAAATGGTAAGTGTTAGATAAGATTATTTCAGAATTAGTTTTTTTAATATCCTCTATTGTACAAGCTTTGACTGTAGCTTGAGTGCCTACAGGCATAAATGTTGGAGTTTGAATAATTCCTCTGTGAGTTTCTATAATGCCAGTTCTTGCAAACTTATCACTATTTAAAATTTTAAAGGCAAATTTTTTTAATGCCATTAATTTATCTATAATGACTTGAAGCTTATAATTTTGTCAGGATTTGTAACAGCTCCATTGTTATTTTGATCACCACGTTTAATCTTGTCAACAAATTCCATTCCTTCAATTACTTTTCCAAAAACAGTATATTGTCTATCTAGAAAAGGTGCTGGTTTAAAACAAATAAAAAATTGGCTATTAGCACTATTAGGATCTGATGATCTCGCCATAGATAAAGTTCCTCTATCATGAGGTAAACTATTAAATTCCTGTTTTAAATCAGGCAAGTCAGATCCCCCCATACCAGCCATTTTCATATTGAAATCTGAGGAACTTGAGTTACCAAATTTCACATCACCAGTTTGTGCCATAAAGCCATCAATAACACGATGAAAAACTACATCGTTATATTTTCCCGAATTCGCTAATTCTTTTATTCTTTTAACGTGATTAGGTGCAGCATCTTCGAAAAGTTCTATTTTTACATCTCCGTCTTTTAACTTTAAAATCATAATATTCTCCTTTGAAATAGATTGGTTTGTTATTAAAAAAAAAATAATTAAAATATTTATTAAAATTTTATTCATACTTATTCTTTAATAATTTTATGGTACTTTTAGTTGTAAATTTTTTAATATCACCTTTAAGTTTAACTATTTCCTTAACAAATTTTGAAGAAATTATCTGATTTTCAACATCAGACATCAAAAAAACAGTTTCAATTTTATTATTTAATTTTCTATTCATGCCTGCTAGTTGAAATTCGTATTCAAAATCAGATGCAGCTCTTAAGCCCCTTAAAATAATATTTGATTTATGTTTGACACAAATTTCAGTTGTTAATGTTGTAAATGAAATTACCTTAATCTTTTTTTTATTTAATTTTACATCAAGAAAAAGAGCATTTTTTATAATCTGTATTCTTTCAGCAGAATCAAAAAGATAATCTTTATTATCCACATCTGACACTGCAACAATTATTTTATCAAATAATTTCAATCCTTTTTTAATTACATCAATATGACCAAATGTAATAGGATCAAAAGTACCAGGATAGATAGCTGCTTTATTCATTATACTAAATTATCATCTATTTTATCTGCTGAAACAACTTTTTCTTCCCCAGATAATTTGATAATTCTTACACCTTGTGTATTCCTACCGGCAGTTCTAATTTCTTTAACCGCAACTCTTATTACTCTGCCTTTATTTGTAGAAATTAATATTTCATCACCATCAAATACTGGAAAAGATGATGAGATATTTCCATTTCTAGGTGAGTTTACTATACCTATAATTCCTTTTCCTCCACGATTTGTTACTCTGTATTCTTTATGTGAGGTTTTTTTTCCAAAACCATTTTCTGTTATAGATAGAATAAACTTTTCTTTTGCTTTTAATTCAGACTTTAAATCTATATTTTTCTTTCCATTTTGAAGTTTTTTATCATTTTCTATAATTGATAAAGAGACTATTTGGTCACCTGGAGATAAGACAATGCCTTTTATTCCTTTGGAAGATCTGCCCTTAAATATTCTAAGTTTTCCAGACTCAAATCTTATACATTTGCCAAATTTAGTGCTTAAAATTATATCTTGATTTTCTTTACATATTTTAACACCAACAATTTTGTCATTATTATCAAGTTTCATTGCTATTTTTCCGGAAGAATTAATTGAGGAAAAGTCTTCTAAAGAATTTTTTCTGATTTTTCCCTGAGCAGTAGCAAAAACAATTTGATAATTTTTTAGCTCTGCCTCATTTTCTGGAAATGGCATTATAGAGCTTATTGATTGATGATTTTTTAAAGGTAAAATATTAAATAATGATTTCCCTTTTGAAGTTGAGGATCCAACAGGTATTTTCCAGGCTTTTACTCTATAAACTAAGCCTTGAGTTGAAAAAAATAGAACCGAAGTATGAGTATTTACTGATAATGTTTGTACGACAGAATCCTCATTTCTAGTAGTAATACCAGTTTTTCCTTTGCCTCCTCTTTTTTGTTTTTTTACGTTATTTAGAGAACCTCTTTTTATATACCCTTGTAATGTGACTGTAATTATTACAGATTCTTTTTGTATAGTTTCTTCAATATCATAATTTAAAATTGCATCTATTATTTCGGTCCTTCTTTTTACAGAGAATTTTTCTTTGATTTCTAAAAGCTCTTTACTAATTACATTCAACAATTCTTTTTTAGATGAAATAATTTTTTTATATCTTATAATTTGATCAGATAATTTTTTGATTTCAACCTCAATCTCATTTATACCTATTGCAGTTAACTTTTGTAATCTTAATTCAAGAATGGCACTTACTTGTGACTCTGATAATTGATATAAATTTTTTGTTTTTTGGTTTTCGATAATCTTAATTATTTTTTGTGACTTATTTATTTTCCATTTAATTTTAAGAATTGATTTTTTTGCATCCTCTGGAGTTTTAGATGATCTTATAATTTTGATAATTTTATCTAAGTTGTCAACAGCAACAGATAGTCCAATTAAAATATGGGCTCGTTCCTCAGCTTTTTTTAGCTCAAATTTTGTTTTTTTAATTACAACATCTTCTCTAAAAGAAAGGAAATTTTCTAAGAATTCTTTAAGATTGCAGGTTTTAGGTCTTCCATCAACAATAGCCAATGTATTGAAACCAAATGAACTTTCGATCTGTGTATTTTTAAATAATTGTCTTTTAACTGTTTCAGGTTCTACACCTGTTCTCAAATCAATTGAGACCCTAATACCTTCTCTATTAGATTCATCACGAATATCTCTTATACCCTCAATTTTTTTTTCTCTAACCAATTGAGCTATTCTTTCATTTAAAATTGATTTATTTACCTGATAAGGAATTGATGTAATTACTAATCTTTCTCTTCCAGATTTAGCTTGTTCAATTACAATGTTCCCTCTAATTTTAAATGAGCCTCGTCCTTTTGTGTACCCTTGTTTAATTATATCTTTACCAATTATAACTCCACCAGTTGGAAAATCAGGCCCTGGAATGTGTTTCATTAATTGTTTGACTGTAATATCTTTGTTGTTAATCAGAGCTAAGGTTCCATCTATTATTTCACCAAGGTTATGTGGGGGAATACTTGTTGCCATACCAACTGCAATACCTCCTGCACCATTTACTAATAAATTTGGATACTGAGCTGGTAAAACTGAAGGTTCTTTCTCTGTCTCGTCGTAATTACTTTTAAATTCAATAGTATTTTTTTCAATATCATCAATTAGAAATTGTGAAACTTTTGACAGTCTTGTTTCAGTATATCTCATAGCGGCTGCAGGATCTCCATCAATTGACCCAAAATTCCCCTGACCTTCAATAAGTGGTAAACTCATAGAAAAATCTTGAACCATTCTTACTAAAGCATCATAAACTGATTGATCACCATGAGGATGATATTTACCAATTACATCTCCAACAATTCTTGCTGATTTTCTAAATTGTTTACTCCAATCATAGCCCCCTTTGTACATTGCAAATAATATTCTTCTATGAACTGGCTTTAATCCATCTCGAATATCAGGTAATGCTCTACTTACAATTACACTCATGGCATAAGAAAGATATGATGAACTCATTTCATCATGCATTGAAATTAATTTGATATTCTTATCTTTTGAGATTTCGGTTTTTTGCATATTGACTAAAAAGGAATCTCATCATCCATGTCATTGGATATTTGAGAAATTTCATCAGAATTATTTGAAATTTGCGAATTATCGTTTGAAATTCCACCACCAGAGTTTCCACCACCTAACATTGTTAAGGACGAATTATATCCTTGAATTACTATTTCAGTAGAAAATTTGTCTTGTCCGGATTGTTCATCTTTCCACTTTCTAGTTGTTAATTGCCCCTCGACATAAATTTGAGATCCTTTTTTTAAATATTGCTGAACAACATTTACAAGACCTTCATTGAATACAACTATACGGTGCCATTCTGTTTTTTCTTTTTTTTCACCAGTATTTTTGTCTTTCCACGATTGACTGGTTGCAATACTTAAACGAGCTACATTTTTACCATTTACCATTTGCTTAATCTCTGGGTCTGCGCCCAAACGACCAATTAAAAGTACTTTATTTAAACTTCCAGCCATAATATTTATTTAATTGTTAAATTAATTAATTAGATTTATATCACAATTTACTCTGAATATTAATTTTATTAAATCAATGCAACAATAAATATGATTAAAAAGATAGTTATTAAGGGAGCAAAAGAACACAATTTAAAGAATATATCTTTAGAAATACCAAAAGATAAATTTGTTGTTATAACAGGCCTATCAGGGTCTGGGAAATCATCACTTGCATTCGATACCGTTTACGCTGAGGGACAAAGAAGATATGTGGAAAGTTTGTCTGCCTATGCAAGACAATTTTTAGACAAGATGAAAAAACCTAATGTTGATTTTATTGAAGGTTTAAGCCCAGCAATTTCCATCGAGCAAAAAAATACATCAAAAAACCCAAGATCAACTGTAGCAACTGTAACTGAAATTTATGATTATATGAGAGTTCTATATGCAAGAGTAGGAACTCCTTTCTCACCTTTTACTGGTAAGCCTATTGAGTCTCAGACTATCTCTCAAATAGTAGATAAGATTAAAAAACTCCCAAAAAAATCTACTATATACCTTTTTGCACCTGTTGTAAGAGGACGTAAAGGTGAATATAAAAAAGATATTTTAAACTATAAAAAAAGAGGTTTTAGAAAAATTAAAATAGACAATATTCTTTACGATATCGACAAAGTTCCTGAATTAAATAAAAAATTAAAACATGATATATCTATTTTAATAGACAGAATTGTTTTGAATTCTTCTTTAGGAAATAGATTGGCAGAAAGTATTGAAACTTCAGTTAATATTGCAAATGGTCTTTTATTTGTCGAATATGAGGATGAAACTTTGCCAAAAAAATTTAGGAAAATTGAAAAATTAATTTTTTCAACTAAATTTGCTTGTCCTGAAAGTGGTTTTACAATTGAAGAAATTGAACCAAGATTATTTTCATTTAACAGTCCATTCGGAGCTTGTGAGGAGTGTGAGGGCATAGGTATCAAATTAAATGTTGATCCAAAATTAGTTATACCTGATGAAAAAAAAAGTATATCCGATGGAGCAATTGAACCTTGGGCTAAGACGACTACATTATATTATGCACAAACTTTAGCTTCATTGGCCAAGCATTATGAATTTTCTCTTGATGATAAATGGTCAAAACTTCCAAAAAAGATCAAAGAAATTATTCTTTATGGTTCAGACGAGGAAGAAATAAAATTTTCATATGACGATGGTTATGAAAAATATTCTCATAAAAAAAGTTTTGAAGGTGTAATCAACAATCTTGAAAGAAGATATTTAGAAACTGATAGTGATTGGAAAAGAGAGGAAATATCTCAATATCAATCAGATTCAAACTGTGAAAGATGTAACGGACATAGATTAAAAGATGAGGCTTTATGCGTAAAAATAGATGGATTACATATTAGTGAAGTAACAAAGAAATCAATTAACGACGCAGCTACTTGGTTTAAAGAACTTAAAAAAAAGTTAGATGAAAGACAGTTTAAAATAGCTGAACATATTTTAAAAGAAATAAACGAGAGGTTAAACTTTTTATTAAATGTAGGACTAGACTATTTAACACTGTCAAGAGAGTCTGGTACATTGTCAGGTGGTGAAGCTCAAAGAATTAGGCTAGCTTCACAAATAGGTTCAGGATTGACAGGTGTATTGTATGTTTTAGATGAACCCTCTATAGGACTTCATCAAAAAGACAATGTAAAATTAATTAATGCTCTAAAAAGATTACGTGATTTAGGAAATACAGTTATTGTAGTCGAACACGATACTGAGACGATGGAAAATGCTGATCATATAATAGATCTTGGTCCTGAAGCTGGAAATAAAGGTGGACAAGTTATTGCATCAGGCACATGTAAAGAAATTAGCAATAATAGAAATAGTATTACAGGAAAATATCTTTCAAAAAAATATAAAATTGAAATTCCAAAAAAAAGAAGATTAGCCAAAAATGGAAGGTTTTTAGAAATTACAGGTGCAACTGGCAATAATTTAGACAATGTAAATTTAAAAATTCCACTTGGTAGTCTGACATGTGTTACTGGGGTATCTGGAAGTGGAAAATCTACACTTATTTTACAAACTCTTTTTAATGCTTTAAATTTGACGCTTAACAATAATAAATCGAGAAAAATTCCTAAACCATTTAAGAATTTTAAAGGAACAGAATTAATTGATAAAATTATAGATATCGATCAATCACCAATTGGAAGAACACCTCGATCTAACCCAGCAACTTATACAGGTGCATTTGGACCTATCAGGGACTGGTTTACAAGTTTGCCAGAGTCTAAAAGTAGAGGGTATAAACCAGGGAGATTTTCATTCAATGTAAGAGGTGGTAGATGTGAAGCGTGTGAAGGAGATGGAGTAATAACTTATGAAATGCACTTTTTACCAGACGTTTATATACAATGTGATGAATGTAAAGGAACTAGATATAATAGAGAAACTCTAGAAATTAAGTTTAAAGATAAAAGTATTGCAGATGTTCTAGATATGACAGTTGACGAAGGTTGTGAATATTTTGAAAATATATCAAATATAAAATCCAAATTATTGACTTTAAAAAAAGTTGGACTTGGATATATAAAAATTGGACAACAGGCAACTACACTATCTGGCGGAGAAGCTCAAAGAATTAAGCTTGCAAAAGAATTGTCAAAAAGATCAACTGGAAGAACTATGTATATTTTAGATGAACCTACTACTGGATTACATCAGCATGATATAAAAAAATTATTAGAAATCTTACATACTTTTGTTGCTTTAGGGAATACAGTAGTCGTAATTGAGCATAATTTGGATGTTATCAAAACAGCTGATTATATTGTTGATATGGGGCCTGAAGGTGGTGTCAAAGGGGGTAAAATTATCGCAGAGGGAAAACCTGAGGAAATATCTAAAATTGATATGAGTTATACCGGTAGATTTCTAAAAGAATTGCTAAATTAATTAAATTTTTAAGATTAAAAAAAATCCAAATTAGTATATATTATTTTAATGAGTAATTTATTATCTTCTTTATCTAAAACAATCCATGCCTCATTAGCTGTCTCAGTATTATTATTTTTAGGTCTATTTTACTTAAATGACGGTTTTAGTTTTGATATATTGTTCTGGAGTTGGATTACTAGATATTTCCATGTAGTTGTAGGAATTATGTGGATTGGTTTATTATGGTATTTTAACTTCGTCCAAATTCCAAATATGACAAAAATTCCAGATGAACAAAAACCTGCAATAGGTAAGGTAATTGCCCCAGCAGCACTTTTTTATTTTAGATGGGGTGCGGCTTTAACAATCTTATCTGGCCTAATACTAGCTGGTTTGAATGGTTATTTACACGATGCTATGACACTGAGTATTGGTTCAGGAGTTCCTAAACACACAGCAATAGGAATAGGAATGTGGCTTGGAATAATTATGGCTTTTAATGTTTGGTTTGTCATTTGGCCTAATCAAAAAAGAGCATTGGGTCTTGTCGATTGTGATCCAGAGTTAAAAGCTAAATCAGCAAAAACGGCTATGCTTTTTTCAAGAACAAATACTTTATTATCTTTACCTATGTTGCTATCAATGGTAGCTGCACAGAATCTTTATTAAGTTTTATCGTCATCCTTTAGTATTGTTTTTTGACTAACATTAAGTCGTACTAAAACAGTATTAGCAATATATATAGAAGAATATGTGCCAAAAATAACTCCAAAAATCATTGCTAAAGCAAATCCTTTAAGTATCTCACCGCCAAAAAAAAATATTGAAAATAATGCTAATAAAGTTGTTATCGATGTTATTAGAGTTCTAGATAATGTCTCATTAATTGAAATATTTGTTAATTCAAAAATTTTGATATCGGAATATTTTTTTAAATTTTCTCTTACTCTATCAAAAATTACTACTGTGTCATTCATGGAGTATCCAACGATTGTCAGGACAGCAGCTACTATTGATAGATTTATCTCAAGTCCAAGTAAAGAAAAAAATCCCAAAGTAACTATTACATCATGAAACAGAGCTATAATTGCACCTAAACTAAATTGCCACTCAAATCTAATCCAGATATAAATGAGCATCAATAACAACGAAACAGTAATTGCAATTACACCTGATCTTAATAATTCTGAACTTACCTTAGGGCCAACATTTTCAACTCTTCTAAAATCAAAATTATTACCAAAAGATTTGTCTAAAGATTCTTTAATTTCCTCAATAATATTTTTTTTGTTATTTTGATTTTCAAATTTAATTAAAAAATCATTATCATTGCCAAATTTTTTTACTGAAACGTCACCTAAATTCATTTGATTAAACTTATCTCTCAAACTAGAAGTATTTATTTTTTCTTCAGAGGATCTCAATTCTATTAGCGTTCCTCCTTTAAAATCAATTCCAAAATTCAGCCCTTTAAAAATGAGTAACAATAAGGAAAAAATGATCAAAAAAGATGAGAGAACATTAAATTGATTATAATATTTGTTAAAAGAAATCATCTTATAAAATACCGTGTTTATTCTTGTTTTTAGATACGTAAAGAACAGTCAGAAGTCTAGCTATAAAATAAACAGAAAATAAAGTTGTAAATATTCCAACTCCCAGAGTAATTGAGAAACCTTTAATAGGACCTGATCCCATAAAAAATAATATCAAAGCAGCTAATAAAGTTGTTATATTAGCATCGAGAATCGCTGTTTTTGATTTAGTGTAGCCACTATCAAAGGCAATTAGATTATTTTTTTCATTTTTAAGTTCTTCTTTTATTCTTTCGAATATCAAAACGTTCGCATCAACTGCCATACCAACAGTTAAAATAATACCAGCAATACCAGGTAATGTTAGAGTAGCTTCAAATAAAGTTAAAACTCCAATTAAAAGAAATAAATTTATAATTAATGCAATATTAGTAATTAATCCAAAAACTTTATATTTAAAGAATATAAATAAAACTACTAATGCAAAACCAATTAGTAATGCTATTTTACCAGCGTCAATAGAGTCTTGACCTAAATCTGGACCCACTGTTCTTTCTTCAATAATATTTAATGGCGCAGGTAGAGCTCCAGAACGTAATAGCAAAGCTAAATCAGTAGCTGATTGAAATGTAAAACCACCACTTATTTGCCCGCTTCCACTAGCTATAGTATCTCTTATTACTGGTGCACTGATTATTTTTCCATCTAAAACTATTGCAAGTTGCCTTCCTATACCTGTTGCAGTTGCTTTACCAAATCTTTTTGCACCAACTCTGTCCAAAGTAAATGTAACAACAGTTTCATTTGTTTGACTATCCATACGTGGTTGAGCATCCAAAAGATTATCTCCACTCATTATTATTCTTTTACTTACTATTGCTTCTTCTTCAGTATCTTCAAACTTTAGTTTTTCAGATCCAAAAGTACCAGTGTCACTCAAAGATACAAATCTAAAAGATAAATTTGCTGTTTTTCCAAGCAAAGATTTAATTCTCATTGGGTCATCTAATCCAGGAAGTTCGACTAGAATTCTGTCATTTCCCCTTTTAAGAATATTTGGTTCATTAGTACCAACTTCATCAACTCTTCTTCTTACAATTTCTAGAGCTTGATCTTGAGATGAAGTTTTTAACTCAATTAAACCTTGTTTTGAAAAATTTAATATAATGAAATCATTTTCATCTTTTAAATCAAATTGATGAGATTTAAATCTAGGATAATAGGGATTGATATCACTTTCTTCATTTGTAAAATCTGTAATAAATTTTTCTTTGTCCATATCACTAATTGTGAAAAAAATTTTTTGATCATTAATTTTAAGATTTTTAATTTTAATATTTTTTTCTTTATAATAATTTCTTAGCTGTATTGAAAAGTTTTGAAGTTTTTGGTCTATAAGAGGATTGTTATCAATTTCAAGTAGAAGATATGAACCACCTTGCAAATCTAAACCTAAATTAATTTTTTTGTTTAAAAAATTATTATCTAATTTTATTAAATTTGATGAGGCAATTAATATTAAGATTAAAGAGAATAAAATGATAAAAAATATTTTTAATTTTGAAAAATATAACACTTTAATTTATTAAAAAATTATTTTTTTACTTCTTGAGAGCTCATTAGACTCTGAATACCAGTGCCTCTTATAACTTCAACAGTGACATTGTCAGCAATCTCTACTTCAACTTTATCATTATCTACAACTCTAGTTATTACACCCGTTATACCTCCAGAAGTGACTACTTTGTCACCTTTTTTTAAACTCTCAACCATCGCTTTATGCTCTTTTACTTTTTTCTGTTGAGGTCTAATTAGAAAAAAATAAAAAATAACAAAAATTAATATAAGAGGTATAAATTGACCTATTCCTGCGCTATCCATAATTCTCCTTGATTAAAAAGAATTACTATACCAAATGAAGAATTAAAACAACTTTAATTGGACGAAATTTTTTCCAAATTATTCATATAGGGCCTTAATACTTTAGGGACAATAATTGAACCATCTTTTTGTTGGTTATTTTCAAGAATAGCTATCAAAGTTCTGCCAATAGCTAAACCACTTCCGTTTAAAGTACCAACAAATTCCATTTCTTTTTTTTCATTCTTATATCGACATTTCATTCTCACAGCCTGAAATGTAGAACAAGATGAGCAAGATGAAATCTCTCTGTATCTATTTTCTGATGGAAGCCATACTTCAATATCATAAGTTTTTTCAGCACTAAACCCCATATCTCCAGTGCATAAAATTACTTTTCTATACGGAAGTTTTAGTTGATCTAATATATTAGTTGCACAATTTGTCATTCTCTCTAATTCATCTTGACACTTATTCTGCTCTACAACACTTACTAGTTCAACTTTGTAGAATTGATGTTGTCTAATCATACCTTTTGTATCTTTTCCATAACTACCAGCTTCTTTTCTAAAGCAAGGGGTTGAAGCAACAAATCTATAAGGAAGTTTTTTTTTATCGATTATTTGCTCTTTCACCATATTAGTTAAAATTACCTCAGCGGTAGGTATCAAAAACTTTCTTCCTGTTTTTTCTTCCGTTTTAATTTCAAATTGATCATTTTCAAATTTAGGTAATTGTCCTGTACCAAACATTGTATTTTCTGAAGCTAAAAGCGGCGGGGATACTTCTTCATATCCATTATTTAAAATATGTGTATCAAGCATAAAATTTGAAAGAGCTCTTTCTAAATGTGCTAACTTATCTCTTACAAAAACAAATCTTGCTCCAGTTGTTTTTGTTGCAAGATCAAAATTAAGCATGCCTAATTTTTCACCTAATTCATAGTGAGATTTGGGTTTAAAATCAAAATTAGGAATTTGACCCGTTTTAGAAATCTCAATATTATCTTTTTCTGTATGTCCTTCTGGAACATCTGGGTGAGGTATATTGGGTATATTGGAAAGTATACTATCTAATTCTAATTTTATTTTTTTTTGGTCATCTGAAATTTTATCTATACTAGAAGAAATGCTTTTAGATTTTTCAAAAAGATCTTTGTCTTTTGACTTCGATATGTCTTTTTTTTGTTGTTCTAATTTTTCTTTTTCTTGTATTGCTTGTCTATTTTGCTCATCTAAAGTTTTTAATTTTGTAAAATCAACATCAGTGATTCTTTTTTGTATTGCCTTTTTAAAAGCTTCAAAATCTTTTCTGATTTCTTTTAAATTATGCATCTGATTTTTTAAAGTTTCTGTTTTCTATTATTTTTACAGAAAATATAGATAATTCATAGAGTATTAATAATGGTATAGCTAAACCAATTTGAGTTATCGGATCTGGTGGTGTTAATAATGCAGCAGCTGCAAAAATTATAACAACAACATATTTCCTTCTTTGTTTTAAAAATTCTGAATCAACTAAACCAATTCTTGCTAACAGACTCAAAACAACAGGAAGTTGAAAACTAATTCCAAATGCAAAAATTAATTTCATAACTAGGGAAAGATACTCATTCACCTTCGCCTCTAATTGAATAGGTAAATTAGTAGAGACTCCTGAGCTTTCAAATGACAAAAAAAACTTAATAGCTAATGGCATAATCAAATAATAAACAAGCACACCGCCTAAAAAAAATAAAATTGGTGTTAAAACTAAATAAGGTAGAATTGCAATTTTCTCATGTTTATATAAACCTGGTGCAATAAACTTCCAAATTTGCATTAATATAAATGGACAAGTAACAAAAAAGGCAGTGAAAAAAGAAACCTTTAAGTAAGTTAAAAAAGTTTCTTGTAAAGCTGTAAAAATTAATCTTCTATTTAAATCATCATTTTTTACAGCACTTGCATAAGGTTCAACTAAAAAACCATAAATATGTTCTGCAAAAAAATAACAACCAATAAAAAAAATAATTAAAAAAATAAAACTATTAATTAGTCTTTTTCTGAGTTCTGTTAAATGGCTTACAAAACTATTGTCTTTATCATCATGACTCATCTTTTTTATCTTCTTTTTGGTTTATTTTATCTTTTTCAACGTCAATGTTAGACACTTCATTTTGAATATTATTTAAATATCTTTTAGTTGAACCAATCCATGAACCAACTTTTTTTAACATTATTGGAAAATCTTTTGGCCCAAGAACAACTATCGCTATAGCTACTACAATTAGTATTTCAAACCAACCAATTGTAGGCATTAGATTTACTCTTTTTTATTTGTATCTTGATTGTCTTCGGAAATATTTTTTGTTTCTTGGTCATCGTTTACATCAGATGCCATACCTTTTTTAAAACTCTTAATCCCTTTGGCAACATCACCCATTAAACTGGATATTTTTCCTCTTCCGAATAATAAAACTACAAGTATTACTACTATAGCTATTTGCCAAATTCCTATACTCATACAAACTTATAACCTTTTTATTTAATATTTAAAAGATTTTTTATTTTTTTTCTTCAGAGTCTAGAGTGCTATTTAACATTTCATCAATATTTGAATAGATATCCTCTTTTTTATTGTTTTGTTTTTCTTTATAAAATTTCCCTGTTCCAAAAATAGTACTATCAATACTAGTATTGTCGATTAATCCTGCTGCTCCTAGCTCATCTACTGTTGGTAAATCAGATAATTTTTGTAAATTAAAATGACTCAAAAAGTCCTCAGTGGTTACATATTGAATAGGTTTTCCTGGCACATCTTTTCTACCGCCTGGTTTAACCCAGTTTAGTTCCATAAGAATTTCAATGGTATTAGTCCCAAAAGCTACACCTCTAATTTCTTCAATTTCAGCTCTAGTTACAGGCTGGTGATAAACAATTATTGATAATGTTTCAATGGCAGCCTTAGAAAGTTTTTTTTCTACTGTTTTTTCTTGTGCCATCAAATTAGATAAATTTGGAGAAGTTCTAAAAGACCATCTCTTAGAAATACAAACTAAATTTATTCCCCTTCCAGAATATTCTTTTTGTATTTTTTCCAATATTTTCTCAATATCTACATTTTTAGATATTTTGCTTTGAATAGTTTCTATATTTAAAGGTTCGGCTGCAGCGAAAATTATTGCTTCAATTTCTTTTTCAACTTGTGATAATTTTGAAGGGAAAGAAATAATATTATTTTTTTTGTTAAATTTTTTTTTTATCATTTTGTTTCTTTTATATATATATCTTCAAATAGATTATCTTGTTTTATTTCTAAATTTCCTTCTTTGACTAATTCTAATGAACCAGCAAATATGCCTGCTTGTCCAGTTTTCTTATATTTTTGATTTTTCTTAAAATCATTAGGTATTAAATCATCTAATTTTTTCCAATCTAAAAGTTGGCCAAAGAAGTTTTTAATAGTGCTGATTCCTTCTTCCGTTGTAAAAACTGGTAACTTTGGGATATTTATTTTTTGAAAATCTTTTGTCATAATAATGGATGAATAAGTCTTCAATAATTCAAATAAATTTAGTTTATACTCACTATTATAAATTGGTTTGATACCTAATTTCATTCCTCTCGATCTAATTTCTCTTCCTAATCTTTTTCTTTTAAGCATTTGATCAGATAATAAACGTATCAACTCAAGTTTTTTTAATTGTAATTTTAATCTTTCTGCTACCTCATTAACTTTAAATTCTTCCTCAGGTGAGCTTGGAAGTAACAGTTTAGACTTTAAATAAGCTAACCATGTTGCCATTAACAAATATTCTGAAGCAATTTCCAGGTTTAATTCATTTTCCTTTTTAATAAAATCATTAAATTGATCTGCTAATTTTGTAATTGAAATATCTTCTAAATTTACTTTCTGCGTTTTAGCTAATTCTAATAAAACATCAAGCGGGCCATTATAATTTTCAATATCAACACTAAACAATGAAGAATCCTTTTCTGACATTTAAAGATATTAGCTTAAAAATTTATAAAATTGTGATGTTTTTTTTATTATAAAATTATCAACTTTTGGAGAATTTGCTGCAATTATTTCCATTTCATTATAGTTCCCATTGCAATGTAAGGCTAAATTACAACCAGCTTTAAACGTTTTGATTGTATTGTCTTTTAAAGTCAATTTAAGACTTTTCATGGACAAATCATCAGAAATAATAATGTTTTTAAAACCAATCCTCTTTCTGATTATTTGAATAATTTTTTTTGAGTGAGTTACAGTGTTCGACTTATCAAGTTTCTTAAAAATTATATGAGCTGTCATTGCAAAAAAAGAATTTTTGTTTTTAAAAGTATAAAAGTCATTTTTAATCAAATAATCATATTTCTTATTAACGATTGGAGTAAATTTGTGACTATCTACTTTTGCAAGACCATGTCCTGGTATATGTTTCATCACTGTTCCTATACTGTTGTCATGAAAATATTTAATACAATAATTTCCTATTTGGGAGACTATTTTAGGATCTTGAGAAAAAGATCTATTTCCAATTATATTACTAGAACCTTTTAAGCGTAAATCTAACACAGGAACTGTATTTATATTTATGCCTATTTTATTAAGCAAAAATGATGTTTTATCAATATATAATCTAAAATAAATTTTAAATTTAGCGATATCTTCTAAATATTTTTTTCCAAAAAATTCAGAGGTGTATTGATCCACAGAAATAATATTGGATAAACGATTTATCCGTCCACCTTCTTGATCAATCAATATTGGATATTTATTATCTTTAAAAATTTTTCTTATAGAATTTGTTAACTTTCTGGTTTGACTTATAGTTACTATATTTCTTTTAAAAAGAATTACTCCCCAAGGTCTATATTTTTTAAGAAATTTTTTTTCTTTTGCTGATAATTTGATTGATTTAATGCCAGTGATAAATGACCTTCGATTATTCATTGTTTTCTAATAATTTCCAAAAGTTAAATTTTCTTTTGTTTTTATCTTTATCTTGATTGACGTATTCTATAATATTTTTTGTGTTATTTTCTAATACAGGTAATTTTTTTGAATAATTCTTAATTTTGATATCAATTTGATTTAAAGATCTAAAGGATTTTTTTTTATTTTGATCAGAAAAATAATACTTGGTGGTAAAAAATACAAAAAAAATAACTATTAAAATGAATATAGAATATTTGATTTTCTTTATCATCACATTTTTTCAGGTGTTGATACACCAATAATTTTCATACCAGATTTAATCACATTGGAAATAACTTTTAGAAAAATTAATTTATCAGTATCAATATTTTTTTGTTCATTGATAAATCTTTTATCTATATTATCTTTTCCTAAATTCCAATAAGAGTGAAATAACGCTGATAAATCATATAGATAAACAGCAATTCTATGAGGCTCCAATTTATTACATGATGTATCTATACATTTCGGCCATTCAGCTATTTTTTTTAAAATTTGAATTTCATCATCAGAATAATTGAAATCATAATTTTTAATATCTAATTCAGAATTTAAGTCTTTATTTAAATGTCTAAATACAGAGGCTATTCTTGCATATGCATATTGTACATAATAAAGAGGATTTTCTTTTGATTTCTCAACGATATTATCAAAATCAAAATCTAATTCCACATCACTACTTCTATTTAGCATTATAAATCTAGTAGCATCTTTACCAACTTCAGCTATTAGGTCGTCTACAGTAATATAATCACCTTTTCTTTTTGACATTTTAAAAGGTTTTTTATCTTTTATAAGTTTTACCAGTTGACTTACTTTACATATTAATTTGATCTTTGAATCAGATAACGCATCTACAGAGGAGGAAATTCTTTTTATATACCCAGCGTGATCAGCGCCTAATATATTTATTAAACAATCAAACTTTCTGTCTAATTTATTTTTATGATAAGCTACGTCGCTTGCAAAATAAGTCCATGAACCATCACTTTTTTGTAATGCTCTATCTTTATCATCACCAAAATCAGTTGATTTAAAAAGAAGTTGCTCTCTCTCTTCCCAATTATTTTTATCCTCTCCGATTGGAGCTTTAATCTTTCCTTTATAAACAAAATTATTCTCTTTAAGTGTTTGAACAACTTTTTCTACTTCTTTATTAGAAACCAATTTTTTTTCACTGACAAAATTATCATGATTAATTCCGAGACTGTTAAGGTTTTTTTTTATTAAATTTAATGCTTCTTTAATTGACAGAATAGTTAGATTTTCAGAAATACTCTCAAAATTTTCAAAATTTAATTCTTTATTTGATTTTATTATATTTTGAGCAAAATCTTTTATATAATCACCAGGATATAAATTTTCGCTATTAGACGGAAAGTCTTCATTAAATTCTTTCTCTCTAATTCTAAAATAAACTGACTTTGTAAAATTAATTATTTGATTACCATAATCATTTACATAATATTCTTTTGTTACCTTATGATTGTTAAACTGTAATAGATTTGCCAATACATCACCTAAAATAGCACCTCGACAATGACCTACGTGTAATGGACCGGTTGGATTAGCAGATACAAATTCTATCAAATAATTTATTTTTTTTTCTTTTTTATTAACCCCAAAACTTTTGTAATTTTCAATTACATCTCTTATAAAATTTGTCCAAAATATTGGCTTAAATTTAATATTAATAAAACCAGGCTTTGCAATTGTTATTCTTTCAATTTGTTTGTCATTATCGCTCAATACTTGAGATAAAATTTCGGCAATGTCATTAGGTGCCTTTTTATTAATCTTTGATAAGAACATCGCAACATTTGTTGAAATATCACTGTCGAACTTGACTGGTGGAATTTCAGCTGTAATTCCCTCTAAATTCTGAGGAAGAATAATTTTATTTTCTTTAGACAAATCTTTAAGAATGTCTTTTATTCTAACTAAATATAGATCAAAAATATTCATTTTAAATCTTTATATAAATTAATAGCATATCTATCAGTCATCCCAGATATAAAATCAGAAATTGCTCTAAACTTATCAATAGAAAGCTCTTTTCCTGAAATAAATTTTTTTGGATTTTTTGAAATCATTTCAAAAAGTTTTTTGATAATATATTTTCCTCTATTATTTTTTTTCAAGACATTTTTGTTGTTATACATTTTTGATTTTAGGAAAAATCTAATCTCATAATCCGAATTCTTTATTTTGTCAGAAAAATCTACGGTTGAATCTTTTGTTTTTTTTATATCTTTAGATTCTTTAATCCTATTTTTTTTTAAATTTTTTAAAGTATTAGATATTAGATCTTTTATCATTATATCAATTGAATCTCTTATGATCTGATATACTGCGATATCATAGGTATATCTATTTATTTTTCTTTTATATTTTTTATAAATGTTTTTAAAAAAATCTATTTCAACTAACTCCTCAATTGAAAATAAATTAGCCTTTAGTCCATCTTGTATGTCATGATTATTATAAGCAATATCATCTGAAATTGCCGCAATTTGAGCTTCTAATGTTGGGTATGTTTTAAAATTAATTAAATTCTTAAATTTTTTTGTACCTATTAAATCATTTACTAAATTTAAGTCCTCTACTGGTCCATTGTGTTTTAAAAGGCCTTCCAAGGTTTCAATTGATAAATTTAGACCGTTAAATTTGATATATTTATTTTCTAAAAACATCACAATTCTCAATGTTTGCAAATTATGATCAAACCCACCGTGATCAACCATGCAATCATTTAAAGATTCCTCGCCTGCATGGCCAAACGGAGTGTGGCCTAAGTCGTGAGCCAAGCTTAAGGTCTCTGTTAGATCTTCATTTAAATTAAAATAACGCGCTATAGACCGTGCAATTTGAGATACTTCCATTGAATGTGTTATACGAGTTCGATAATGATCACCCTCCGTATTTACAAACACTTGGGTCTTATGTTTTAATCTTCTAAACGAAGCGCTATGTATAATTCTATCTCGATCCCTTTGAAATGGAGATCTATATTTTGAGGGTGTTTCGTAAAATATTCTGCCCTTACTTTTAAATAACCCTAACTTTGAGTAATTTTTCATCCTTTAAAATATAATTTTTAGTATTATATTACTAATATCAGTGATCAATTATGATTAAAGAAATTAAATTTACCGATAAAGCACTAAAACAGATCAATGTTCTTTTATCTAAAAAAGATAAAGGCTCTTTTTTTAGAATCGCTATCAAAGGCGGTGGTTGCTCGGGTTTTCAATACGAATTTACTTTTGACAAAGAAAAAAATGATGACGATTTAAATTATCAAAATATTTTAATTGATAAAACTTCAGCAGATTTACTCAAGGGATCTGAAGTTGATTATGTCTCTGAATTAATTGGTGAGCAATTTAAGATTAATAATCCACAAACAAAATCATCTTGTGGTTGTGGTGTCTCCTTTTCACTTTAATGATAATCTCATCATGGAATGTAAATTCTGTTAGAGCTAGAATTGAAAATATAAAAAGTTATCTACTAAAATATAAGCCTGATATCTTGATGATGCAGGAAATCAAAACCGAGGACTTAAATTTTCCTTATGATGATTTTTCATCTATGGATTATGAAAGCCATGTATTAGGTCAAAAAAGTTATAATGGTGTAGCAATTATTTCAAAAAGAAAATTAAAAAATATCAGAAAAGACTTAATTAAAGATAAACTAAAACAATCAAGAATAATTTCTGCTGAAATGGAATATAAGAAAAAAAATATCCAATTAATCAATATTTACACTCCTAATGGTAATCCAGTCGACACTGAAAAGTATGATTATAAAAAAAAATGGCTCAATGACTTAATTAAACAATTAAAAAATTTAAGTAAAAAAAATCAAAATATTATTTTGGCTGGAGATTTTAACATAATACCATCAGCGGAAGATGTATATAATCCTAAAAGTTTTGAAGATGATGCCTTGTTTAGATTAGAAATTAGAAAAAAATTGAGAGAAATGATTAATCTAGGTTTTAATGATGTCTATAGACATTTTTATGATGCCAAAGAAGGTTATACTTTTTGGGACTATATGAGAGGCGCTTGGCAAAAAAATAACGGAATGAGAATAGACCATTTTTTAGTCTCAAATTCTCTGATAGACAATATTAAAAGTATCAATATTAATAAAGACCCTAGAGGACGAGAAAAGCCATCAGATCACACTCCTATAGAAATAACTTTAGCTTAAAGACTTTGTCTTACTTACTAGGTTGTCATTTATATTTTGGGATCTTTATTTAATTTATTTCTAATGTTCATGATTATGCTCTTCATTTAAATTCTTTATATCTATCTCTCGAATATCAATAATCGGTTTTGCTATCCGCCAATTTCTTACTCTTCCACCCTCTGCTCTCTCGGTTATTATGGTTTCTATAGGCGGGCAATTAGGTTCATGGCAACTTAACTCAGCCATACTTAAAATAGATGTTTCAGGTATTTGATATCTTTTCGAAAATAGAACTTTTAAATTTCTAATAGTTTCCGCATTTGGTTTTTTTTTATTGAACATAAGTTAATTTTTTTCCTCATCCCAAATCGATGTCCATAAAATATTTCCTCCCATATCTCCTATTAAAAGATGTGAGCAATCATCAGTGACCGCAATGGCAGAAACTTCAAATTCAGTAAAACTTCGAATAATTATTGTATTATTTGCTTTTTCAATTTCTGATAAATAAACTGAGCCATCACCTAGTCCAGTTAAAATTGCATTTTCATTAGGAAATGACTCAACAAATGTGACTAATTGTTTTCCTACATACGGAAGACAAATTGGTTCACGACCTACTGGTCCATCGCCGTCAAATGGCCAACATACAGCGTCATTCGCACCAGATGTTGCTAAATATTTTGAGTCACCTACAAAGGCGAAACTTTTAACTTTTGCACCATATCCTGACATTGCAGAGTCAATCTTGTCTTTTAATCGCCAAAAATGAAGTTGGTTTTCCTGCATGGACGTCACCAAGTATCTGTCGTCAGGACTAAAAATAACTTTATTATGAGAACCTTTCCAAATTAAATCAGAAGAAGTCCATTTGTTGCTATAATCTTTTTTCCAAAGAGTAACTCCACCATATTTAGAAACTGCTAATTTTCTACCTTTAGAGTCGAAGGCCACACCACCAATAGTGCTGTCATGCTCTAACAGTTTTGGTTCTTTTTTATTTGGCATCCAGAGATATACAATATTTCCAGATGTGCAAACCACGCTGCCATTTTTTGATGTAACATGATCTACCCAACGAGTACCAAAGTTACTAATCTCATTTATATTTCCATCTAGAGAAATTCTTAAAAAACGACCATCATCTCCACCAGTTAAAATATGATCTCCATCTTTTGCCATACAAAGAACAATACCTTTATGTGCTTTTATCGGTTCAGAGCTTTTTCCAGACGAGAAAATTCTAACAGTTCCATCTCCAAATCCAACAGCTATAGAATTGCCAACTGTAACAGCATTAATGACGGGAATTCCTAGTCTAAACTCTTTTCCTCGGTTTTCAAATTTGGTTTTATTTAACTGTGGAAAATTATTTAGATCAGCTTTCATGCCGATTTGCAGTTTTCAAATCCTTCCTTCAAATTCATAGTTTCAAGATTTCGGCCAATAAAAACTAATCGAGAACTACGTTCTTTTCCTTTTGGCCAT
This sequence comes from uncultured Pelagibacteraceae bacterium, assembly GCA_902571915.1. Classification (GTDB taxonomy): domain Bacteria; phylum Pseudomonadota; class Alphaproteobacteria; order Pelagibacterales; family Pelagibacteraceae; genus Pelagibacter. Next base: position 343,706 of record CACGDY010000001.1, read on the forward strand.
TTACCCATTGGTGAAGCATCCATGAGCATATGCACACCTTGAAATACATATCGATCACTTTCTCCAGTAAAGTCAAGAATTCCTTTTGTTCTTAAGATATCTTGACCCTTGGTTTGTAATAATTTGGTAAACCAATCTTGAAATTTCTCCATATCTAAAGGAGTATCAGAAACAAAGGATAAGCTAGTTACATCGTCATCATGCTCATGATCATGATCTGATTTAAGAAAATCAGGCTCTACTTCTAAAACACGTTTTAAACTAAATGCATCAAGATTAAGAACTTCGTTCAAAGGAACTCCACATTTAGTGGTATTAATAATTTTAGCAAAGGGATTAATTTTTTTAATTCTCTGTTTTACAACTTCTAATCCATTTTCATCGACTAGATCTATTTTATTTAGTAATACAACGTCTGCGAAAGCAATTTGTTCTTCTGCTTCATGATGATCGGTTAATTGAGAACTTAAATGAACAGCATCTGCAACCGTAACAATTGCATCTAACTTTGTGCGATCAGCAACATCTTGGTCAACAAAAAATGTTTGAGCTACAGGAGCTGGATCAGCTAACCCAGTAGTTTCTACTATTATTGCATCAAGTTTGTCCGCCCGCTTCATTAGTCCACTTAATATTCGGATTAAATCACCTCTAACGGTGCAACATATACAACCATTATTCATCTCAAAAACCTCTTCATCAGCATCAACTACCAAGTCATTGTCAATACCTTGTTCACCAAATTCATTAACTATTACAGCATATTTTTTACCATGCTGTTCAGTTAATATTCTATTTAAAAGAGTAGTTTTTCCGGCACCTAAAAAACCGGTTAAGACAGTAACAGGAACTTGTTTGTTTGTTTCTTGCACTAATTAAATTAACAACCCTTAAAAGAATTAGACATATTTTTAATTAAATCAAAATACAAGTTTTTTCCAGGATCAAGTGTAGCTCCTAATGGATCTATCACACCTGTTGCAACATTGGTATCTTTTGCTACAGCTTTTATTATATCTGGATTAAATTGAGGCTCAGAAAATATACAACTCACTTTATCATGCTCGATTACTTCTCTAATTTCAGCTAATTGTTCAGCGCCTGGCATAACATCAGTGTTTACTGTAAATGCCCCAAGAATATTTATCCCAAATCTTTCTTCAAAATATTGATAAGCATCATGAAAAACTATTGATTTAAAATCTTTGTTTAATTCAGACTTAACTTTCTTAGTTAGTTCATCTAAATCTTTATGAGCGTTTTTTAAATTTGCTTTATATTTTGCCTCATTTTTTTGATCATTTTCAATTAAGTGTTCTGCCATTTCACTTAAAATTATTTTTGCATTCATCGGATCAAGCCATATGTGTGGATCAAATTCTCCGTGAGCATGTCCCTCGTGTCCATGGTCATCGTGACCATCTTTTTTATGATCATCGTCATGTCCGTGTTCATCATGGCCATGTTCTTTTTCTTTTTTATCATGATCGTGATCATCATGATCGTCTTCTTTCTTAGCATGATCGTCATGATCATCTTCCTTATGCCCATGATCGTCATGGCCTTCAAAAATATTTCTTTCTCTAAATTTAAGTTTAGTTAAACCTTTAATTTCCATTAATTCGATTTTTTCAGCATCTTTTGCAATTGTTTTTAATGGTTTCTCTAAAAAGGTTTCGATATCCTCACCTACCCAAAATATAATATCTGCATTTTGTAACATTTTTGCGTGTGATGGCTTAAGTGCAAATCCATGTGGGGAAGCATAACCATCAACAATTAAATCTGGTTTACCAACACCATCCATTAGATAACTTGCAAGCGAATGGATTGGTTTTATTGCTGCAACTACTTTAATCTCAGCGTTAGCTGGTGCAAATATTGTTAAGAATGATAATAGTGATAGGATTAATGGTAATTTTTTTAAGTTTTTCATATGTTGTATTTTAAAATTGTTATAATATAACACCATGTAATGATATAACACTTATTAGTCAAGAAAAAAAATGAGCACTGATCAAAATATATTGGTAAAATTAAATGATGCTGGTTTACAGTTGAACAACAAATGGTTAGTCAAAGGTGTTTCCCTACAAGTTGAAAAGGGTAAAATAGTTACTCTCATAGGCCCAAATGGATCTGGAAAAAGCACAACAGCTAAAATTGCTCTAGGTATTTACAAAAAGATTGATGGTTCTGTTGAAAAATACACTAATAAAGTTGGATATGTTCCACAGAAAATTTCAATTGATTGGACGTTACCGCTAAGAGTCAATGATTTCATGATGTTAACAGAAAGTCTTAATAAAGAGACAATAGATGAAGCTCTATCTTTAACTGGTGTCATTCATCTTAAAGATAAAAATTTAGGAGATTTATCAGGTGGTGAATTTCAAAGAGTGCTACTTGCTAGAGCTATATCAAAAAAACCTGATCTATTAGTGCTTGATGAACCAGTACAAGGAGTTGATTTTACTGGTGAAATAGCTTTATACGAACTAATTAAGAAAATTTCTGATGAATTAAGTTGTGGGATCTTATTAATTTCACACGACTTACATACAGTTATGAATGCAACAGACCATGTTGTTTGTCTAAACGGCCATGTTTGTTGCTCAGGATCTCCAATGGATGTTGCAAAAAACAATGAGTATAAAGCTTTATTTGGAGAACAAGCTTCTCAAATATTATCTAGATATCAGCATAAGCACGACCATATTCATACGGATGAAGGTGAAATTAAAAAAAATTAGATGTTTGATGATTTTTTTATAAGAGCTTTGGTAGCTGGAATTGGGATTGCTTTTGTAACAGGACCTCTTGGTTGCTTTGTTATATGGAGAAGATTATCTTATTTTGGTGACACCTTGGCTCACTCTGCTCTATTGGGAGTGACATTAGCTTTTA
>CACGDY010000002.1 GCA_902571915.1 uncultured Pelagibacteraceae bacterium
AGAGATGGCGCTATAGAAGAAATAGCCTTAGACTATGCTTTTGCTTTAAAAATTTCAAAAAAAAATTAATTCTTCAATCTTGAAAAAACACAAATCGTTACTATATCTGAAATGTAAGTCGCCTAATGGGGCTTATTAAATAAACTTGCTTAACAAAGGAGGATATATGACAAGTAAGGATTTATCTATATTTAACTCATTAAGACCATTCTCGATTGGTTTCGACGATATGTTTGATCAATTTGAGAATATGTTGGGAAATGGTGCAATGACAATGCAATCTAATTACCCACCATACAACATCAGAAAGACTGGTAAAGACAACTATGCTATCGAAGTTGCTTTAGCAGGGTTTAATAAAAAAGATGTTGAGGTTGAGTTTGAAGATAATTTATTGACTGTGAGAACAAAACAAGTTGATAAATCTGAAGATAAAAATGCTGATGGAGAGATCATTCATAAAGGAATATCTCAAAGACAATTTGCTAGATCTTTTACGATTGCTGATGACGTTAAAGTAAATGGTGCTGAGCTTAAAGATGGACTTTTAACAATATCTTGCCAAAGAATTGTTCCGGAGCATAAAAAGAAAAAACTTATAGAAATTAAATAAGTTGAACCTTGCTTGCGGAGATCTGTTCTCCGCAAGTAAATCTAAAAACACCCATTTGATACAAAGCCTATTACAATTGAACTAGAATTAATTTCAAACTTTCTCTCACAAGGAATGTTATATTTTTTAGATCTGTAGACAAATTCAATATTTCCATTTGTATTTTTATAATCTTCATCAGGATCACCTAGTGAATTTTTTAATTCACTTGACGATTTTCCAATAAATTTACTTAATTTTTTATTTTCTTTTTCAACGATTGCGTCTGTTTTTTTTGCAACAGTTTGGCAACTTAGAAATAATAATGATGTGCTAAATATTAATATTAAAACTCTAAATTTTTTCACTTTTTAATAATATCAAGTTAATAAAGACATAAAAATAAACTTCTGAGTTGAAATTTGTGAATAAAAGTTAGTTTTTAAGGGAAATAATAAAAAGAATCGCTTACTTATTTATTAGGAGGATAAATGCTAGATAAATATTTTAATTATAAAAAACATAAAACTAATTTTAAAACTGAAGTAATAGCTGGTGTTACAACATTTTTAACAATGGCTTATATTATGTTTTTAAATCCGTTTATCTTATCAGGAGAATTCGCCGGACCTGATAAGGGATTTTTTGATTTCGGCGCGGTATATACTGCCACAATATTAGCTACTGCACTTGCATGTTTTATTATGGCTTTTTATGGAAAAACATGGCCTATTGGTCTTGCTCCAGGTATGGGAATTAATGCGTTCGTTGCTTTTGGAGTATGTGCTGGTATGGGTTACACGCCTCAAGAAGCTCTTGGTGCAGTGTTAGTTGCAGGAGTATTGTTTTTAATAATATCCCTGACTCCAATTCGTGCTTGGCTAATAAATTCTATTCCTAAAAGTTTAAAATTAGGAATTGGGGCTGGTATTGGTTTGTTTCTTGCTATTATTGGATTACAAATCATGGAAGTAGTAGTTGATAATCCAGTTACATTAGTGCAACTGGGTAATTTAAGTGATCCTTTGGTTTTGTTAGGTTGTGCTACATTCATAGCAATAATAGTTTTGGATAAAATGAATGTTAAAGGAAATATTATAATTGGTATTTTAGCTTTTAGTATAATCGCTTGGGCGACAGGACTAGCTAAATTTAATGGGATTGCGAGTACGCCTCCTCCAATGACATATTTGTTTGACTTTGATTTATCTGCAGCGATGACAGCAGGAATGTCTACGGTGATTTTTACATTATTGTTCATTGATTTCTTTGATACAGCTGGAACTTTAACTTCTGTAGCTAATGTCGCTGGCAAAGTAGGTAAAGATGGTAAAGTCCAAGATATTAATAAAGCAATGTTATCTGATAGCGTAAGTACAGTTGCAGGAGCTGTAATGGGAACGACTACAGTAACTAGTTATGTTGAGTCTGGAGCTGGTGTAAAAGCAGGAGGAAAAACAGGAATGACCTCTCTTGTAATAGGTATATTATTTTTAGCATGTATATTTTTTGCACCTCTCGCAACTAGTTTGCCTAAACAAATAGACGGCGCAGCTTTACTTTTTGTATCAGTATTATTTATAAGAAATATTACAGATATTGAATGGAATGATATTTCTGAGTCAGCGCCAGCTATACTTGCAATGATTTCAATGCCTCTTACTTATAGTATAAGTAATGGAATTGCTCTTGCATTTGTTTCATATGCTTTGATCAAAATATTTACAGGTAAATTTTCAAGCACTTCTCCAGCTATTTGGGTAGTTGCAATATTAAGTGTAATTAGTTTTGTCGTAGCTTAAACATTATTTAGGGCTGATAAGTTCAGCCCTATTTATTCCTTCTGATTATTTCTCCAATTGGAATTTCCTCATAGTGTTCTGTTGGCTGGACTATCCAGGGATCTGAGTCAAGCTTTATTGGACAAAAATCTGGTTCAAATTTTGAGGATTTCTTTTTCCATAAACAAGCAGTTTTCACCTCTTTAATATAATTTTTAGTAGGGCCATAATTTTTCAACCATTCAATACTTTTGTTCAAAGTTAATCCTGTATCAGACAAATCATCAATCAAAAGAACTCTATTAAAATCTTTGTTATTGGCTAAAGAGCTTATCTCCCTAGCAAACATTAATTGACCTTGCTTATCTTCAATACCTTTGCCTGAGTAACTCTGTATTACTATATACGCGATAGGGAGTTTCAAAATTCTTGATAGGATATCAATTATAGGCGCAGCTCCTCTCATTATTCCTACAAGCACCGTAGGTTTGTAATTTTTATGGATTTGAATTGCTAACTTTTCAACTATTTTAGTGTATTCTTCAAAAGATATAATTAATTTATCTGCCATGAATTTTTTTATCATATAAATAGAATTAAAAAAGAATAAAAGTAGTTATGAAAATTTTTGATTGTTTTATGTATTTTGATGAGGAACTAGTTTTAGACCTTAGATTAAATATTCTAAATGAATATGTAGACTATTTTGTAATTGTAGAAAGTAAATATACTCACAAAGGTGAATACAGAAATTTAAGATTTGATAAACAAAAGTTTAAAAAGTTTGAAAAAAAAATAATATATTTAATCTATGATGAACATCCAAAAGAAATAGAAAATATATTTAATAATGACAATGATGATGAAAAATCAAGAAAATACATTTTAAATGCTTTACGCAGAGAAAATAGTCAAAGAAATTTTATATTAAATGGTTTAAAAGCAGCAGAAAAAAATGATTATATTTTAATTTCAGATGTTGATGAAATTCCAAATTTAGTAAATACCCAACTAAATAATATAAAAGAAAAAATTATTTTTTTCAAACAAGATATGTTTTATTACAAATTTAATCTTAAACTACCCAACCTTAAATGGACAGGTACAAAAGCTTGTAAAAAAAAATATTTAAAATCACCACAATGGTTAAGAAATATTAAAGATAAAAAATACCCATTTTACAGACTTGATATATATTTTTCTAACAATAAATATAATGATGTAAAAATTATTAGTGATGGTGGATGGCACTTCTCTAATATTAAAACTGCAGAACAAATTGAACATAAATTAAAGTCTTATTTACATCATCGAGAATTTGATTTGAATCCAATGTCAAAAGAACAAATCAATGAAACTATAGAAAAAAAACATGCAATTTATGATTTAAAAGTAGATAAAAGAATAAATAAAATTGGTGATGGAAGCAAACTTGAAAAGTTTCCATTAGATAAACTTCCAAAATTTTTGCAGAGTAACATTAGTGACTTTAAAGATTGGATTGATTAAATGAAAAAGGGTTATTGGATAAGTCTTTACTTTAGGATAGATAGTCAAGAAAATTATAAGAAATATGCAGAAACTATAACTCCAATTGTAAAAAGTTTTGGTGGTGTGCCATTAGTGAGAGGTGGTAATTACAAAAAATATGATGGTGATAACTTCATAAGAACTGTAATTTGGGAATTTCCTAGTTATCAAAAAGCAATCGAATGTCATGACTCCAAAGAATATCAAGATGGGTGGAACATTGCTAAAAAAACCACCCAAAGACATATGCAAATTGTTGAAGGATTTAGTATTGAATAGGTTCGGGGTCTATACTTCTCCACAAATACCATGTAGCTACCGAACAATAAGGTGAAAATCTTTTTTTAAGTAATGACACGAATTTTTCTGGTGGAAGATATTCTATATCATAATTTTTAGAAATTGCTCTCAAAAGCCCTATATCTTGTGTTGGCCAAATGTCAGATCTATTATAAGTAAAAAGTAAAATCATTTCAGCTGACCATCTGCCTATTTGTCTTAAATTAGATAAATAACCTATAGCTTCCTCATCACTCATATCCTTTATTAATTTCGGATTAAAGGATTTATTAAGAAATTGTTTTGCTAAACTTTTAATTCCTAAGACTTTTTGCCCACTTAATCCACAATTTTTAAGCTGTGTTGAGGTCAATTTAGAAACTGTTTTAGGGTTAATCTTATTTTTACATTTTTTTTTAAATTTTAAAAAAACTGAATTTGCTGCAGCAACACTTATTTGCTGACCAATGATACTTTTGCATAATGAAAAAAATATATCTTTTCTTGAGGTAAGAATCGTTTCGTTGGGACTTCGATAATTTTTAATTAATCTAGACATTATTTTGTCCTTTTTAGACAAATATCTTTTAGCTTTATTCCAATATTTTGGAACTTTAGTCATTGATTGTTTTAGATGTGATAATTTTTTTATTATAAATTTCTCTTCTAAAAATAATTAATGTTGAAATAATTACCAAAAAAGCTCCAAGAAGAGTTTTAAATGTTGGAACCTCGCCCCAAATAAAATATCCAAAAACTATTGCAAATAAAAGAGCCAAATATTTTAAAGGAGTTACCAACGAAACCTCGGAGTACTTGTATGACTGACCCAACCATAAATTTGCAACACCTCCAAAAATACCCACAAAAGATAATAAAATAAAATCTTGTAAATTGGGCATTAACCAACCTTGTGGAATAGTCAAAAAGCTCAATAAAGTTATTGATAAGGAAAAATAGAACGAAATTAACCAAACTGGTTCTGTAGTCGATAACTGTCTTATTGAAATTGCTACGTAAGATAGTCCAAGACAAAATATTATAGGAAAAATATAATAGATGTTAAGTTCACTTATCCCTGGTTCAGTGATTACTAATATTCCTATAAAACCTATAATCACTGCTAACCATCTATAAATTCCAACTTTTTCACTTAATAAAAAAATTGAAAATATAGTTGTAAAAATTGGAGCAGCAAATGAAATACTTACCACAGTTGCGAGAGGTAATTTTCTTAAAGCAATAAAAATTGCGACTAAAGCAATTAAACCTGACAAGCACCTTAAAACATGCAAGCCTGCTCTTTTAGTTTGATAAAAATTGTGAAGTCTATCTCTCGGTATAATAAAAAAATAGAATAGTATACCAAAAAATCCTCTAAAAAATAAAACCTGCCCAATCGGATAATCGACTGACCATTTAACAATTATATCCATTAGTGAGAATGCACAAACAGACATAAACATGTACAAAAAACCCAATTGATTTTTACTTAGCATACTAATAATTTGTAAATTAATTTAAATCATAATCAATGGAAATAGCAGTTTTAGCACTTGGATGTTTTTGGGGGCCTGAAATCAAATTCAGCAAAATTAATGGTGTTATCAAAACTGAAGTTGGCTATTGTGGTGGTAATAGTTCACAAACTACCTACAAAGAAGTTTGTACAGGAAATACAAATCATGCTGAGGTGGTTAAAATTGATTTTGATGAAAAAGTAATCACTTACGAGGAAATTTTGAAAATTTTTTTTGAAATTCATGACCCAACTACTCTAAATGCCCAAGGACCAGATTTTGGTACACAATATAGAAGTGAAATTTTCTATTTAAATGACAATCAAAAAAAAATTGCAGAAGTTGTCCTTAAAGAAGTAAATAAAAAATTGTCAGGTAAAGTTGTAACAAAAATTTCAATACTTAAAAATTATTGTACTGCAGAAGAATATCATCAAAAATATTTAGAAAAGAGATAAGATGTCATTAGTAGAAACTGATTGGCTTGAAGAAAACAAACATAACGTAAAAATAATTGATTGTTCTTGGCATATGCCACAAACAAAAAGAAATGGTTTTGAGGAATATCAAAATCGACACATACCAGAATCTATTTTTTTTGACCTAGATGATAATTCTAACAAAAATACTAATCTTCCACATATGTTAGTGAACAAAAATGAATGGGAAAAAATAGTTTCAGACATGGGAATTAAAAATCAAGATAAAATTATTATTTATGACAACTCTGATGTTGTAAGCTCATGTCGATGTTGGTTTAATTTTATCTACTTTGGTCATGATCCTAAACTAGTTCATATTTTAAACGGAGGTTTAAAAAAATGGCTAAAAGAAAAAAGAAAAATAACAAATAATTTATCTAAAGTCGTGAAATCAGATTACAAAAGTTTTGAAAAAAAGGAGTTAGTTAAAAACAAGGATTCGATTAATCAAAATATAATAATTCAAAATTTTAGAGTTGTTGATGCGAGAAGCAAAGAGAGATTTGAAGGAAAAGCTCCTGAGCCTAGAGAAGGATTAAAAAGTGGTAATATTGAAAATTCTATATGCATACCATTCGGCAATTGTCTTAATGAGGATAGAACTTTTAAAAAAAAAAAGGATCTTGAAAAAATTTTTCAATCTTCTCTAAAAAACTTTAATGATAAAAATATCGTTTTTTCGTGTGGATCTGGAGTAACCGCGTGTGTTTTGGCACTAGCTTATTCTTTAATAAATGATAAATATCGACCTTGTATTTATGATGGCTCTTGGGCTGAATACGGGTTAATTTAAGAAGATGAGAAGATCAACTAAAGCTATATCAATTATTTTAATATTTTTTCTGATCATTGCAGCGGTAATTATTGGGAGAACAGTGATTGGAAATCATTTTAAAAAAAAATTTAGTAAAAGACCCCCTCCAGGAGTAATTATCACCGAGGTGGTAAAAAAAGAATTCGCTGAAACAATAGAGACATTTGGCACTGCAATTTCAAAAAAATCTGAAACTTTTAAAATAAAAAAAGATGATCTTTTTGAGGATTTAAAATTGAAGGACTTTGTTGAAAAAGGAGATGTTTTAATAAAGTTAAAAAGTGGAAATATTTTAGCTCCATTTAGTGGAGTTCTTGGTTATACTGGTCTTACAGAAGATATTCTTATATCTAACAATATTTTCATCATAACATTAGATGACAATTCAACTATTTACTCAGACATTAAAATTCCAGAATATTATTCCACATCTATTAAAAAAGGCCTTCCAGTTGATGTGAAATTATCTAACTTTAAAGATAAAACTTTTTCAGGTGAAGTTGATTTTGTGTCAAGCAGGATAAATGCAGATACAAGAAGCATATTATCCAGAATTAAAGTAGAAAACAGTAATCTCGAACTAATCTCAGGATCTCTATTAGAGGTAAGCGTTAAATTTAATCTTAGAAACTCATTAAGTGTACCTGATACAAGTGTCATGATTGAGGGAGACAAATCCTATGTTTACAAAATTAATGGTGAAAATATTGCAAATAAAACAGAAGTTAAAACAGGTCTGAGAGGCAATAAGAACATTGAAATAGTTTCTGGATTAAGTGAGGGAGAAATAATTGTTGCTGAAGGATTAAAAAAGGTAAGACCAAGAGGAAAAATAAAACCTATTACGAAATAAATGTTTATTACTGAACTAAGCATAAAAAGACCAGCTGTTTCTTGGGTAATGTCTTTAATCTTAATTATTTTCGGTTTATTTGTTTTTTGGAAGTTGCCAGTAAGAGAATTACCTAATGGAATACAGCCACCTGTAGTTCAAGTTCAAGTAGATTATAAATCTGCGTCAGCATCAATTGTAGATCAAGAAGTTACCCAGGTCGTCGAAGATGTTATTGGAGGTGCTGAAGGTATAAAAAATATAGACTCAAAATCTGAAAATGGAAGAAGTACAATTAATGTAGAGTTTGATACTAGTATTGATTTAGATAATGCTGCAAACGATATAAGAGAGAGAGTTGCAAGAGTTGTAGATAATTTACCATCTGAATCTGATCCTCCTCAAATATTAAAAAGGGCAGCTGGTTTTACTACAACTATGTGGTTGTCGTTATCATCTGCAACTTGGAGTGATCTTGAACTAGGAGACTATGCAGAAAGATATTTAGTTGATCAGTTTTCAAGTATTAAAAATGTTGGAAGGATTCTTGTAGGTGGCTTAAGAGAATTAAGTATAAGAGTTTGGATAAATCCAATTAAGCTCGCAGCAAATGATTTAACTATTAAGGAAGTCGAACTTGCAATGCGTGGTGAAAATATAAGTCTTCCAGCTGGTACTCTTGAGGCAGATAACATCGACCTAACATTAAATTTAGATAAATCATATAACGATATAGACTCAATAAAACAATTACCAATAAAAAAAAGAAATAACAAAGTAATTTTATTATCTGATGTTGCTGATATTGAATTTGGACCTGTTTCAGAAAAAACACTTTTTAAAGCTCAAACAAAGGATCAAATTAATTTAAGAACAGTGGGTATTGGCATTTATGCAAGAAGTGGAGCCTCAACTGTTGAACTTTCTAAAGATATAAAAAAAAAATTACTGGAAGTTAAAAAATCTTTACCAAACGAACTAGATTTAAGAGTTTCATTTAATAGAGCTAACTACGTGGAAGCAGCTATTGAGGAGGTATACAAAACTCTTTTGATTGCTTTTGTATTAGTGGTGCTAATTATTTATTTATTTCTTGGAAATCTTAAAGCAGTAGTAGTTCCAGCAATTGCTCTTCCAGTAAGTTTAATAGCATCTTTTTTAGGACTTTATATTTTTGGATTATCCATAAATATATTTGTTCTTTTAAGTTTTATTTTAGCGATCGGAATAATTACTGATGACTCGGTGATTATGACTGATGCGATATATCGAAGAATTGAAAATGGAGAAACTCCACTAGTTGCTGCTTATAATGGGTCTAAACAGATTTCATTTGCAATAATAGCGACAACTTTAATTCTAGTAGCTGTATTTTTACCACTGATTTTTATTGAAGGAATTTCAGGAACATTATTTAGAGAAACAGCAATCGCATTGTCATTTTCAATAGTTGTCTCATCATTTGTTGCTCTTACCCTGTCGCCAATGCTTGCAAGTAAATTTTTAAGTAAAAAAACTTCAAAAAAAATTTTTATTCAAAAATTTGAGAAGATATTTTTAGGTTTTTCAAAATTCTACGAAGAGACTTTAGATGTTATTGCTCACAAAACAAAATTCGTAGGTTTATTTATAATATTTATTATTATTTGCTCTGTGCTATTGTTTAGTTTCTCTAAAAAAGAATTATTGCCCATGGAAGATCGTGGTGCCTATTTAATTATTGGTGCAACAGATGAAGGTAGTTCTTTTGAGTATACACAAGAACAAGCACAAAAAGTTGAAGCCAGATTAATTCCACTATTACAAGCAGAAGATAGTCCATATTCAAGATTTATTATGAGAGTGCCTGGTTTTGGTAGTTCCGCAAACTCTTATAATAGTTTTATTATAATTGCACTTTTAGATGACTGGAAAAATAGAAAAAAGGGACAACAAGTTGTTTTAAGAGAGGCAATTGGGAAAATTGTTACATTGCCTCAAGCTCTTGCATTTCCAATATCTCCTCAATCGATAAGGGTGTCTAACTATAATAAGCCAGTGCAAATGGTTATTTATGGAAGTACGTATGAGGAACTTGAAGAAATTCAAAAAGGAGTAATTAGAAAATTAAGATCAAATAAAAATCTCTCAAGGGTCGAGTCTGATTACAATCGAAACAAACCTGAAGTTAAATTAGTAATTAATAAGAATAAAGCTAAAGATTTAGGTGTTTCAACAAAAGTAATAGGAGAAACACTTGAAACTCTTTATGGTGGAAAAAAAATTACGACTTTCAATAAACTAGGTAAAGAATACCCAATCATAGTACAGCAATATTTATCTGATAGAAGGAATAAAGAAGGTGTTTCTAAAATTTTTGTTCGTTCTGAAACAAATGGAAAACTAATTTCTTTATCAAATTTAGTGAGTTTTAAGGAAGAAGGTTCAGCAAAACAACTTGCAAGATACAATAGACAACGAGCAGTGACAATATCTGCAAATATTAATGAAGGATATACATTAACTGAGGCGATAAAATTCTTTGAGAATATTATGGCAAATTTAGCTCCAAAAAATCAAATTACCTGGAAGGGTAAATCAGAGGAAATTAAAGAAACTAGTAATGAATTATTTATAATTTTTGCTCTTGCATTACTCACGGCTTACTTAGTTATGGCAGCAACATTTAACTCATTCATTCATCCATTCATTATAGTTTTAACTGTTCCTTTGGCAATTTTTGGTGGACTAGTATTTATTTTATTTTTAAATAGTTCAGTAAATATTTTTTCTCAGATCGCATTGATAATTCTTATCGGTATATCAACTAAAAACAGTATTTTAATTGTTGATTATGCTAATCGAATAAGGACTACAGGAAAAAGTATTGAGATAGCAGTAAAAGAAGCTTGTTCAGTAAGATTTAGACCTATAATTATGACGTCACTAAGTACAATGATTGCAATGATACCATTGGTTATAGGGAATATCGGACCAGGTGCAGGTGAAGGATCAAGATTAGCTGTCGGAGCAACCATTTTAGGCGGTATGATAATTTCAACTTTTTTCACATTATATGTTACTCCATCCATGTATTTAAGTTTAGCAAAAAATACAAAAAGGATTGATGTGATAGATCTGGAGTTAAAGAAAGAACTTTCTAAAAAATAATATATTTATTTTTATTTAAAGAATTGCTGCAACTTAATAATTGTTTTTTATAAATATTAGATTGTTTCTCTACTTTTTTAGCTAATCCGATTACTTTTTTATTCTTTCTATAATGCTTAAAATTTCCCCAACCCTCATGATATGCCAAATATTGTTTAAAAGCATCTTGTTTGGAAATTTTTAAAATAGTCTCTGATTTGTTTGTATACCAACCAATGAAATCTACACTATCTTTAAATCTAACTCTTGTTGCTAACTTATTTCCTGTTTCTTTTTTATATTGTTCCCAAGTGCCTTTTACTGCTTGAGAATATCCAAAAGAACTTGATGGGCGCTTATAAGGGATTACTTTAAATATTTTTTGTCTCGCCGGCTTAGCTAACCAGTCAAAATCTGACTCCATTTTTATGATAGCTAATTGAACATAAATAGGTGTACCCCATTTTTGCTCTGTTTTTTTTGCATACTTATACCATAAATATCGTTCATTAAAAATTGAACAACTATTTGCAGTATTTGATGGAATCGATGAACATCCTGTTAAGAAAAAAATAAATATTATGATAAATTTATTTTTTAGCGATTCCATATTTATTTATAAGATTCTTCACGATAATTACAACTATCACACCTAATAAATTTCCGAACAGATCTGACCACTGAAAACTTCTTTCAGGAATTACTATATGAAACACTTCTAATAAAACTGAAATTACTAGAAGATAATATAAAACTTGTTTTAATTTTTCTGAATTTAAAAAAGTAAAATATCCTAGAATTGTAACTAATCCAAAAGTGTAAAAATGGTTAGATGATATATGGAGATAATCTGATGTAATTTGCGGTTGAAATTTAAAATTATTAAAAAAAATATATCCTAATAAACTTCCAGGAAATAAATATAAGACGATTAATATAAAATTTACTAAATAAAAAAATATTTTAAATTTTGAAAAGAAATTTATCATTTAATTTAATAGTTTTATTTATAAATATAATTTAAATATATCAATATGAGTTTTTTAATATTAGTAAGACATGGGCAAAGTACATGGAATTTAGAGAAAAGGTTTACTGGTTGGGTTGATGTTGATTTAACTAAAAAAGGTATACAAGAGGCTAAAAAAGCAGGATCCCTATTAAAAGAAAAAAATATCAAAATTGGATTTTATTATACTTCTCTTCAATTAAGAGCAAATAATACTCTGAAAATAATTCAACAAGAATTAGATGATAAAAAAAATTTTACAAGAGCTTGGCAATTGAATGAGAGACATTATGGAGCACTAACTGGTTTGAATAAAATTGAAATGAGTAAAAAAATTGGTGAGGATAAAATTTATGAGTTTCGTAGATCATGGGATCTAAGACCAGATCCTTTAAAAAAGGAAAGTCCATATCATCCACTTAATATTGACACTTATAAACAAATTCCAAAAGAATTATTGCCTAATACTGAGTCTTTAAAAGATACTTACAAAAGAGTTATAAATTTTTTTGAAAAACACATAAAAGAAAATTTAAAAAATAATAATGTTTTAATATCTGCACACGGAAACTCTATTAGAGCTTTATGTAAAAATTTATTTAATTTAGACAATATTCAAATTTCTAATTTAGAGATACCGACTGGAAACCCAATGTTAATAGAATTTAAAGAAAATTTTGTGATATCGAAATGCGAATATCTTGATAAGGAAAGAGCTAAAGATCTTTTAGTTTTTTAAAAACATCTAAATTTGTTAAATGATAAAATTTTTTTTTGCTTTGAAAGCCATATAATTTATTTTCTTTTTGTAAATTATTCCATATTTTTGAAATAGAAAAATTTGAGACATCATATTCTTTAAATAAGCTTTTGTTCAAAATTTGACAACCAATGTATATAAGGTCATTGTTTTTATTTTTTTTTAACAAATCATTTTGTAATGTAAAATCGCCTATTAAATTTCTATCAAAACTCAATTTTTTGTTTGATAGTAGAAGAACATTATCTAATTTATTAGAAAAATAAAAATTTTGCATTTGAGTGATTTCATTAAGATAATCGTTATGCCATAAAGTATCAGGATTAAAAATTATAAAATCATTATCATCTGAATGATTAATCAAATTTAATATCCCTCCACCTGTATTAAGTATATCATTTTCCTCTTTGATTATTTGAATATTTATTGAAAACTTTTTTTTTTCAATAAATCTAAAAATTTGATCACCTAAATGAAATGTGTTGATTAAAATTTTTTTAACACCTATTTTCATGATTAAATTTATACAAACCTCTAGCATTGTTTTATCATTTAATTTTAGAAGAGGTTTAGGTGTTGATAAAGTAAGTGGACTTAACCTTTTTCCAAGGCCTGCACATAATATCAAAGCTGTTTTAATTCTCATTTAATTTTTTTAAAATTTTGACTCAGTAAGTTTTTCAAATTAATAAACACTTGATTTTGATTAATGCGCATATTAACAAGATGCCAAGTATAAGGAATTAGTTTTAGATATTTTTTTTTTCTATCCCTAAGTGCTAAACGGGTAAATATTCCAATAATTTTCAGATTTCTTAAAACTGATAGTATTTCAAAATCATTCTTGAACTTTTTTATATCTAATTTTTTTTGTTTTTTTATGTAAAAATTAAAAATTTTCTCTTTAAAAGATTTAGATGTTTCTAATCTCACATCATCTATCAATGAGGCTAGGTCATAAGCTTTGTTACCGATTAATGCGTCCTGGCTATCAATGAGACCTATTTGATTGTTAACTAACATCAAATTTGAAACATGAAAATCTCTATGTACAAAAATATTATCTTTCAATTTTAATTTCAAAGTTAATTCTTTAATAATCTTCTTAAAATTTCTACAAAATCTTTTTTTTTTTAATTTCGATAAATTATTTTTTACATACCAATCACAAAATAAATTTGTTTCATTTATTAAAATTTTTTTGTTGTATTTTGGAATTGTATAATTTTGATTTCTAAAATTTTTTACTTTTTTATTTTTAATAGATTGAATTTGTATTAACAATTTAATTATCTTATTAAAATATCTTAATTTATTTTTACCGTCTTTTTTTAATATTTTGAAAAGAGTTTCATCTCCAAAATCCTCTATTTCAATGAAATTTTTATCATATCTTTGAGTATATAATCTTGGCGCTAAAATTTTATTCTTGTTTAATATTTTATTTATCGCATCATATACAAGTAAATTTTTAAATTTATCTTTTTTTGTATAAACAACAATCGAGGATTGGCCATTGAATTTTTTCC
The DNA here is from genome assembly GCA_902571915.1 of uncultured Pelagibacteraceae bacterium. Taxonomy (GTDB): domain Bacteria; phylum Pseudomonadota; class Alphaproteobacteria; order Pelagibacterales; family Pelagibacteraceae; genus Pelagibacter. The sequence continues at coordinate 14,258 of CACGDY010000002.1, forward strand.
TAAAAAAAATTCTAAAAGATGCATCTCCCTTTATTTTAATTAATTTCGTCATTTAGAAGTAATAAAGGCTATAAACCCTTAATTTGCACAGATCTAGTTTTATGATCTTTTCCATACTCAAAAACTAATTCTATCAAATTTTTTGGTTTTTCTTTAATCATTTGTGGCCATTCTACTAAAGTAATTATGTTTTTATTTTCTTCAAATAAATCTAAATTTCTAATTTCCTCGGCCGACTTCAATCTAAATAGATCATAATGATTAATCTTTAATTCATTTATTTGATACTCATTTAACAAATTAAAGGTGGGACTTGTAACTTCTGTTGTTTCAAGTCTATAAAGTTTTTGAAATTTATTAATAAGGTATCTAATAAAAGTTGTTTTTCCAACTCCTATTTCACCATATAAAAAAACAAAGCATCCAGGTTTAATTTTTTTTAAAAATTTACCTGCAAGTTCTTCTGTTTTTTTTTCTGAAGATAAATCTATTCTATCACTTTTAATAGCGGTAGGCATCAGATTTAAAAGGACCTTCAACTCCGACACTTATATAGTCCGCCTGTTCTTTTGATAATTTTGTTAATTTTGCTCCAACTTTTTTAAGATGAAGTGTAGCAACCTTCTCATCTAGATGTTTCGGCAAAACATAAACTTTGTTCTCGTAATTTTTGTTATTATTCCAAAGCTCTATCTGTGCAATCACTTGATTAGTAAACGATGCACTCATTACAAAACTTGGATGACCTGTAGCACAACCTAAATTAACTAATCTACCTTCTGCTAATAAAATAATTCTTTTTTTACTTGGTAATTCTATCTCATGAACTTGGGGTTTTACCTCAGTCCATTTGTAATTTTTCAAAGCATCAACTTGAATTTCGTTATCAAAGTGTCCTATATTACACAAAATTGCTCTATCTTTCATTTCGCGCATATGGTCAGCTGTCACAATATCTTTGTTACCAGTTGCTGTAACAACGATATCAGCTTTGCTGATAGCTTCTTCCATCAAAACCACCTCATAACCTTCCATTGCAGCCTGTAATGCACAAATTGGATCCGCTTCTGTAACTAACACTCTAGCACCGCTTTGTCTCAAAGATGCGGCACTTCCTTTGCCAACATCTCCAAAACCAGCTACAATCGCAATTTTTCCAGACATCATTACATCAGTAGCTCTCCTAATGCCATCAACTAAACTCTCTCTGCACCCATAGAGATTATCAAACTTTGATTTTGTTACTGAGTCATTTACATTTATAGCTGGGATTAATAAAGTATTATCTTTTTCCATCTTGTTAAGAGCTTTAATACCTGTTGTTGTCTCCTCTGAAACACCTTTTACATTTTTAAGTAAATCTTTGTAGTCTTGATGCATCATTGCAGTAAGATCTCCTCCATCATCTAAAAGCATATTAGGTGTCCAATCTTTTTTTCCATTTATTGATTGTTTAATACACCAAATATATTCCTCTTCAGTTTCTCCCTTCCAAGCAAAAACGGGCACTCCAGCTTTTGCTATTGCAGCTGCAGCGTGATCTTGGGTTGAGAAAATATTGCAAGAAGACCATCTAACTTCAGCTCCTAGGTGAACAAGTGTTTCTATTAATACAGCTGTCTGTATTGTCATATGTAGACATCCAATAATTTTTGCTCCTTTAAGAGGGGATTTTCCTTTATACTCCTCACGTAATGCCATCAAGCCAGGCATCTCACTTTCTGCGATTAAAATCTCTCTACGACCAAAATCAGCTAATGATAAATTTTTTACTTTGAAATCTCCCATGATGAATTTTTTAACAATAAAGGATTAATTAATCAATAGAACTATTTATATCCTTTACGCTTTGGGGAAAGTAATTTCCATACTTGCACCCTTTTGATCTTTTCTATTAGTAGCTTTAATTGTAGCGTTATGCAAATCTACTAAATTTTTCACTATATTTAATCCAAGCCCTGAATGTTGGCCAAATTTATTTGGTCTATTACTATAAAATCTTTTAAATATCTTTGATGTATCTTTTTCTTTAAAACCCTCCCCTTGATCAACTATATTAATTACTATCTCATCGTCTTTTGTTTTAGAAAGGGCCACAATTATCTCTTTGTTATCCTCACTAAAAGAAATTGCATTATCCAAAAGATTTGCGATTATTTGTTCAATTCTGTTTTCAATTCCGTTTATCAAATAATTATTTTTTCCATCATTTTGATAAAAAATTTTTATTCCTCTTTTAACACCGTAGATATTGTTAAAATCATCTACCACAGACTGTATAAGAGGCTCTACATCTAATTTGTTTATTTTTTCTTTACTTAATGCAACTTCATCTTTCAACATTTGAGAATAATCAGTGATTAATCTCTCAATCCTTTGAACATCGTGACTTAAAATATCAATAAGCTTTGACCGTTGATCTATATCATGATTGTCTTGCAAAATCTCTGATGCGCTTTTTAAAGATGCAAGCGGATTTCTAATTTCATGAACCAAATCAGTTGAAAAATTTTCAGCCTGGGAAACTCTTTTTTGAAGCTCATAAGTCATATTATCTAAAGATTTAGATAACAATCCAAGTTCATCATTTCTCACCTTAAGATTTTCTATGTTTGTAGTTTTAGATTTTTTATCCTGAATAGTTTTTATATAGAGAACTAAATTCTTAATTGGTTTTAAAAAATATCGATTTAAAACATAAGAAAAAATTAAGATAACTATTCCTACTGCTATAGCTGTTCTTATTATAAATGTTTTTCTTTCATCAATAGCAGCTTTAACATCATTCGCATTTTCAGTAATAGCTAAATAGCCAACATTTTTTCCGCTCTGCATTACGTTCTTAATTGTTGTAAGTTTAAATTGATTAAAATCTTCTTGAGTAAAAGTATAAGGTGTTCCAAAATTTTTTGATGTAACATAATTAGAAAGAATATCTTTCAGAGAGACAAGGTTTTTTCTTCCAATATTTATATTTTTTTGCTCGATTATTTCTTTAGTTTTTTCTTCACTTAAAATTTCAAATTCAATAATATCAAGTCTATTTGTAAATGATCTTGGGTCTAAATCTAGAGTATCTGTATCTCCGATAAGATTAAGATTATTATCAAAAAAAATTACTCTATCTAAGTTTTGAAATATAAATCTAGTAGAAAATAAAAACTTTCTAATATCCTCCTCAATAAACTTGATATTTAGCCTTATCAAATTATCAGTTGTGTTATTTATAATTTTAATATGATTAGAAGACTTTTTTTTTATTAAATTAGGTTGAACATTTTTTAGGTATAAGAAGGTAAAAAGTCCTATAATTGTAAAAAAAACTATATTTATTAATAAAAATTTTTTTAAAATTGATAAATTCTTAAGTAAACCACTAATCATCAACTAACATTCCATCTATAACCACTTCCATATCTTGTTTCTATAGCTGAAAAATCAGGATCAATTTTTTTGAACTTTTTTCTAATTCTTTTAACGTGACTATCTATAGTTCTGTCCTCAATATCTGTGTCTTCCCTATAAGCTATATCCATAAGTTGAGCTCTTTCTTTAATTATCCCAGGTCTTTTAGCAAGCTCTTTGACAATCAAAAATTCTGTAGTTGTCAATTTGTCAGGCAACTGTTTACCATTCCATTCACATTCTAATTGTGCAGAGTCTAATTTTAATTTTCCATGTGAAATTATTGACTTATTGTCTTCAATTACGTTATTAGTTTCCTTTTTTCTTAATTGAACTCTAATTCTTTCAATTAAAACTTTAATTGAAAATCCACCCGATTTTTTAATAAAATCATCAGCTCCGAGCTTTAAGCCTAAAAGCTCGTCAATTTCGTCATCTTTTGATGTTAAAAATATTACCGGCATAGATGTTTTTTTTCTTAATTTTTTTAATAATTCTTCTCCATCCATTTTAGGCATTTTTATATCAATAACTGCTAAGTCTGGAGTTTTTCTTCCAAGACCAATTAGAGCACTTTCTCCATCAATATAAGTTTGGACATTAAAACCTTCTTTTTCTAAAGCAATACTTAAGCTTGTAAGAATATTTCTATCATCATCAACTAAAGCTATTGTCTGTTTTTGCATTACCACATATAAAAATACTAAATTGTTCCAATTAGGGCAATAAATATTAATTACTTTAGGTTGCCCCAGTTATTTCCTATATTTAAATCAACTGTTAAAGGTATCGAGAAAGAATGTAGATCACTTTTTGATACACTGCTCATCTCATCTATAATTATTTTGCTGATTCCTTCAATGTCATCTTTATGTGTTTCAAAAATTAATTCATCATGTATTTGTAAAAGCATCTTTGTTTTAAAATTTCTTTTTAAATTTAATTTTTTACTAAGCCTTATCATCGCTAATCTCATTATTTCAGATGCTGATCCTTGAATAGGTGCATTAATAGCAGCTCTCTCTTGAAAATTCCTGACATTATAATTTTTGTCATTAATATTTATAAAATGTGATCTTCTTCCAAAAATATTATTTACGTATCCACTTTTTCTACAAAATTTAATTGTTTTCTCCATATAACTTTTTATTTCTGGAAATCTTAAAAAATAAGAATTTAAAAAATTTTTAGCCTCATGATTAGAAACATTGATTTGTTTCGCCAACCCATATTCAGAAATCCCATATATTATACCAAAATTAATTGCCTTTGCTTTTCTTCTTTGATCGGAAGTAATTTTATCAATTTCAATATCAAATATTTGGCTTGCAGTTAATGAATGGATATCTTCATTGTTTTTAAAAGCTTTTTTAAGTTCTTTTACATCAGCTAAGTCTGCTAATATTCTCATCTCTATTTGATTATAATCTGCAGAAAGTAAAACATAATCTTTTTTTGCTATAAAAGCTTTTCTGATATCTTTTCCATCATCAGATTTTATAGGAATATTTTGTAAATTTGGTTCACTTGAGGCTAATCTACCAGTTGATGTTGCTGCCAACAAAAATGATGTATGAACCCTTTTTGTTTTTTGGTTTATATGTTCAGGAAGTGAGTCTGAATAAGTATTTTTTAACTTAGATAATTGTCTCCAGTCTAAAATTAGTTGTGGAAATTTATGACCTTTATAAGCGAGATCTTCTAGTACAGATGCATTAGTTGCAAATCCTCCTTTTTTGGTTTTTTTTAATCCTCCTATCTTTAAATCATTATAAATTATTTCCCCTAATTGTTTAGTCGAAGCAATATTAAATTCTTTTTTTGATAACTTGAAAACTTCTTTTTGTATTTTTTCGATTTTTTTTTGAAATTTTGAAGATAAAATCTTTAGAAAATCTTTATCAATTTTAATTCCTTCGATTTCCATGTGTGCTAAAATTTCAATCATAGGTTTTTCAAATGTTTCATAAATATTTATCAATTTTTGTTCCTTCAGAAATTTATAAAATTTTTTATAAAGTCTCAAAGTAATGTCAGCATCCTCAGCAGCATAATTTTTTGCTTTTTCGATATCTACCTCGCTAAAATTTATTTCTTTTTTTCCAGTTCCCACTAATTCTTTAAATGAAATGGTTTTATGACTTAAGTGAATTTTCGAAAGCGTATCCATATTATGTCTGTTTTTTCCTGCATCTAACACATAAGACATCAACATAGTATCTTCCATGGATGAAATATTTATTCCTTGATAAAATAATATAATAAAATCAAATTTAATATTCTGTCCGATTTTTTTTACACTGGTATCCTCAAGTAAAGGTTTCAATTGATTTAAAACCCTTTTTTTATCTAAAGATTTTTTCGATTTGTGTCCGACAGGTATATAACAAGCTTTTCCAATTTTAGTACTTAAAGAAATACCAACTAATTCTGCAGTGTGAGGGTCAAGTGAGTTGGTTTCTGTATCAAAAGCTACTTCGCCTGCCTCCTCAGCTTCCTTAATCCAAGAGTCGATTTCTAAATAATCTTGAATTAAGTGATATTCTTTTTTACTAATCTTCGAAGTGTTAAAGTTATCTTCTAATACTTTTTTATTTCCCTCAAAATTCGGTTCTCCGTAAGCTGAAATAGCTGAACTTAACAATCTGTTAAATTCCATTTCTCTTAAGAAAGTATAAAGTCTATTTTTGTCAATCTCTTTCAACTTAAACTCCTTTAAATCCATTTTAATTGGTACATTTTTTTCTAAAGTTACCAATTTTTTACTGATAATTGCTTTATCTTTATTCTCAATTAGGGACTCTCTTCTTTTATTTTGTTTAATTTCTCTAGCTGAGTTCAGAAGTTTTTCTAAAGAACCATATTTATTAATTAATTCAGATGCTGTTTTTATTCCTATACCTGGGACACCTGGTACATTATCGCTACTATCACCAGCTAAAGCTTGAACATCTACTACTTTTGACGGCTGTACACCAAATTTTTTAAGCACATCTTCTTCATTAATAAATTTATTCTTCATAGGATCATAAATTCGAATATCTTTTTTATATAGTTGCATTAAATCTTTATCAGATGAAACAATTGTTACCTTGCCACCTTTTTTTAAAATTTTATCAGCATATGTAGCTATTAAATCATCTGCTTCAAAATTTATTAGCTCAACTGATGGCAAATTAAAAGCAAGAACAGATTTTCTTATATACTCAAATTGAGGAGCTAAATCATCGGGTGCTTCGGAACGATTGGCTTTATAATCTTTGTAAATTTCATTTCTAAATGTTTTCCTAGCTGAATCAAAGATCACTGCAAAATGAGATGGTTTTTGCAGATTTTGATTTGATTTTGAGTCCTCTAAAAGTTTAAAGAGCATGCTACAAAATCCACTAACTGCACCAGTGGGTAATCCATCGCTTTTACGTGATAAAGGCGGGAGAGCATAGTAAGCCCGGAAAATATAGCCAGAACCATCTATGAGATAATAATGCTCTTTTTTTTTAATTTTATTCATTCAGAATATTTAATGTTATATTAGACATTATCTCTATATTAAAATTATATTATAAATTTTATATAATTTATTTCTAGATTATCAGGAAAAAAGTTAGTAATATTTTTTTATGGAATCAATAAGAACAATTACTCAATCAAAGCTTGTGAAATTATCACTTATTGTATTTTTTGGATCGATAATTCTTGCTATATCTGCGAAAATTAAAATTCCATTCTATCCCGTTCCTATGACCATGCAGACATTTATAGTGTTACTTTTAGGTATAAGTTTTGGTACTAAAATTGGTGTTGCGACTATAATTTTGTATTTACTTGAGGGAATAATAGGCTTACCGGTTTTTTCTAATTCTCCTGAAAGGGGTATTGGATTAGTTTATTTCACTGGACCTACAATGGGTTATTTGCTTGGATTTATTTCTGCTTGTTATTTGACATCCTCGATTAGACAAAATGAGAATTACTTGAGAATTTTTATGAAATTAATTTTGTCAGTATCAACTATATATATTTTAGGAGTTTTGTGGTTGGGTTATATTATTGGGTGGGATAAACCTTTGTTTGAATTAGGTGTAGCACCTTTTTTATTAGCTGAAATTTTTAAAATTACTTTATTAACTTTATTATTTAGAAGATTAATCAAATTAAGAAAATTTATTTAGGAGACCTCTTTGAAAGAATTCTTTGCAAAGTTCTTCTATGCATCTTAAGTCTTCTAGCAGTTTCTGAGACATTTCTGTTACAAAGTTCGAACACTCTATGAATATGTTCCCATTTTACTCTATCTGCTGACATTGGGTTTTCTGGCGGTACAGCTTTTTTTGTTGGATCAGCTAAAAGAGCTTTTTCAACATCATCTGCGTCCGCAGGCTTTGCTAGATAATCAATTGCCCCCTCTTTAATAGCTGCGACTGCTGTTGGAATATTACCATAACCTGTTAGCATTATTATTCTACTAGATGAGTTAGATGATTGGATTTGTTTTACAACTTCTAAGCCGTTACCATCACTTAGTCTCAAGTCTACCACTGCAAAACCGGGTTTTTTGGACTTAACAGTATCAATACCTTTTTGTACACCCTCAGCTTGAATAACTTCAAATCCCTTCTTTTCCATAGCTCTAGCTAAACGCTCTCTAAAAGGATTATCATCATCCACAATTAATAGTGATTTGTTCTCAAAATCAGCTAAATTTTGCAAAGTTGCATCTGTTTTCATATATTGAATATGGCTACTTTTTATTAAATTTCAAGGGTCATTATTTTCTTTACATTAAATAAGTATTGAATTAACTGCTGGATATTAAAGATTATTTTTTATAAATAACTTTTTTTTGTTAAATTTTTTTGGGGGGCGTTTAGATGCTAAAATTTAAATCAGTTGATGCATTAGTAAATCAACTGAAACCAACAGAGCCAGTTTATTGTATTAGAAGAAATTCTATAAATTTAGCTTCTAAATTTTTTCAAAATAAGTTTCCTGGTAAAATTCTATATGCTGTAAAAACTAATCCTCATCCATTGGTATTAAAGACAATTGTAGAAAGTGGAATTAATGACTTTGATATTGCTTCAATTAATGAAGTAGAGGCAATAAAGAAAGTAAGCCCAGATGCAAAATGCTCTTATATGCATACTGTAAAAAGTAAAGAAAGTATAATCGAGGCTTACTTCAAATATAACATTAAGACTTTTTCAATAGATACTAAAGACGAATTGATAAAAATTCTAAACAGCACAAATCAAGCTAAAGACTTGGAATTATTTGTAAGGGTAGCAGTTTCTAATGAACATGCAGAAATAGATTTATCTAAAAAATTTGGCGCACAAACTTCTGAAGCTATAGGACTTTACAGACTAACAAAACAATATGCCAAAAAAATAGGATTAAGTTTTCATGTTGGATCACAATGTATGCATCCAATATCTTACTCGAAAGGTATTAATGAAATTAAATATATAATTAAAAAAACAAAGATAGTTCCAGATATTATAAATATAGGTGGAGGATTTCCAACGATCTATCCTGATTTGGTTCCTAAATCATTACATTCTTATTTTGATGAAATTAAAAATTCTTTAATTAATTTAAAATTAAAAAAACTTCCTGAAATAATATGTGAGCCTGGCCGAGCAATTGTTGCTGAAAGTGGTTCTACAATAGTTAGGGTTAATTTGAGAAAAAAACAAAAGCTTTACATTAATGATGGAACATATGGAACTTTATTTGATGCAGGGGTACCTAATATAATTTATCCATCAAGAATAATTACAAATGGACGAATAGTGTCAAAAAAATTAACCTCATTCGATTTTTATGGACCAACATGTGATAGTATGGATTATATGAAAGGTCCTTTTATTTTACCCAATAATATTAAAGAGGGTGATTATATTGAATTAGGTCAATTAGGTGCATATGGTCTTACTTTTAGGACTCAATTTAATGGCTATTACTCCGATGAAATTTATGAGGTTGAGGACAGACCAATAATGACTATGTATGATAAGAATTCAGACAAAGCTACTCTAGTTGCTTAATGTCAGAAAATAAAAATCTTGGTCACAACAGTAAAAAAGATTTCTTAAAAAAGCCTGTAGAGCATATTGATATTACATCTTTTGACTCTAGAAAAATTATTTCTTCCATGGAAAAAATGTCTTTTGTTTCAAGAGAGACGGCAAATGCAGCAAATATTTATAATGAAATGTTAAAAGATAAAGAATGTACAATTTTTTTAACATTAGCAGGATCTACTTCAGCGGCAGGATGTATGCATATTTACAGAGATATGGTCAAATACAACATGGTAGATGCAATTGTTGCAACTGGAGCGTCTATAATAGATATGGATTTTTTTGAGGCACTTGGATTTAAACATTATCAAGGTTCACAGTATCAAAATGATAATGAGCTCAGAAAAAATTACATAGACAGGATTTATGACACTTACATCGATGAGGAGGAGCTTCAATTGTGTGATAAAACAATTGGAGAAATAGCTGATAAACTAAAACCAAAAACTTATACATCAAGAGAGTTTATTAGAGAAATTGGTAAATATTTAAAGTCAAATGCTAAAAAGAAGGGATCTTTGATTGAAACAGCATATGACAATAATGTTCCAATATTCTGTCCAGCATTTACCGACTCAAGCGCAGGTTTTGGATTAGTGATGCACCAAGAGAAAAATCCAAAAAATCATATAACTATGGACTCAATAAGGGAATTTAGAGAATTAACAGAGATAAAAATTAAATCTAAAGGATCAGGGTTATTTATGATTGGTGGCGGTGTTCCTAAAAATTTTATACAAGATACAGTAATTTGCGCTGAGCTTTTAGGAAAAGAGGTTGATATGCACAAATATGCCATTCAAATCACAGTTGCTGACTCGAGAGATGGCGCATGTAGTAGCTCAACACTAAAAGAGGCAAGCTCGTGGGGTAAGGTTGATATAAACAAAGAGCAAATGGTATTTGCTGAAGCTACTAGTGTTCTTCCATTAATTGCAAGTAATGCTTATCATACTGGAGAATGGAAAAATAGAGAAAGAAAAAACTTCTCCAAAATATTTTGATTAATGGTCAAAAAAATTAAAATTGGAATTATTCAAAGTAAAATCTCAAGTAATATTAAAGAAAATTTAGACTTAGCGATTAAAAATATAAAAAAAGCTGCATCAAAAAAAGCTAAAATAGTTTGTTTGCCAGAACTATTTTTATCAAATTATTTTTGTCAAACAGAAAACCACTCAAATTTTAGACTAGCTGAAAAGATACCAGGAAAAACAACAAAAATATTTTGTGATTTAGCAAAAGAATTAAAAATAGTTTTAATTATTTCTTTATTTGAAAAAAAAACACATGGTTTTTATCATAATACGAGTGTTGTTATAAATGATATAGGTAAAATATTGTCAAAGTATAGAAAAATGCATATTCCTGATGACCCTGGGTATTATGAAAAATTTTATTTTACTCCTGGGGATTTAGGATTTAAATCTATCAAAACAAAGTTTGGTAAAATTGGACCTTTAATATGTTGGGATCAATGGTTTCCTGAAGCTGCTAGACTAACAGCACTAAAAGGTGCACAAATAATTTTTTATCCTACAGCTATTGGATGGCATCCAAAAGAAAAAAGGAAATTTGGTAAATCTCAATTAGATTCATGGATTACTATGCAAAAATCTCATGCTATCGCAAATGGAACCTATGTAGTTGCCATAAACAGAGTAGGAACTGAAAAGAAAGGTAAAAAGAAAATAGAATTCTGGGGAAATTCTATGATAATTGATCCAAGTGGCCAAATAATTGGAAAACTTAGTAATAATAAAGAGCAAATTTTAATTCGGGAAGTTGATTACAAAAAAATAGACAAAGTTAGACAACATTGGCCCTTTTTACGAGATCGAAGAATTGATTTTTATAAAGGTATATTAAAAAATCCTGAAGATGAGTGAAAAACTTAGTGGATTTAGAATGCCTGGTGAATGGGAGAAACAAAAATCTGTCTGGATTGCGTGGCCTTATAACAAAAACGATTGGCCTGGTTTATATAAATTCATTCCTGACGTAATTTTGGAAATTATATATAAAATATCAAAACATCAAAAGGTTAATTTGATTATTAACAATAAAATCGAGAGCATCAAAAAAATCTTCAAATCAAGCAAAATTAAGAATGTTAGTTTCCATAAGATAAAAACTGATAGAATATGGTTGAGAGACTCAGGTCCAATTTTTTTAATTAACAAAAAGTATAAAAAAAAAATTATATTAAACTTCATATTTAATGGCTGGGCAAAATATAAAAATTACGAAAATGACAATAAAATTAATGATAAACTAAGTAAAATCATCAAATTAAAAAAAATTAATCCAGCTATCAAAAAAAATGGGAAATCAAGAAAAGTAATAATGGAAGGTGGGGCGTTTGACGTAAATGGTACAGGAACAATTTTATTAACAGAAGAATGTTTATTAAGCAAAATTCAGGAGAGAAATAAAAAGTTTAATAAGAAAGACTATGAGGGAATATTTAATAAATATTTAAATATAAAAAATTTTATATGGTTAAAAAAAGGTATTATTGGTGACGATACACATGGCCATGTTGATGATATTTCCAGATTTGTATCAAGAAATACAATTATGACTGCAATCGAAAAAAATAAAAATGAAAAAAATTACAAAAATCTTAATGAAAATTTAAAGATATTAAAGAAATCTAGAGATGAAAGGGGTAAAAAATTTAAAATCATAAAAGTACCTATGCCCTCACCCATATTTATAGATAAAACGAGAGTTCCAGCTAGTTATATGAACTTTTATATTTGTAATAAAAAAGTTTTGCTTCCCATCTTTAAGGTAAAAGAGGATAAAATTGCAATTAAAATTTTCAAAAATTATTTTAAAAATAGAAAAGTCGAAACAGTTGACTGCAGTAAACTAATATGGGGTTTTGGCGCAATACATTGTATGACACAACAAGAGCCCATTATTTAGTCAGGCTGCTTTTAAAGTACCTAGCAATAACCTAAAAGGTATCAACATTACTAAGGCAACAAAAATTTTAACTGCCAAGTCACCTAGAGATAACGTTACCCATGGTATTCCTGTTCCATAAAAAGATATGGAAAAAAATATAAAAGTATCAACGGTAGATCCAATTAAAGAGGATATTAGAGGAGCAACGAACCATTTTTTTTGTCTTAATTGATCAAATATCTGAACATCTAAAAGTTGAGCAATAATAAATGCTGTTCCTGATCCGATTGCTATTCGTATTGAGATTAGATCAGTGAAATTTGTGGAAAATATTAATGTAAATAAAATTCCTATCGAAAAACCAATGTAGACAATTTTTCTAGCAATCAACTTTCCAAAAGATCTATTAGCTAAATCGGTTATTAAAAATGCGATCGGGTAACTAAAAGCTCCGTATGTTAATATCTCCTCCAGTCCATAATATTTAATAGGAAATTGAACCAAATAATTAGAAGCTAGTACAACAAGCCCCATTAAAAATGAAAGTGTCAAAAATGTTTTATTCATTATGCAGTTTTAGATTGAATAGGTTTTTTTTGAAATGGAGATTTAATTAATAAGCTTTTTTTTAGTTTTTTTAATCTAGGAGATAAATTTTTATTTTTTACAGATTTCAAAAATTCATCAAAACTGCCTTTTTTATCTACTGATCTAACCCCTGCATTACTAACTGTTAATTTTAAGCTTCTTTTTAAAAGTTCACTTGTAAATTTTACTTTTTTCAAATTAGGTAAAAATCTTCTTTTTGTCTTATTGTTAGCATGACTAACGTTATGACCTTTCATAGGATTTTTTCCAGTTAATTCACATTTTTTTGTCATTTCGATCGACTGTATAAAGTGAGATATTGATGGCGTCAAGTTTATTAGATTATTCTAATCCTTTTTTCCTACTATTTCGTTAAAGTTTTTTACGCCATCTTTAAATAATATTTCCTTCAGCTCTTTTTTAATGAGACTAACAATATTTGGACCTCTAAAAACCATACCTGTATAAAGTTGTAAATAATCAGCTCCAGCTAAAAATTTTTGATAAGCAGACTTACCTGAGTCTACGCCACCTACACCTATAATTTTGATTCTACCGTTTAAAACTTTGTAAAACTTTCTGATCAACTCAGAAGACTTAGACTCAATAGGTTTACCAGATAATCCTCCTTTTTGATGACTTTGGGTATTTTGTAAATTTTCTCTTGTTGTATCAGATGTGTTTGAAATGATAGCTGCTTCTATCTTATTATTTAAAAGCACTTCAGAAATTTTTGAAATTTCTTTGTCGTTTATATCCGGTGATACTTTTACCGCTATAGGAGTTTGAGAATTAAGATCTCTCTTCACTTTTTCTATTTGTTTTAAAAGATCGTCTAATTTTTTTTGATCGTGAAAGCTTCTTAAATCGTCGGTATTTGGTGAAGAAATATTGATAGTGATATAATCAGAGACCCCATTAAATGTTTTTAAACACTGTATATAATCATTCGTTCTATCTTTTGAGTCTTTATTAGGTCCAATATTTATTCCAAGTAAGCCGTTTGGATTATTTCTTTTAATTCGATCTAAGATATATTTTGAACCTAGGTTATTGAAACCAAGTCTATTTATGAGAGCCTCGTCCTCTATCAGTCTAAATACTCTAGGTTTGGGATTTCCGTATTGTTCTAACGGTGTAACAGTGCCTACTTCGACAAATCCAAACCCTAAATTGAATAACGAATTATATACCTCGGCATTTTTATCAAATCCAGCTGCCATACCAATTGGATTTTCTATTTCTTTATCAAATAATTTTGTTTTAAAAAGAGGGTTATTTTTTTCTTCATCTAAAATATTTGGAATAAAATTAAATTTTAGTGACTTTATCGCCAAACTATGAGCCATCTCAGGATCTAATTTAAAAATTAAAGATCTTAGATTTGAAAACATTATTTAATTTTATTTAATATAAGATCTTTTGTTTCTTTCACACCAAAAAAACTTATAAAAAATCCCATCCTTGGTCCATTTACATCTCCAAAAACTACTTCGTAAATTAATTTAAACCAATCTCGAAGGTTCTCAGTATATCCATTTTCTTTACCGGTCGAATATATCATTGTTTGAATATCTTCAGGTTGCATTTTGTCATCACATTTATCTAAAGTATTTACCAAAGCTTCTAAAGCTTTTTTTTCTTCAGTATTAGGCTTTTTATATTTTTTTTTTAATTTAATTACATCATTAAAATACTTTATTGCATAGCCTACTAAATTATCAAAGATAGGATTGTTTTTTTCTGAGATGTCTTTTTTATATTTTTTAACAAATTTCCAAAGAAGTTCTTTGCTATCAGCATTACTTGTTTCGACTAAATTTAATAACATTGAAAATGACATAATCATATTTTCCTTTGGCACTAAGCTATTATGGACGTGCCATACAGGATTCATCAGTAACTGCAACTCATTTTGATTTTTTGCTTTCTCTATCTGGTCTAAATAATCGTCAACGGTTTTTGAAACTATTTCTTTGTAAAGTTTTTTTGCTCTTTTTGGGTTTTGATACATATAAAGTGACAAACTTTCAGGTGAAGCATACTCTAACCACTGATCAATAGTGATGCCATTACCTTTTGATTTTGAAATCTTCTCGCCTTTTTCATCCAAAAATAATTCATATGCGAAACCTGAAGGATTTGTCTTCCCAATTAGTTTGATAATTTTTGTTGAAAGTATTGCGCTCTCTATTAGATCCTTTCCATACATTTCAAAATCAACATCTAGTGCAAACCACCTCATAGCCCAATCAACTTTCCACTGTAATTTACAATTTCCATCATAAATGCTTGTTTCCAAATCTTTTCCATTATTATCAAAAACGATTGTAGATTTTTCCTTATTTATTTTTTTTACAGGTATTTCTAGGACACGGCCTGTATCCGGACAAATTGGAAGGA
Organism: uncultured Pelagibacteraceae bacterium; assembly: GCA_902571915.1. Lineage (GTDB taxonomy): Bacteria > Pseudomonadota > Alphaproteobacteria > Pelagibacterales > Pelagibacteraceae > Pelagibacter. The sequence continues at coordinate 29,656 of CACGDY010000002.1, forward strand.
ATGGACTGTAAGTTTTTTGTCTCTCTTTTCCCAATGTGGGGAGTATTATATTCATAATATCATCATAATTCTCTAAAATTACTTGAAGAGATGAATTAAAAAAACCTGATTTATAAAGTAATGTTGAGCTTTTAAAGTTATATTTAAATTTAAAATTATCTAAAAATTTTTTTAACATTTCATTATTATACTCACCAAAACTATTGAACTTTTGAAAAGGATCAGGCACACTAGTAAGTGGTTTGTGTAAATTTTTTTCTAATAATTCTTTTTGAGGAACGTTATCAGGTACTTTTCTAAGACCATCCATATCATCTGAGAAGGTAATTATTTCCGTTGGTAGATCGGTTAAATATTTTAGGGCGTTTGCAATCATTGATGTCCTTGCAACTTCTCCAAATGTTCCTATGTGTGGAAGACCACTAGGACCATAACCTGTTTGGAGAATTATTTTGCCTTTTTTTTCTAAAAAAGATTTTCTTTCCCGAAGCATTTTTTTTGCCTCAACGAAAGGCCATGCGCTTGTTTTATCAAAATTCTCTTTTTTAATCATAATTAATTCAAATAAAATCTTAAATTAACGATTTAACTTATTCTTATAGAGTTGAAATTTATTTACCATAAAATAATGTTCATTCAAAATGTCTAATTATAAAACTGTTTTTTTTACACTTGGAATACTTCAGATTATTCTTGGAATTTTTATGTTAATTCCTGTAATCGCACAGTTTTTTTATGACGATATAGATTCTTCTTTTTTAGGATCTTCAATCGTGACTATCATTTTTGGTACTTTATTTTTTTTATCAAATTTAGATCACAATAAAAAATTAAATTTACAACAAGCTTTTCTTTTAACTGCTTTATCATGGTTAAGTATAGCAATATTTGGTTCTTTACCTTTTGTTTTTTCAAACTTAAATTTTTCTTTTACAAATGCTTTTTTTGAAAGTATGTCAGGTATAACCACTACCGGCTCTACAATAATTTCAAATTTAGAAGTCATTCCAAAGGGAATTTTGCTATGGAGGGCAATACTTCAATGGCTAGGAGGGATTGGCATCATTGTAATGGCAATAACTTTAATGCCTATAATGAATGTTGGAGGAATGCAATTATTCAAAATTACAAGTAACGATTCTTCAGAAAAAATTCTTCCTAAATCAAAGCAAATTGCATTAAGACTAATTTTCATTTATTTATTTCTGACAACATTGTGTGCATTTTCTTATAAAATGCTTGGTATGAATTTATTTGACAGCATTACACATAGTATGACTACAATAGCAACCGGTGGTTTTTCAAACTATAACGAGTCTATTGGTTTTTTTAACAGTATTTCTATAGAAACTTCTGCTATGATTTTTATAATTTTAGGTAGTTTGCCTTTCATAGCATATATAAAATTTTTAAACGGTGATAAAAAAATATTTTTTACCGATATACAAATAAAAACATTTTTAAAAGTTGTTTTGATAAGTATCATTATATTATCGATATTCTTAATTCTAAATAATTCAGCTGAGTTTAATTTTAGATCCATCTTATTTAATATTATTTCAATCTTAACTGGAACCGGTTATGTAAATGCCCAATTTGATAATTGGGGAGGATTTCCTATAATCTTATTTATAATACTTATGTTTATTGGAGGCTGTGCTGGATCAACTACCTGCGGTATTAAAATTTTTAGAATTCAAATTCTTTACTCATTTTTTGTAAATCAAATTAGAAAGATTATTTATCCAAAAGGGATATTTGTTTTAAAATATGACCAAAACCCAGTAGATGACAAATTTATTGCATCAATAATTTCTTTTATATATTTGTATTTAGTAATTTTTTTTGTAATAACGGCACTCTTATCTCTATCTGGTTTAGATTTTATTACTTCAATATCAGGGGCAGCCACATCCATTTCAAATGTTGGACCTGGATTAGGGTCAACAATTGGTCCTAATGGAAATTTTTCAAGTTTACCAGATATTTCAAAATGGATATTATCCTTAGGAATGATTTTAGGTAGACTAGAATTGTTTGCAATACTAGTATTGTTTTTACCATCTTTTTGGAAAAATTAACTATGACAGAAACACAAATCAAATCATCCTGGCTAAATTCTCTTTCAGTGTACAAGGATATTAGAATGCTAAGAATTTTACTCCTTGGATCGATAAGTGGTTTTCCTTGGGTTTTAATCGCAAGTAGTTTAAGTCTTTGGCTTAAAGAAGAAGGTCTTAGCAGATCAACAATTGGTTGGGCAGGTTTAATTTTTGGTGTTTATGCATTTAATTATCTGTGGGCGCCTATAATAGATAGAATTCAAATACCTATTTTAACAAAAAAACTAGGTCATAGAAGAGGATGGATAGTTTTAATGCAAATAATAATTTTATTAAGTTTAATAATTTGGAGTTTAATAAATCCTACACAAAACTTAGCCCTTCTAATATCAGTAGGATTAGTAATTGCAATAGCCTCAGCTACTCAAGACATAACTGTAGACGCTTTAAGAATTGAGCAAATACATGAGAACGAGGGAAAATCAATGGCAGCAGGTGCAGCTATGGCTGTTGTAGGTTGGTGGACAGGCTACAAGTTAGGAGGAGTTGTAGCTTTATTTGCAGCCGAGTTTTTCGAAAATCTTGGTGTTAAAGATTACTGGCAAGCTACTTTTTTAGTTTTGGGTATTTTAATTATTTTAATGAACATCGGATTAATGTTCGTTCATGAGCCTATTGAAACAGATAGACAATTAAAGCAAAGAGAGACCGATAAACTAATTGAGGGAAAACTTGGATCAAGTAACGCTATCACAAACTTTATTGCTTATATTACTGGAACTATAGGTGGACCTGTTATTAGTTTTTTTAAAAAGAATGGCTTTGCAATTGCAGCAGGAATTTTAGGTTTTGTTTTTTTGTTTAAAATAGGTGAAGCTTTCATGGGAAGAATGTCAATTGTATTCTATAAAGAAATAGGATTTTCCAAAGGACAAATAGCAATTTATTCAAAAGGATTAGGTTGGATAACAACTGTTGTATTTACTTTATTAGGTGGTGTAATGGCGATGAGAGCCGGAACAATAAAAACAATGTTCTTTGCTGGAGGTTTAATGGCTTTAACAAATCTTTTATTTGCAGTTTTAGCATGGACAGGAAAATCTGAAATTTTATTTGCAATTGCTGTTATCGCTGATGATATAACAGCTGCATTCGCAACAGTGGCATTTGTTGCATTTATTTCACTTTTGGTTGATAGAACCTACACAGCGACACAATATGCATTACTTGCCTCAATTGGTACTGCTGGAAGAACTACATTAGCTTCTTCCTCTGGTGCTTTAGTTGATTGGCTTAATGGAGATTGGGGTACATTTTTTGTTTTAACGACTATTATGGTGATACCTTCTTTAGTTTGTTTATGGCTGATAAAAAATAAAATTAAAATTAGTGCAAAATAATTTTTACTTTATAAATAATTATTCTAATATTTACAAAAAACCTTCAAAATTATCTGAAGTCACCTCTCAAATAATTTACGGTGAAAAATTCAAGATTTTAGCAAAAAATAAAAGTTGGATAAAAATTAAAACTTTATTTGATAATTATAAGGGGTTTATAAAAAACTCAAAATATATAGAGCAATTTAGCCCTAAATACAAAGTCAGTTCATTAAAAGCAAAAATTTTTAAAAAACCTGGAATTGGAACAAACAGTTGGCTTCCTCTTGCATCTAAATTATCTGTATTTGAACAAAATAAAAATTATATAAAAATTGAAAAAAATAAGTGGATTAAAAAAAAAGATATTAGAAAATTGAATCATAAGGAAAAAAATTTTGTAAAAATATTTAAAAAATTTATAAATGTAAAATATGCTTGGGGTGGAAAAACATTTCAAGGTATTGATTGCTCTGCTCTATTACAAATATTTTTTTGTTATAATAACTCATTTTACCCAAGGGACACCAAAGACCAGATCAGATACACAAAAAAAAATTTAATAAAAAAAAAATTTAAAAAAGGAGATATTATTTTTTGGAAAGGTCATGTTGCTATGTGCTTAAATTCTAAACAACTTATTCATGCTTATGGTCCAGAAAAAAAAGTAATTGTTATGCCAATTATCGAGACAATTAATAAAATTCAAGAAACAGCAAAATTAAAAGTAAAAAAAATATCTAGAATAAAATATTAATTTCTTCCAAAGTCAGGCTTATTAATATCTTGTTTTAACTTAATTATTTTTGATCTTACTTTTTTAGTTTGAATAAGTTTTTTTATAATAGACTTATTGTTCTTAGAATTAATATCTTTTTTGAATTCACTTAAATTTTTAATAAATAGATCAATAGCTTTAGAAATATTTTTTTTATTATTAAAGAAAATGTCTCTCCACATAATCTCGTTCGAGGCTGCAATCCTAGAGAAATCTCTCAAACCACCTGCGCTATATTTAATTAGATTATACTTTTCTTTTTTTTCAAAATCCTGAGCTGATTTTACTAAATTATAAGCAATTAAGTGAGGTAAATGACTAGTGATAGAAAAAATTTTATCATGTTTCTCAGAATTCATAATAACAACTTTAGAACCCATTTTTTTCCAAAAAGAGTTCAAAAAATTTAAATGTTTCAAATTAGTTTTTTTGTCTTTAATTAAAACACACCACTTATTCTCAAATAAATTTTGCTTACCATTTTCAGGTCCACTAACTTCAGAGCCAGCAATCGGGTGGCTTGAAGTCCAAGAAATATTTTTTTTTAAACTATTTTTTATTACCAGCTTAGATTCTAATTTTGAAGAACCAATATCAGTAATAATATGTCTTGTAGAAAGATTTTTATTAATTTTGAATATCAATTTTTTGTACTCACTCATAGGAGTACAAAAAACAATTAATTGTGATTTTAAAACAACATCATCTAATTTTTTGACTAAAGTTCCTGGTAATTTTAAACTTTTTATTTTCGATATATTCTTTTTTGATTTTTCATAAACGAATATTTTCCTGGCAATTTTTTTTTTATGAATTCTTCTTAATAATGAAGATCCTAATAGACCACATCCAATTAATAATATATTTTTCATTTATTAAATATACTTTTTACAACAGTCATAAATTTTAAATTATCTTTTGCTGATCCGATTGATAATCTTAACATATTTTTAATTTTGTAACCCTCTTCTGTCGATCTTAAAATAATACCTTTACTTTTTAATTTATTGTTAAAATTCTTTGCTTTAAATCTACATTTTTCAAAGTTTAATAATAGAAAATTAGCAGAAACTTCATTTGATGTAATACCATATTTTTGTAAAAAAAATTTTAATTTTCTAGCATAAAAAATATTATGTTTAACGGAACGTAATATAAATTTATTATCTCTAAGAGATTCAACAGCTGCTTTTTGAGCTACTTCATTTACATTAAATGGTGGTTTAATAATATTTAAAGCGTCAATAATTTTTTTAGCCCCATATCCCCATCCAACTCTTAAGGATGATAATCCATAAATTTTTGAGAAAGTTCTTAAAATAAAAACATTTTCTTTATTCTTAAATAAATTTAAACCGGATGCATAGTTTAAGTTTTTCATATATTCAAAATAAGCATCGTCAATTACCAGCAAGACATTTTTTTTTAATTCTTTTCTTAATTTAATAAGTTCATTTTTAGTTAAAAAAGTCCCCGTTGGATTATTAGGATTTGCTATAAAAACCATCTTAGTTTTTTTTGTTACTTTTTTAATTATTTCTGATACTGAAACTTTAAATTTTTTTTCTTTGGCAAATATAACATTTGCACCAACAATTTTTGCATAAATCCTGTACATCAAAAAACTAAATTGAGGGACGATTACTTCATCTTTGGGTTTAAGAAATAATTGACAAAGCATCTGAATTACCTCATCAGATCCTGACCCACAAATAATCCTTTCAATATCACACTTAAATTTTTTAGATATTTCCATTCTTAATTTTTTTGATTTTGGATCTGGATATCTAAAAAAGCTCAAATTCTTTTTAGATATAATTTTCTCAACTTTAGAACTTACTCCCAAAGCAGATTCGTTTGCCGAAAGTTTTACTACTTTCTTTATATTCCTGATACTAGACCTTCCAGGTTTGTAAGTATCAATATTGAATTTTTTAAATCTTATAGCTGTCATTTTTTTAAAATTTAAGCTCTTTATAATTAAAATAACAATTTTTTATATAGTATTAGTAAATAAATTTTTTAAATTTGACATACTAAATAACATCCTGTACAAAAATCCTGCGCTGATTTAACTGAATTGCGAGCGCTTTAAAAAAACCGCTAAATAAGTTTTTTTTCTCACAATTCAAAATCTGCTTCAATTATGAATGACAAAGAAAATATAAGAACAATAACGATTAATAATCCGCTTAAATTAGATTGTGGTAAAACAATTAATAATTTCCCTCTTGCTTACGAAACATATGGTTCATTAAATAAAGATAAAGATAATGCAATTTTAGTTTTTCATGCTTTAACTGGAGATCAGTTTGTTACTGGAGTTAATCCTGTAACAAATAAAGATGGTTGGTGGAGTTATGCAGTTGGTCCTGGTAAATCTATTGATACAGAAAAATATTTTGTAATTTGCGCAAATGTTATTGGAGGTTGTATGGGTTCTTTTGGACCTAGTCATCAAAATCCTGAGACTAGAAAAATATACGGTACTGATTTTCCAGTAATTACTATTAATGATATGGTAAATGCACAAGTAAATTTGTTAGATCACTTTGGTATCAAAAAACTTTTCTCAGTTGTTGGAGGATCAATGGGTGGGATGCAAGTTTTACAATTTGTGAGTAACTATCCTGATAAAACTAAAACTGCAGTTCCTATAGCTTGCACTTCTAGTCACTCTGCACAAAATATTGCATTTAATGAACTTGGAAGACAAGCAATAGCAGCTGACCACAAGTGGCAAGATGGTAAATATTCATCTAAAAATACAATTCCAGATAAGGGTTTAGCAGTTGCTAGAATGGCTGCACATATAACTTATTTATCAAAAAAAGGTCTTCAAGAAAAATTTGGAAGAAAACTCCAAGAGAGAGATGATTTAAAATTTGGATTTGACGCCGACTTTCAAATCGAAAGTTATTTAAGGTACCAAGGATCTGTGTTTGTAGATCGATTTGATGCTAACAGCTATTTATATATCACGAGAGCGATGGATTATTTTGATTTAGTAAAACAGAATAATGGTAATCTATCAAATGCTTTCAAAAATACTAAAGCAAAATTTTTTATAATATCATTTACATCGGATTGGCTTTATCCAACACAAGAAAATAAAGATATTGTTATTGCATTAAATGCAATTGGAGCAAATGTGGGATTTGTAGAGATTAAATCAGATAAAGGACACGACTCCTTTTTGTTAGATGTTCCAGATTTTTTAAAAGCTCTAAAAAATTTTTTAGATAAGTCATTTTTAGAGAAATGAACATGAAACCAGAATTTAAAATTATATCAAATTTAATTAACGAAAATTCCCAAGTGCTTGATGTTGGTTGTGGTGATGGTATTTTAATGGAATTACTTATCAAAGAAAAAAAAGTAAACATTAGAGGAATAGAAATTTCAAAAGCAAAAGTTCAAAATTGTATTGCCAAAGGATTAACAATTATTGAAGGTAATGCAGAAAATGATTTAAAACAGTTTCCAGAAAAGTCATTTGACTATGTGATTTTAAGTCAAACTTTGCAGGCTTTCCTTGATCCTGAAAATGTGATTAATGAACTCTTAAGGATTGGAAAACAAGCAATCGTCACAATACCAAATTTTGGTTATTGGAAAATTGGTTTACATCTTTTGTTAAAAGGCACAATGCCTGTAACAAAAACACTACCAGATGAATGGTACAATACTGCAAATATACATCTTTGTACAATAAAGGATTTTGTAAATTTTAGTAAAACAAAGAATTTTAAATTATCAAAATCTATTGCTCTCAAAAGTGATCAACAATCATTCATAACCAATTCTAATCTAAATATAAAAAATTTGAGTTCAAACCTTGGTATTTTTTTAATAGAAAGTTAAAATGGAAATAAAAATAATCGCATGTTTAAATGATAATTACTCATATTTAGTATTTGATAAAAATAAAAAAAATGCATGTGTTATTGACCCAAGTGAGTCTAAGCCAATTATTGAAATGATCGAAAAAAATCAATTAAACTTAAAATATATATTGAACACTCATCATCATTACGACCATGTTGGTGGAAATGAAAAATTAAAAAAAAGGTATAATTCAAAAGTAGTTGGTTTTAAAAATGATAAAGATCGAATTCCTGAAATTGATATTCTTGTAGAAAATGAACAAATTTGGAAAGAAGAAAATTTTGAGGCAAAAATTTATCATATTCCAGGTCATACAACAGGTCATATAGCTTTTCATTTTTTTAAAGAAAAAAAAATTTTTACTGGTGATACATTGTTTTCTTTGGGATGTGGAAGAATTTTTGAAGGTACATACGAACAAATGTATAATTCATTGAATAAAATCAAAGAACTTCCTAAGGATACTGAAATTTATTGTGGACATGAGTATACATTACAAAATGCAAATTTTTGCTTAGCAAACGACTCTACTAATCTTAAATTAATAGAAAAGGTTAAAAAAATAAAAAAACAACGAGAGAATAACTTACCAAGTATCCCTACAATTTTAGCAGATGAAATAGAATGTAATATATTTCTAAAAGCTAAAGATTTAGAAAGCTTTTCAAAATTAAGAGATTTAAAGGATAATTTTTAACTTATAAAACTTGACTATAGTGTCTCTCACACTATATTGCGTTTATTAAATTTACAAAATTATATGTCTTACGCAGTTATACAAACAGGTGGAAAACAATACAAAGTTAGGTCTGGTGAAATTCTAAAAATTGAGAGATTACCAAATACAAAATCTGATGCAAAAGTAGAATTCAAAGAAATATTAGCTTACGGTGATGATAAGATAATTGAGGTTGGAGCTCCAACTGTTCAAGGTGCAAAGGTTGAGGCAAATTTGATTAAAAATAGTAAAAATAGAACTGTTTTAATTTTCAAGAAAAGAAGAAGACAAAATTCAAGAAGAAAAAACGGACATAGACAGCAGTATTCAATGATAAGAATTAATAAAATTTTTTCAAAAGATGGTAAAGTTTTATCTGAAGCTGAAAAAATTACAAAGCCTTCGAAAAAAGAAGAGCCTAAAAAAGAAGCAAATAAATAATTGGTAGTAAAATATGGCAACTAAAAAAGCAGGTGGATCATCTAGAAATGGAAGAGATAGTGCCGGAAGAAGACTTGGTGTAAAAAAATATGGCGGTGAAACTGTTATACCTGGAAACATTATTGTGAGACAAAGAGGAACTAAAATATTTCCTGGTGAAAATGTAGGCATGGGTAAAGATCACTCTATTTTTTCAGTGATTAAAGGCAAAGTAGTTTTTAAAAAAACTAAATCAGATAGAACATTTGTTTCAGTAAAACCCAATTAATAGTACAACTAAAAATAGCGTTGTATTATGAAATTCTTAGATCAAGTAAAAATTTATATTAAAGCTGGTAACGGTGGTGACGGTTCTCCTAGTTTTAGAAGAGAGAAATTTATTGAATTTGGTGGACCTGACGGCGGTGATGGTGGAAATGGTGGTTCAATAATATTAAAAGCTGAAAGAAATCTTAACACCTTAATTGATTTTAGATACCAACAACATCACAAAGCAAAAAGAGGAGACAATGGTTCGGGTCAAAATCGTACAGGAAAAAGTGGAGATGATTTAATACTTAAAGTTCCCCTAGGAACACAAGTATTTGAAGAAGATAACAAAACACTAATTTATGATTTTATTAAAATTGGAGAAGAATTTGTAGCTGCTACTGGGGGTAAAGGCGGTCTTGGAAATACAAGGTTTAAAAGTTCAACAAACAGAGCACCAAGAAAATTTACAAAAGGAACAGTTGGTGAAGAATTTACCATTTGGCTTCAATTAAAAACAATTGCTGATATTGGAATAATTGGTCTCCCAAATGCAGGAAAATCAAGTTTACTAGCAGCAATTACTAATGCAAATCCTAAAATTGCAAATTATCAATTTACTACTTTAAATCCTAATCTCGGTGTTGCTAATTATGATGACAGAGAAGTTACTATAGCAGACATACCTGGTTTAATAGAAGGGGCACATAAGGGTACGGGTCTCGGAATAAAATTTTTAAAGCATATTGAAAGATGTAAATCTCTTTTACATATGATTGATATAACAAATAATGATATTAAAAAAAGTTATGATCAAGTTAAAGCTGAATTAAAAAATTACAGTACAAAACTTTCCAAAAAAAAAGAATTAATCATTTTGAGTAAAACAGATTTAATTGATGAAAAAAAAGTAAAAGATATATTAAAAAATTTTTCGAAAAAAACTAAATCAGAGGTAATCACTTTGTCCACATTAAAAAAGAAAACTTTATCAAGAATTAAAGCGAAATTAATATCTTATGTATCTTAAAAATTCAAAAATAATTGTAGTAAAAATTGGATCATCTTTACTGGTTGATAATGAGAGGAAAATTAGAAAAAAATGGTTATCAACGTTTGCAAAGGACATTAAAAGATTAAGATCTAAAAATAAGAAAGTAATTATTGTTAGCTCTGGCGCTATAGCTCTCGGCTGTAAAAAAATGAATTACCAAAAAAAAGGTCTAAAACTAGACAAAAGTCAGGCTATAGCATCTATTGGTCAAATAGAATTAATGAATCTATTTTCACAAACATTTTCAAAATTTAAACTAAATATTTCCCAAATCTTATTAACATTGGATGATACAGAAGAAAGAAGGAGATCAATAAATGCAAAAAGGACTTTTGAAAATTTATTTGAACTTGATTATATACCAATTGTAAATGAAAATGACACTATTGCCACCTCAGAGATTAAGTATGGTGATAACGATAGACTTGCCTCTCGCGTAGCACAAATTACTAATGCTGATACTTTGATCTTATTATCTGATGTAGATGGTCTTTTCACAAAAAATCCAAAAATATTTAAAGATGCAAAATTAATCAAAAAAATTGATAATTTAGAAAAAGAAATAAAGAATATAAACTTAAAGGGTATTACAGAATTTGGAAAAGGGGGAATGAATACTAAAATTGAAGCAGCAAAAATTTGTAACTTATCTGGCTGTAATATGATAATTGCCAATGGATTATATTTAAATCCTATTAACCAAATAGAAAAAAAAAATAATTGCACTTTGTTTGTCTCAAAAATATCAAAATTGCATGCCAGAAAAAAATGGATAATAAGTTCTATTTCTCCAAAAGGTGAACTAGTTATAGACGATGGTGCAAAAAAAGCTCTTTTAAATGGAAAAAGTTTATTAGCTGCTGGAATTAAAAAGGTAACTGGAAAATTTCACAAAGGTGATCATATTAAAATCTTAGATACAAAACGTAATGAATTTGCTCGAGGTTTAAGCTCCTTTTCATCTGAAGAAATAGTTAAAATCTTAGGATGTCATTCAAATGAGATAGAAAAAATACTTGGTTATATTTCAAAATCTGAAGTAGTCCACAAAGATGATATGGTAAAAATTTAATGAAAAAATTATTAGCAAATATTGGAAAGAAATCGAAAAAGGCTTTTGTTCAAAAATTAAGCTCCAAAAAAAAAGACAAAGTCTTAAATGATTATTGTTTTCTTATAAAGAAAAATAGAAAGTTGATAATCAATGAAAATAAAAAAGATATTAAAAATGCTATCAAGAAAAAAATAAAAAAAAATCTAATTCAAAGACTTCTTATAGATGATAAAAAAATTTCAATTATAACAAGTGCTATTAAAAAGATTATAAAATTAAAAGACCCAACTAATAAAATTTTAGAAAAATGGAAAAGACCTAGTGGCTTAAATATTTCAAAAATATCAATACCTATTGGTGTTATAGGAGTTATTTATGAAAGTAGACCAAATGTTACATCTGATGTAGCCTCATTATGTTTTAAATCTGGTAATTCAGTAATTTTAAGAGGTGGCACTGAAGCATTTTATTCTAACTTAATACTTTCAAAGTTATTTAGGAAATCGCTAAAAAAAAATGGTGTAGATGAAAATTTTGTTCAATTTATAAATATTAAAAACAGAAAAGTAGTGGATTTTTTACTGACTGGTATGAATAAATTTATTGATGTGATAATACCACGTGGGGGAAAAAATTTAGTTAAAAAAGTTCAAAATCTTTCCAATGTTCCTACTATTAGTCATTTAGAGGGTATTTGTCATTCGTATGTTGATAAAGATGCAAATCCCAAAATCGCGAAAAAAATTATTATTAATGCCAAATTAAGAAATACTGCAATTTGTGGTGCAACAGAAACAATACTTTTGCATAAAAAGATAGTAAAAAAAATTGGAAACGAAATTTTAAAAAATTTAGAAAATAATGGTTGTAAAATTATAGGTGATAATAAAATAAGAAAAAACTACAATAAAAAAATAAAAAAAGCTTCTATTAAAGATTGGTCAAAGGAATATTTAGCCCCAATAGTTTCAGTAAAAACAGTAAAAAATCTTGAAGAAGCGATTTATCATATAAATAAATATGGAACTATGCATACTGATTGCATAATTACACAAAACAAAAAATCAGCAAAAAAATTTTTAAATAATGTTAAAAGTTCCATTGCAATGCATAATACTTCAACTCAATTTGCAGATGGTGGTGAATTTGGATTTGGTGGAGAAGTGGGAATTTCTACAAATGTTTTACCACCGCGTGGTCCAGTTGGTTTAGATCAATTGGTTTCATATAAATATCAAGTTACCAGCAAAGGTATAATAAGGAAATAATTTGAATTTAAAAAAAAATAAAATTGGAATTTTAGGTGGTACTTTTGATCCACCTCACAAGGGTCACTTAGCAATATCTAAAGAAGCAACTAAGAAATTCAATCTTAAAAAAGTAATATGGGCAATAACAAAAAAAAATCCTTTTAAGAAAAAAAGCATTTTAAGTCTTAAGGAAAGAGTCGATTATTGTAAAAAAATTATTCAAAAAATAAATTTTATTGAAACAAAATTTTATGAAAATAAATTGAGATCAAATCGTACGATTGATTTGATAAATTATCTTTTAAAAAACAAAAAAAATGAAATTTATTTTCTGATGGGTGCTGATAATCTAATTAACTTTCATAAGTGGCATCAATGGAAAACTATCTCACAGAAATGTAAAATAATAGTTTTTGACCGCCACGGATATAAAAAAAAATCTTTAAATTCAGTAACATTTAAAAGATTGGGTAAGAAAAATTTAGAGTTTATAAAGTTCAAAAAAGTCAACATTTCTTCTTCTCAATTAAGGAAAATTTGGTAAAGTTAGTTATTTGATGGATAAAATTTTAGATTTAAAACAAATCGTACTCAAAACTTTAAATACCAATAAAGCTCAGGATATAGTAAGTATAGATCTTAAAGACAAAAGTTCTATGGCAGATTATATGATAATTGCTAGCGGAACATCATCTAGACACATGCAGTCTTTGTCAGAACAAGTTCTAGAGAAACTAAAGGACAACGGGGTAAAGAATTCTAAAATTGAAGGTAAAGAAAGTAATGAATGGAAACTTGTAGATGGTATTGATGTTATTGTTCATATATTTCATCCGGAAAAAAGAAAATTTTACGAACTCGAAAAAATGTGGTCTGAGTTAATACCTAAAGAAAAATTAATAATATGATAATTAAAAAGATTTTTATTATAGCGTTCTTTTTCTCAACTTTTTTTAATCATCTTTTGAATTCTGCAGAAAATATTTATGAAAAAATTGATTTATTTGGTGAGGTTTTAGAAAAAATAAACAGTGAATATGTTGATGAGATTGATCAATCAGAAAGTATGGATTCTGCCATAAATGGCCTTCTTCAATCTCTAGACCCTTATTCAGCTTATATGTCTCCAGAAATTTTAGAAGAAATGCAAACAGAAACAAGCGGAGAATTTGGTGGACTAGGTATTGAAGTGAGTATGGAGTCAGGAGTTGTGAAAGTAATATCACCTATTGATGATACGCCCGCTTCCAAGGCTGGAATTAAAGCCGGAGATTATATTGTTAAAATTAATAATACCCAAGTTCAAGGAAAAAGTTTATCAGAAGCAGTCGAGTTAATGAGAGGCGCAGTAGGATCAGAAATTGAGTTAACAGTAAGAAGGGTTGGTGAAAAAAAAGCTTTAACATTTAAAATTATTAGAGAAATAATTCAAATTCAGTCTGTTAAAGCTGAATTAATAGAAGAAAATATTGGGTACATAAGATTAACATCCTTTAACGAAAATAGCGGCAAACAAATAGAAAGAGAGATTAAAAATTTAGAAAAAGACAAAAATGTTAAATCATATATTTTAGATTTAAGAAATAATCCTGGAGGACTTCTTTCTCAAGCAATCAAAATATCAGATTTCTTTTTAGAAAATGGAGAAATTGTTTCAACAAAAAGTAGAAAAGACTCAGAAAATAGAAAATGGTTTGCAAAGAAAGGTGACATAACGAATGGTAAAACTCTTTTGGTTTTAATTAATTATGGATCAGCATCTGCTTCTGAAATAGTTGCTGGCGCACTTAAAGATCACAAAAGAGCTATTTTGCTTGGAGAAAATAGCTATGGTAAAGGCTCAGTTCAATCAATAATCCCATTAAAAAATAAAGGTGCAATTAGACTAACTGTAGCAAAATATTATTTACCATCTGGGAAGTCAATTTCAGAAGTTGGTGTCTCGCCGGATATTGAAATTGATGAAGATACTGATGATTTCAGAATAAAAACTGAAACTGATAATCAATTAAAATACGCAATTAATCTTCTTAAAAGTTAAGATGGAAGATAGGTATAAAAATCTGCCACTTAGAAGCGGTGTAGGCATTGTGGTGCTTAATAAGCAAAATAAAGTTTTTGTTGCTAGAAGAATTGATAATCCAAAAAATTTTTGGCAGATGCCTCAAGGAGGTGTAGATGAGGGAGAAAATTTTTTATCTGCTGCCTATAGAGAATTAGAGGAAGAAACTAGTATCAAAAATGTGGAACTAATTAAAGAATTGGAAGGCATGATCACCTACGAGCTGCCAAAAGACCTATTAGGTATTATATGGAAAGGCAAATATAGGGGTCAAAAGCAAAAATGGTTTTTAATGAGATATCTAGGAAATGACGATGAAATTAATATTAAAACAAATAAACCAGAATTTTTAGAATGGAAATGGATTGAATTAGATAAGTTAACTGAAATAGTTGTGGATTTTAAGCATCATGTATACAAAGAGCTGAAAGAAAAGATAAAAACAATAATCAATTAATAGATTTTAAAGTTTCAATTTTTTGATCAATTAAATATTTTGATTCGTCAGAAATTTCTATTTTTTTTGACTCTTCCTCTGCAATTTTAAGTAATTCATGTAATTTGTTTTTTTCAATTTTTTTTAAATTTAGAATAAAGCTAGTTAGAATAGATAAATTATTGTTTTTAAATTCTACTATTCCATCTTCTACATAATATTTTTCCTCTCCAGATTTTGCTTGAACAGTAATTATACCAGGTTTTAAAAATGAAATAATTGAGATATGGTTTTTAAGTATTCCCATTTCACCTTCAAATGCAGGCAAAATCACCTCAATTACATCTTCTTTTGACAAAAAGGTTTTTTCAGGGTTAACAATTTCTATTTTAAATTCATCACTCATCACGCAGCTGCATCTTTAGACATTTTCTCTGCTTTCTCAATTGCTTCTTCAATTGTACCGACCATATAAAATGCTGCTTCAGGCAGATGATCATATTCACCTTTGCAAATGGCATCAAAACCTTTGATTGTTGACTCTAAATCAACAAGTTTTCCTGGTGATCCTGTAAATACTTCAGCCACAAAGAAAGGTTGAGATAAGAACCTTTGAATTTTTCTAGCTCTCGCTACGACTAATTTATCTTCCTCTGATAATTCATCCATACCTAGAATAGCAATAATATCTTGTAATGATTTATATGTTTGTAATATTTTTTGCACCTCACGAGCTACTCGATAATGCTCATCACCAACAATTCTAGGGTCAAGAATTCTTGAAGTTGAGTCTAATGGATCAACTGCAGGATAGATACCTATTTCAGCTATTTGTCTTGAAAGTACAGTTGTTGCATCTAAATGAGCAAATGAAGTTGCTGGTGCAGGATCCGTTAAATCATCAGCAGGCACATAGATTGCCTGTACTGATGTGATAGAGCCTTTATTAGTTGTAGTAATTCTCTCTTGTAAATTTCCCATATCAGTTGCTAATGTTGGTTGATATCCCACTGCAGACGGTATTCTTCCTAATAATGCTGATACTTCAGAGCCTGCTTGAGTAAACCTAAATATATTATCGACGAAAAAAAGAACATCTTGTCCTTCTTGGTCTCTAAAATATTCTGCTACAGTTAATCCTGTAAGCGCCACTCTTGCTCTTGCTCCTGGAGGTTCATTCATTTGTCCATAAACTAAAGCAGCTTTAGAACCAGGACCCTCGGATTTTATTACTCCTGACTCCATCATTTCATGGTAAAGATCATTTCCTTCTCTAGTTCTTTCACCTACACCCGCAAAAACTGAAAAGCCACCATGAGCTTTGGCAACATTGTTTATCAATTCCATAATTAAAACAGTTTTTCCAACTCCCGCACCACCAAACAAACCTATCTTTCCTCCTTTTGCATAAGGAGCTAAAAGATCAATTACTTTGATGCCAGTTACAAGTATTTCTGTTTCTGTTGATTGATCATTAAATTCTGGAGCTGGTCTATGGATTGGCCAATTTTCTTTAGTTTTTACTTCTCCTCTTTCATCTATCGGCTCTCCAACAACATTTATAATTCTTCCTAAAGTTTCAGGTCCTACAGGTACTTTAATTGGAGCGTTCGTGTTTATTACCTCATCACCTCTTTTTAGTCCTTCGGTAGCGTCCATTGCAATTGTTCTAGCAGTAGACTCACCTAGATGTTGAGCTACTTCAAGTACTAATCTGTTATTTCCATTTTTACATTCTAAAGCTGTTAATATCTCTGGCAAATCGCCTTCAAACTTTACATCAACAACCGCTCCTATAACTTGTGTTATTATTCCTTTGCTCATAATTATAAACTTTCTGCTCCTGATATTATCTCTATTAGTTCTTTTGTAATTGCTGCCTGACGACTTCTATTATATTCAATAGTAAGTTTATCAACCATTTCACCTGCGTTTCGAGTTGCATTATCCATTGCACTCATTCTTGCACCTTGCTCGCTAGCTGAATTTTCTAACATCGCTTTAAATATTTGCGTCGAAATATTTTTTGGTAATAAATTACTTAAAATTTCATCCTCGTCAGGTTCAAATTCGTAGTTATCCTCTGAATTATTTTGATCATCACCATTTGTATTTAACGGGATGATTTGTTGAGCCTGAGGTATCTGAGTTATAACATTTTTAAATTGATTGTAAAAAATAGTACAAATATCAAATTCTTCTTTTTGGAACTTCTCAATTATAATTTTTCCAACTTTTTCTGCATCAAAGTAATTTGCATTTTTTGAATTTTTAAAAGAAATGTTCTCAATAATTTTATTACCATATACTCTTTTTAACTGATCATTGCCTTTAGAGCCTACTGTAATAATCTTTAATTCCTTACCCTCTTTATTCAATTTAACAAAATAACTTTTGGCTTTTTTAATTATATTTGCATTAAAACCACCACATAAACCTCTATCTGACGTCAGTACAACACATAAATGAACTTGTTCTTTTCCTGAGCCAGATAGTAATTTAGGAGCTGTTTCTTTATCTGAGATACCACTAGATAAATTTAAAATTATATTATTCATTTTTTCAGAATATGGCCTTCCTTTTTCGGCGCTATCTTGAGCTCTTTTTAGTTTAGCTGCAGCTACCATTTTCATGGCTTTAGTAATTTTTTGTGTAGATTTTACACTTGTTATTCTTTTTTTTAGATCGTCCAAACTAGCCATAAATAAATCAAGATTTAAAGTTTTTCTTAAGATTGGTAATTACATCAATTAAGCTTTTTTCTGTTCCCTCTTCTAATTTACCTGAGCTCTGAATTGACTCGATTAATTCTGGTTTATCAGATTTACATCTCTCAATGATCTTGTTTTCAAATTCAGCAATATCTTTTAAACCAATATCATCTAAATATCCTTTTACTCCACAAAATACAGATATTACCTGTTCAGCAACAGTCATTGGTGAGTATTGTTTCTGTTTTAATAACTCAGTTAATTTTGATCCTCTATTTAAAAGTTGTTGAGTTGAGGCATCTAAATCTGATCCAAATTGTGCAAAAGCTGCCATTTCTCTATATTGTGCTAATTCGAGTTTCATTGATCCTGATACTTTTTTCATAGCTTTTGTTTGTGCAGCTGATCCAACCCTAGAAACAGAGAGCCCAACATTAATCGCTGGTCTTATACCTTGATTAAATAACTCAGTTTCTAAAAAAATTTGTCCATCAGTAATTGAAATTACATTAGTTGGAATATAAGCAGAAACATCTCCACCTTGAGTTTCAATGATAGGAAGAGCTGTTAAAGAACCTCCGCCGTGTTCATCACTTAATTTAGCAGCTCTTTCCAGCAATCTACTATGAAGATAAAATACATCACCAGGGTATGCCTCTCTACCTGGTGGTCTTCTTAAGATCAGTGACATTTGTCGGTAAGCAACCGCTTGTTTAGATAAATCGTCATAAATAATCAGAGCATGCATTCCATTATCTCTAAAGTATTCTCCCATTGCACATCCAGTGTAAGGAGCCAAAAATTGAAGTGGAGCTGAGTCTGATGCTGTTGCTGCAACTATAGTTGTGTATTCCATTGCGCCAGCTTCCTCTAAAGTTTTTTGAATTTGTCTAACAGTTGATCGTTTTTGACCAACAGCAACATAAATACAATAAAGTTTTTGTTTTTCATCTCCCGACTCATTTATCTTTTTTTGATTGATAATTGTATCAACTGCTACAGCAGTTTTACCTGTCTGACGATCTCCAATTATCAGCTCGCGCTGACCTCTTCCAATTGGCACAAGACTATCAATTGATTTTAGACCTGTCTGCATTGGTTCGCTAACAGATTGTCTTGGTATTATTCCTGGTGCCTTAACTTCAACTCTACTTTTTTTAATCCCTTTGTCTAAAGCACCTTTCCCATCGATTGGATTTCCTAATCCATCTACTACTCTACCTAACAACTCTTTTCCAACAGGGGTATCCACAATACTGCCAGTTCTTTTTACAACATCACCTTCTTTAATATTCCGGTCGTCACCAAAAATTACAACTCCAACATTTTCACTTTCAAGATTTAAAGCCATTCCTTTCGATCCATCTGAAAATTCAACCATTTCTCCTGCTTGAACATTATCAAGGCCATAAATTCTTGCTATACCATCACCTACAGACAATACCTGTCCAACTTCTGAAATTTCTGCGTTTTCTCCAAAATTTTTAATTTGTTCTTTTAATATTTTTGTAACTTCTGAAGGATTTATTTCCATTTATGCCTCTATCATTTTATTTTCTATTTGTTGCAATTTACTTTTTATTGATGTGTCAATCATAGTACTTCCCACTTGAACGATCAAACCTCCAATTAAACTCTCGTCTTGCGTATAGTTTAATTTGATTTGAGATTTGAAGTTACTTGATAATTCATCTGTAATTTTTTTAATCTCCTCTTGATTTAGTAATTTTGCAGATTTTATTTCTGCTTTCAATTCACCTCTTTTCTCTGAACATATTTCAATAAATGTTTTTAAAATTTGCTCTAGATAAAAAAATCTTCTTTTTGAGACTAAAAAATTTATAAAATTTTTAAAAAGAATTTCTAACTTAAAATTTTCTGAAATCTTATTAATTACATTAGTTAAAATTTCTCTATTTAATGTAGGATCTTTTATAAAATTTTTAAAATCTTTATTATTTGAAATTAAATTTAAAAAAGCTTTTGCATTTATTTCTATATTAACCAGTGAGTTAGAATCTCTAGCTAACTCATACAAAGCTAAAGAATATCTATTCGCTGAAGTATCTGAAAATCCTTTGTTTTTTGTCAATTTTTACCCTTTAAATGAATATGATTAATTTAAAATCACGATTTAATTAGCACATGCCTTTATAGTCTTCAAGTAACACATTAGCTAAAAATTAGTTTTTTTGAGCGTTAATTAAAGCTAATTGGATCAACATCAACTGAAAGTTTTATTCCTGAGGCAAATTTATATTTTTGAATTAGTGATGCTAAACTATTTTGTAATTTAAGAGTTTTAGTACCTCTTATAAGTAATCGTACTCGATATTTGTTCTTTAATTTAAAGACAGGAGCGCTTACTGGACCTAAAATTTTTCCATTTATTTTGTTAGAAATGAACAGTTTGAATTTTAAAGCTTCTCTTTCTAATTCATTTTCCATATTACCTGTCAAAATCAAAGAAATAAATCTTTGAAATGGAGGTAAATTATTCTTTTTTCGAATTTCTATCTCTTTATCAAGAAAAATTTCTGGATTTTTATTTGTAATATCATCAATCAATTTTGTATTTAAGTTATAAGTTTGAAAATAAATAGTAGAAGGACTTCCTGTTCTTCCAGCTCTACCTGATAACTGATGATATAATTGTAAATTTTTCTCTGCACTTCTTAAGTCGTGGCCCATTAGTGATAAATCGATATCAACTACAACAATACAGTTCAAGTTTGGAAAATGAAAACCTTTGGAAATTAGTTGTGTTCCAACTAAAATTTCAATTTCATTATTTATTATTTTTTCTAATTTTTCTTTTGAACTTTTATTATTCATTGTATCACTCGAAAAAATTTCAATTTTTTTCGATGGAAAACTTTTTTTTACTTCCTCTGAGATCCTTTCCACACCAGGTCCACAAAATATAAATTCGCAAAATCCCTCTTTAGAACATTCTCTTTTTAAAAAACTTTTAAATCCACAATAATGGCATAATAAATTATTTTTATTTTTGTGATAAACTAAATTTATTGAACAATTTGGACATGGGAAATTATTGAAACATTTTTTGCACAAAACACTCGGAGAAAATCCTCTTCTATTTAAAAAAAATAAAACTTGATCATTCTTATTTAAGTGGAAATTTACTTTTTGAATTATCTCTCTAGAAAGCCAAGATTGTTTATCCATTTTAACATTATTCAAATTAATTATTTCGTAGTTCGGTAAAGAAGCATTTTGATATCTTCGAACAAGTTTTGAGGAGGTGTACTTTTTTTTCTTTATATTTTCGTATGTTTCTATTGATGGAACAGAAGTAATCAAATTTATTGGAATATTTTCAAATGATGCCCTAGAGATAGCCATATCCCGAGCATTAAATATTATCCCTTCATCTTGTTTGTAAGATTGGTCATGCTCTTCATCAACTATTATTAACCCTAAATTTTTAAATGGTAAAAATAAAGATGATCTGGCCCCAATAACAACACTTATTTCACCATTCGTAATTCCACTCCAAATAATTTCTTTATTTTTTTTTGTTATTCCAGAATGCCAAATTGCTGCTTTGAAACCAAAAAATTCAAAGAATTTTTTTTCAAATTGATTGGTCAAACCAATCTCTGGCAACATTATTAATCCTTGATAACCTTTTTGTAAGATGTGCTTTAAAGTTTCAAAATATACAATAGTTTTACCTGAGCCAGTAGTTCCCTGTAAAACATGAACATTAAACTTTTTATTCGTATTGTTCATCTCTTTAAGAGACTCTTTTTGTTCTATATTTAATTCAAATGAATTTTTTTTTAACTTAAAAGAAAACTCTTTATAAAATTTATTATTAAGTTTTTTAACTGGTCTTCCGCTCAACAAAGTTAATTTGAGTGCCATTCCTTTTGGAACAATATTATATTCTGAAAACCAATTTAAAAAATTTATAGTTTTTTTTTTTAATTTGGGAATTTCTAACTTTCTGATAATCTTTTTTATCTTAAAAGTTTTATTCTCATTTTTTTCAAAATTATCCCACACGACTCCGATAATTTTTGTTTTTCCAAAAGGAACCTCAACAAAATCGCCAATGTTTAATTTTAGATCACTTTTATAGGTAAAAGGATAGTTAAATATGTTGGGTAAAAGAATCGGAAAATTCATATTAGATAATATGAAAAATTATTAGGAGTGTATTGCTCTTTTATCCACAGATAAAGCCGCTTCTTTCACTGCTTCTGAAAAAGTAGGATGAGCATGACATGTTCTTGCTATATCTTCAGAGCTAGCACCAAATTCCATCGCGATACCAATTTCCCCAATTAATTCACCAGCATGAGGTCCTATTAAATGTGCGCCTAATACTTTATCAGTTTTTTCGTCAGCAAGAATTTTTACAAAACCCTCTGTATCATCAATGGCCTTTGCTCTTGAGTTTGCCATAAATGAAAATTTACCAATTTTATAATTTATTTTAAGCTCTTTCAATTGCTCTTCTGTTTTTCCAATAGAGGCGACTTCTGGACTGGTATAAATCACTCCAGGGATAGTATCATAGTTAACATGACCTGATTGACCTGCTATATTTTCTGCAACTGCAATTCCTTCATCCTCAGCTTTATGAGCTAACATAGGACCACTTATTACATCTCCTATCGCATAAATATTATTCTGATTAGTTTTAAAATTTTTGTCTGTTTTTACTCTCTTTTTTTTATCTAATTCCACGCCAATTTTTTGAAGATTTAATCCCTCCGTATTTGGTTTTCGTCCAACAGATATTAATACTACGTCACATTCAAAATCTTTTTTGGTACCATTTTCGTTTGAAGTTGAGATAATTGCACTATTTTTATTCTTTTTAATTTTCTCTACTTTATGCTGCATATGAAAATTGATACCTTGTTTTTTTAAAATTTTCATAAACTCACTAGAAATCTCTTTATCCATACCTGGTGTGATATGATCTAAAAACTCAATTACATGAACTTCTGAACCAAGTCTAGACCATACTGATCCCATCTCTAAACCTATATACCCCCCACCAACAACAACCATTTTTTTAGGGACTTGTTCTAACTTAAGTGCTCCAGTGGATGAAACAATTACTTTTTCATCAATTTCAATACCTGGTAATGATACTGGAACAGACCCAGTTGCAATTATAGTATTTTCGGTTTGTATAATTGTCTCTTTATTATCATTATCTTTAATTACAATATCATTTTTAGATTTGAAACTTCCAGTACCTTTAAAATAGGTGACTTTATTTTTTTTAAGAAGGAATTCTACCCCTTTGGTCAAAATCGTAACTGCCTTATCCTTATTCTTCATCATTTTTGACAAGTTTAATTTTACCTCACCAATTTCAATTCCTTTATTTGATAGACTTTGTGCTTTATGAAACTCCTCAGATAAATTTAATAAACTTTTAGATGGAATACATCCAACATTCAAACAAGTACCACCTAGAGAACCCCTAGATTCTATACATGCAGTTTTGAGGCCTAATTGTGCCAATCTTATTGCACAAACATAACCTCCAGGTCCTCCACCAATTACTACTGCTTGAAATTTAACTGCCATTTAAATATCCAAAAATAATCTTCTTGGTTCCTCTAAATTTTCCTTTATCATTTTTAAAAAAGAAACAGACTCTTTACCATCAACAATTCTATGGTCATATGATAATGCTAAATACATTATAGGTCTGATCTTAATTTCTCCATCAATTACGATAGGTCTATCAACGATATTGTGCATACCTAAGACACCTGATTGTGGAAGATTAAGAATAGGGGTTGAAAGCATTGAACCATAAACACCACCATTACTAATAGTGAAAGTCCCACCTTGAAGATCTTCAATTGTAAGCTTTCCATTTTTTGCTTTTTCTGAGATTTCTTTAATGTTTTTTTCAATGTCTGCAAAAGATAATTCATCTGCATTTTTTAAGACAGGAACGACAAGTCCTTTTTCAGTACCAACTGCAAAACTAATATTATAATAATTTTTATAAACAATTGTATCCCCCTCAATTTCAGCATTTATTGCCGGAAAATTTTTCAAAGCTACAATTGAGGCTTTCACAAAAAAAGACATAAAACCTAATTTTACTCCATAGCGAGTTTGGAAATCTTCTTGATTTTCTTTTCTCATGTTCATTACATTAGACATGTCAACTTCATTAAAAGTTGTTAGCAATGCTGCATTATCTTGAGCTTGTTTTAATCTCTTTGCAATAGTTTGTCTTAACCTGGTCATCTTTATTCTTTCCTCTTGACCATATTTAATTTTTCTTTCAGAGGGAGGAGGGTTCACGCCCATCAGATTAATTAAATCACCTTTTAAGACTCTTCCACCTTTTCCAGAACCTTTTACTGAACTAATATCAATTTTTTTTTCAGTTACAATTTTTCTTACTGCTGGAGACAAAGTTTGATCATTTTTTTTATCAGCTTCAGCTAGTTTATCTTGAACTTCTTGAGTGAGGACTAATGGCTTTTCACCCTCTGACATCTCATCAAAAATTTCTACTTCCTGATTTTTATTATCAATTTCTTCAGAATTATTTTCTTCTATTTTAACAGTTGGTTGAATTTTTTTTATTTCCTCAATTTTTTTTGACTCAGACTCACTCTCAGAGACAGACCCTAGATCTGCTCCCACTTCTACTACTGAGCCATTCTTTGAATTTATTTTTGTTAGAACACCAGTCACTGGTGAAGGAACCTCTAAATTTACCTTATCAGTCTCTAATTCAACAACAGGTTCATCTGCTTCAACTGAATCCCCTTCAACTTTTAACCACTTAGAGACAGTGGCCTCTGTGATACTTTCCCCAAGCACTGGAACTAATATTTTTTCACTCATTTATATTTATTAAAAAACTTTCTTTATAATTTCTTCTTGTTGTGAATAATGTCTCCTGATATATCCTGTTGCAGGTGATGCATCTGGACTTCTTCCAATATAAGAAATTATATTATTCTTAGCCTTTATATTATCTAATGTCCATTGGATATAATCTCTGACTGAAAACCAAGCACCCATATTTTTTGGTTCTTCTTGACACCAGTAAAATTTCGCATTTTTGGCATATGGTTTGAGCTCGTTAGCAAGTGCTTTTGCAGGAAAAGGGTACAGTTGTTCGATCCTAAATAGGACTACATTATCTTTTTTTATTTTTTCTCTCGCCTCAAGTAAATCAAAATAGATTTTTCCAGAACAAAGAATCACTTTTTTAATATTTTGTGGTTTTTTTAATTTAATAAATCCTTTTACTTTCGGATCAATGGCATGATCCCATAATACTCTATGAAATGAATTTGTTTTACTAAAATCATCCAAATTAGAAACACAATGTTTGTGCCTTAATAAAGATTTTGGTGTCATAATAATTAATGGTTTTCTAAAATCTCTATGAATTTGTCTTCTCAACGCATGGAAATAATTTGCGGGAGTTGTGCAGTTCATTACTTGCATATTATCATTAGAGCATAATTGTAAAAATCTTTCTAACCTTGCTGATGAATGTTCTGGTCCTTGACCCTCGTATCCATGCGGTAACAACATCACTAAACCTGAGGCTCTAGACCATTTTCGTTCTCCAGAAGCTATAAATTGATCAATAACTACCTGCGCACCATTAGCAAAATCACCAAATTGGGCCTCCCAAATAGTTAGAGTATTTGGTTCAACCAAACTATATCCATATTCAAATCCTAGAACAGCTAATTCTGATAAAAAACTATCTACTATTTCAAAATTTTTTTGTTTATTAGAAATATTATTTAGAGGGATATATCTTGAATTATCTATTTGATTTCTTAAAACTGAATGTCTTTGACTAAATGTTCCTCTTCCTGAGTCTTGACCCACAAGTCTCACTGGGTAACCCTCATCTAGTAATGATCCAAAAGCTAATGACTCAGCAGTAGACCAGTCTATACCTTTGCCTTTAGATACCGTAAGTTTACGATTATCTATGATTTTTCTAATAGTTTTATGAATATTTATTTCTGCTGGAATTGTATTTATCTTATCAGAAATATTTTTCAATTTTTTGGTATCAAAGCCTGTAACTCCTCTTTTGTCTTTTCCCAGCTCTGGTCTATACCTTGACCAAGTTCCCTCGAACCACTCTATCTTTGGTTTGTAGTTTTTTGCATTTTTAAATTGGTCATCTAATAGATCTTTAAATTTTTTAATAGAGCTGTTTAAATAGTCATTTGTAATTGATCCTTCATTTACCAATTTTTTTCCATAAACTTTAATTGTTGATGGGTGAGATCTTATTTTTTTATACATTAAAGGCTGAGTAAACGATGGTTCATCACCTTCATTATGTCCGAATCTTCTATAACAAATTAAGTCAATGACAACATCTCTATTGAACTTTAATCTAAAGTCTGTTGCAATTCTTGCTGCATAAACAACAGCTTCTGGATCATCACCGTTTACATGAATAATTGGTGCCTCAACCATTTTTGCAATGTCAGAAGGATACGGTGAAGATCTTGCAAATCTTGGACTTGTCGTAAAACCTATTTGATTATTTATAATAATATGAATTGTGCCACCAGTATTATGTCCTGGAAGACCAGACATCGCAAAACATTCAGCAACCACTCCTTGTCCAGCAAAGGCTGCATCTCCATGAATTAAAATTGGTATTACTTTTTTTCTCTCTTTATCTTTATGAAAAAATTGTTTTGCTCTAGTTTGTCCTAGGACGACTGGATTAACTGCTTCTAAATGTGAAGGGTTGTCTGTTAAACTCACATGAACTAAATTTCCATCGAATTCCCTGTTAGATGAGGCACCTAAATGATATTTAACATCTCCAGTATCATCTTTAGATTTTGAACTTATTTCTCCAGCAAACTCATTAAATATTCTTTTGTAAGATTTTTGAAGAACATTAGCCAATACATTTAGACGACCTCTATGAGACATTCCAATTTTTACTTCTTTGACATTTGACTGACCGCCAATTTTAATAATTTGTTCTAGTGCAGGAATTAAGCTTTCACCTCCATCAAGACCAAATCTTTTAGTCCCAACATATTTTGTATGAAGAAATTTTTCAAAACCCTCGGCTTGAATTAGCTTGTTAAGAATTGCCTCTTTACCATTTTGTGTAAAATTAAAATCATCTGCTTTTTCAACACGTTCCCTAAACCATTTTCTCTCAATGGGATTCGAAATATGCATATATTCGTAACCCAAAGAACCACAATACTTTTCTTTTAAGAATTTCAATATCTCGTTAATACTTGAGTATTGCTTGTTGGTAACGTTGTCTAAGAAAATTTTTTTTTGATAATCTCCTTTTTTAAATCCATAAAACTCTGGATTAAGTTCTTCTAAATTATCTGATTTTAATAATTCTAATGGATCTAGTTTTGCAACCAGATGACCTCTTTGTCTATAAGATCTAATCATTGCAACAGCTTTAATTGAATTTGCATTTGATTTAATTATATCAACATCATTTTTTTCTGTATTTTGATTTTCAAAATTTTGATACTTATTTATTGAGACTTTCTTAGAAGGGTTCCACGAAGGGCCATTTATCTCATTTACAATTATATCGTCCTCATCTCCAACTTCCTTGAAATATTTTCTCCAACTATCAGGTAATTCAGGATCATTATTTACAAATTTCAAATACATTTCTTCAATAAAGGCACTGTTTGATTTATTGAGAAAAGCCGTTTTTTTAAATTCTAAATTTTTAGAAGAAGACATTATGTTGAGTTAATATAAACTTAGAAAGAATTTTTTCAATCAGACAATTTATCGAATAGTGTTTTTCCGATTTTAGATGGAGAATTTGCCATTGTTATTCCACAATCTTGCATCTTTTTGATCTTATCTTTAGCACCGCCTTTGCCCCCAGAAATTATTGCACCTGCATGGCCCATTCTACGACCTGGTGGTGCTGTTAAACCCGCCACAAAGCCAACAATAGGTTTTTTTATTTTATGATTTTGAATAAAATCTGCTGCTTCTTCCTCAGCTGTACCTCCAATTTCTCCAATCATTAAAATAGACTCTGTTTCGTCATCATTTAAAAATAAATCTAAACAATCAATGAAGTTAGTTCCATTGATTGGATCTCCACCAATTCCTATACACGTAGATTGACCTAATCCATTTTCTGTAGTTTGAGCAACTGCTTCATAAGTTAGCGTACCCGATCTAGAGACAATACCAACTGAGCCTTTTTTGTGGATGTTACCAGGCATAATACCAATTTTACATTCATTGGGAGTTATAATTCCTGGACAATTAGGTCCAATTAATCTGGTATTTGATTTTAATAATTTCTGTTTAACTCTCAACATATCTTGAATTGGGATCCCTTCAGTAATGCAAACAATTAACTCGATTGATGCTTCTATTGCCTCAACGATTGCTGCAGCAGCAAATTTTGCTGGCACATATATCATGGTAGCGTTCGCGCCCTCAGAGTTTTTAGCTTCTTTAACTGTATTAAAAACTGGTAATCCTAGATGTTTTTGTCCTCCTTTTTTAGGAGTGACTCCACCAACTAATTTAGTTCCATATTTAATTGCTTGCTCAGAGTGAAATGTTCCATGTGACCCCGTAAAACCTTGGCAAATTAATCTAGTTTCTTTATTTACAAGAACTGACATTATTTTATAGCCTTAACAATTTTACTTGCTGCATCATCTAGATTTTCAGCGGAGATAAGTTTTAATCCGGAATTGTCTAATATAGTTTTTCCTTCTTTAAAATTTGTACCCGCTAATCTCACTACTAAAGGAACATTAATATCAATTTCTTTTGCTGCATCAACTACACCTTGAGCAAGTACATCACATCTCATGATGCCACCAAAAATATTGATCAAAATACCTTTAACATTTTTATCTGATAAAATTATTTTAAAGGCTGCTGAAACTTTTTCTTTTGAAGCTCCTCCACCAACATCTAGAAAATTTGCCGGCTCTTCTCCATATAACTTAATTATGTCCATTGTGGCCATTGCTAGACCAGCCCCATTTACCATACAACCAATACTTCCATCTAATTTGATATATGCTAAATCATATTTACTAGCTTCAATCTCTATAGGGTCTTCCTCATTCAGATCTCTTAAATTTAAAATCTCCGGATGTCTAAATAAAGCATTGCTATCAAAATTTATTTTTGCATCTAGACAAACAATTTTTTTTTCTGTTGTTAAAATTAATGGATTTATTTCAATCATATTTGCATCCGTTTTAACAAACATTTTGTAAATTGATTTAATTAAAGAAATAGCTTCCATTTTGGAACTATCCTCTAAATCAAAAATTTTGATGATCTTTTCACATTCAGTATCAGAAATTTCCTCTTTAAAATCAATTTTATTTTTCAGAATTTTGTCAGGGGATTTTGCAGCTACTTCTTCAATATCCATCCCTCCCTCATTACTTGAAATAAATGCAATTCTAGATGTAGCTCTATCAATTAAACATGATAAATAAAATTCCTTTTCAATATTTGAAGAAGTCTCAACATAAAGTCTTTTTACTTCTCGTCCTTCTGGCCCAGTTTGATGTGTGATTAATTTTTTTCCAAGAAGTTCTTTTGCAGATATTTCTAATTCGTCTAAATTATTTAAGATTTTTACCCCTCCTGCTTTACCTCTCCCACCTGCATGTATTTGGGCCTTTAATACATATTTATCAGTTTTTAGTTTTTTACATTTTTCAACTAAATCTTTAACAGTAAATGCAAAAACTCCCTCTGGAACAACTGCACCAAACTCTTTTAAAATTTGTTTAGCCTGGTGTTCGTGTATATTCATTTTTTAGCTAAATCAGGATCGATTTTAGAAGCTGCATCCCATAGTTTTTTTACTGCTTCAACTGAATATAAAAATTCAGATTTTTCTTTTTCATCTAAGTTAATTTCTTCTATTTTTTCAACTCCACTTTTTCCAATAATAATTGGCACACCGGCATAAATATCTTTTATACCATATTCGCCATTTAAGTAAGCTGCACACGGAAGAATTTTTTTTTCATCATTAAGGTAAGCTTTAGCCATTTCAACTCCCGAGGCTGCCGGTGCATAAAAAGCAGAACCTTTTTCTAAAAATTTTACTATTTCGGCTCCACCATCTCGAGTTCGTTGATTTATTTCTTCTAATCTTTCTTTTGAAATTTTTCCGACATTAACTAAATCTAATAAAGGTTTTCCAGATACCTTAGTAAATCTTGGAAGAGGAACCATTGTATCTCCATGTCCTCCCATGACCATTGCATCTATCTCTTTTACTGGTACATCAAATTCTAAAGATAAAAATAATTTGAATCTCGAGCTATCTAAAATACCAGCCATTCCAACAACTTTATGAGTTGGTAAACCTGAAAATTTTTGGAATGCCATTACCATTACATCAAGTGGATTAGTTATACATATTACAAAAGCATCAGGAGCATTTTTTTTTACTCCGTTTGCAACTTGTTTTATAATCTTTAAATTAATACCTAACAAATCATCTCTACTCATACCAGGCTTTCTTGGAACTCCAGCGGTAATTATTACTACATCTGATCCCTCAATATCTTTGTAATCATCTGTTCCAGAAAATTTTACATTAAATCCATCAACAGATGATGACTGGGCGATGTCCAAAGCTTTTCCTTTTGCAATTCCACTTGCTACATCGAATAAAACGACTTCATCAACTAACTCTTTTGTTCCTATCAAGTGAGCTAAAGTTCCTCCAATTTGACCTGCACCAATTAATGATATTTTATTATTTTTTTTTGACATATATATCTATTTCATCGTAGGCATAACAAATTCTGCATTTGACCTGATGCCTGAGGGCCATCTTGAAGTAATTGTTTTCAATTTTGTATAAAATTTTATACCCTCCATACCATGCATTGCACTGTCTCCAAATAAGGATCTTTTCCATCCACCAAAACTGTGAAAGGCCATTGGTACAGGAATTGGCACATTAATACCTACCATTCCAACTTGAATTTTGCTAGCAAAAGTTCTTCCAGCATCTCCATCTCTTGTGTAAATACTCACACCATTTCCATATTCATGATTATTTATTAAATTTGCTGCATCCTCAAAAGTTTTAACTCTAACTACAGACAAAACTGGTCCAAATATTTCCTCTTTATAAATTCTCATTTCTTTTTTAACATGATCGAATAAACAGCCACCAATATAAAAACCATTTTCATATCCTTGTAATTTTAAGCTTCTTCCATCAACAACAAGCTTAGCGCCTTCTTTTACTCCTAGGTCTACATAACCTTTTACTTTTTCTAAATGCTCTTTTGTTACTAGAGGTCCCATTTCAGAATTTTTATCCATTCCTGGTCCTACTTTTAAAGCTTCTGCTTTTTTTGAAAGCCTTGAAACAAGTTCATCACCTATATTTCCAACTGCTACAGCAACTGATTGTGCCATACATCTTTCTCCTGCAGATCCATATGCTGCTCCCATTAAACCATTTACCGCACCATCTAAATCACAATCAGGCATTACTACTAAATGATTTTTAGCACCCCCTAAAGCCTGAACTCTCTTTTCATTTTTGGCCGAATTCTCATATATATATTTTGCGACTGGAGTAGAACCAACAAAACTTACTGCTTTTATATCTGAGTTTGTTAAAATTGCATCAACAGACTCCTTGTCTCCATTAATAACATTGAAAACACCATCGGGTAAACCTGCTTCTTTTAAAAGTTCAGCTAATTTAATGGAACAAGAGGGATCTTTTTCAGATGGTTTTAATATAAAAGTATTTCCACAAGCAATTGCAATTGGAAACATCCACATCGGTACCATTGCTGGAAAGTTAAAAGGCGTAATTCCTGAAACTACACCTAATGGCTGTCGTATAGACCAACTATCAACATTTGTACCAACGTTCTCTGAAAATTCACCTTTCAACAAATGAGGAATACCGCAAGCAAATTCAACAACTTCTAAGCCTCGAGTTAGTGAACCTTTTGCGTCCTCATAAACCTTTCCATGTTCATTCACAATTAGTTGTGTAAGTTCATCAGAATTTTTTTCGATAAGTTCTTTAAATTTAAACATGACTCTAGCTCTAACTAAAGGAGGTTTTGCCGACCATTCTTGAAAAGCTTTTTTTGCTACCTCTACCGCGCTATCTAAATCTTTTTTAGACGCGATTCTTACCTCTTTTTCTTGATCGCCAGTTGCTGGATTAAAAACTTTACCCTTTTTATTTGATGTTCCAGGAATTATTTTTCCACCTACAAAATGTTCAATTAATTTCATGAATAGAGACTTTTAGATTAAAAATTCTTATTAGTCTATTGTTTAAATATTAGCTGTTGCTAACATTTTTTTTATTTCAGCAATTGCTTTTGCAGGATTTAAACCTTTTGGACAAGCGCTGGTACAGTTTAAAATTGTGTGACACCTATAAAGTTTAAGTTCGTCTGCTACTTTTTTTAATCTTGAATTTCTTTCTTCATCTCTACTATCTATAATCCAACGATAGGCTTGTAAAAGCACTGCTGGTCCCAAATATTTATCACCATTCCACCAATAACTTGGGCAAGAGGTTGAGCAACACGCGCACATAATACATTCATATGCACCATCTAGTTTAGCTCTATCCTCTTTAGATTGAAAAATTTCTTTAGTTTCTGACTTTGAATTTGATTTTAACCATGGCTCAATTGATTGATATTGTTTATATAAACCGTCCAAGTCACCTATTAAATCCTTTTTAACCTTAAGGTGTGGTAATGGATAAATATTAATATCACCATCTATTTCTTTGTGGGGAGTTGTGCAGGCAAGACCATTTTTTCCATCCATATTCATTGCACACGAACCACAAACTCCATGTGCACAAGATCTTCTATAGGCCAAAGTTGGATCAATTTCATTTTTAATTTTGTTTAAAATATCCAAAACTTTTGAGGGACAATTGTTCATATCAACTTCATAAGTATCAATTCTAGGATTTTCCTCTGTAGACGGATCCCATCTATAAATGTTTACTTTCCTTAGATTTTTTGATCCAGTTTTATCCTTAAAATATTTACCTTTTTTTACTTTAGAGTTATTAGGTAAACCTATTTGAGCCATCAATAAACTCTTTCCTGAGGTGGAAAATATTGCACTTCATTAGTTAGTGTTGATTTATGAACTTCTCTGTAACTAATTTTTGTATTTTTTCCGTCACACCAGGCAAGAGTGTGTTGCATAAATTTATTATCATCTCTTTTTGGAAAGTCTTCTCTCGCATGAGCTCCTCGACTTTCTTTTCTATTATAGGCTGAGTCAACTGTAACTACAGCTTGTCTTATTAAATTATCAAACTCTAAAGTTTCAACTAAATCAGTGTTAAAAATTAAAGATTTATCTTTAACAGATAAAGAATCTAACCCATCGTAAGTTTTTCTTATTTCATTAACACCTTCTTTAAGAGTTTTTTCAGTTCTAAAAACAGCGCATTTAGACTGCATAGTTTTCTGCATTGATAATCTTAATTCAGCTGTTCCAATATCGCCCTGTGAATTTCTTATTTTATCAAAACGATCTAAACATTTTTGAGTTTCTGATTCGCTGATCTCCTCGTGTGATGTTCCTGGTTTGATTAGCTCTGCAGCACGTTTAGCAGCAGATCTACCAAAAACAACTAAATCAATTAATGAGTTAGAACCAAGTCTATTCGCACCATGAACTGAAACACATGCTGCTTCACCTATTGCCATTAAACCT
The DNA here is from genome assembly GCA_902571915.1 of uncultured Pelagibacteraceae bacterium. Taxonomy (GTDB): domain Bacteria; phylum Pseudomonadota; class Alphaproteobacteria; order Pelagibacterales; family Pelagibacteraceae; genus Pelagibacter. The sequence goes on from CACGDY010000002.1 coordinate 63,486, forward strand.
GGAACAGTTTTTTCTGAACCATTTACAGTTAATACTTCTGCTTTATAATTTGTTGGAATACCACCCATATTATAATGAACTGTTGGAACAACAGGAATTGGCTCCTTAGTAACATCTACATTTGCAAATAATCTCGCAGCATCAGTTATACCAGGTAATCTACTTTCGATAATATCTTTATCTAAGTGACTTAAATTAAGATGAACATGATCTTGATCTTTTCCAACTCCTCTTCCTTCATTAATCTCAATTGACATTGATCTACTCACAACATCTCTTGATGCTAAATCTTTTGCTTTAGGTGCATATCTTTCCATAAATCTCTCACCTTTGGAATTTGTAAGATATCCTCCTTCACCTCTCGCGCCTTCTGTAATCAACGTACCATGACCATAAATTCCTGTTGGATGAAACTGCACAAATTCCATATCTTGTAATGGTAAACCTGCTCTTAGTACCATCGCATTACCATCACCTGTGCAAGTATGAGCTGATGTTGCTGAATAATATACTTTTCCATAACCGCCTGTTGCGATTATAACAGTATGAGCTCTAAATCTATGAATAGTACCATCATTTAAATTCCAAGCAATCAAGCCTTTACACGCCCCATCTTTCATTAATAAATCTAATGCAAAATATTCAATAAAAAATTCTGTATTATGTTTTAATGCTTGTCCATACAAAGTATGTAAAATTGCATGACCTGTTCTATCAGCGGCTGCACAAGTTCTTTGAACAATCCCGTTACCATAATTTTTAGTCATGCCGCCAAAAGGTCTTTGGTAAATTTTACCATCTTCAGTTCTACTGAAGGGAACACCATATTTTTCTAATTCAATTACTGCTTTTGGTGCTTCTTTACATAAATACTCAATACTGTCCTGATCACCTAACCAATCAGCTCCTTTAACTGTATCATACATATGCCATCGCCAATCATCTTCACCCATATTCCCTAGAGCTGCAGAAATTCCTCCCTGGGCAGCTGAGGTATGACTTCTAGTTGGAAAAACTTTTGAAATACATGCAGTTTTTAATCCAGCTTCACTTAAACCAACTGCAGCTCTTAAGCCTGAGCCACCTGCTCCTAAAACAACCACATCATATTCATGATTTATTATTTTATACGAACTCATAATCTAGTTATTAATATAATTGTAATTAGAGGAATTACCACTGCTGATGTATATAAAAATGTGTTTGCGACATTTTTGATTTTAATATTTTTAATATAGTCCTCAAAAACCTCACTAATACTCAATGCAGAGAAAAAATATGCATTTATGATAAAGAGACTAAATAAAAACTTAGATAAAGGATCTGTAAAAAAATTTACAACTGTTGAATAATCTTGATCATAAATTCTTATAAAATTTATAATAAACCACAACATAAATGGAACAAGTATTGCCCCTGTTATCTTTAAAAATATCCATTTTTTTGTTGCGTTTATCATTTTAAAAAATATTTTTACCAATTAAATAAAAAATCACAGTAAAAATTATAGAACCAAATATAACAATTAAACCAGTTATTTTTGATATTTTAAGTTCAAATCCAAAACCTAAATCCATAATTAAATGTCTAATCTCACTCAAAATTTGAAAAGAGAAAGACCATGTTATTCCAAGAATAACGAATTTACCCATAAGTGAATTTAAAAATAAATAAATCGTATCGTAACTATTTTGGCTTAGGACAAGAAGCGAAACCATAAGACAAATTAATGTAATTGAAATTATATTAATAATTCCAGTTATTCTATGAGAAATAGAAACTAATGAGGAGACATGCCATTTATAAATTTGAATATGAGGAGATAAGGGTGATTTATTTTCCATAAAAATTATTTTTAATTAACGTTTCTGCTATTTCCACAGCATTCAAAGCTGCACCTCTTAAAAGATTATCTGAAACAATCCACAAGTTTAATCCATTTTTTACTGTTCTATCTTCTCTGATCCTTGAGATAAATGTATCATCTTTTCCTTCAGCATCCAAGGGTGTTGTATAACCACCATCAACTCTTTCATCAATCACCTTGCAGCCTTTAAAATTATCTAAAGCTTCTCTTACTCTTTCAAGAGAATAATTTTTTTCAAATTGTAAATTTACTGACTCTGAGTGAGATACAGATATCGGTAGTCGCACACACGTTGCTGTTAAATCAATCTTTTCATCTAAAATTTTTTTAGTTTCATTGCTCATTTTTAATTCCTCTTTCGTATAACCATTGTCAGAAAAAATATCTATATGAGGAATAGCATTGAAAGCTATTGTTTTTGTAAAGTTTTTAGATTCAATTTTTTTACCTTCCAAAGCTAATTTAGTTTGTTCTATTAATTCATCCATTGATGCTTTTCCCGCACCTGAAACAGATTGGTATGTGGATACTACTACTCTTTTAATAATAAACAAATCATGTAATGGTTTTAGAGCCATTACTAGTTGTGCAGTTGAACAATTTGGATTGGCAATAATATTTTTTTTTATATTATTTAAATGATTAGAGTTCACTTGCGGAACTATTAAAGGCACCTCAGGATCCATTCTAAAATAACTAGAATTGTCAATTACAATACAATCTTTTGCTGCTTTTACAGCAAATTTTTTTGAAATTTTTCCACCAGCTGCAAAAAAAGCTATCTTAACTTTTGAAAAATCAAAATTTTCAAGATCTGATACTTCTAACTCCTTGCCCTTAAAATTTATCTTTTTTCCAGTGCTTTTTGATGAAGCAACCAAGTATAATTTGTCAATAGGCAGTTCTTTCTTTTCAAGAACTTCCAATGTTTTTCTTCCTACATTTCCTGTAGCCCCAACTATTACAATATTCATGATGTAAGTTTTATACTAGATGAAAGGTAAATCGCAAACTTTTACAGAGAATGAATTTCCCTCTATTTCCAGAATTCCAGCTTTTGATGCTTCACAATATGGCTCATTTATCATTGCTATTCCTATTACTTTTTTGAAATGAGGTGAATAACATGCAGATCTAAGTTCTCCAAAAAAATTTCCTCTATCATCTTTTATTTTTAAAGATTTAGTTAAATTTATTCTATTAGTATCGATTTGAACCCCCTTTAATTTTCTTTTCACGCCATTTTTTTTTATCAATATTAATTTTTCTTTACCTAAAAAAGTTACATCGGATTCTAAATTGACATACTTTTCAAAACCACATTCCAATGGATTATCTTCGTTATCAAAATCATTCCCATATGATAACAAACCACTTTCTATTCTCTCAATTAAATTTGGACATCCAGGTTTGACATCAAATTCTTTACCGAGCTCAAAAAGTTGATCATATAAATCTAAACCTGATTTGGTATTTTCTACATAAACTTCAAAACCACCTTGTTTTGACCACCCTGAACGAGCAATTAAATGCTTTACTCCATCAAAATCAAAATAATCAAAACCAAAAAATTTTAATTCTTTAATTTTTTTTCCAAAAATTTTTTCCATCAAATCAAAAGATTTTGGTCCTTGAATAGCTAAGATGTTAACGTTAGGCTCAAAAATTTTAACCTCATATTTATTTCCTGAAGCTAAGCCCTTTGCAAAAAAAATTACATCTGAATCTGCTATTGATATCCACCATCTATCTTCTGCTAACTTTAAAATTACTGGATCGTTAACTAAATTTCCATTATCATCAATTAGAGGACAATAATAGCATCTTCCTATTTTTGATTTTGATAAATCTCTACAAGTCATTAATTGAACAAGTTTGGCGGCATCTTTTCCCTTAATTTCTACTTGTCTTTCTGCTGCAACGTCCCAAATTTGAACATTTTTTTTTAAGTGTTTACAAGACTCCTCTAAAGATCCGAATGCCGCTGGTAAAAGCATATGATTATAAACTGTGTAAGATGTTACACCTTGCTTTTCAATTCTTGACGTATAAGGTGAACTTCTAACTCTACGAGATTTTGCTATTGAAAAACTTTTCATCTATTTAAAAATTCTAAAATCTTTTCTCTCATTTCGAATGCTTTTTCAATCATTATCATATGCCCACATTCACTTATTACATGTGTTGTCGAATTTTTTATCAAACTTGAGAACTTTTTTCCTGTATCTAAATTTACCATTTTATCCAATTCTCCAAGTATAAGCATTGTAGGAAAATTTATTGACTTTGCAGCTCTAAGACCATTTGAATAATTATTACATGCATTTAAATCTACCGCCAGTATTTGGCTTATGTCTCTAGGTGACTGTATTATCTTTTCCACAGGGTTACCTCCAATAAATCTTTTTGAACCCTCATAACCCCATTTCATCATTAATTTTACTGCCTCTGAGTCACCATTTTGTGCCAAGTATAGTAAATCTGGATGAACAGGCATTTTATTTGAACCTCCAACAAAAATTAAATTTTTTATTCGATCTTTATATTTATGAGCATACTCTAATATTTCTAAGCAGCCTTGTGAGTGACCTACCAATGTTAAATTCTTTAGTTTTAACTTATCAAAAACTTTCTCTAACCAATCAGAGATTTTTTCTATACTATCTAAACAAGGTCCCTCAGAATTACCATGGCCTGGTAGATCAATAGACAATACATTAAAATTTTTGTTTGAAAAAAACTGTTCTGTTAAAGACCACACTATGTGAGAGAGACCACTACCATGTAGAAAAACAATTGTTTCTTTTTCAAAATTTATACCTTGTCCTGCGTCAGATACATGAATACTTTTATTTTCTAATTGGAATATCAATTATTTACCTAAAATTTTTTTCTCAATTCAAATTTTTGAATTTTTCCTGTTGAAGTTTTGGGTAGATCACAAAAAACTACTTGTTTTGGTACCTTAAATCCTGCAAGAGTTTCTTTGCAAAAGGTGATTAATTCTTTTTCAGTCACCGGTTTATCTTTAACCATTTCAATAAATGCACATGGCACCTCTCCCCATTTTTCATCAGGTTTAGCAACAACTGCAGCGATAGATACAGAGGGATGTTTTGATAAAGTATTTTCTATTTCTATGGAAGAAATATTTTCTCCACCAGAGATAATAATATCTTTAGACCTATCTTGAATTTTAACATAACCATCAGAATGCATTACTGCTAAATCACCTGAATGAAACCATCCTCCACTCATTGCTTTGTTAGTAGCATCTTTATCTTTAAAATAACCTTTCATTACTACATTGCCTTTAATCATAATCTCACCAATTGTTTTTCCATCCTTTGGTACCTCTTTCATGGTTTCAGGATCCATCACTGCTATTCCTTCTGTATTAGGATATCTTACTCCTTGCCTTGCTTTAATTTCATTTTGTTTTTCTTCATCAAGTTTATTCCAGGAGTCGTTCCATGCACATTGAGTTACATGTCCATAGGTTTCGGTTAATCCATATACGTGCATCACTTCAAATCCAAGTTCTTTCATCTTTTTAAATATTATACTTGGTGGAGGGGCACCGGCAGTTAAAACATAAACTATTTGCTTAAGTTTTTTTCTATCAGACTCAGGGGCACTGGTAATCATATTTAAAACTATTGGTGCTCCACCAAAATGAGTAACGTTAAATTTATCTATTAATTCAAATATTTTTTTGACATCAATATTTCTTAGACAAATTGTTCTTCCATTTAGCATAGGCACAGTCCAAGGATATCCCCAACCATTACAATGAAACATTGGAACAATAGTTAAAAAATTTAATCGATTTGGCATGTTCCAAGCAACTGCGCTACCTGTAGACATTAAATAAGATCCTCTATGATGATAAACAACACCTTTTGGATTTCCAGTTGTTCCTGATGTATAGCTTAATGATATAGCTTGCCATTCATCATCGGGCATTTTCCACCTGAAATTTTCATCCCCACTATTTAAAAAGCTTTCATATTCAAATTCTCCAATTTTTTCACACTTTGATTGATCGGCAAATTTATCTACGATATCAATAATGATTATTTTTTTATTTAGTGTGTTCAATGCTTTCTTAACTTCACCATGAAGCTGCCTATCAACAACTAATACTTTTGCGTCGCTATGATTTAAAATGTATGCAATAGTCTTAGCATCCAATCTAATATTGATTGTGTTTAAAACTGCACCAGTCATAGGTATAGAGTAATGACCTTCAAAAATTTCTGGAGTGTTAAAAGCTAAAAATGAGACAGTATCTCCTTTTTTGACACCAATTTTAGTGAGAGCACTTGCAAATTTTACAGCACGCTTATAGACTTCGGCCCAAGTGTATTTACGATCCTCATATATAACCGCCTCATAATCTGGATATATATCTTTGGCTCTTTTTAAAAAAGTTAGGGGTGTTAGGGGAATATAATTAGCCTCGTTTTTATCTAAATTAATGTCGTAATGACTCATTTTAATTAAATCTAAAATTCATGATATTTGAACTTCCAGAGATAGCAGATTTATAATGTTGTTCTGCTCTCGGCAGAACTTTTTCAAAATAAAATTTTGCAGTATTTATTTTATCTTCGTGAAACTTTTTGTTTTCCTCAAAATCTTTAAAACTTACAGTTAAAATTTTTACCCAAGAAAAAGCTAAAGATATATAGCCAAGTGTCTTCAAATAGTCATTAGCGGCTGCACTGACATCATCTTTGTTAGTCTTTATTTTATCAATAGTCCAATCACTAAATTTTTTTAAAATTTCTAAATTATAATTTAATGTATCAACAAATGGCTTCATTTTTTCATTATCTGAATTAGTTTCAGATTTAATTAAATTCATAAATCTATCAACTATGTTTCCATTCTTAGTTGAAAGTTTTCTAAAAACTAAATCAGCTGCTTGTACTGAATTAGTTCCTTCATAAATGGGTGTAATCCTGTTATCTCTATAAAATTGCTCTATACCTTGATCTTTTGTATAACCATATCCACCAAATATTTGCATTGCATCACTTGTAATTTCCATTCCTAAATCAGAAAATAACGATTTTACAACTGGTGTCATTAACGAGACCATATCCAAGGCCTCCTGTTTAATTTTTTGATCATCATGATTTAAACTAACTTCAGTTTGTTGAGACAACCAGAAACATAACGCTCTTTCTCCCTCAATTATAGACTTCATGTTCAACAAAGTTTTTCTTATATCAGCATGCTCAATAATTGAATCTGCTTTTCCATTTTCAGACTTATTATTATTGCTTTTTCCTTGTTTTCTCTCTTTTGCATAATTAAGAGAATTTTGATAAGCAATTTCTGATATTCCTAGACCTTGAATACCCACAACGATTCTCTCTAAATTCATCATTGTGAACATTTGACTCAATCCCTTGTTTTTAGGGCCAATCATTATTCCCGTGGCTTCATCAAAATTTAATACACATGTAGCTGAACCCTTAATACCCATTTTTGTTTCTATTGATCCAGTAGATATTCCATTTCTTGGGCCAACAGTTCCATCTTCCTTTACGATAAATTTTGGAACTAAGAATAAGCTTATTCCTTTAGTCCCTTTGGGCGAATCTGTTGCTCTTGCTATTACCAAATGAATAATATTTTCTGTTAAATCATGATCACCAGAAGTAATAAATATTTTTTGCCCTGTGATTTTATACGTTCCATCTGGTTGTTCTACTGCCTTTGTTTTTAATAAACCTAAGTCAGTTCCACAGACTGGTTCAGTTAAACACATTGTGCCACTCCATTTACCTTCAACCATTTTAGGAAGGTATTTGTCTTTTATTTCATCTGTGGCATGGTGATGAATACAATTATAAGCTCCTAGAGTCAATTCGCTGTAAAGTTTAAATGCTAGACTTGCAGATGAAATCATTTCATCAAAAAAAGCACTAACAGTTCGTGGCATGCCTTGTCCTCCGTATTTTGGATCACAGGATAACGAAGTCCAACCGTCCTCAATATATTTTTGGTAAGCCTCTTTGTATCCTGGTGGTGTTCTTACAACTCCATTTTCTAAAATTGCAGGGTTTTCATCTCCTGCTTTTGCGAGTGGCAAAATCAAATTTTGATTAATTTTTGCAGCTTCTTCTAAAATATCTTTAACTAATTCTGGACTTACCTCTTTATATTTTTCCAGTTCATTATAGTTTTTATTGTCCCTCAATTTCTCAAAAAGAAACATCATATCATCGACTGGTGCTATATAGCTTGGCATATTTAGAGTTTAAAATAATTAGTTAATTATTGCAATTTTGAAATGATCGCATCACCCATTTTAGATGTTGATATTTCTTTCATTCCCTTGGATAGAATGTCTTTGGTTCTTAAACCATCATTTAAGACATCCTGAACAGCTTTTTCTAAGCCTTCTGCCTCTTTATCAAGGTTCAAGGAGTATCTTAAAGCCATTGCGAAGCTTAAAATTGTTGCTATTGGATTTGCTAGACCTTTTCCAGCTATATCAGGTGCAGACCCATGAATAGGCTCATACATCGCTCTCATTTCTCCATCTTTATTTTTTGCACCTAAAGAGGCTGAGGGTAAAAGTCCTAATGAACCTGTTAACATTGAAGCTTGATCTGAAAGCATATCCCCAAAAAGATTATCTGTGACAATGACATCAAATTGTTTCGGGTTTCTAAGTAACTGCATTGCACAATTGTCGGCAAGCATATGACTTAATTCTACATCTTTATATTCCTTTTCATGAAGTGCTTTAACCTCTTCCTTCCATAATTGTCCAGCCTCCATTACATTAGATTTTTCACAAGAAGTAACTTTATTTGATCTTTTTTTTGCTAAATCAAAAGCTACTCTTGCTACTCTTGTAATTTCACTGCTTGTATAAGTGTGAGTATTTATTCCTTTTCTTTCACCATTTTCAATTGGTTTAATACCTCTAGGTTCACCAAAATAAATTCCACCTGTCAACTCTCTCACAATCATAATGTCTAATCCTGAGACTATCTCAGGTTTTAATGTAGATGCTTCAACTAATTGTTTGAAGCAAATAGCGGGTCTTAAGTTTGCAAATAATTTTAATTCTTTTCTCAATTTTAATAGAGCTCTCTCTGGTTTTTTTGAAAATTCAACATTATCCCATTTAGGTCCTCCAACTGCACCAAGCATAACAGCCTCACTTTCCAAGGCTTTATAAAAAACTTCATCAGTTATTGGTGTTCCATGTTTATCATAAGAACAACCTCCGGCTAAATCTTCATCGATTTCAAAATCTAAAGATTTCTTATTATTGAACCAATTTATTATCTTTTTAACTTCACCAATAACTTCTGGTCCAATGCCATCTCCTGGCAATAAAAGGATTTTTCTTTTTTTAACTTTAATCATTAAAGATCCAAGGCTTTTTATTTTTTAAATCTTTTTCGAAATTTTTAATTTTGTCAGATTTCTTCAAAGATAGAGCTATGTCATCTAGTCCCTCTAAAAGACATTTTTTCTTAAAAGGGTCAATTTTGAATTTAACCTCATTGTTTCCGTAAACAATTTTCTCTTTATTGAGATCCACAAAAATTTCCTCTTTTCTGTTGGTATACTCTGATAACTCCTTTATTTTTTCATCATCAAGCGTGATTGGTAAAATTCCATTCTTAAAACAATTATTATGAAAAATATCTGCAAAACTAGTGCTTATAACACAGGTAATACCAAAATCTAATAATGCCCATGGCGCATGCTCTCTTGATGAACCACAGCCAAAATTTTTTCCTGCAATTAGAATTTTTGAATTATTAAATGGATTTTTATTTAAAATGAAATCATTTATTTCTTTACCATTATCATCATATCTCATCTCAAAAAATAAATTTTTCCCCAATCCGGTTCTCTTAATTGTTTTAAGAAATTGTTTTGGAATAATCATATCTGTATCAATATTTACTATCGGTAAATATGCTGGAATACTTCTTAATGTGCTAAATTTTTGCATTTAATTTTGATACTTCCTCACATCATCAAGACTTCCTGATATTGCTGCAGCTGCAGCCATTCCAGGACTAACTAAATGAGTTCTTCCACCTCTTCCTTGTCTTCCTTCAAAATTTCTATTTGAGGTAGAGGCGCATCTTTCTTCAGGTTTTAATTTGTCTGCATTCATGGCTAAACACATTGAGCAACCTGGTTCTCTCCATTCAAATCCTGAATTAACAAAGATTTTATCTAATCCTTCTTGTTCTGCCTGTCGTTTTACCAATCCAGATCCTGGAACAACCATTGCATGAACGTGGGAAGCTATCTTTTTATCTTTTAAAATTTTTGCAGCTTCTCTTAGATCCTCAATTCTACCATTTGTGCAGCTACCTATAAAAACTTTATCTATTTTAATATCTCTAGCTGACATATCAGGTTTAAGGCCCATATATTTTAAGGATCTCTCTATAGAATTTTTACGGTCCTCATCTTTTTCTTGACTTGGATTTGGAACTTTGCCGTCAATTGTAATTACATCTTGAGGTGAAGTCCCCCAAGTTATCATTGGCAAAATTTCGTTAGCCTGCAAACTTACTTCTTTATCAAAGCTTGCGTCATCATCAGTTTTTAAACTTTGCCAATGTTCTAAAGCTTTATTCCATTTTTCACCCTTTGGCGACATTGGTTTTCCTTCTAAATATTTAAATATCTTTTCATCAGGTGCTATTAATCCAGCTCTTGCCCCACCTTCTATTGTCATATTGCATATCGTCATTCTTTGTTCAACGCTTAACGATCTTATTAAATCACCTGCATATTCAAGAACACAACCTGTTCCGCCTGCAGTTCCAATTTTTCCAATTATTTGTAAAATAACATCTTTTGAAGTAACACCCACTGGAAGTTTACCATTAACATTTATTCTAAAATTTTTTGCTTTTTTTTGAACTAGTGTTTGAGTTGCTAAAACATGTTCTACCTCTGAAGTTCCAATTCCAAAAGCTAAAGCACCAAATGCTCCATGGGTTGCAGTATGACTATCCCCACAAACAATAACTGTTCCGGGTTGCGTGAAACCCTGCTCTGGACCGGTTACATGAACAATACCTTGTCGCTTATCATTCATGCCAAAAAGTTTAATACCAAATTCTTTGCAATTTTCCTCTAAGGTCTCTACCTGAATTTTAGATTCATGATCTGAAATACCCTTTGATCTATCGGTTGTTGGCACATTATGGTCTGCTACAGCTAAAGTTAATCTCGGGTGCCTGACTTTTCGTTGAGTATTTCTGAGTCCCTCAAAAGCTTGTGGACTTGTAACCTCATGAACCAAATGTCTATCAACAAATAATAATGCTGTTCCATCATCTTGTTGATGTACTAAGTGGTCATTCCAAATTTTATCGTAAAGAGTATTAGGCATTGAGAAAAAAATTATTTTTTTTCTTGTAAATTTTCAAGCTTTTTTTCTGTACTAGTTTCGGCCTTAGGGGCAACTTTTTTAACTTCATTTTTTGAAGTTTTGTCTATTTTTAGCTCATCCGCTGGTGTAGACTCTTTTTTAATTTCTGAGGTATTTTCTTTTGCGATGGGAGCTAAATTTTCCTCAGTTATTGTTTCTGTTTTAACACCAATATCGATACCAATTTTTTTTCTAATTTTTTCAGCAATTCTTGCTGACTTCCCAGTTCTGTCTCTTAAATAATAAAGTTTTGCTCTTCTTACTTTTCCTGATCGGATTACTTTAATTGAATCAATCACAGTTCCAAACAATGGAAATGTTCTCTCAACTCCCTCACCGAATGATATTTTTCTGACAGTAAATGAGGAGTTTATGTCTCTACTTTTTTTAGCAATACATACGCCTTCAAAATACTGAATTCTTTCTTTTTTACCCTCTGTAATTCTTACTCCAACTTTTACAACATCTCCTGGGAAAAATTCAGGTATCTTTTTTTCAGAGAGAATCTTTTTAAAGTTGTTTTGGTTAATTTCTTCTATTGTTTTCATTTCAGTATTTATCAATTTAATCTTTCTTATATTTTTGCCACAAATCTGGTCTTCGGTCGCGTGTTATAGCCTCAGATTGAGATAAACGCCAGTCTTTAATTTTATTGTGATCTCCAGATAATAACACTTCTGGCACTGCTTTTTCTTCCCATATTTGAGGTTTTGTGAACTGCGGATACTCTAAAAGGCCATTTTCAAAAGTTTCATCAGCTGGAGATTTATCATTTCCTAAAACTCCAGGTAAAAGTCTTAAAACGCTATCTAAAATAACCAAAGCTGCTGTTTCTCCTCCAGACAAAACATAATCTCCAATGCTTACTTCCTCAATATTTCTAGTACCTAAAACTCTTTCATCAACACCTTCAAACTGTCCACAAATTAAAGAAAATGATTTTTCTTTAGATAAATCTTGTGCAAATTTTTGATCAAATCTTTTACCCTTTGGTGAAAGATAAAAAATTCTATCTCCCTTATTTACATTTTGATCAATAGAATTCGCCAGGACATCCGGTTTAATCAACATACCTGTCCCACCGCCGTAAGGAGTATCATCAACTGTTTTATGTTTATCTTGAGCAGAGTCTCTAATATTAATTACTTTTAAGCTCCACAACTTTTTAGTCATTGCTTTATTGAATATACCTTTATTTAAAGGCCCAGGGAAAATTTCTGGGTGTAGAGTAAATACTTGGGCTTGCATCATAAATTATCTTTGTATTATTTCTATTCCTCTTTTTTAGCTTCCTCTTTTTTAGCTTCTGCTTTTGGAGCTTCCTCTTTTTTAGCTTCTGCTTTTGGAGCTTCTGCTTTTGGAGCTTCCTCTTTTTTAGCTTCTGTTTTTGGAGCTTCTGCTTTTGGAGCTTCCTCTTTTTTAGCTTCCTCACTACCTTCTTTTTTTCGATCTTTTTTTGGGATAGCTTTCTGAGGATTATTTCCATTTGCTGGCATAGGCATTAATGCATTTTCACCTAAAATCCTTGCTACTCTAGTTGTCGGTTGTGCGCCTTGACCCAACCAATACTTTATTCGTTCCGCTTCTAATCCAATTCTTTCCTTTTTTTCCTTTGGCAATAGTGGATTAAAAAATCCCACTTTCTCTATAAATCTACCGTCCCTTGCAAAACGACTGTCTGCAACAACTAATTTATAAACTGGTCTTTTCTTTGTTCCGCCTCTTGATAACCTTAATTTTAACATTCATTCTCCTTTTTTTATTTTAATTGATTGAATAATTCTGGAGGTATTCCTTTGTCAGTCATACCTTTGAGATTACCCTTTGACATCTTTCTCATCATTTCAGACATCATTTTAAATTGTTTTAACAACTTATTGATAGTGGCTGGATCTGTCCCAGAACCATTAGCAATTCTTTTTTTTCTAGAACCATCAATTATCTTTGGACTCTCTCTCTCTTTCTTTGTCATAGACAATATTATAGCTTCATTCTTTGTAATAATACTTTCATCAATCCCAGCCGCATCCATTTGTGATTTAACTTTTGAAACACCAGGCATAAAAGACATGATGCCTTCTATTCCACCCATTTTTTTCATTTGTCTTAGTTGTGCCAAATAATCTTCCATAGAAAATTGTCCCTTTTTTAAATTCTCTTCAGCTTTTTTAATATTTTCTTCACCTAAATCTTGAGCTGCTTTTTCAACTAGAGATACGATATCTCCCATACCAAGAATTCTATTTGCAATTCTATCTGGATGAAACACCTCAAGATTTTGAATTTTTTCTCCTATACCTAAGAATTTAATCGGAACTTGTGAAACAAATTTCATACTCACAGCAGCTCCTCCTCTGGCATCACCATCTGCTCTAGTTAGGATTATCCCAGAAACATTAACGGTATTTTTAAATTCTTTTGCTACAGATGCCGCAACTTGACCTGTTAGTGAGTCAGCAACTAAAAACGTTTCTGCAGGTTTAATTGTATTTTCAATTTGTTTAATCTCACTCATCATTTGTAAATCTATTTGTGTTCTACCAGCAGTATCAAATAAAATGATGTCAGCACCATTAAGATTAGCGGCACTTATAGCTCTTTGACAAATGTCAGCAGGTTGTTGACCCTCAATTATTGGAAGCGTTAAGATGTTGTTTTGCTCGCCTAAAGATCTTAATTGTTCTTGGGCAGCTGGCCTGTAAATATCTAAACTAACCATCATTACTTTCTTTTTTTTTGTATTTTCCAAATATCTTGCAAGTTTTGCAGTTGTAGTGGTCTTACCAGAACCTTGAAGTCCAACTAGCATCATTGGCACTGGCGGTACAGCATTGAGATTTACATCGTTATTTTTTTCTCCTAGCAAGTTAACCAATTCATCATAAACAATCTTCACAACCATATCTCCTGGAGATGTTGATCTTATTATTTCTTGACCCAAAACTTTTGGTTTTACTTTGTCAATAAAATCTTTGGCAACATCAAGCGATACGTCTGCTTCTAATAAAGCTTGTCTTATACCTCTTAATCCCTCATCAACTTGATTTTCATCAAGTGATGGTGCTTTTTTTAAAGAGGAAAAAACTTCCTCAAATTTATTTGTTAAATTTTCAAACATATTTATAACGCGCATTAGTAATCACACTAGTGGGCGAACCCTCGCTGACTAGTGTCGATCTCTTTGTTTCCAAAGACACCGCAAATTTAACGTTTTTGCGGAAACTGCCACAAACTATAATAGAGGTTCAAAAAGTCAATAAATAAGTTAAATAACTATATATGGACATTAAAGCATTTAAAATGAACGGATTAGGTAATGACTTTGTAATCATAGATAATAGACAAGAAATTACCAATTTAACAAAGGATCAAATAATCAAAATTTGTGATAGAAATTTTATTGGCTGTGATCAGTTAATCTTAATAGAAAATGACAAGTCAGCTGATGCAAACTTAAAATTCTTTAATTCTGATGGTGGAGAGTCGGGAGCATGTGGTAATGGAACAAGATGTGTTGCGGATTTCATTTCAAAAGAAACTAATAATAAAACTATAATTTTGAATACATTTTCTGGAAATTTAAAGTCTGAAATTTTAGGAAATAATATTGTTACAACAGAAATTGGTAAAGCTAAAACAAATTGGAATGAAATACCTTTATCAGAAAAATTAAATACAAAAAATTTAAATATTAAAATACTCGACAAAAATAACAAAGAACATCTTGGTGGCACTGCAGTAAATGTTGGCAACCCACATATCATTTTTTTTGTTAATGAGGTTGATAATTTTGATATAAAAAAAATTGGTCCAGGTATTGAAAATCATAATTTTTTTCCAGAAAAATGTAATGTCACAATTGCCCAGGTAATGAATAAAGATTTGATTAAGGTTAAAGTTTGGGAAAGAGGAGCTGGATTAACTAAAGCATGTGGTACGGCTGCTTGTGCGACAGCATTTGCTGGTAAATTAAATAATTTAACAGAAAATAATACAGATATAGAATTTACAACAGGTAAACTATCTATTTTGATTGATGAAAAAAATTCAATACACATGAAAGGTCCTGTATCAAATATAGATGAAATCGAGATCAAACTATAATGGGAATTTTTGACAAATTTAAAATAGGTTTTAAAAAAAGTGCCTCTGCACTTACATCTGGTCTCAAAGAAATAATAATTAAAAAGGAAATAGATGATGAAAATTTAGATAAAATTGAGGAATTTTTAATTCAATCAGACGTGGGTGTAGAAGCTGCATCTGAAATAAAAGAAATCATTTCAAATAAAAAAATCGACCCAAATAAAGATCTAACTAGTGAAATAAACCATATCTTGAAAGAATATATTATTTCTTTAATGAAACCTTTGGAGAATAATTGTTTTTTTGAAAAAAAGGAAAAACTTAATGCAACTTTAGTTTCGGGAGTAAATGGAGTTGGAAAAACTACAACCATTGGTAAAATTGGTAAAATTTTAAAAACTAATGGAAATAAAGTTATGTTTGCAGCCTCAGATACTTTTCGAGCTGCTGCAATTGAACAGTTAGAAAATTGGGCAAATAAAGTTAATGTTCAAATTACTAAATCTTCTCAAGGTTCTGATCCTGCCTCCGTTGCGTATAAAGCTGTTGAAGCAGCAATAAACAATAATTTTCAACAAGTATTAATTGATACGGCTGGAAGACTTCAAAATAAGAAAAATTTAATGGAGGAATATAAAAAGATTGCTAATGTTACAAAAAAGATCGATCCAGACGCGCCGCATAACGTTATATTAGTCTTAGATGCTACATCAGGACAAAATGTAATCAATCAAGTTGAAGAATTTAACAAGATAATTCCTATAACAGGTATTATTATGACTAAATTAGATGGAACAGCGAAAGGTGGTATACTTTTAGCTTTAGCAAAGAAATATAAGCTTCCAATTCTAGCACTAGGCTTAGGTGAAAAAGAAGATGATCTTCAATTATTTGATGCGAAACAATTTGCTGAGGCATTTACTCAAGTTAATTAATCAAATTACTAGAAATTAAAGGTTTGTAGATATTACATTTATAGCTATCCTTAAATTTATAATGACCACAATCTTTAGAAAATGAGGAAATTATAAAATCAAATTTTCCTGTGGTAGGGTAAAGTTCTAATTTTCTTTTACTGATATCATATTTAAAATTTGCATTTAAACTTTTTACTGCACTAATCATCACTAATGTTTTGTCATCTTTTAGAAGATAATATGCAAAATCATCTGGAAATACTGGAAAATCGTATTCCTGTAAAAAATATTTTGCTTGAGATGGAAACCAATCATAAGAAATTAAAGGAGATGATGACTTAGTTGAATAATTATAAATATAAAGGTCTTTTGGATAATCGTTTATATAATTATTTTCTTCACCTCTCGCTAAAATAGATTTGTCTCTACCTTTAAAATATAGGCTAAATTCTTTATTATGGGAATCCATATTGTCTATGTGAAATAAATCATCTGGTTGGAAAAATTTATCTTGTGAATAAACAATATTAATAAAATATAAGTAAGATATAAGTGTTAGTAAGAATTTTTTCATAATTAAAAATTATAAAAAAATTTTGAAATATATTTGTTGAGATTATGGCTTAATTTAAACCTTTTAGAAAAGAATTGAGAGCTTTAATAAGATTTTCATCAAATTCCATCATATGATTATCATGTTTTGTAAAATAAGAAAATTTTGGTTCATTAGCAATTTTATACATTTCTTTACCCATCGAAAAAGGCACTATTTGATCAGCTTCTCCGTGCATAATTAAAAGTGGAACGCTAATGTTTTTAATTTTAGATTTATTATCAAACTTATCTTTTAATAATAAACCAACGGGTATGTATGGATAAAATTTCTTTGCTGCATCAATCATTGATGTAAAAGGAGTTTCTAATATTATTCCAGCAAAATTTTTATTTTGAGACAAGTGTGTAGCGACTCCGGTTCCTAAAGACTCCCCATAAACAACAATATTTTCTTCCTTAACACCCTTATTATACAACCAATTAATTGCGCTTCTGCCATCTTCGTAAAGACCTTTCTCAGTAGGTTTGCCTCTGTTTCCACTAAATCCTCTCCATGCAATTATCAGAAAATTAATATCCATTTCTTTA
>CACGDY010000003.1 GCA_902571915.1 uncultured Pelagibacteraceae bacterium
GTATGACGTAAAGTTTGAGGATAACAGTCAATATTCTATATCATCTGATTTAAGTGAAATTACTTATTCTGCTAATGATGAAATTGTTAACATGCAAGGAGTTATAGCAAAAATAATAGATGAAAATAATCTTTCGTTTACAATTGTCTCAAATTATGCTGTATTTAACAATAATACTTATGAAACTTTATTTACTAAAAACGTTAAAATAACATATCTTGATAATGAAATTTCGTCGCAAAAATTACTCTTAAATTTTGATGAAAATATTGTTACAATTTCAGAAAATGTGTTGTACGAAGGGTTGCAAGGTTTAATTCAAACTGACAACATTAGGATTAACTTAAAATCAAAAAATGTAGAAATTTTTATGAATAATTCTAAAAATAAGATAAAAATTACATCAAAGTGAGCTTAACATGTCCAATGTAAAAAAGTTTAGAATAAAATCATTTAAAGAAATTACTCCAATACTCGAACTTGAAAAAATTTCTTTGAAATTTGGGAGAAAACAAATACTGGATAATTTAAATTTAAAATTGAATAATGGTCAAATTTTAGGGCTATTGGGCCCAAACGGAGTTGGGAAATCTACAATATTTAATTTAATAACTGGATTGATATCACCTGATTTTGGATCAATTATTATTGATTCAAAAGTAGTAAATCAATATCCAATTTATCAAAGAACATTAAAGTTTAAAATTGGATTTGTGCCTCAATACGGAGGTTTTTTTCATGATCTGACTGTTTATGAAAACTTAAAAGCTATTGCAGAAATTACTATTGATAATTTAAGTTACAGAAACGAAAAAATTGACTCTTTAATCTCAAAATTTGAATTAGATCCGATCAGAGATATTAAAGCTGATTTTTTATCAGGAGGTCAAAAAAAAAAATTAGTAATAGCTATTTCGTTAATTTCAGATCCAAGAATTTTACTATTGGACGAACCATTTGCAGCTTTAGATGTTATGACAATTAAAACATTACAGGAGATAATTGTAAATCTTCAAAGTTTTAATAATATTTCTGTAATTTTATGTGATCATCAAGCTCGAGATTTATTAGCTTGTGTTGATACAGCGGCAATTATTCATAATGGAAAAGTAGTAGCTCAAGGAACACCTAATAATTTAATTCAAAACATTGATGCTAAAAATGTGTATTTTGGAGATTCATTCAAAATAGTTTAATTTTTTAATGAAAGATAAAATTAAAATTTCTAAAACCATAAAACCATTCAAAAAAAACATATATATAGAAGGTGATAAAAGTTTATCAATCAGGTGGGCTTTATTAGCATCACAGGCAATAGGTAAATCAAGGGCTATTAACTTACTTAAATCTGAGGATGTAATTAACACACTTAAATGTCTGAGAAAATTAGGAATAAAAATCAGACTTTACAAAAATTCCTGCGAAATTCATGGAAGAGGTTTGAACGGTTTTAAATATAAAAAAAATATTATATTAAATTCAGGAAATTCTGGAACACTTGGAAGATTAATTCTTGGACTCTTAACACACTCTAAAGAAGTAATAACTCTTAAGGGGGACAAAAGTTTATCTAAAAGAGATTTTTTAAGAGTAGTAAAACCTTTAAAAAAGTTTGGTGCAAATTTTAAAACAAATAACGGTAAGCTTCCAATTAAGATTTACGGCACAAAAAAACCTAAACCTATTAAGTATTTTGAAAATATTGGATCAGCTCAATGTAAAAGTAGTATTATGTTGGCAGCATTAAACACAAAAGGAAATTGTTCTATTAAAGCCAGAAAATCTCGTAATCATACAGAACTGATTTTTAAATATTTGAAATTACCAATTAAAGTTGAGAGTAAAAAAAATTTTGATTATATAAATATTAAAGGTAAAAAAAATATTCAACCAATAAATTACAAAATCCCTTCAGATATAAGTTCTGGTGCTTTTTTTATAGTTTTAACAATCTTATCAAAAAATTCTAAACTTAAAATTAAAAATGTTAACATTAATTTAACAAGAATTGGAATTATCAAAATTTTAAAAAAAATGGGTGTTAAAATTAAACTTCTTAATAAAAAAAACTACAAAGGTGAAATAGTAGCTGATATCTTTATAGATAGTCAAAAAAATTTAAGATCTATCAACTGTCCACCAAGTCTTAACAGTTCATCTATAGATGAATTTTTATTAATTTTTTTATTAGCTGCAAAAGCTAAAGGAATTTCAACGTTTAAGAGATTGTCAGAACTAAATCAAAAAGAAAGCCCAAGATTGTATTGGGGATCAAAAATTTTGAGGAAAATAGGAATTAAGACAGTAACCACAAATGATAGTATCAAAATTTATGGTAACCCAAATATTAGAGTGAACAAAAAAATAGTTATAAAAAATTTTCTTAAAGATCATCGTGTGTTTATGTCAAGTGTTGTGGCTGCTCTCACTTTTGGTGGAGAATGGGAAATTCATGATGTAAGTTCAATAAAAACTTCTTTTCCCTCCTTTTTAACTAAAATAAAATATTTAGGAGGGAAACTTAGTTAAATTTACTCATTATTCTTACAAAATTGATTGTTGATTAACTTGTTAATTTTAACTAAAAGATCGGATTTAAAAATAAATAAATGGAAATATTTAAAGATTTATCAAACCCTGCTTCTAAAGAGTTCGAAAAATTATTAAATACTCAACTATCAAAAATCAACATTGAAGAAGGCAAAATTATAGACGGTAAAATCAACAAGATTACCGAAAAATTTGTTTTTTTATTTGTTGAAGGTTTAAAAAGCGAACCCGTTTTAGACATTAACGAACTCAAATCTTTGGGATTAAAAGATAAGATAAAAGTTGGAGAAACTATACCGGTTCTTTTAGAAAAAATTGAGGATAGAAATGGTGAAATATTAGTTTCAGCTAGTAAAGCAAAAAAAATAAAGGGATGGGACAAATTAGTAGAGGCATATGAAAAAAATGAACCAATAATGGGTAAGATCACCTCTAAATGTAAGGGAGGATGTATTGTTGAACATATAGATACAGGTTCATTGATGTTTCTACCTGGTTCACAAATAAGTGACAAACCTTTAAAGGATATAAGTCACCTTATGAATGAACCTCAAAAATTTGCTTTAATAAAATTAGACAAGATTAGAGGAAATGCTTGTGTGTCAAGAAAAGAAATAATTTCTTCATTCAAAAAAGAAGATAAAGCTAAAATTATTAGCAAATATAAGATTGGTGACATAATTAAAGATGCAGAAGTAAAAGGATATAGTTCTTTTGGTTGTTTTTTTAATGTGAATAATGAACTAGATGTATTAGTTCATCTTCAAGAAATTTCATATTCTAGAGTAAATCATCCTGATGAGGTTTTTAATATTGGTGAAAAACACGATTTAAAAGTAATTTCTGTTGATAAAGAAAAATTACAAGTTGGTTGCTCTGTTAAACAGCTATCGCCAGATCCATTTGAACATATAGAAAATTACAATCTTGATAAAACTTATAAGGCTAAAGTGGTAAAAATAATGGACTTTGGTGCTTTTTGTGAATTAGAGCCAGGCTTAACAACTCTACTTCACTCAAGTGAGTTAAGTTGGACAAAGAAAAATGTTTCTACAAAAAAAATGTTTAAAGTTGGTGATGAAATAGACTGTGTAATCACAGAAATTGATAAAGAAAAAAGGAGAGTAGCTATTTCACACAGATTAACTCAAAAAAATCCATACGAAGTTTTCGAAAAAAACCACCCAGTAGGTTCGATTGTTGAGGGAGATGTAGTCAATAAAAATGAGTATTCTTTATTTGTAAAAATAAAAAACTATGATCTTGATGCTTTTTTGCATTGTAACGATCTTACTTATTTAAATAATGGAGAAGAAGAATTAAATAAATATAACAAAGGTGACAAAATTAAAGTAAAAGTATTAGAAATTAAGACCTCTGAACAAAAAATAAGGGTTGGGTTGAGACAAACAAAAACTGATCCTTTTGATTGGTTCAAAAACAAAAAAGAAAATCAAACAATAACAGTCAAAATAATTTCAACAGATAATAAGGGTTTGATAGTTAGACCAGAGGGTTGTGAAATGGATTTTCCAATAAAAAAATCTCAAATTGCAATTAATTCCGCAGATGCTAGGCCGTCAAGATTTACTGGAGGAGAAAGAATTGATTGTGCAATAGCAGAACTTGATTTAAACAAAAGAAAAGTAATTCTAAGTATAAAACTTTTAGAGGAGATTGAAAAAAAAGAAGCTCTGGACAAATATGGAGCAGAGGGCTCAGGAAAAAATCTTCCTTTTTCATCCCTTTCAGAGGATCTTAAAAAAAAAGATGAAGATAAAAAATAGATAAAATTAATTTGCCAATAGTAAAATCAAAACTAATAAAACAATTATCCAAAAACTATCCAAATTTTCTTAAAAAAGATCTTGAGAAATTTATAAATATTATTTTAAAAGAAATTAAATTTACACTTAAAAGAGGCGAGAGAGTAGAATTAAGAGGTTTTGGCGTTTTTTACACTAAGATACAAAAAGCAAGAATTTCAAGAAATCCCAAAACTGGAGAAAAAGTTAATACCCCAAAAAAAAGAACAATTAACTTCAAAATGGCAAAGGATTTGTTTAAAAAAATAAATAATGAAAAATAATAAAATATTTGTCGCTTGCGATAGCACCAATATTTCAAAAATTAAAAATATCATTAACAAAACCAAAAACTCTAAATTAATTATTGGATATAAATTTGGTTTAGAATTTTTAAACTCTAAAAAGGGAAGAAATTTCATTTCAAATCTAAAAAATGAGATTATTTTTGCTGATTTAAAACTTCACGATATTCCTAATACATGTGTTTCTACAATAAAGGCAATTAAAGATTTAAAAATAAATTATTTAACAATACATATAAGTTCTGGCTTGAAAGCTTTATCATCAGCAAAAAAAGCATCCGGTAGAATTAAATTAATTGGAGTAACAGTATTAACTTCCTTAGACAATAAAGCATTAAAAGAGATTGGCTTTAATAAAGATGTAAAAAAATTAGTTTTACATCAAGCAAAACTTGCAGCGAAAGCCAAATTAGATGCCATTGTTTGTAGCGCACAAGAAGTGAATTTAGTAAAAAAAGTATTTAAAAAAGAAATAATTACCCCAGGTATAAGATTTGATAACAGCAAAAACGATCAAAAAAGAATAATGACACCTAAGCAAGCATATAATAATGGAAGTGATTGGTTGGTTATTGGAAGACCAATAACCAAAGGCAACATAAAGAAAAATATTAATAATTTGTTAAATCATTTAAATCAATGATCAAAGGATTGAAAATATGTGGAGTGTCAGATCCTGTTACTTTAAGATTCATACTAAGTCATCCTTTTCCTCCAAACTACATTGGATTTATAACAAATTATGAAAAAAGCAAAAGGTACGTTGATTATGAAAGACTTAAAGAATTATTAAAAGTAAATAAGAAAAATATTAATTTTGTATCTGTAATGGTAAAACCAAGTGATTTTTTTTTAGAAAAAATAAAAGATTTAAATTTTGATTACTATCAGCTTTACGACGTAAGTCCCGAGCGAACCAAAAAAATTAAGGAAAGTAAAAAGATAAAAATCATTTCAGCTCTCACAATTAATAATGAAAAAGACGTTTCCCTATATAAAAATTATATTGGTATATCTGAAATTATTTTATTTGATGGTAAGGGTTACGAAAAATCTGAAAGTTTTGATCATAGTTTAATAGATGATGTACCCGATGAATTAGATAAAATGATTGCAGGCAATATCCAAATAAATGATATACCTAGCTTTAAAAATAAAGACTTTATTATTGATCTCAGTGGAGCATTAGAAGACCAGAATGGAAAAAAAGATATTAATAAAATCGATAAATTGTTAAATTTATTTAAAGAAAATGAAACTTAAAAAAAGAGTTCCGGTTATTGATCAAGGAAATTCGCTTGGATTTTGGGGTGGTAAATTTGGAGGAAACTTCGTTCCTGAAACTTTAAAAAAGCCAATAGAGGATTTAGAAATTTTATTTAATAAATTAAAAAAGGATAGAAAATTTATAAATGAGAGAGATAAATACTTTAAAAATTGGGTCGGGTCTCCCACAAGATTTATAAAACTAGAAAATCTTACTAATCATATTAATGGTGCTCAAATTTGGTCCAAAGTTGTATCAGATGCTAATGGAGGGGCCCATAAAATTTACAACGCTACTGTTCACTGTTTGCTTGCAAAACGATCGGGTAAAAAGATTATATGTGGCGACACCGGTGCTGGCTATGCAGGTAAAATGTTAAGTATGGCAGCTAAAAAGTTTGGTTTAAAATGTAAGATATTTATGGGTGCAAAGGATATTGCTAGGCAACAGCCAAATGTAAAAGCGATGAAAAAAAACGGTGCACAAGTAATACCCGTCTACTCAGGAAGTCAAACACTTGTAGATGCTGTCTCAGAATGTATGAGATTTTGGGTTGCAAATTGTGATACAACAGCAATGTGTGTTGGTAGTACTGTTGGTCCAGCAGTTTTTGTTCGTATATGTGGATGGAGCACAAGCCAAATTTCAAGAGAGTTAAAAGTACAGCTGATTGAGGAATTTGGATCAATTCCAAAAAAACTTAAGTTATACAATTGTGTTGGGGGTGGGAGTTCGAGCTTTGGATTTTGGAATGAATTTATGGATTATGATAAAAAACAAGTTGAGTTTATTGGGGTAGAGGCTGGTGGACCTGCGAAAAGTAAAAAACATGCAGCTCCTTTAACCTATGGTTCAAAGATTGGGATTCTACATGGTGCAGCTCAATATGTGAATCAGAATTCAGATGGACAAATAGAAGAGACTGAGTCAATTTCTGCAGGACTTGATTATCCTGGAATTTCTCCACTCCATTGTTTTTTAAAAGATACAAAAAGAGCCAGATATACATCTGCAAGTGACGAAGAAGCTTTAAATGCTTTTAAACTTGTGACAAAATTTGAGGATTTAAGACCTTCCTTAGAACCAAGCCATGCTTTTTTTGTCGCTCTTAAAGAAGCAAAAAAACTTAGCAAAGATACTGTGGTAGTAATCAATAGTTGTGGCGATGCTTACAAAGACCGTGGAATTTTAAAAAAAAGATTGGGTAAAAAATATGTTAAATCCAATTAGTGTTGCATTTAAAAAAGCAAAGGCAGAAAATAGACCTGCTTTATTAACCTATACTGTTGCTGGTGATAGCTCAAAAAAACAATCTTTGGATATATTAAAATCTATATCTAAAAATGCAGATATTTTAGAAGTAGGTGTGCCTCATAATACTCCTGTTGCAGATGGAAGCCAAATTCAAACTAGTGCGTATAGAGCAATTAAAAAAGGTATTAAAATAAATGATATATTTAGGATCGTTAAAGATTTTAAAAAATTTGATAAAAACAAACCTATTATATTGATGGGTTACTATAATATGATTTTTCAATATGGAGATAACAACTTCTTAAACAAATGTAAAACCTCAGGAGTAAATGGATTAATAGTTGTAGATTTACCTTGGCCAGAAAATAAAAATTTCGCAAAAAAATGTAAAAAAAAATCAATTTATTTTATTCAACTTTTGTCACCTACTACAACAAGTAAAAGACTTAAAAAAATTATAGAAAACTCACATCCAATGAATTATTTTATATCAATGCTAAGCACTACAGGTGGCAAATTGAAAGTATCACCTCGAGAAATACTTAAAAATTACAATAGGATAAAAAAAATTAATCCTAAAAAAGAGATTGTGATTGGTTTTGGAATTACAGATAAGACAATTAGAAAGCTTAAATCTGCTGATGGATTAGTAGTGGGAAGTGCTATTTGTAAAGAAATTACGAGAAGTTTAAATAGTAGACAAAATCCTGTCACAAATGTAGGTAAGTTAGTAAGAAAATTAAAAAATAGAATAAAATGAATTGGATCACTAAAATAATCAAAGCAGGTGAAAAAATTAAATCTGCCATTCATAAAAGAGCATCTAAGGAAGATATTGCAAATAGTGACTGGACTTCTTGTTGCAAAGGTCCAATATTAAAAAAAGACTTAGAGGAAAATCTTTGGGTTTGTCCTGATTGTAATAAACACCACAGAATTAAACCAAAACAAAGATTTGATATTTTATTTGGAAAAGATAATTACAAAATATTCCAAACACCCATCCCGAAAGATGATCCTTTAAATTGGACAGACTCAAAATCTTACAAAGATAGATTAAAATCTGTCAGAAAAAAAACAGGTATGGATTGTGGGATGATGGTCGTAAGTGGGGTAATCAATGATATTAAAATTACTGCAGTTGCATCTGATTTTGATTTTTTAGGCGCGTCAATGGCGGCTGCAGAAGGAGAAGCTTTCTTGTACGGTATTCAGCATGCAATTGAGAATAAAACTCCTTTTTTGTGTGTAAGCGCAGGGGGAGGAATGAGAATGATGGAAAGTTTAATTTCTTTATCTCAAATGACAAGAACCACACTAGCAATAAATGAATTAAAAAATAATTATCTTCCATATCTTGTTTGCATAACAGACCCAACTGCTGGTGGGATCACAGCTTCCTATGCAATGTTAGGTGATATTCATATAGCTGAGCCCGAAGCGCTAATCGCTTTTGCTGGAGCAAGAGTAATTCAAGGAACTGTTAAAGAAGAATTGCCAGAAGGTTTTCAAAAGAGTGAATACGTTGAAAAGACTGGTTTTATTGATTTAATTGTTGAAAGAAAAGATCTTGCTGAAAAAATTGGAACTCTATTGTCAATATTGTTAAAAAAAAATTCTGTTATAAGCACTGAACAAGATGAAACTACAGAAAATACTCAGTCGCTTTCTAAAATTGCATAAAAAAGAAATTGATCTAAGCTTAGATCGAATAAATCATCTTTGTGAAAAACTGGGTAATCCTCAGGATAAAATTAAGGCAATCAGCATTGTTGGTACAAATGGTAAAAACTCAACCATTCAAGCTTGTTATTCGATTTTAAAAGAGGCAGGAATAAAGTGTAACGTTTACACCAGTCCTCATATTCAAAAAATAAATGAAAGATTTGTTTTTAACAATCAACAACTTGGAGATGATGAACTGGCTTCTTTATTTGAGGAAGTTGAAAAAGTTAATGGTGATAATCCAATAACATTCTTTGAAATTTTGACTGCATGTTATTTTTATAAAGCAACTCAATATCCTGATAATATTAATCTCATTGAGGCAGGTTTGTTTCATAGGTTTGATGCAACAAATATCTTAAAAAATAATCTTGCAAGTATTGTAACTTCTATATCAATGGACCATTTAGACTGGCTTCCAGAAAATGAGAGAACTATTGATAAGATTATTTTTGAAAAAACTTCAAACCTTTTAAATTCAAATATTATTGTTGCAAAACAATATCCTATTTCAACATTAAAAAAGATAAAAAAAACTATTCACCAAAATCAATCTAATAAGTATTTTTTTAATGAAGATTTTTCATTCTCAAATGGAGAAAATGAATTCTTTTATTATGAAGATAAATTTGGTGGATTAAAACTACCAAAACCAAATGTATTAGGTCAATTTCAACAGGAAAATATTTCAACAGCTATTGCAACTCTAAGAATTTTAGATCTTAGTATCGAAGATCATCATATAAAAAAAGGTATTCAAAAGATCGATAACATTGCAAGGCTTCAAAAAATTGAGTCAGGTAAATTAAAAGATTTAGTTAAAGACAATCTTTTTTTAATATCTGGAGATCATAATGAAGATGGAGCAAGAGTATTAAATGAATATTTAAAAAGCCTAGATTGTAAGAAACACGTCATTATTGGTATGATGAAAAATAAAGAACATGAGAAATATATTAACCACTTTAAAGATATTGCCTCAATAACAACCGTAGATATTAAAAACCAGCCAAATGCAATTAGTGGACTTAAATTAAAAGAAAAATTTAAAAATATCCCAAATGTAAATTATAAAGAAAATATTGAAGAGGCGATCAAGAGCATAAATCTAAATCAAGGAGATCTACTGATAGTTACTGGATCTTTATATCTTTGTTCGGAAGTTTTGAATTTAAATTAGATATTTTTTTCTAAAAATTCTTTCATGTGACTTTCGGGTACACCACCAACTTTTCTATCTACTTCAACACCTTTTTTATAAATTATTACAGTTGGTACCCCTCGTATTCCAGCAGCACTACCAGTATTTATTCCACCTTCTTCAATGTCAGCGTAATAAAATCCTGCTTTATCTTTATACTCAACAGCTAGTTTATCCATGATTGGTTTTAAAGCTTTACATGGTCCACACCACGCAGCTGAAAATTGAATTACAGAAATATCTTCGTTTTTAATTTTGTTATCAAAATCTTCGTCTTTAAAATCTGTTAGCATATAATCTTTCTATAAATTACAAATACAAAGTCAACTAGGCAATTTCATATTTTTTTTCAATTGAAATTATAAATTCGTTTATTTCATCCAATTTTTTTAGTTCTTCCTCATCATCTCTATTAGAAGCTTGGTCTCTCAAATAGTCAATTTCGGTATAAGCCATATTTACAGTTTGCCACTTTTCTTTATTTTTACTCAAAATTCTTCTGGCAATTTCACTTTTGATATTTTTGTAAAGATCAGGTGGTAAAATTTGTGGCGCCTCTTGATAAATAATTTTTTGACCAAACCAACTACATCTTTTATCTGTAAACTTATCTAATAATCTCAATTTGTCTTCCCAAGATGAACTATGCCAAGTTTTAAATAGTGCAGTATCTTTATTTGGAATAAATTTCTCATAAAGAGTTTCCTCTGGTAATAAATCTTCTTGAGTTTTTGTTTGTTCTTTTTCCTCAGCGGCTTCTCTATTTATAACTTGAATATTTTTACAAAAATTTTCGCTTTCTCTAACAAGCTTAGCTCTTTTTTGAATTGTTGCTAAATCCAAATCTGAATAAGGTTTTTGCTTAAGAGCAAACTGTTTATCTAAAACTACTGGTGCTTTATTGGTCTTTAAAACTCTTAAAGCCTTAGGGCTATATTTTTTTAATACGTCCCGTAATTGATTTACTGGTAGGTTTAATAATGGTTCTGGATCCCTTCTTAAGTCCCAAACATATCCCCAAGATGTATAAGATGGATGAAAGCAATGATTTGGATGCAACGTACCAGTAAGATACATCATGTTTCTACCCTTCACATTTTCAAATATTGAATAAATACCCTCGTTTTTTAAAAATGTCTCTACGCTTGTTTTTGTTGATGTTTTTAGAAATGTATCCCAATTTTCTTTATGCTTATCTTTTATAATTCTAAGAACCTTTAGTGAGTTTTGTGCATCTACGTAAGCTGTGTGGCTAGCTGAAGTGTCAAAACCTTGCATTCTAGACAAAGATTCTAAGGCAAGGCTCGGATTTCCTGCCTCTGTTAGTTCTGTTTTTAAGGTCTCTGAGTTTAATGTTTGGGCTGCTCTAGCTATATGCAAACCATCATGTTCACTGTTGGGTGATGAGTGTGTGGCATAAGGATACCTATTACCCTTAAAGAAATTAAAATGAAACATTTTTCGATCAAAATTAAGGTTTGACCAACCCATAAATACTGCGGGAGCACATTTTGTGAAAAAATTTTCAACAGCACCTAAAAATTCGTAATGTGAATAATTACCTTTGGTTAATAAATCAATACTAGTTGAATTAACAAGTAAAGCCTTTGCACTGGGAACCTCTCCTTCTGGCATTCGACCCCTAATATTTAATTTCCCGATCTCTTTTAAATTTTTATCAACTACAACGGCACCAACTTCAATTATAGATCCCCAAATAGTACTATTGGTCGTTTCTGTATCGTAAATAACAATTTTATCCATATTTACAAACCTGTATTATTCATTTCATAAAATTTTTTTAATCTACCCAGAAATAAATTTTGATAAGTAACTAGTTCAGGGCCCTGAATTTTAAATTCTTGAAATAAATTATCTACTGTGCAAACTAGAATAACACAAGCATTGATATTTGAATTATAAACAACATTATGCGCTAATGAATAAGCAGCAGTTTGTAAAAACCAAGAGTCTATATACTCAGCTTTTTTTGGTTTGTTAGATTGCTTAAAATCAATTATTGTTTCTTTACCTTCATAAACACCTACACAGTCCGCTGTACCCGCATATCTCTCAGGGTAATGCATAGTGCACTCCACACCGTATATTTCCTCTAATCTGTTTGTTAAGCCTTTATCAATAATTTCTTTTGCCATTTTTTTATATTGTTCATTATCTTCAAAGAAACTTGAATTTTCTCTACCTAAAAGAAAAGACTCTAAATAGCTGTGCATCTGAGAACCACGACTGCTAGCTGCTTTTGTTATTGCCTCTGCTTCTTTATAACCTGTTCTTTCACGCCAATTCGCTAACGCTGCTTTATCTTCCTCAGATTTAGTTGCATCTAGTATTGAAGTTACACTCGGTAACTTTGCTTCTCCCAATACGTATCTTCTTATTCCATCTTCTGTCGCTCTTGAACTTGTAGGATAGTCATATTTTTTGTTCCAACGCATGTGATTTCTTATAGTCGGTATTATCTGAAAAAAGAAATTATTTTTTGACTTGTTTATTTCTTTCAACAAAACTCTCAACGTTTTCTGTTAAAACAGCTTTTTCAACTTGCTCGGGATCTTTTATATTTTCTAAAGTTCTATTAATTGATCTTGCATCTTTTCCAAAACTATCAACAACTGTCATAGCCTCTTCAAGTTTTTTTCTTAATTTATAAATATTATCAAAATGACTAGAAAATCTCGTACTTATAGTTTTCAAATGATCATAAATCTCTTTTGCGTGTTTTGAAATTTTAAGAGACTGGAAGCCCATGTGTAAAGACTGTAAATAAGCTGAAAGAGTATTTGGACCACAAATTACTATCTTATATTTTTTCATTAATTCTTGAGTTAATAGCTCTTTACTGCTTGGGTCTTGATACTCAGTTAATTCTTTATAAAGACTTTCTGTAGGAGCGTACACTATTGCAAAATTTGAAGTTTTCGGTGGAACAATATATTTCTCCATAACACTTTTTGCTTTAGCCTTAAATGCACTTGCTAATTTTGTTCTAGCATCAGCAACTGCCTTCTTATTATCTGCCTCATGCGCATCTGTAATTGCCTTAAATTTTTCCACTGGAAAATGGGAGTCTACCGGAACCAAAACATCTCCTTGAAGCTTGATTGCAAATTCTACATTTTCACTTGTATCTTCTTTCATTTTGACATTTGTCATATATTGAGACGCAGGTAATAAATCTTTAATTAGAGCATCCAAAGAATACTCAGCTAGAGTTCCATATTTTTTGACCCCTGCTAAAATTTTAGTAATTCCCTCTTGACTTTGATTTAAAAGCTTTACTTGTTCATTAAAATTACCAACCTTCTCATCAACTTTAGTAAGTGCCTCAGTCATATCCTTAGTAACCCCAGTTGATAAAGAATTAAATGAGGTAGACATCGAAGTTAGAGATGTATTGATTGTAGAGTTTAAGCTATCTTTTAATCTAATAATTTCCGCATTCAAATTTGCTATTTCATTGGTCTCATCAGCTCTGTTATCTCTTTTGGACTTTATATTTAAATACAAAATAGCCAAGATTGCTCCAAACATTAAAATCAAAATTATTAATAAAATTGTGTCCATGATTCGTAACTTGTATTATAAGGGATTTTTATGGAATTATATCTTATTTTAAAAATTATTTTTGGAATAGGGGTTCTAATAGCTACTTATGCAATAATAAGAAATTTTGATATCATCAAAATTATTCTCGTATACTTTAAAGATAAATTACTTAGAAAGTAATTTAACAAAGTTTTTTAAACCTTTTTTTTTACTATTTTTTTTTGAAGTAAAAATACAAGCTTGAGATTTTAAGATTTCTCCATCTTTCAATATGCGTAAGTTATTCGCTTTAAGAGTTTCACCTGTAGATGTTATGTCTGTAATTAATTCAGCTGAACCAGTAAATGGGTACGCCTCAGTTGCTCCTAAACTATCAACCAATTTAAATTGAGTAACACCTTTAGAAAATAAAAAATCCCTAGTTAAATTTGGATACTTAGTTGCAACTCTTAATCTTTTTTTCTTTTTATCTCTAAACTCAAATGCAATTTCTTCTAGGTCAGCTATTGTTTGAACATCAATCCAAGGATCAGGTATAGCTACAACTAGATTAGCATTTCCAAAATCAAGTTTTTTAATAACATTTATTTTGTTTTGGGTATTTATCTGACTTTCTTTTAATAAATCAAAACCAGAAAAGCCAATATCTAAAGAACCATCTCCTAATCTTTCAATAATTTCTCTAGCGTGCAAATATAAAATTTTTATGTTTAATTTATTTTTTATTGAACCTATCAAATCTCTTTCTCCTCGCTCAGAAATAAGCTTTAATTTTTTTTTAGTAAAAATTTTTAAAACATCTTTTCTTAACCGACCCTTACTAGGTATTCCTATATTAATAAAATTTTTCATAATTGATAATTTAAGTTAAGAGCAGCACCAACAGCTGGCACCTGCTTTTTTGAGCCAAGATCAGAAATTAATTTGTCATAACGACCACCATTACAACAATTAATAATTTTCGACTTTGATTTAATGTCTATTTTAAAAACTATGCCAGTGTAATATTCTAATTGTCTACCAAAGGCAGTTGAGAAAACTACATTTAATTTAGATATTTTGTTTTTTGAGATAGGAAAATATTTCTGGTCAACAAAAAGGTTTATTTTATTTTTCTTAAAGAATTTATTTAATTCCTTTGCAGCTTTATTTATTGGACATTTAATTTTTAGAAACTCTTTAATGATTTTCGATGTATTACTTCCTTTACTTGCTCTTCTTGGATCCTTAATCTTTTTATCAAACCTTTCTAAAATTTCTTTTAATGTTCTACCTGCAACGATTGATGATTGATCAACCTTTAACATTTTTAAATATCGTCTTTTATCAACTTCAACAATAGTTGGATCTACATCAGAATTTGTCTCTAATCTTTTTAGTAAATCACTGAAATAATCTTCCCGCCAAAAATGTCTTGTAAGTCTTAATTTCCATCTTTTTGGTATATCTAATTTAGATATTAGAAGATTAAAAATCTCTACATTGCCAATAGTGAGTGTGCCTGTAGAGTATTTTAGATTTTTTAGTGATTTAAGTGATGTATTTATTATTTCTTTGTCATCATTTTTTTCATCTTTTGATCCTATAATCTCAAAACCAACTTGATTTCGAATTATAGAGTCCTTTTTGTTTTGAGATTTTCTATAAGCTTGTCCGCTATAAAATATTTTTTCTTTGCCCTTTAAATTGTTTTCCAAATATCTAAGACAAGAAGCAATGGTAAGGTCAGGTCTTAAACATAATTCGTTACCTGTCTGATCTGTAAATGAAAAAATAAATTTTCTAAAACTTTCACCAGATCTTTGAACTATATGATTAGTCTCAATAATTGATGGTAATTCAATATATTTAAATCCTTTAGACTGAACTGATCTAAGGATTTTATTAGATAAATTTTTCGATCTCATTTATTAAATTTTCTTTTGGAAATGTAATTTGGTTATTCTGTCCTTTAGTCCCAAGTAGATTTTTTAATGTTATTTTATTATCTTTAAATTCATTTTCACCGCATATAACTGCGACTGGACACTCTCTTTTGTTAGCATAAGTAAGTTGCTTACTTAGATTTTTTTTACTATCCAAAAATATTTCAGAATTGATATTATTTTTTCTTAAATTATCTAAAATTTCGTAATAATTTTTTAAATATTTTTCATCCATTACACAAACAATAACTGGATTTTGTGTATCAACTTCTATTTGATTTAATTGCATCATTGCAAATAGCAATCTATCAACGCCAATACTTACACCTGTCCCTGGAATATCTACACCCTTAAATCTTGAAATTAATTTATTATACTGTCCGCCCGAACAAATACTTCCAATATCAACTTCCTTACCCTTAATATTTTTTGCTTTAAAATTAAGATTAGTTTCAACACAAAACCCATCGTAATATTCTAGGCCTCTTACTATAGTAAAATTAGTTTTTACTTGATTAGAGTAATCTCCAAAATTTAAAACTTCAAATAATTCTTCTAATTCTTCAATGCCCTCTTGTGTAATAGGATTTTTAAAATTTTTTTTAAGTTCCTTTAAATCTTTAATCTTTAAAAAATTTAAAATTTTTGAAGCTTGTTCATCATTTAAGTTTGCTCCTTTTGTTATAGCTCCACTTTTATCTTTTCTCTCTTTTTTTAATAATTCTTCAACACCCTTTAAACCAAAACCTGGTTTATCGAGCTTATCTATAGCTCTCATTACTTTAATTTGTTTATTTTTTTCAATCTTCAAATCTTCAATTAAACCTTGAACAATTTTTCTATTACTGACATAAATTGTAAACTGATCTTTTTTTAAACCACAATCTATCAATGTATTTGAGATCAAATTACACAACTCGGCATTAGCTTGTGCAGGATTAACGTTTCCAACTATATCGCAGTCTGCTTGAGTAAATTCCCTATACCTGGCATTTCCAGATTTTTCATTTCTGAATACATTTTGGATTGCATATCTTTTATATATTGAGGGAAGATCTTGATTATTCTGTGCAACAAATCTAGCAAGTGGACTTGATAAATCATATCTTAAAGTAATATTCTTTTCACCATCATCAAATATAAACACATCAGACATAGGATTACTCTCATCTTCTGCAAGAAAGGTGCCTATATTTTCACTAATTTCGAATGATGGAGTTTCTAATGGGTCAAATCCATACTTAACAAAATTTTTCTCAATAACCTTTAGTAGTCTTTTTTTGAGAAGTAATTTTTTATTCCACCTATCTTCAAAACCTGAGGGTAATCCAGGAATTAATTTGTTTTCTTTATTCATTTTTTGGTACCTTGAGTAGGTTACGCTCCTACGACTTCGGATCCACAAACCGACGTGATACTATTTCACCATCAAGGCATATCCTTTTTGTTTTATCTTATTTTGTTGTTATTTAAAATTATAATATAAATGATTATTTGCTAGCTTTAGCCAGCATGGAAATGAGCGTGTAAACCTCTATTAGTTCCTCTAAGAACAATTCTTAGAGTACCTGAGTTTAATCTGATATAGATCTCATTTTTATTCATAAACAGCTTTTTAGACAAAATTTGAAATTATTCAACCCTAAAAAGAAAAGGACGTTTTCTTATTTTTTAAGAAAACGCCCTTGTTAAATATTTAGATTAGTCTAATTTTTTTAAATTTACTGCTGAAGGGCCTTTTGGACCATCCTCTAAAGTAAATTCTAATTTATCTCCCTCATTTAGAAATCTCATTCCAGCAGCTTTTACAGCACTAGCATGAACAAAGGCATCTTTTTCTTTATCGTCTCTTTCTATGAAACCATAACCTTTTTTACCATTAAACCATTTTACTTTTCCTTGAATTGTACTCATCTTTTTACTCGTCCTTTTGTTATTTATTAATTATAGAAGTTAATTTCTTTGTATATTAATTTCAAGATGTTTTGATGGTGCCTCGGGAAGGATTCGCACCTCCGACACAAGCCTTTTCAGGGCTCTGCTCTACTCCTGAGCTACCGAGGCAAAAGATTAACCCCTAAAGATTATTCTGCCTTTAGTAAGGTCATAAGGTGTCATTTCAACAGTCACATTATCACCTTGTAATACTCGAATTCTGTTTTTTCTTAGCTTGCCCGCAGTATGTGCTGTCACTACATGACCGTTTTCTAATTGAACTCTGAACATAGCGTTAGGTAGTAAATCTGTTACTTTACCTTTAAATTCAAGTAAGTCTTGTTTTGACAAAATTATTTTCTCCTAATTCGTTTGTTTACAGATTGGGCATGTCCAACCAACCCTTCGTAATTTGCAAGAGTTATAACTGATGGTCCAAGCTTTTCAATACCCTTTTTTGATAAGTTTATATATGAAATTCTTTTGTAAAATTCATTCACACTTATGCCACTTGAAAATTTTGACGATCCATTGGTTGGCAGTATATGGTTAGATCCTATGTTATAGTCTGTCATTGCCATTACAGCATATTTTCCCAAACAAATAGAACCAGCATTTTTAATTCTTGCTATAAAAGATTTATAATTTTTTACATTTAATTCTAAGTGTTCAGGAGCAATTTTATTTACAATATCAGTTATTTGTTTATCTGATCTTACTTGAATTAAAATTCCATTATTTAATAAACTTTTTCTTGCAATAGCTGTTCTTGGAATTTTTTTTAGTTGTTTAAAGATTTCACCTCTAGTTTGAATTATCAAATCTCTGCTTTTTGATATTAATATGCATTGAGCAAGTTCGTCATGTTCTGCTTGCCCAATAAGATCACTTGCAATCCAACCTGGATTTGAAAATCTATCACCAACAATTGTTACCTCCGATGGTCCAGCTATCATTCCTTCAACGCCAACATCTCCAAAAACTTCCTTTTTAGCAGCTGCTACGTACATATTGCCAGGACCCACAATTTTATACACTCTATTAATTTTTTTTGTTCCATAGGCAACTGCTGCAATTGCTGATGGACCACCAATAGAATATATTTCTCTAATTTTGCATTTTTTAGCTGCATATAATACAGCTGCATTTTGTTTACCTTTATATCCTGGATTGATCATAATTATTCTTTTTACTCCTGCTACTATCGCTGGGATAGCATTCATTAAAACACTTGAAGGATAAGACGCCGATGATCCTGGTACATAAATTGCGACTGACTCGATAGGTAAATACTTATACTCTAATTTATTCTTAAATTTATCTGTGTAGGAAATATCCTTAAATTTTTGTAAAGAATGAAACTTGTAAATTCTTGAATACGCTAGATCAATAGCATTTTTTACTTTGGGGTCTAGAGATTTTATTGATCGTGTAATTTGACTTAAACTCGGTTTGATGACTCTATTTTGGTTAAACTTTTTTTCATATTTTAATAATGCTTTATCACCATTTTTTTTAACATCTTTAATTATTTTTATAACAGATACAGAGCTCGTTTGAACTTTGGCTTTTCTTTTTAATAATAAATCATCTAACTTTTTATTAAAGTTTCTTAATTTACTGTTTAATATTTTCATATTTATTAAATCTCGTTTTGATCTTCTAGTCTTACTTCAATTGTTTCTGTAGTCAAAGAAATGTGAGCATTATTTTCAAAAATAAGGTTAATTTGATAATCGTCTTTGTTTTTCATATAATCAATAGCTATCAATTTTAAAACTAAATCATTATTTCTTTGATCTATATTTTTTGATTTTACTTTTTCAACAAAATCGAATCTGCATATGCTGTTAATTTGTTGATCTTCTTTATCTGCTTCTATCTTATTGCGCTTTAAAGATAACAAGAAAACTTTGTTTGATTTAAGATATTTAATTTCTGAAACTTTAACTTCTGAGCCACTACTGCATGTTGATATCATATTTAATCCATCATTGTCAGTTGCTATAATTCTTGCTAAATATCTTTTATCCATTATTTAAAACGCTTAATTTTAGCTCCAACTTTTTTTAACTTTTTTTCTATATCTTCATAACCGCGATCGAGATGGTAAATTCTATTTATTATCGATTTACCTTTTGCAGTAAGAGCTGCAAGAATTAAGGACACCGAAGCTCTTAGGTCTGTGGCCATCAATTCTGCTGATGCAAAATTTATATTTCCATCTATGATTGCTTTATTCCCTTTTATTGAAATTTGAGCACCCATTCGGTTTAATTCAGCAACATGCATAAATCTATTTTCAAAAATATTTTCTTGAATAAAAGATTTTTTATTTGCTTTACATAGTAAAACCATCATCTGAGCCTGTAAATCTGTTGGAAAACCTGGATAAGGTGCAGTTTTTATATTTACACTTTTTACTTTTTTGTTTCCAGTTATGTTAATTTCATTTTTTTTCACAATTAATTTAGCACCAATTTTTTTAAGAATATTAATTTCTGTATTTATTATATTTGGGTCAATATTTTTAATCTTTAGATTGCCGCCTGTAATGGCAGCAGCAATTAAATAAGTTCCAGCCTCTATTCTATCGAACATTACTGAATAAATTGTGTCTTTAATTGACTCAACGCCACGAATTTTAATTGATCTTTTTGAAATCCATTTTAAGTTACATCCAGTCTTATTTAAAAACTTAACTAAGTCTTTTATTTCTGGTTCAACAGCACAATTCTTTAAAATTGTAACCCCCTTGGCCAAGCTCGCAGCAATTATCAAATTTTCGGTAGCACCAACAGAAATTTTTGAAAATCTTATTTTAGATCCAACCAATCCTTTAGGAGCAGAAGCATGAACATAGCCTTGTGAAATTCTATATTTTACTCCTAATTTAGATAGCGCTTTCAGATGTATATCAATTGGTCTTGTGCCGATTGCACACCCTCCAGGAAGAGATACTTTTGCATTTCCGAACTTTGCAAGTAATCCTCCTAAGACTAAAATACCAGCTCGCATTGTTTTGACTAAATTATATGAGGCAAATATTTTTTTTTGTTTTGAATTATCAATCAATAATTTATCTTTTTCAAATTTTATTTTAGAACCTAAAGATTTAAGTAAATTTATCATGGTTTCTATATCCTTTACTTTTGGCAAGTTGTTCAAGTAAAGTTTGTTTGAAGATAACAAAGTTGCTGCCAAAATAGGCAGTGATGCATTTTTTGAGCCTGATATTTTAATTTGTCCTTTGAGACGCTTTGGACCAAAGACCTTTAGTTTTTGCATGTTTATACTTTTGGCAGTGTTGGCTCAGGTCCTTGTCCCATATATTTTCCTTTTCTATCTGCATATGTTACATCTGGATTTTCATTTCCTTTAAGGAATATAAATTGTGCAACTCCTTCTTGAGCATAAATTTTTGCTGGAAGTGGTGTTGTATTCGAAAACTCTAATGTCACATATCCCTCCCATCCTGGTTCTAATGGGGTAACGTTTACTATTATTCCACACCGTGCATAAGTAGACTTTCCTAAACAAATGACTAAAACATCATTAGGAATTTTGAATTTTTCAATTGTTGTGGCTAAAACAAACGAATTTGGTGGGATAATACACTCATTACTATTTTTTGAAATAAAATTAGTGGGTTTGAAATTTTTTGGATCTACTATTTCGGAATTAACATTTGTAAAAATTTTAAATTCATTAGAGACTCTTGCATCATATCCAAATGAGGATAAGCCGTAAGAAATACTATTTCCCCTTACTTGTTTTTCCTCAAAAGGTGAAATCATGCCTTTCTCCTTTGACATTTTTCTTATCCATTTATCGGAAAGAACAGACATTATTTCTTTTTTTTCTTTATTTTTTTTTGGAAAAATTTTCTTTTTTTTAAGTTTTTTCTTAAAGCTATACCTAATCTGCCATTGTTATTATTTATTTTCATTCTTTATTTGGATTTGTAAGAAAATCTAAAGTAATAGGCTTAGAAGCATCTATGACTTTTTTTTTATCCTCAATTTTTTTAGTCCCCTCTTTTGCTAAACGTTTGGCTTTTTTTTCAGCGAGCTTTTTTTCTCTTTTAGCTTGCTTTTCCATCAACTTAGCACTTTTTGTTGTTTTATATGTGTAATGAATGCCCATAAAATTTAATAGATATAAATCATATTGATCAAAAAATTAAGGCAATATTTTGTAAAAAATGCATTATTATTATAAATAAATTACAAAAACTTTTAAAGCCCTCATAGTTAAATGGCATAACGTATCCATGGTAAGGATAAATTTTAAGTTCGATTCTTGATGGGGGCACCACTATCTTTTATAGAATAAATTTCTAACTATAATTGTAATCACAACCAAGATAATAAATCCTGTTATAGGTATGTAAATATCTGGAGATGAAATAAGTGTTATGAAACTTGGTGCCTCCTTGTTTTGGTCAATAATTTTTTCTAATCCACTTCCAAGAGTAACCCAAATAAATATTTGAGGCACAATGCCAATTAAAGTTGCTATAAAAAAATTTATAGATTTTACATTAAAAATACATGGCAAAATATTTGATATAGCAAACGGAATTCCGCCTACAAACCTATAAATCAATAGGTAACTTAATTCAGATTTTTTAAATTTTTCTTCGAGATTTTTAAACCTATTAAGAAATTTATCTTTAATAATTTCTTTTAAAAAATAATTTGCAAAAACATATAAACCTGTAGCACCAACTGAAATTGAAACTACAACTACGATTGTTCCTAAATATTTTCCAAAAATAAATCCTGAAAACAAAGCCAGAGGTGTTGCAAATCCAGCTGCAAAGGTCCATACAATACAAAATAAAAAGAAAAAGAAGCCCAGGTAAAATAAATTAGTTTCTCTCAAATTAAAAAAATAATCTCTGTTGTTTTTTATAAAGTCATAGCTTGTAAGTTCTTGAATGGTAAACTTTGTAAAAAAAAAATATAAAAATAACAAAATTACTGAAACATAGAACAAAGCGATAAAAATTTTGATTTTTTTAATTTTTTCCATCAATATTAATAATAAATTTTAAATCTTCTAATTGCTATTTATAAATTAAATCAATATAAAGGGCCAAATTTAAATAAATATTAATCAATTATTCATATGAAAAGAACATTTCAACCAAAGTCAAGACGAAGATTAAAAAAACACGGATGGCGCTCTAAAATGAAAACAAAGGGTGGAAGAAAACTTCTAAAAAGAAGAAGAGCTAGAGGTAGAAAAAAATTAACTGTTTCTTCAACAGTTAAAAAAAGAAAAAGATAAAAATACTAAATGAAAAGCAAAATAGTTGCTCTTTCGAAAAGTGCAGAATTCAAAAAAATTTTAAGCATGAAAAAAGTTTCAAATAAATATGTAACAATTTTTTTTGGTAATTTACCAAAAAAAAATAACCAAAAATTAAATATTAGTTTTATAACAAGAAAAAAGATTGCGAATGCAGTCAAAAGAAATAAAATCAAAAGAAGACTGCGATCTATCTTTGATGCTGCTGTAGAAAAATTGATAGTAAATTTAAACCATTCATATCTTGTTATAGCTAAGCCAAGCATGCTAAACAGTAACTTTATTGATATAAAAGAAAAAATAATGCAAGATTTTGAAAAAATTAAATAATGAATATTTTAACTTACATTTTTATTCAGTTAATCAAGTTTTATAGGTTTTTTATAAGTCCTATTTTTGGTAGTTCTTGTAGATATATACCAACCTGTTCAGAATATAGCATTGATGCATTAAAAGAATTTGGTTTATTCAAAGGAACTTATTTAAGCATTAAAAGAATTTTATCATGTAATCCATGGTCAAGAGGTGGAGCAGATCCTATAAAAAAAAAAATTAAAGTTAGAAGATAATGGAATCAAAAAATGTCATTGCTGCTATAGCTTTATCTTCTGCAGTAATCGTGTTATATTCTCTTTTCTTTATTCCAGAACAACAAACTACAAATAAAAATCTGGCTAAAAAAGAGAAAATTGAACAAAATAGTGATGCACCAAGCTTGGAACAAAAAGGAAATGAAATCAAAATTTCTCGGGTAGAGGCATTAAAACAAAATAAAAGAGTCAAATTTGAAAATGATAATATTAAAGGTTCTATTTCTTTAAAAGGTGCGGCAATAGATGATCTAACTTTTAAAAAATATAAAGTTGAATTAAATAATGATAAATTAGTAACTCTTCTAAGTCCAAAAAATGTAAAAAATGGATATTTAGTCGAAAGTGGTTTTGTTACAACAGATAAAAATATTGATGTTCCAAATTCTAATACAATATGGTCAATAGTTGATAATAACAAATTAACTCCAAATGCGCCAATAAAATTATCATGGAAAAACAATCAAGGTATAACTTTTGAAAAAAAAATATCTTTAGATGACAAATATCTGTTTAGTATTAGCCAAAAAGTAATTAACACAACATCCAATAAGTATGATTTTTATTCTTATGGTCAAATAATTAGAAATACAAAACCAGATATAACAGATTTTTATATTCTTCATGAAGGTCTTATTGCAACACTTGATGATGAATTAATTGAGGAAGACTATGATGATATCCAAGAAAAAAAATTTTCAAAAACTGCCCAAAAAGGTTGGCTTGGAGTAGGAGATAAATATTGGATAACCTCTTTAATTCCACCAAAAGGTAAGGAATTCAAAACTACATTTGATTATAAAGAAAAATTTAGAGCTAATTTCATTTCTACAAAACCTTTAGAACTCAATGCAAATAGCTCAGTTCAAGATACTTTACAAATAATTATTGCTGCAAAAAGAGTTGAAATAATTGATGGATATGCTGAAACCCTTGAAATAGATAAATTTGATTTAGTAATTGATTGGGGTTTTCTATATTTTTTAACTAAACCTTTATGGTTTGTATTGGACTATTTCTTTAAAATGTTTGGAAACTATGGGCTAGCTATTATTGCTGTTACTGTTTGTATTAGGTTGGCAGTATTTCCCTTGGCAAATTACTCTTTTAGAAGTATGGCAAAAATGAAAGCACTTACACCAGAAATGACTCGCCTAAAAGAACTTCACAAAGATGATAAAATGAAATTACAACAAGCGATGATGGCGCTTTATAAAAAAGAGGGTGTTAATCCAATGTCTGGATGTTTGCCAATTATTCCTCAAATTTTTATATTTTTTGCATTATATAAAGTTTTATTTGTGACTATAGAAATGCGTCAAATGCCTTTTTATGGTTGGATACAAGACTTATCTGAAAAAGATCCTACAAGTATATTTAATTTATTTGGATTGTTACCTTATGATGTACCGTCTTTTTTGATTATTGGAGTACTACCAGTTGCTATGGGCTTGTCTATGTACATACAACAAAAACTAAATCCAGCTCCAACAGATCCTATGCAAGCTAAAATATTTGCATTTTTTCCACTTTTTTTGACTGTGATACTTGCTCCATTTCCAAGTGGTCTTGTGCTTTATTGGACTGCTAATAATATATTAACTATGGCTCAGCAAGTAGTTATTATGAAAAAAACCACAGTTAAAACTGTAACCTAATGCATAAAATTCCAGAAGAAGAACTAAAAAAAATAATCCCAAAAAATGGTCCTCCAATTAATGAAGTTTCTAAATATATTGAAAAATATAGAAACGATTTAATTGTGATAAAATATGGTGGAAATGTTTTTATTGATAGAGAAATATTTAATAATTTTATATCAGACATAAGTGTTTTGAACAAACTAGGACTTTCAATAATTATTGTTCACGGTGGTGGGCCAAGAATAAATAAAGAACTAGAAAAGTTTAATATCAAACCAAAATTCATAAAAGGGTTGAGAGTTACTGATCATGAAATTATAGGTATAGTTGAGAGTGTACTTATAAGTTTCAATGAGGATATAATTAGATCTCTGAAAAAAAATGAAACAGATGCAGTTTCAATACATACTAAAAAAAATAATATTATTGAAGTAATCCCTGAGTCCAAAGAACTAGGTTACGTTGGAATACCTTATAAGATTAATAATGATATTTTACTAAATGTGGTAAAAGAAAATAAAGTTCCAATAATTTCTCCACTAGGTTTAGGAAAAAATAATCAAACATTTAATATAAATGGTGATACTGCAGCAATGGCTATTGCGAAATCTTTAAAGTCAAGAAGATTACTTTTAATGACCAATGTAGATGGCGTCTTGAATAAAGAAAAAAAATTAATAGCCGAAATTTCCTCAACTGAAATTTTAAAGAAAATTGAAAATAAGACTATATCTGGAGGAATGATACCAAAAATAAATGCTTGTCTTGATGCTATCAATAATGGAGTTACTGCTGTCGGTATTATAAATGGCACAAAACAACATTCTTGCTTGTGGGAAATATTTTCAGACAAAGGCTCAGGCACTCTAATAAGAAAATGAATTTAAAAGAGAAAAAATATCTTTTACTAGATCTTGATGGTGTTTGTTATGGAAAACATAATAATTATTCATTGGAACAAGTATTTGGACAAGTTTCAAAGAAAATGACAGAGTTTATCTCATACAAACTCAAAATTGACAAAGTTAAAGCGAAAGAACTGCAAACTAATTACTTCTATAAGTACAATACCTCACTCAGGGGACTAATGATTCATAATGAAATTTCACCAGACGAATTTTTGACCTATGTACATGATATAGATCTATCATTTATGAAAGAAGATAAAATTATGAGAAATGAACTTGAACTACTTGATATGGATAAATTCATATTTACTAATGGCTCAGCTGACCATGCAGCTAATATTTTAACTCATCTTGGAATCTACGATTTATTTGGGAGAGAAAAAGTTTTCGATATTAAAGATGCTGGATATGTGCCAAAACCTGAAGCAGAAACTTTTGATTTAATGGTCAAAAAATTTAGTATCAACCCAAAAGAGACTATTTATGTCGAGGATATAGCTAAAAATTTAAGCATAGGTTATGAAAGAGGATGTACAACCGTTTGGTTAATTAATGATGAGCATTTTGGAAAAATGGATGCTGATAAAGAT
This sequence comes from uncultured Pelagibacteraceae bacterium, assembly GCA_902571915.1. GTDB lineage: Bacteria > Pseudomonadota > Alphaproteobacteria > Pelagibacterales > Pelagibacteraceae > Pelagibacter. The sequence goes on from CACGDY010000003.1 coordinate 26,582, forward strand.
TTTATTTCACATAAAATTGAAAATCTATCTTTATTTCTAAAAGAATTAAGGCTATTAAAAAGTAATTAATCATGACTTTAGAAAAAATTATCAATGATGCTTGGGAAATTAAAGAACAAGTAAATCCTAGTTCAGATCAATCTTTAAAGGATGCTGTAAATCAAGTTATTGCCGATCTAGATAGTGGTAAGTCAAGAGTTGCTGAAAAAATAAAAGGAGAATGGGTAACGCATCAGCATTTAAAAAAAGCGATTATGCTAAGTTTTAGAATTTACCCAATGGAAAATTTAAATGGCCCTTACTCCAGTTGGTATGACAAAGCCCATTTGTTAAAAGGAAAAACAGCTGGCTGGACGAAGGAAGATCATGAAAAAGCAGGATTCAGAATGGTACCAAATTCACCTGTAAGAAAAGGATCTTTTGTTGGAAAAAATGCTGTTTTGATGCCATGCTACGTAAATATAGGTGCTTATATTGATGAAGGTACAATGTTAGATACTTTCTCACGGGCGGGATCATGTGCTCAAATAGGAAAAAATTGTCATATATCTGCTGGCTCAGGAATAGGAGGTGTATTAGAACCCGCTCAGGCGTTACCTACTATCATTGAAGATAACGTTTTTGTTGGAGCAATGTCCGAAGTTGTTGAAGGTGTTATTGTTGAAGAAGGAAGTGTTCTATCAATGGGTTGCTATATAGGGCAAAGCACTAAAATCATAAACAGATCAAATGGAGAAATTACAAAAGGTCGTATACCACCTTACTCGGTTGTTGTGCCAGGCTCACATAAAGATCTATACGCCGTTCATATAATTAAAACTGTAGATTCTAAAACAAGATCAAAAACGTCAATTAACGATCTTCTAAGAGATTAATTATGCAAAAATTAAATGAGTTACAATTAGCTAAAGAGCTAATTAGATTTCCTTCTATCACACCAGTTGATGCGGGTGTATTGAGATTTTTAGAAAAAAAATTAAAGCGACTAGGTTTTAAAACAAAAATACTAGAATTTAAAGAAAAAGGATTTCAGCCAGTAAAAAACTTATATGCAAAATTAGGTTCTAAAAGTCCAAATTTTATGTTTGCCGGACATGTTGATATTGTCCCCCCAGGTAATATTAAAGATTGGACAGTAAGTCCATTTAAGCCATCGATTAAAAAAGGCTATTTAATTGGAAGAGGTGCAAATGATATGAAAAGTTCTATTGCAGCTTTTGTATCAGCCGTGAGCGCATTTTTATCGAGAAATAAAAAATTCATTGGATCGGTAAGTTTACTGATTACAGGCGATGAAGAGGGTGATGCAGTAAATGGCACCAAAAAAGTTGTAGAATATTTAAAAAAAAGAAAAGAAAAAATTAATTTTTGCCTGGTTGGTGAACCAACAAATCCTAACAAATTGGGTGAGATGATAAAGATCGGACGTAGGGGTAGTTTAACTGGAAAATTAACTATATTTGGCTTACAAGGGCATGTTGCATATCCCCATAGAGCTAACAATCCCGCAACTATAATTGTAAAAATCCTAAAAAAATTAAAAGATATTAAATTTGATAAAGGGTCAAAAGACTTCCAACCTACAAACTTAGAGATTACAAAGATAAATATTGATAATAGTGCTGATAATGTTATTCCAGCAAAAGCTGAAGCAACATTTAATATAAGGTTTAATAATAAGCATTCCTCAAAATCTCTAAAAAAAAAACTAAATAAGTTTCTAATTAAAATAAATAAACAAAATAAATCAAATTTTAAAATTGATTATATAGTTTCTGGTGAGGCCTTTTTAACAAAGCCAAATGAAACAACATATATGATACAAAATATTATTAAAAAAGTTACTAAAATAAAGCCTAAGTTATCTACTACAGGTGGAACTTCAGATTTAAGATTTATAAGAAAAATATCGCCTGGTCTTGAATTTGGTCTAGTTGGAAAAACTATGCATAAAGTTGATGAAGCAGTGTCATTAAAAGATTTAAAAAATCTAAAAAAAATATATGAAAACATACTTGTAGACTATTTTAAATGAAAACAGCAATCATAAATTCTGAATCTTATGAGAAACATATCACTGGGGACGGTCATCCTGAACAACCTAAAAGAATAGTAGCTATAAAAGATAAATTAAAAAAAAGAAAAGACTTGATATGGGATAAACCAGACAATGTTCCTGAAAGTATATTGTCAATGACACATTCAAAGGAATACATAGATAATTTAAAAAATTCTTTTCCTCAAAAAGGTTTAAAATTTTTAGACGGGGATACTGTTATTTCGCCAGAAAGTAAAAAAGCTGTATTTGATGCAGCAGGATCAACAATTAGAGCAATAGATGGAATAGAAAACAAAAAATTTAAAAATGCTTTTTGTCTCTCTCGACCACCTGGTCATCATGCAGAAAAAAACAAAGCGATGGGTTTTTGCTGTATATCAAACGCTGGAGTGGCAACTAACTACTTAGTTACTAAATATAAATACAAAAAAATTGCATGCGTAGATTTCGATGTTCACTGGGGTAACGGAAATTATGATGTAATGCGAAATAACAAAAATTCATTATATATTTCTACTCATCAATATCCTTTTTATCCTGGTGGTGGAACAGATAAAGATAAGGGTAACTTTAATAATTCATTGAATATCCCTTTACCCGCTGGTACAAACTCTGAAGAATATTTTAATGCGTTTGATAGAGTGTTAGACAGATTAGTTAAATATAAACCAGATTTTCTTTTGTTCTCTGCAGGTTTTGATGCACATAAAGATGATCCATTAGCTCAATTTCAACTGACTTCAAAAGACTTTTACGAGATTACTAAAAGAACTTTAGCAGCTACCAATAAGTATACCGCAGGCAAAGTTCTTTCTATACTTGAGGGTGGTTATGATTTAAATGCTTTAGCCGAGAGTGCTAACGAACATGTTAACGCACTTACAGAATTTAGTTGATTAATACTTGCTGCATTGTAAGTCAACTTTATGAAGTTATATGTCATCAAAAAATCTAAAATCGATAATAAAGGTCGAGGATTGTACGCTGCAAGAGATATTAAAGAAGGTACTAAAATTATAAATTACATTGGTAAAATAATCTCCAATAATGAGGTGGAGAAGTCAGATAAATTCGACAATAAAAAACGTATTTATTTATTTACCTTAAATAAAAAATATACTCTTGATGGTGATTTTTCTTGGAATACAGCCGGATTGGTAAATCATTCATGTGACAATAATTGTGACTACAATGGTAAAGGTCTTAAAGTTTGGATTACCGCAATAAGAGATATTAAAAAAAATGAAGAGCTAACTTGTGATTATGGTTTCGGCTACGACGAAGATTATAAACAATTTCCATGTAAATGTGGTTCTAAAAATTGCTGTGGTTATATTATTAGAGCTGAGTCTAGATGGAGGATAAACAAGAAATTTGCTATAAGTAATAAGAAAAGATTAATAAACAACTCTAACTAAGTAAAGTCCTTCAGGAGGAGCTGGTGGTGCACATAATATTCTTTTTTTTGAATTCAAAATATTAATGAATTTTTTCAAAGTCCATTTTTTTTCACCCACATATTTTAAACAACCTACCATTGAGCGGACTTGTTGTTGCAAGTATGACTGAGAATTAAACTCTATTTCTATTAAATTTTTTTTTGATCTTATTTTAACTGAATTTATTTTCTTTATGGGACTTTTGGCCCTGCAACTAGAAGCCCTAAAAGTTGAAAAATCTCTTACACCCACTAAGTAATTTGCGGCCTCTTTCATTCTATTTATATCAAGTTTATTCATTACATGCCATCCTCTTTTTTTATTTAAAACTGGTGCACATAACTGATTAAAAATTATATATTTATAAATTCTTTTTTTTGCAGAGAATCTTGCATGAAAATTTTCATCTCTTTTTTTTATTTTTAATATCGAAATTGACTCATTTTTTAAAAAAAAATTTACTGATTTCAAAAACCTATCAAAATTAACAATATTTTTCTTACACTCAAAGTGCGCTGATTGCTCAATGGCATGAACACCTGAATCAGTTCTGCCTGATCCTATTAAAATTATTTTTTCTTTTAATAATTTAGAAATATTCTTTTGAATAGTTCCTTGAATCGTTTTTCCAAATTTTTGAATTTGCCATCCCCTAAAACTACTTCCAACATACTCAATCAAAATATGATATTTATTCATAAGATATGACTGAACCTTTTTCTATTTTAGATCCAAGGATAAATTCATTTATTGGTTGAGGTTTTTTTCCCTCTTTTTGAATTTCAAGAATTTTTATCGACTGATTATTTCCACATGCAATTTCTAATTTTTCAGAAATGACCTCCCCGAATTTACCTGAAAGGTTTCCAATCTCGGCTTTATGAACTTTGTATCTTTGACCCTCATAAACAAAAAAAGCTCCAGGAAATGGAGACAATCCATTAATTTTTCCAATAATTTTTTCAGCTTTTTCACTCCAATCTATTTGACCTTCTTTTTTTTCGACCTTCTTTGCATATGTAGCCTTTAAGTGATCTTGATCAATAAATCTTGATTTCCCTGCAATTACTTCATCTACGTTCTCCAAAATTTTTCCAGCTGCTAATAACGAGAGCTTATCTGATAGTTCTTTAGCATTAGTTTTTTTATCAATGTTCATTTTATATACATTACATACTGGACCACTATCCAAAATCTCGTTAATCTTCATAATACTTAATCCAGTCTCGTTGTCTAAATTCATAATTGATCTCTGAATTGGAGCAGCGCCTCTCCATTTAGGAAGTATAGAAGCATGAATATTCAAAAAACCTTTTTTTGTTAATTTTAAATATTCTTTTGGAATAATTTGACCGTATGCGACTACTACCGCAAGATCTGCATTTATTTTTTTTAAAAATTCATATTCCAGTTTGTTATTTTTAAGTTTTTGTGGAGTCCTCAATTTAATATTCATACTATCACAAAAGTTTTGAATTGCAGACTTTACAATTTTTTGACCACGATGCGATTTTTTTGCAGGTTTTGTGTATACCACAGGGATCGTATATTCACTCTCATACAAAGATCTTAATATAGGCACTGCAAAAATTGGTGTGCCCATAAAAACGATTTTTTTTGACATTATTAAACAACTACTCTGTCTAATTTTGTCTTAGATTTAGAAATTTTTTTTACGATTAAATCTCTTTTTAATTTTGATAAATGATCAATTATCAATTTACCATCCAAATGATTTATTTCGTGCTGTATACAGGTTGAAAGAAGACCATCGCATTTTAAAATTTTAACTTTTCCGAGGATATCTATATATTCAACTTCACAAATTTTAGGTCTTTCTATTTCTAAAAAAGTATCAGGAATTGATAAACATCCCTCTTCGTAGACAGTTGTTTGAGTACTTAATTTTGTAATTACTGGGTTGATTAAGCTAATAGGATTTTTTTTTTCTTTGTTTGATGAAACATCAACAACAATTACTCTTTTCAATATTCCAATTTGTACCGCAGCTAAACCAATTCCTTTAAAGGAGTACATGGTCTCAAATAAATCCTTAATAAGTTTTTTTTCGTTTAATCCAACTTTTTCAATAGGATCAGATGTTTTTTTTAAAATTTCATCAGGGACAGTAATGATATTTTTGATACTCATCTGTAAATAAATAAACTAATTTTTAAACTTTTAAAGGAAGAACTTTCATCAAAATTTTATTTCTTATAATATCTATATTTAGCTGATTTAAAGTACTTATTATAAAATAAATTGTATCTTCATCAATTCTCTCAATTTCATCTTGGCCTATAACTTCTACAATTCTCAAAAGTGCTGCTCCCATCTCTTTGTTATTAATCATCACTTGAATATCTGTAGGTATCTCAGTTTCATTTATTTCATATAAATTACTAAATTTAGGTGATATTTCTATTCCATCAGATTTTAGAGACTCTAAAAAAATTATATCTTTTTTAGAAAGAAAATATTTTTTGTCTTTTTTAATCTTTTTTAAGAAATTATTGATATCCTTTTGAATTTTTGATTTAGAATAGTCTCCATTAAAATAATTTACTAATTTTGATTGATGCATAACACTATTATTATATTTAATCTTTTTCTGTTCATTCTTATTTAATTCTATATTTGTATAATAAAAACTTGTTAAATTATCTGGAATTTCAAGTGGATCAATTTTTTTTAGAAATTTTTTAAGCTCAACATCAAACGCAAAATCTATTTTATCCTTTTTAAATTGATCTTTAAGTATTTGAAGAAATTTAAGTTGTTCAATTTTATCAGACTCTAAAAGAATTTTTTGATACAATAAAGCTCTCGACTCTATATTTGATAAATTTTTATAAGACTCTTTTGCATTTAATAACTGATTAATATTAAATTGAAATCTTTTATAAATTCTAAATAAATCTTCCTCTAAATAATTTTTATCGTGTGTAGCTTTTTCAATTGTAGAAATTTTATCAAGTTCTGTGACTTCGATTTCTTCAATATTGTAAAGTAAGTTAAATGATGACAAATATTTCCATATAATTTTTTTCGTACTCTCATTTGGCTCAAAATTGAAATTTGGATTCGTTTTATACGCCAAATGAAAATCTAAAACTGTTTTTTGGGAAATGCTATCGTCTATTTTTTTTTCAAAACCTAATAAAAAATTAATTTTTTTTTCAAAATATTTGTCTTTAAAACCTAATTCTTTCTTCAAATCTAATAATAATTGAGCTTCTTCCTCTTTTCCTAGATAAATAAGACAGTAAATATTAAATTTAGATAAATATTCATCATCTATTGACTCAATATTTTTCATAAAAATCTTACACGCTTTATCTAAATTTGATTGAGACAAATGCTGATCTACAAAATATTTAGTTAAATTTGGATGAACACCTAAAACTTGATTCTTTATTAAATATTCCTCAATTAAATCTAAGTTAGAATTTTTGATAAGCCAGTTTGATTTATATTTTAAAAACTCCTCTTCAGATATATTTATATTTGGATGATATGCATTTGTTAACATTGAAATATTCATTATTTCTTGAGCGTCTTTTGATAATTGAATTTTTTCAATTTTAGAAAAAATATTTTTCAGTTGATCTCCATTAGAATTAATCCACATATTTATATCAAGTCCATAATCTTCTGGATCATAAAGACCAATTATTTTTAAATTCTTGAAGTTTAAAGCATTTTCAAGTTCAATTGTGTTTAATTCTTTTTCTGATTGCATACTAAAAATGTTTATTTTATTTTGACTATTTTCGTTTTCTTCAATTTCAATGTTTGAAGGCAGCTGTGAGTTATTATCTTCAACTTGGGTTTTATCGATATTCCAAATGTCTATAGGTTTATCTTCAGCTTTTAAATTTATCATAAAAAAAAAAGAAAAAACAAAAATGAAATGTAACTTACTTAACAATTTTAAAATTTTCATTAGGAATAATTTTTTCTATCGTCTTTTTAGGAGCAGGGAAATCTATTTTATTTAGAATAAATATTGACACAAAAAAAACTAAGAGTACAAAAAATAATTTAATAATAATACTCAAAAATTTTGCTCTCGAACTTGTTTTTTTGACAAATTGCATATAACTTTAGATAATTTCAAATTAAGACATATTTGTGTTTTTTCAATAAATAAGATTATGAAATCAAAAAAAAATATAGTTTTTTTAGGAATGATGGGTTCTGGCAAGAGCTTGATAGGTAGATTGGTTTCAAAAAAACTAAAATTACAATTTTTTGATATTGATAATATTATAGAAATTGAAACAGGCATGAAAATTTTTGAAATTTTCGAAAAAAAAGGTGAGGAGTTTTTTAGAGAAATAGAAAAAAATATCTCTCTCAAAATTCTAAAAAAAAATAAATCGGTAATATCTTTAGGCGGTGGTGCTTTTCAAAATCATGAAATTAGAAAAGAAGTTTTAAATGGAAATATATCAATATGGCTAAAGTGGAATTATCAAACACTTTTGAAACGAATTATAGATAAACCTCATAGACCACTGGCCTATAATATTGAAAAAAAAGAATTAATTGAATTAATGAAAAAAAGATCAAAATTTTATAAAAAAGCACTATATAAAATAAATTGTGAGAATCTTAATAAAAATAAAATAATTAATAAAATTTTGAACATTAATGAATTGCACTAAAATAGTAATTGGTACTAAGACACAAAAATATCCAATATTTATTGGCAAAAGTTTAATACCAAAAATGAGATTTCTTTTAAATAAAAATCTCAAAAATTTTGAAAAATGTTTAGTTATAGTTGATAAAAATGTGCCAAAAAAAATTTTAAAAAAAATAATTAAAATTTTAAATAAAAAACAATTATCAATTTTTCAATTTAAAGCTAATGAATTAAATAAAAGTCAAAAAAGTTTAGAGTCAATTCTAAAAATTTTACTAAAAGAAAATTTTTCAAGACAGGATTGCCTAATTACTATAGGTGGAGGTATTACCGGAGATCTGGGTGGTTTTGCTGCAAGTGTGTTTAAGAGAGGAATTCAATTAGTGAATATGCCAACAACACTACTAGCACAAGTAGACTCATGTATTGGAGGAAAAACAGGAATTAATACTAAGTATGGAAAAAATCTTGTAGGATCTTTTTATCAACCAAAATTAGTAATAAGTGACACTGAGCTATTAGAAAGCCTTCCAAGAAGAGAAATAATTTGTGGATATGCTGAAATACTTAAACATTCTTTAATTGCAGACAAAAATTTTTTTAATTTTCTTCAAAAAAATATCTCTCAAATTTTAAATTTGAAAGCACCTTTTTTAGAAAAAGCGATTATTAAAAGTTGTAAAATAAAAAAACTAATTGTTGAAAAAGACGAAAAAGAATCTGGAATAAGAAAAATTTTAAATCTAGGTCATACCTTTGCTCATGCTTATGAAGCTTCATTAGGTTACTCAAAAATTTTAAATCATGGAGAAGCAGTTATTTTAGGTATCAAATCTGCATCAAAATTTAGTTTAAAAAACAAAATATTAAAAATTACAGATTATCAATCAATAATAAGTCATCTCAACAATGCCAATTTATCTCACGACATAAAAATATTTTTTTCCCTAAAAGATATTGATAAGATTATTTCATTTATGTTGACAGATAAAAAAAATGTATCAAAAAGTATAAATCTGATTCTACTAAGAAAAATTGGTTTAACACAATATAATAAAAATTTTTCAAAAAATAAAATTAAATTATTTTTAAAGAATGAATTAACTAATTGATATTTGTATTGAATGAATATAATCTTTCAACTCTTTGCCAAGAATTTTATATATTTTTTTTGAACTTTCTAATCTACTTATTTTTTTTAAAGCTTTAGATTTTACTTCAATCTTTAAATGATATCTATTCTTTTGATAATTTTTATGTTTTTTGTGAAGATAAGACTTATCTATTACAACAATATCTTGGACATCAATCTCAGATCTAATTTTTTTTTCAATAATTTTAATTAATTCGATTATATTCATAATTCGTATATAATATATATCATGAAAAATATTTGTGATTGGAATAATTGTAATGAAATTGGAGAGTATAAAGCTCCAGTAGAAAAGGATAATAGTAAAAAATTTAGGATGTTGTGCTTAGAACATGTAAAAGAATTTAATAAAAATTGGAACTATTTTTCAGATATGAACGACGATCAAGTAATTAACTTTTTAAAATCTGATATGATTTGGCACAAACCTACACAAAGTTTTAGTTCTTCTGATAACTTTTTTAAAGTTTTGTGGAATAATACCCTAAAGGATGAACTTGACAAAAATAAATTCAAAAGCAATTTTAACTACATGCGGCAATTTAAATTTAATCACAAAGATATTAAAGCATTTGAAATATTAGGAATTTCTGTGGGTTTAAAATGGAAACAAATTCAGGAAAAATTCAAAGTTCTTGTGAAAAAATTTCACCCTGATATGAATTCAGGTAATAAAAAGTACGAGGAAAAGCTTAAACTAATAACATTGGCTTACACTCAACTAAAAAACACTTATAGGGAAAAAATTGACACTTAATTTAGACATACAACCAGATATTAGAGTTTCTATAAAACAAACCTTTGGAATCGAGTCTGAAATGGAGGTTGATGCGTTTTCAAAAAAAAATGAATACGTCCCTGAGATAGATAAAAATTATAAATTTGATAGAGATACAACTTTAGCAATCGTCTCAGGTTTTGCATTTAATAAAAGAGTTTTAGTTCAAGGATACCATGGCACTGGAAAATCAACACATATTGAGCAAATTGCAGCAAGATTAAATTGGCCTTGCATTAGAGTTAACCTAGATAGCCATATAAGTAGAATTGACCTTATAGGTAAAGATGCGATTGTTTTAGAGGATGGTAAACAAATTACACAATTTAATGAGGGAATCCTTCCATGGTCAATTCAAAATTCTGTTGCTTTAGTATTTGATGAATATGATGCTGGAAGACCAGATGTAATGTTTGTTATTCAAAGAGTTTTAGAAGCAGAGGGAAACTTTACACTTTTAGACAAAAATAAAGTTATTAAACAAAACAAGTATTTTAGATTATTTGCAACATCTAATACAATTGGTCTTGGGGATACATCAGGACTTTACCATGGGACACAACAAATTAACCAAGGTCAAATGGATAGATGGAACATTGTTACAACACTTAATTATTTAAGTTTGGAGAAAGAAATGGAAATTATTTTAGCTAAAAACAAAAATTTTAATAATCAAAAGGGTAAAGAGAAAATTTCAAATATGATAAAAGTTGCGTCATTAACTAGAAAAGGATTTATGGCTGGAGATATTTCTACTGTTATGAGTCCGAGAACTGTTCTTCATTGGGCAGAAAATACAGAGATATTTAAAGATGTTGGATATGCATTTAGAGTTACTTTTTTAAATAAATGTGATGATGTAGAAAAAAACATAATCGCAGAATATTATCAAAGATGTTTTGGAGAGGATTTGCCTGAATCTCTTATTAATATTCAAATTTAAATGAGTAATAGTTCTAAAGAAAATAATTTAAGAGAAAAACTTAAAGAAGCTCTGATATCTACTGAAAAAGTTATTTCAGATAGCTACAAATGCGATCTAATCAATAAAAATGTTAAACAAAAAGATTTAAATTACTTCGAATTAGACAAAATAGATTCTGTAAAAGATTATATAAATGCTAGAGCTTTATCAGATTCTTCTGCCCTAAAAAAAAAATTTTCAAATGAAGAAATTTTCAATAAATATTTACCAAAAAATATTTCTTGTAAAAAATTATATTCTTTAGCTGAACAAATACGTTACGAAACTCTTGGAAGTAGAATGCTTAAAGGAATTAAAAAAAATTTGAGAGAAAATTATAATCAAATACTCAAAAGTAAAAGAAAAGAAGCAATAGACACAAAAAATGATGTTAGCATAAGTGAAGCCTTTGAACTTTACATGTTAAAGAAATTTCATAATATTGAACTAAGTCCACTATCAAGCAAAATATTAGATTTTTGGCAAAAAGATTTTGATCAATCTATTAGTAAACATTTAAAATTTCTAAAAGACAATTTAGAGGATCAAAATGTATACGCTTCAAGATTTTCCGAAATATTACAAAATATGGATATTTTTCAAAATGAGGATCAAGAAAATAAAATCGAGAATAAAGAGGAAGAACAAAATAATCCCTCAAATACTGATCAACATAACGAAAATGAAGACCAAAAAGATACTACAGATGACTCTCAAAAAGAATCATCATTAGAAACTGATTATGATTTAGATGATTATAAATTAGACGAACAATTAGTTGAGTCAGAGCCAAATAAAAAAAATAATGAAAATATAGTCCAAAAAAAAATACTTAATGAGCAGAATATAGATTATAAAATATTTACCAATCAATACGATGAGATAATTAAGGCGGAAAATTTAGAAAATTTTGAGGAAGCATCGAAACTAAGAAAAACTCTTGATCAACAATTATTAGGCTTTCAGGATATTGTCACAAAACTTGCAAATAAACTGCAAAGGCAATTGCTTGCAAAACAAAATCGTTCATGGGACTTTGATTTAGAAGAGGGATTATTAGATAGCTCGAAATTACCAAGAATAATAATTGATCCACTAAATTCTTTGTCTTTCAAAAAAGAGAAGGACTTAGAGTTTAAAGATACAGTTGTAAGTCTATTAATTGACAATTCTGGATCAATGAGGGGTAGACCAATAACGATAGCTGCTATTTGTGCAGATATATTATCAAGAACTTTAGAACGTTGTTCCGTTAAGGTAGAAATTTTAGGTTTTACGACTAAGAACTGGAAAGGTGGTCAAAGTAGAGATTACTGGAATAAAAAAGGAAAACCAATAGCTCCAGGTAGATTAAACGATCTAAGACACATAATCTATAAAGCTGCTGATACTCATTGGAGACTCTCAAAAAACAATTTGGGATTAATGTTGAAAGAAGGACTATTAAAAGAAAATATAGATGGAGAAGCAATATCTTGGGCTTATAACAGAATCAAAAGAAGAAAAGAGGAAAGAAAAATTTTAATGGTAATTTCTGATGGAGCTCCTGTTGATGATTCTACACTTTCAGTTAATTCAGGAGATTTTCTAGAGAAACATCTTAAAAAAATCGTCAAATTTATAGAGGAAAAATCAGATATTGAAATCTTAGCAATTGGAATTGGTCATGACGTTTCAAGATATTATAGTCGAGCAATTAAAATTACTGATGTGAATGAACTAGGTGATGTAATGACTTCTGAATTAAGTGATTTATTTAAAAGTAAAAAAATCTTTCATTAAAGATTAAATAAATCTTTATTACTCCATTTAATAATTATTTCAGCACCTGTGCGAGTTTGTGAGTTCCAACAATTTACTGTGGCAAAGTTTTTTTCAAGTAAAGTTTTTCCAATAAATATACCTAAACCTAAACCAGTATTATTTTTCTGAGAAGATCTTGATGACTTTAAATAAGGTTCACCGATTTTTGGTAATATATCGCTTGGAAATGCTCCACCATCATCTTCTATAATTATCTCTGTTATATCGTTATCGCTCTTTAAAAAAATATATACAGTACTTTTAGAAAATTTATTTGCATTTCCAATAAAATTTCTAAGACCATAAACAATCTCAATTGATTTTGTTATTTTTTTTGGATTAGAGTCTTGATCTATATTAAGTATAAATTTTTTTTTACTTGTTTCTTTGAATGACAGAATTATTTCTTTTAAGTAATCTCTCATTGATAAATCTTCATCAATAAATTCATCCTCTTCAGTTGGATTCAAAGATAATTTTCTTAATATCTGATTACATCTTTCTACCTGACTTGACAATAATTCTATATCTTGAGTTAACTCTTTTTGTCCTTTTAATTGTTTAGTCAATTCCTGTGTTATTATTTTAATTGTCGACAAAGGTGTTCCTAATGAATGAGCTGCTGCTGCAGCCTGGCCACCCAAAGATAACAATTCATGCTCTTTGGCCATTATTTCCTCCATCTTATTGAGAGCTTCTTTTCTTAATCGAGACTCAGCACCAAATATAATAGCAAAATAATTTAAAAATAATAAAGCTATTATTAGCGATATAGGAATTGAATAGTAATAATAAGGACTATAATGGAAATGATCATTTAATGGGCTAGGTAAATCATTAGAGTAAAATGAGAGAAATAAAATAGATAAAGAAGTAAAAAAAACTAATAATAAATTAGTTTTAATTCCTAGATTTGATGAAGCAAACACACTAGGAATTATTAAGAAAATAATAAATGGATTTAAAATTCCTCCAGTTAAATATAAAAGACCACTGAGTTGAATTATATCAACACATAAATGAATAAAAGCTGATTTATCTGTTAATTGTGTCTTTTTATAAACAAATATAAGATAAAAATTACTAATTATACCTAATAAAATAAATAAATTTGAAAATACGAAATTAAATTCAAAATTAAAATAAAAATATACTAAACAGATAGATATTAATTGACCAAATATACCTATCCATCTTAAATTAATATAAGTTGATTTTTTTAATGAGTATTGTTTAGAAGTTTCAAAAAACTTCATTTTTATATATCAAGGTTCTGAACATTTATCGCATTAGATATAATAAAATCTTTTCTTAGTCCCACATCGCTTCCCATTAATGTGTGGATTAAATTTTGGTCTTTTTCTAAATTTTTTGAGTATTGAACTTTTAAAAGACTTCTAGTTTCGGGGTTCAAGGTAGTATTCCAAAGCTCTTCTGGGTTCATCTCTCCAAGTCCTTTGAACCTTTGAATACTCATTCTCGATTTTTCTTTATCTATTGCAAGATTAAATTCTTTAGAGCCTTTTTTCATTTTTCTTATATCAGAATTACTTTTAAGTATATAATTTTCCAAATCTAACTCATCTTTAATATAAACTCCTTTTGAACCTTTGTTAATTTTGAATAACGGTGGTTGAGCTAAAAAAACATGTCCATTTTCTATTAACTTATTAAACGGTTTATTATTAAGAAATGTTAGTAACAAAGCCCTAATATGTGACCCATCAACATCGGCGTCTGTCATTATTATAATTTTACCATATCTTAAATCTTTTAAGTCAATTTCTTGTGACTTAGGATCTAATCCAAGTGCATTAATTAAAGTTAAAATTTCATTTGAAGAAATCATTTTAGATAGCGCTTTGGTCCTTTGTTCAGTTCCATTATTGTTTCCATTTTTTTTAATATTCAAATCCTCTACATAAGTATTTAAAATTTTACCCCTAAGAGGTAACACAGCTTGATTTTCCCTATTCCTCCCTTGCTTTGCAGATCCTCCTGCTGAATCTCCCTCTACTATAAAAAGCTCCGTGCCCTCTTGTTTCCCAATTTGGCAATCAGCTAACTTACCGGGTAATCCACTGAGTTCTATCGCTCCTTTTCTTCTAACATTTTCTCTAGCTTTTCTAGCTACATCTCTTGCTAAAGCTGCTTGAATAATCTTCGCTAAAATTATTTTAGCAACTGAGGGATTTTGATCAAACCAAATTGATAACTTTTCGTTAATTATCGTTTCAACAATCATTCTAACTTCAGACGAAACAAGTTTATCTTTTGTTTGTGAAGAAAATTTTGGATCTGGTATTTTTGTAGAAATTACACAAGTCAACCCTTCTTTAATATCATCTCCAGAAATTGTAAATTTATTTTTTTTTAGCAAATTATGTTCATTTGCATACTTGTTGATTACTCTGGTTAATGCACTTCTAAAGCCTAATAAATGAGTTCCT
>CACGDY010000004.1:0-12500 GCA_902571915.1 uncultured Pelagibacteraceae bacterium
GAAAATTTTTTGATATTTCTTTTTTTACGAATATTCCTGTTAAAGGAAATTTTTGTAATTTTATTAATTTTCTAAGTCTATGACTAGAACAAACTCCACAGCTTTTTTGTTTAAGTAGATTTTTCATATTTTCAAATTTACGTTTTTCTAATAGTGTCCTTATTTTTATATATTTCTTTGTTCAAATTTTCCCAAATTTTAAGATCCTTTTTTATTTCATCTTTTTTTAATAACCTGCTTCCTGGTTTCCAAGAAGTTGGGGTTATGCAGGAAAAAACTTGTTTTTTTTGCTTGATATATCTACATCTGTGACATGCTCCAACTTTAATATGCGCAATACATGGTATAATTTCATCCTCTTTATCTGATAGTGTTTTTTTAATTAGATCTGGATCGGCAATTAATGATTGGGCTAGACCAATAAAATCTCCAAATTTTTTTTTTAAAAGGTTATTTCCTGTATAAAGATCAGTTATACCACCTTGAGCGATAACTGGTATTGAGGTTATTTTTTTTATTTTTTTCGCATAGTTCCAGTACTCGCCATTCTTCATATCTATATATTTAAATTTAGCAGTTTCATATAAGCCTGCTGTAACAACAAAATAAGCAGGGTCAAATTGTTCAAGGTGTTTTACTAACTTAGTGGCTCTTATAATATTCAAACCTTTTTCAACATAATCGTTCGCTGAAATTCTAAAACCGATTTTTCCTTTTAAAGCTGGGTTTAAAGCATATGCCTCATTTAAGATTTCATTTATTAATCTTAATCTATTTTCAAATTTTCCACCATAATTGTCTTTTCTTTTATTAAAGTGACTAGAAATAAATTCATGCAATAAATACCCATGTGCTAAATGTAATTCTATGAAATCAAAATTAGAGTTATAAGCTTGTATTATTGCGTTCACGAAATCATTTTTTATCTTATAAATTTCGTTTTTAGTCAAAGCTCTTGCATGATTATTAATCTCTTTAAAATAATATTTAGAGGGACCTATAATTTTTTGTTTTGTATGAGTTGGATTTCCCTGTGCACCCACATGAAATAGCTGCAGAGAAACTAATGCTTTATTTTTTTTTATTGAATTTGATAATTTTTTAAGTTTTTTAAAATATTTTTTTTCCCCAACTATCATACCGTTCAATGTATCACTTGCTTGCTTAGATACTCCTGCTGCTCCAATAGTTACCATAGCAACACCAGATTTTGCTAAATTCGAGAAAAAACTTATATTTTCTTTTGTTACATACCCATTTTTTGATAAATTTATTGAAATTGGTGATGAAATAATTCTATTTTTAAAAATTTTTCCACTTAGGATTTTTTTTTCTTTTATATAAAATAATTTTTTTTTCATTATTTGGTTTAAATTTTTTTTTGTAATTTTAAGAGATTAACATAATCTTTTAGTGCCAATTTCCATGATCTTAATTCTTTGAATTTTTTTTTTGATTTTAATGATGCATTTAGTATTTTAAATCCTTTTGAGATAAAATATTCGTCTTTTACTGGTTGAATACTGCTTTTGGATTTTAAAATTTTTTTAAGATATTTTGTAAAATCATAGTAGTTTGTCTGTCCTTTATTTGAAATATGGTAAATTCCATATTTTAACCGACCTAAAATTATATCTAATAATTTTTCAGCAGCATCTTTGGCATATGTTGGTGAATCAATCTTATCGTATGCAACTTTTATTGATTTGTTGTTTTTTAAATAAAATATTATCTTATTAAAAAATCCATTAATATTATTTTTTTTTCCGTATAAAGAAGGAAATCTAAAAATGTAATATTTTTTACATATTGATTTTACAAATAATTCAGAAAGATACTTAGATCCACTATAGATATTATTCGGTGTTGGATTATCATTTTCATAATAAACACCTTTTTTTTTACCATCAAATATTGCATGAGTACTAATTTGAATTAAAGTAATTTTTTTTTTTTCACAAATTTTTGCTAAGCTTAGAGCACCAAAACTGTTGACCTGAAAAGCTTTATCAAAATTTTCTTCACAATTATTAATGCCCACAACGGCTGCAGAATTTATTACAAAGTTAGGTTTTATTTTAGTTATTTTTTTTTCAATTTTATTTACATTTGTTACATCTAGATCTTTACTATTAAAGCTTACTAAATCTATCTTTTTATTTTTACAAATATCTAACAACTCTGATCCAAAACAACCATTCCCCCCAAATAATAATATTTTCATAATTTTAGATAAAATTAATATGATCTGGCTTACGGTCTATGTGTTCTTTATAATCTTTTTTTAATTGCTCCATATTTTTTTTACCTTCATGAAACAAAAATCTATTTATATAATGTTGTCTACAGTTTGACTCACAATGTTTATTTACATTTACTTCTTTTCTAATTTTCTCTTGAACTTCCCAATATCTTTCACTTTGCCAAATCTCTTTAAATGACTTCTCTATAATATTACCCATCAAAAATTCGTCTCTTCTTTCTTGAAACCAATGACCACAAGGAAAAAGGTCACCTCTGCCACTTAAGCCTAAAATAAATTGTGTTCCATGGCAAGAATCATAGTCTTTCCAACCACCATTAAGAACTTTTTTCCACTTAATATTAACAGTGTAAGATTTCGTCGAATATTGTTCAGCTTCTTTAAAAATATTTAAAGCTTCAATATACTCTCCTTTGGGAGAATCTAATCTGCTATCAAATGTGTCTGAACAAGGTTTTACTACAAAGTAATCTACCCCACATTCTTTTCCCAATTTAGAAAGAGGAACAATATCATTCATATTTTCTTTGGTTACAACCATCTGAAAACCGATTACACAACTAGATTTTTTTTCAACCTTACGTTGAGCAAGAGCTTTAGCATTTCCTAAAACTCTATCCATTTGATTTACTCTATGAATTTTTTGAAATGTTTCTTTTGTTCCAGCGCTTATGTTAAATCTGATCCATTTTAAACTATCCAATATAATATCTAATTTTTTATGATCAATTCTAATTCCATTTGTTGCTAAACTTAAATCTAAACCAATTTCTTTTCCGTATGAAATAATTTCATAAAAATCTGGATGTAAAGTATTTTCACCTTCTCCAATCAATGCAATTGACCTAACTCCTATCTCTTTAGCATCTTTGAAAGTTTGTTTTACAGCCTTTACGGGCGTATGAAATATTTTTTTTGAATTTGTCCCAAACCCATCTCTATTTTGAATTACACCATAACAAAAAGTACAAGCCATATTACATCCACTCGATATACCCATGTCAATATGCAGAGGGGCAACCCTTTCTCCTTTTTGCCATGCCTCTAATCTATCTAGATGCCAAAAAAGTTTATGACTATCCATATTCCATTTATCATCTACTTTTTTTTCTTTTTCATCTAATTTTGACATATTCAATAAATGCGTAATCTCACTTTTTTTGAAATCACCTGTTTTTATATCAAATTTAATATTTTTGAAATTTGGAAATAATTTTGAAATCTTAATCTTTAAATCATTTAAAGTTTCATCATTCTCACTATCTCTTTTTGAAATTAATATATTTAAATTTTCTCTGTAAATATTAATTCCTTGGACTCTACCAGAATTAATAATATTTTCTCCGGTGTCAAAATCTTGAATAGTGCTCAGCTGTTTTGATATTTCTATTTCATTCATAATCTTTAATTCAAATTAAACTATTAATATGTATTGTCACCAATTTTTTCCTATTTTGTTGTCACTTTTTAAACTTATGAAGTTTGGTCCTTTATTTCTGTAACTTTTATAAACAGCTAGTTCAGTTTCATTACTACTTTTTGGGAAATATGATTTAATATTTTTAAAAAAGCTCATCAACTTTTTATCGTTTAGTTCAGAATGACTTGGTCCTAGGCTTGGATAATCTGCAAAACCAACAAGATTTACATTTACATTTTGTTGATCAATGTCTAGCTTTATTTGCTCGAAAGGTCTTTCTATCAAAAAAGGAGTAATAGTATATACCCAAGGTTTTAAACCCTCCAAAGCCATGCCCGAGGCTGTGCTTATTAGACTTTGTTCACAAATTCCCATATTAAAAAATTTTTTTGGATGTTCTTTTCTAAAGTCATCAAATATACCATAGCCGATATCGCCAACTAATAAGACAATCTTTTTATCTTTGTAAGCTAATGTATTTATCAATTTTCCAAATTTTCTTCTCATATTTTTATAATCTTTTATTTCCTAGCTCGATATCCTTTATAGAAAGTTTTCTTGCATGCCAAATTGGGTCATTTTCAAATTCTTTTATTCCTTTCCCTTTAATAGTGTTGACTATGTAACATGTTGGTTTTGATTTTTTTATTTTAGCTTTAAATGCTGAACTTATTGATGAAAATGAATGACCATTCTTAATATTTATACAATTCCAATTAAAAGACTTAAATTTTGAATTCAAATTTTTTAGAGGAAGTGCGTCATCTATTCTAGAAAGAGCCTGGATTTTGTTATTATCAACGATCACTATAAGATTATCCAAATTATGTTTTGAAGCTATAAGTAAAGATTCCCATGTTGTGCCCTCTTGGCACTCACCATCACTAATCATAACAACAATTTTCCCCTTTTTTTTTAATTTTTTTCTGGCAAAAGCCATGCCAGTGGCTATTGGTAACCCATGACCAAGGCTACCTGTTGTGCAATTAATTCCATTTTTTTCATCTAATTCTAAATGTGTAGTTAGTTTGGGTTTAAATCCTTTATTTCTCAATAATATGCATAAAGGGAAAGAGGCATGAGCTTTGCTTAATATAAATTTATCATTTTTTTTTAAAATAATTTCATAAATGAATAATAAAATTTCAATCATGGAAAAACTTCCACCTAAATGAGCTTCTTTTTTTTTGATAAATGCCTGAAAAGTATCTTTCCTTAATTTTTTTGCTTTTGCTTGTAATAACTTAATGTTCATAATTTTATTTAATCGCATGCTCTATAAATTTCTTAAAATAAACTAGATTCAAAGAAGTCTTATTTGCGTAGCTTTCTGCATTAATTGCAGCAGAAATTGAGGCTATAAAAAGAGAAATATCCATGGGAATTTTTAATTTTAAACACGATGCAAGTATTGGAAATAAAGCATCACCAGCTCCAACTTTATCGACTACTTTTCTTGCAAAAGCAGGAACATGAAAAAACTTTTTATTTTTACAAGAATAAATTGTTGCTCCAGTTTTTCCATGAGTAATTGTAATAAATTCACACTTAATTCTTTTTTCTAATTTTTTAATTAATTCAATTCTAGTTGATAATTTGTCTCTTAACTCATGCCTCAATTCTAGTTCATTCATTAAAACTAAATTTGCTTTTTTATATTTTGTAATTGTATGATAACCAAAACTTGACGAGTTGACCTGAGCATTAATCGCTGTGAATTTTTTTGTTTTGTAAATTTCTCTTATAAAGTTTTGAGTAAAAAATCCATGTCCATAATCTGAAAGAGTAATTAAGTCTGAATTACGAATTAATGATTTAAATTTTCGAATTAAATTTGTCTCATCTTTTTTTGAATAGTGTTCGTTATCAAGAGAATATATTCCCAAAAGCTTAGTATTATCTATTTGATCTATAAATCTTTTTTTTATAATCGTTGTTGAACCACGTTTAGTAATGAAATTTAACTTTATATTTTTTTTAAGTTCTTGAGAAATTTTTTTTTTATTGTCATTTTTTGAACCCAGACATGTAAGCAGATTTACCTTTCTTGAGACTTCAGCTAAATTTTGGGCTATAGGTAAAACTCCACCAAGAAATTTCTCAGAGTTTTTTTCTTGTAGTACCATATAAGACTCTTTTCCAGATTTCCCCACCGCTGAACAAAATACATACTCATCTATTATCGTATCTCCTAAAACTAAAGGTATGTTATTGAACAATTTATCAATAGAATTAAGTATAATCTTTAAACTATAATTTTTTTTTAATCTGGAAATAAAATTATTTTGATCTTTGTTATAAAAAAATTCTTTATTTATCAAATTACTTGAACTAAAAGTAATTCCACCTGTAAATAAAACTTTACCACCATGTTTTTTTACTTCTCGAGTCTCTAGTTTAATTTTACCAGTACTATCATGTTGAAAATTTTTATAATCACTCCCTTTAACATAATAATCTGGCTTAAGACTTTTAATAATATTTACAGCTGACTTATCATTACTTGAAACGACATAATCAACTACCTGTAGGGAGCTTAATGCATGCATTCTTAATTTTTCACTAAAATATGGTCTTCCTGGTCCTTTTATAACTTTTTTATCTGTAGTAATTGATACAATTAAAATATCCGAGTTTTTTTTAGCTTGCTCAAAATGCTGAATATGTCCAGGATGCAATAAATCAAAAACTCCATGACAAAGTGAAATTTTCTTTTTTCTTTTTTTTAATTGAAGGATTATTTTTGAAAGTTTTTTTAATTGTAAAATTTTACTTTTCATTTGAGGCTAATCTTGTTCATTCTTTTAATATTAAAAAACAAATCATTATTTAAAGTGTCTGATAACATCTTTTTTTCAAAAGCCTCTCTTAAATCTTTAACAGCATCTTCTATTGTAAATTTAGTTTTAAAGCCTAAAACTTTTTTAATTTTTTCTGATGAAATATGATATGAACGATTATCATCTGTGGTAGTTTTTAAAATTTTTACATCCTCACCAATTTTATTTTTAACTATTTGAGCGATTTGATTTACTGACTTATTTTCCCAACCTGCATTAAATATTTGACCATTTACGTCTTTAGTTTCTGCCTCTAACAAAATCTCATATGCGCGCAACATGTCTTTAATATGTATATTTGGTCTAAGTTGGTCCCCACCAAATATTGTTATCTCTCTTTTGTGAAATGCTAAATTTGTTAAAATATTTACAATGACGTCTAATCTTTGTCTTTTCGAATAACCACAGACTGTAGCTGGTCTAATAATAATTGTTTCGAAATTTTCGGATGTATAATTTAGTAAAATTTTTTCACAAGCAGCTTTAAATTTCGAGTAATCTGTTAATGGTGCAAGAGGCATATTTTCATCAACATCTTTATCCTCTTTGATACCATATACGCTAGATGATGAAGCATATATAAATCTTTTAACTTTACATTTTTTTGATATGTCAACTAAAGGTTCGAAGGCATCAAAATTTATTGATTTTCCTAATTCAGGATTTAATTCAAAACTTGGGTCATTAGAAATACAAGCTAAATGAATTACAGCATCGTGATTTTTAACTACTTTATTAAACAACTCTTGATTCCTAATGTCACCACTTATTAAATTTAGATTTCTTTTGTTTTCAAAAACTTCTTTTCCATAAATAAATAAATCATAAACAGTTACGAAATAATTTTTACTAATCAGATAATCAGTAAGAGCAGACCCAACGTAACCACCACCACCTGTAATTAATATTTTTTTCATTTTAGATATTTATTCCATTGTTTAGTTGCCTTTGCTATTTTTTTTCCAGTCCATAATGGTGCATTTCTCCAATATGAAATATTCTTTATTAATTTTGTAATTC
Source organism: uncultured Pelagibacteraceae bacterium (assembly GCA_902571915.1). Taxonomy (GTDB): domain Bacteria; phylum Pseudomonadota; class Alphaproteobacteria; order Pelagibacterales; family Pelagibacteraceae; genus Pelagibacter. The sequence goes on from CACGDY010000004.1 coordinate 7,544, forward strand.
CCAGTTCCAAACTTACTTTTGGTTTCCATTTTAGAAATTTTTTAATTTTTCTTATATCTGCCTCTGTTTTAAATGGTTCTCCCGGTCTCCAAGGGATAGATTTTTTTTTATCAGAAATAAGAGAGGATAAATAATTGATTGTTTCAGATTTACCTTTTCCTAAATTAAATATTTCGTATTTGTATTTTGATACAGCTGCTTTATAAAAAGCACTACAAACATCACTTACAAATAAAAAATCTCTTTTCTGTTTTCCGTTTCCAACAATCGTTAAAGGATGATTTGATAATTTTTGTTTTAAAAAAACTCCTATAACTGCTCCATAAACATTATTTGTTCTAGACCTAGGTCCATAAGCATTAAAAATTCTAATAGATATTATCGGAATTCTAAATACTTTTGCCCAATGTAAACAAGTGAGTTCACCAATATATTTTGAAAAGCCATATGGATGTTCAATACTAATTTTTTGATCTTCGGAAGTAAGTTTATTATTTTTTCCATAACAAGTCGAAGAAGCTGCGTATAAAAATTTTTTTATCTTGAAATTTTTCTTTAAAAAATCTAATAGTATTGCAGTTTTAAAACCATTATTTTCAAAATAATCAACTGGATTTTCAATTGAAGGAATTAGCTCACCGTGTCCTGCAAAATGAAAAACATAGTCAATTTTTTTTATTTTATATTTTGAAAAAATAATTTCTATATTTTTGATATCGCCTCGTAAAAACCTGAAATTCTTATTTTTAAAAGCTTGCTTTAAATTTTTAATTTTACCTGATACTAAGTTGTCAATTCCATAAACTACATGATTTTTTTCAAGTAAAAAATCACACATATGACTTCCTATAAAACCTGCGCCTCCAGTAACTAAAGAAATCTTTTTTTTTCTTTTCATTGAGCCTTGATATTTTTCATTCTATTAATATTAAAGTAAATATCGTCATCAAAAGAATTCTTTAACAGCTCTGGTACAAGACAACTGCCAACATAACCGGCTCCTCCAGTAATAAAAATTTTTTTCATTTATTTAGATTTTAAATTTTGATGAAATTGCATCTTTATAAAACTGTTTAACAGTATCAATCTGCAATTTTGAATGACTATATCCTAAATAATTCAGTTTTGATAATATGTTATTAGGCACAGTTATAATTTGACACCCCAATTTTTCTGCCTGAAAAATATTTAACACCTCTCTAGTACTAGCCCATAAAATTTCGACATTCTTAAATTTTTTGGACAACTTTACTGACTGCTTTATAAGATTAGAAGGATCTTCACCTGTGTCCGATATTCTTCCAGCAAAAACAGATAGAATTAGTGGTGTTTTTCCTGAATTTTTACTCAAAATTTTTTTTATATCTTCTAGCTTAAATATAGCAGTCACATTACAAGAAATACCATCTTTAAGAAGTTTTGAAATTAGGTTAACAGTCGGCTTACCTTTTGAATTAACAAAGGGTATTTTAACATTAATATTTTTACCCCAACTGGCAATATTATAAGCTTGTTTTTCCATTTCCAATATATCATCTGAAATTACTTCAAAAGATATTGGTTTATTTCGAACTTTTTTTAAAACTTCTTTAGCAAAATTTTTATAACTTTTAATTCCAGATTTTTTCATTAAAGATGGGTTGGTTGTAAAACCCTTTATAAAAGATTTGGTATTTAATTTTAAAATTTCTTTTAAATTAGCTCCGTCAGCAAAAATTTTTATCTTAATTTTTTTCATTTTTAATTATATACTTAATTGCATTATTTAGTGAATTTGTTGTAAATATTTGTCCCTTTGGTTTTTTTTCATATTTTTTGTTTTTCCACAGCTCCGCACTTTGCAAAAATTAAATTTTTACATTAACATACTTAGTGTTTTTATTATACAGGTCTAAATAGATTCTTTTCTTTAGATACTGTAACTTTATAGTTTCCTATATAAGCTTTTATAAACTGTTTATTTTCCTCTATCACATTAAATATTAAATTTGACAAAGGACCAGAAATAAGCTCAAAATTTTTTATCAACTTATAATTAAAAAAAGTAGATTTTATAAATCCATTTTCATCTTCATTTTCTTTACATCTTATAATAAATTCTCGAATATCCTTCTGAGATTTCAAAAAATCTGTTAGAAAATATTTCAATCCTCTAGAATGTTTTAACGAATTCAAAATATTTATTTTAGAAAAATCTTTATGGAAACAAAAAAGATAATCGCCTAGCAAATTAATTTCTTTTAAACATATTCTTTTTTTCAAAAATTTCTTTAACCTAAGTTTAGGTGAATAAAACTGCACATCGGCTCCAAGTTTTTCCTTTAGGTCGTTTTTAAGTAATTGAAAATTTTTTTTATCAAATTTTATTATTGCCCACATTTATTTATCTTCCTCAATTTCTGATTTTAACTCATCATATTCTGCCATCTTTCTTTTCATAAAATTCAAGGTAAGTTTTGTTTTAGCGGCAATACCTTTTGGAGTTAAAATGTATGCATATCGAAGTTTATTAGGATCTTTTTGAAAATTTTTTATTTTGATTAAGCCCTTGTTTTTTAAGGCATTTAAACAATAGTTGAGTTTACCTAGACTAAATCCAAGCTCGTCAGCAAGTTCTCTTTGAGAGCTATTTGGCTTAGATTTTATTTTTCTAAGGACATTAAATTGGTCTTGACTATCTTTCATAATGTTCAATTATTGAACACTTATATCGTTCAAATATTGAACAGTAAAGTTTAAAAAAAGGTTGTTTTTACAAATAATATTTAACAAAAATAGCTAAAATACTATTTCTTTAATTCATTTTGATGTTAATGTTTCTTCAATCAATTTTAAAAAATAGTTGCCAAGTTTTATCTTGTTGATTTTTGAATGTTTTTTCCAATTTTTTTTACTCAAATATTGTTTGGATGTAATCAATAATTTTTGCGTTAGTTCCTCATGAGAATTCGGACTAAAAAAAGTGATATTTTTAGATTTAATTTCTCTATTAATAGATATATTAGAGAGAATAAGTTTTTTCCCTAAAGAAATTGCTTCATAAGATGAAAATCCTCCTGGTCCACCTTCATATAATGTTGGCTGGACTACTGCTTTTGATAATTCAATTAGTTTTAATTGATCTGGTCTTGGGATAATCTCTAAAATTCTTATCTTACCACTTTTTATCAAAGAATAATATTCTTTTTTCAGGTTATCAAAATATGCTGGAAATCTTGTGTCTGAAGTATCGCCAGTACAAACTAATTGAAAATTCGGTTTATATTTTAAAAAGTTTTTAAAAGCTTTAAAAATAATTTCATGATTCTTGTGTTTCCAAAACCTATTACATACTATAAAAAAATTTTTCCCAATCTTGTATTTATTTCTAATATTGAAATTAATCTTTTTTTTTTTATCGTAAATAAATGGTAAAAATGGAATAACGTCTATTTTTCTTTTTTTGATATTAAAATTTTTAAGAATTCTTTTTTTAACAAATTTTGAATTTACAACAATTGAGTCATTTTTTTGTAGAATTGTTTTAAACTGATTTGTTCTCATTTTAATTTCTTTTTTAGAAAATAATTTTGGTAAATCTTGATGCTGTAAATCATAGATATAACCTATGGATAAAAAATTTTTCTTTTCAACTCCTGAAATAAGCGGAAAAACTAAATCTGGATTAAATTTGATATAATCATTTTCTTTTGAAAAATATCTAAAATATTTTTTTAAATCATTATTTTCATCAATGAATTCTTTAGCTGAATAACTAAATTTATGAATTCTCATTTTTTCATTTAAAAAAAAGTTTCTCAAATTCAAAAATATATTAAATATTACTTTTTTTAATTTCGTTAAAAAGTTTTCCTTGAAAATTAATATTGTTAGAGAATAATTTTTCTTAAATTTTTTATTAGATAACAATGAATAACTAATATATTTTATCAGAGAAAATATACCGTGTGTCGGGTATATACCTGAAGTGATCAAAACATGCTTTCTCACTTTTTTATTTTTCGAGATTTGATAAATTTAATAGGATTCCCTGCGTAAACTGACCAGCTATCTAAGTTACCCTTTACAAACGATAGAGCTCCAATAGTAGTTCCCTCCCCAATATATGTCTCACCTACAATCACAACACCGGAGCCTATTATTACATTATCTTGAATTGACACTTTTTTAAGAAGGACATTATCATTATCATTATCAATAAATTCTAAATAATTATCCAATTTTGAGTATATTCTTACACCTTGAGAAATATTTATATTGTTTCCAATATTGATTTCACCTCCACAACCTAAGTATGACTGGCCACCAATATGGACATTAGAACCAATATCAAGCTTTCCCTCTAAAGATGAAATAATACTAAAATCATCAATTCTAACATTAGATCCTATTGTGATATTGTTTTCTCCGATTATTGTAACATTTTTTGAAATTTTTACGTTTGATCCTAAAGATTTAAATTTTTTCTTTAAGAGTTCATCGTAATTTAAAAAATTATTATTCATTTTGAATCGTAAAGTTTTAAAGTCTTATTAATTATTAAAGATATATATCTAATTTCCTCATTTTTTAACTCTGGATAAGACGGTAAAGACAAACCGTTGAAATGGATATTAATAGAATTTTTTAAATTAACATCTGATTTTTTATACATTTTAAGTTTGTTCATTGGAACAAATATTGGACGTGTTTCTATCTTTTTTAAGGATAGTTTTTTTTCTACATTTTTTCTAATTTGATCATTTTTAAATAGAACATTTATTAACCAATAGGTGCTACTACAATGTTTATCACTTTGCTGGAAAGTTAGATTAGATGTATCTAAAAATTTATTATAAAGTTTATTGATTTCTTTTTTTCTTTTAATTAATGAATCTATTCTGCCAAGTTGTGCCAAACCGATTGCAGCACAAATATTGGTCATTCGATAATTGTATCCTATCACTTCATGGTTGTA
>CACGDY010000004.1:17500-25002 GCA_902571915.1 uncultured Pelagibacteraceae bacterium
ATTCTTTCTAATATCTACGAATTTCACCTCTACACTAGAAATTCTGCTTTCCTCTATCAAACTCTAGCTGAAAAGTTTTGATGGCAGTTCCAGAGTTAAGCTCTGGGATTTCACCACCAACTTTTTCAACAACCTACGAACTCTTTAAGCCCAGTAATTCCGAACTACGCTAGGTCCCTTCGTATTACCGCGGCTGCTGGCACGAAGTTAGCCGGACCTTCTTATTCGGGTACAGTCATTTTCTTCCCCGACGAAAGAGCTTTACAACCCAAGGGCCTTCTTCACTCACGCGGCATCGCTGCATCAGAGTTTCCTCCATTGTGCAAGATTCCCCACTGCTGCCTCCCGTAGGAGTTTGGGCCGTGTCTCAGTCCCAATGTGGCTGATCATCCTCTCAAATCAGCTATTGATCAAAGTCTTGGTAGGCCATTACCCCACCAACAAACTAATCAAGTGCAGGCTCATCCAATGGTGCATAAAGCTTTCTCTGTAAAGACTTATCCGGTATTAGCACAAGTTTCCTCGTGTTATTCCAGGCCAAAGGGAAGATACCTACATGTTACTCACCCGTCTGCCACTAAGTATTGCTACTTCGTTCGACTTGCATGTGTTAGGCGTGCCGCCAGCGTACGTTCTGAGCCATGATCAAACTCTCAAGTTTAAAAACGGCGCACACTAGCTTCTATATAAATCTAAGAATAAATTTATATATGTTTTGAAGTGTGTACGACAAATTTTGGTAACCTTAACCGTCCACACTTCTCTTCTTAAATATTTACTTTTAAAATAACTAATTGAGCTAAAAAGCTCAAAAATCCCAATAAACTAATTGTAATAACAATAATTATTTGAGAAAGATTGTTGCTTATAGGCTAATATTATAGGAAATCAAGCTTTTAAGAACCATAAAACAAGTTAAAAACTCCTTATTTTATTGGTTTTTTTTGATTTTTTTGGTGGACTAAACTAGAAATAGAAAATTTTAAAAAATTAAAATGATTAACAAATTTAAAAGTAAAATAAGAAAAAACACAGAAATTCTTGCGTTAGGATTGCTGATTATAGTTACAATAATTTCAACTACTTATTATAATTATAATAAAAAGAGGATCTATAATAATTTTAAGAGTACTATTAACAATATCTATTTAAAAAAGTCTGTAGCTTATTTATTTAGTAATCTTGAACCAAAATTCAAAAAAATTAATCACATTATTTCTCCTGGAGAAACTTTTGATAGCATTTTAGAAGAATACAAAATTGAAAAAAAGGAAATAATCGAAATTAAAAATAAATTATCAAATAAAATTAATTTAAATAAGCTTAACACTAATCAAAAATTAATATTTACATTAGATCAATCAACTAATGTTGTTAAAAATTTTTTATTTCAAATATCCAATACCGAAAAAATTTATCTTACTAGAAACAATAACGAAGATATGTTCGATCAGAAAATTTTAGTTACAAAGTTAGAAAAAAAAATAATTTATAGTGAAAACAAAATTATTCAAAGTCTTTATAAATCTGCTGTTGATAAGAAAATACCTGCATCTACAATTATAGAATTTGCTAGGATCTATGGTTTTCAAGTTGATTTTCAAAGAGATATAAGAAAACGTGATAGTTTTCAAATACTATACGAAATTTTTATTGACGATGCTGGAAAAACAATTGAAACTGGAAATATTCTTTTTGCTAATTTAAAATTAAGTGGTGAAGACAACTCACTTTACTATTTTGATAAAAAAAATAGTGAGGGACATTACGATAAAAACGGAAAGAGTGTAAAAAAAGCACTTATGAAAACTCCAATTAACGGTGCAAGATTATCGTCACCTTTTGGAATGAGAAAACATCCAATAGATGGTTTTAATAAAATGCACAAAGGAACTGACTTTGCAGCGCCCACAGGCACACCTATCATGGCATCAGGAGATGGAGTAATAAAAAAAGCTGGATGGTGTGGCGGTGGAGGAAATTGTGTTGTTATTAAACATAACTCAACATATCAAACAGTATATGCTCACATGTCAAAGTTTGGATCTAAAATAAGAAAAGGGGTAAGAGTAAAGCAAGGTCAAATAATAGGTTATGTTGGATCTACAGGAAAATCTACTGGGCCTCATCTGCATTACGAGGTAATAGTTAATGGAAAAAAAATTAATTCCCAAACTTTAAAGTTACCTTCAGGTAAAATTCTAAAAGGTGAAGAACGAAAATTATTTGAAACAAAAAAAATAATGCTTGATGTGTTAAAGTCAGAAAAAATAGTAGGTTTAAATTAAATCTTAATTAATTTTTCTTGTTTATCCTCAAATTTATTTATTTTTGAGTCGTTTTGTTTTTCTAATGTTTTGGTGTCATCTAAATTTTCTGAAAATTTTTCTTTTTTTAAATTTTCTTTTTCTCTTAGAATTCTAGTAAAGTGATCTGCATGTTGAAAATAGTTTTCAGATAAAATTTTGTCACCAGTTGACAATGCTTCTCTTGCCAAATTATTATATTTTTCAATTAATTTAGGTGCATTATGGTTATTTCTTCCAGGTGCCTTTCTCTGGAAATTATCATTGTTAGAAAAATTTGAGCTATATTTACTTCTATCTCCATTATTTTTAAAGTTTCGATCACTTCTTCTAAAATTACTTCTTCTTCCGTTATTATTATTTCTAAATGTTACCATGCTTGTATTTTAAATCTTTCTACTGATTATGCATCTGTCCTTATTTGCAAAATCTTTTAATATTTTATTTATATAAAATCCTTTATTTCTTAATAAGTTTTTTACCTTATTCTTTTGATCAAATGCAATTTCTAAAATAAAAAGCCCATTTTTTTTTATCAGTTCAGATGATTTTTTAATAGTCTTTCTAATTACTGATAAACCCTCTATTCCCCCGTCTAGAGCAATTTTTGGTTCAAAATTTGCTACATCTTTATCCAAGTACTTAAAATCTAATTTTTTTAAATATGGAGGATTAGATATTATTAAATCATATTTGCCATAATTAAAATTGTCAATATCAGTTTTAAAAAACTTCACTCTATTTTTAAGGTTCATATTCCTAGAATTTAAGTAACTAATTTCAATACATCTTTTACTTATATCAACTCCAGTACCTAAAAACTCTCTTTTTTCTTTTAAAATAGATAATAAAATACACCCTGATCCAACACCAATATCTAAAATATTTAATTTGGTTTTATTAACTGTGAGTTTAAGGACCTGATCAATTATAACTTCAGTTTCAGGCCTAGGTATGAGCACTCCATCTTTAACTTTAAATTCGTAATTCCAAAATTCCTTTTTACCGGTAATATAAGCAACTGGTTTTCCTAACGACCTGACTTCAATTAAATCGAAATATTTTTTAATTATATTTATACAAAGTTTTTTTTTTATATTCAAAATTAAATACTTTCTATCTTTTTTTAATACTTGGCTCATTAAAATTTCACTATCTAAATAAGGATTATCAATATTACATTCTTTAAGCTTTTTAACACCTTTAGAAATAGCTTCGTAAATTCTCATGATTTAAAGATTTTTTAATTTTTCTTCTTGAGCTTGCAGAGTTAGAGACTCTATAATTTCATCAAATACCTCTCCCTCCAAAAATTCATCTAATTTATGAAGAGTAAGATTAATCCTGTGGTCTGTTATCCTGCCCTGTGGAAAATTATATGTTCTTATTCTTTCAGACCGATCTCCAGTTCCAATTTTGCTTTTTCTATCTTTCGATCTCTCTGTATCTATCCTATTTCTCTCCAATTCATAAAGTCTAGCTCTTAAAATTTTCATTCCTTTAGACTTATTTTTGTGTTGAGATTTTTCATCTTGTTGAGAAACAGATATTCCAGTTGGAATATGGGTAATTCTGACTGCGCTATCAGTAGTATTTACTGATTGTCCTCCTGGACCTCCGGCTCTAAAAACATCAATCCTCAAATCACTTTCATTTATCTTTAAATCAACTTCCTCTGCCTCAGGTAAAACTGCAACAGTAGCAGCAGATGTATGCACTCTACCCTGAGTTTCAGTGTCCGGTACTCTTTGCACTCTATGAACACCACTCTCATATTTAAGGGTAGAATAGATATTATTTCCTTTTATAGACGCGATTACCTCTTTTAAACCACCAGCCTCACTTCTAGAAATTGAAATTAGTTCAAGATTCCATTTTTTTTTATTACTTATTTTTTCATACATTTTAAAAAGATCTGAAGCAAATAAACTAGCTTCTAAACCACCTGTTCCAGCTCTAATTTCAATTATTGCATTTTTTTTATCTGCTTCATCTTTTGGTAATACAAATAACTTTAATTTTTTTTCATTTTTCTCATTTTGAGTTTCTAGATCAGCCAATTCTGACTTGGCCATTTTAATCATGTCTACGTCAGAATTTTTATCCTCCAAGATTGATTGGATTTCTTTTTTATTTTTTTCAAAAGAGATATAAGATTTAGCAATCTTAATTATTTCATTCAGGTCTGCGTATTCTTTAGATTTTTCAGCAAAAGAATTTTTATTGATTTCTTCTGAGGACAGCTCTTTTTCTAAAAGTGCATGTTTATTAATTAAATCATTAACGGTCTTTAAAGGTATCATTTAGAATTCTTTATTTCTGACACTTTTTTTTCAACCTCACTTACCACCTTATCAATCATGTCGTTGGTTAAAACTTTTTCTGACTGAACCCCAGATAAATAAAGCATATTATTTCCTTTTTTGCCTCCTGTTATTCCTACATCGGTTTGAGCTGCCTCTCCAGGGCCGTTAACTACGCAACCTATTACAGACAAAGTAATTGGAGTTTTTATATGGGAAAGTTTTTTTTCTAATATTTTTACTGTTTCAATTACTTCAAAGCCTTGTCTTGCACAAGACGGACAGGAAATTATTTTGACTCCCCTCTCTCTTAAACTTAAAGATTTTAGTATTTCATTTCCAATTTTGACTTCCTCAACAGGATTATCTGATAAAGAAATTCTGATAGTGTCACCAATACCCTCTAAAAGCAATGTACCTAATCCGATAGAGGATTTTATACTTCCTGGAATAAAGCCTCCTGCCTCTGTAATTCCTAAATGCAGTGGATAATCAGTAGATTTTGATAATTGTCTGTATGCTTCTATCGATAAAAAAACATCTGATGACTTAACGCTTACCTTTAAATTTTGAAAATTTTCATCCTCAAGTATCTTGATATTTCTTAAAGCACTTTCAACTAACGCCTCCGGACAAGGTTCTTTATATTTTTCTAAAATATCTTTCTCTAAAGACCCAGCATTAACTCCCACTCTAATTGAACAATTATTATCCACCGCAGCTTTAATAACTTCTCTAATTTTATCTTTATTTCCAATGTTTCCAGGATTTATTCTTAAACAACTTGCACCACTTTCAGCGGCTTCAATTGCTCTTTTATAATGGAAATGAATGTCAGCAACTAAAGGTATATCTACATGTTTGATGATTTCTTTTAATGCTTTAGATGATGACTCATCAGGACAAGAAACTCTAACTATATCAGCTCCCTCAGAACTAATTTCATTTATTTGATTAATTGTAGCTTTTACATCTGTTGTGAGAGTATTAGTCATTGATTGAACTGATATTGGATTTTTTCCTCCAACTTTCACTTTTCCCACATTAATCTCTCTAGTTACTCGTCTTTTTATATTTCTAAAAGGTCTTATGTTCATTTTTTTTGATCTAATTTAAATTCTTTATGTAGGGCAATCAAAGCTTTTTGTGTATTTTTTTTATCAATTAAAACTGAAATTTTAATTTCAGAAGTTGAAATCACTTTAATATTTATTTTCCTGTTTGCAAGTGATTGAAACATCCTAAATGTAACCCCAGGAGTAGTTATCATGCCTACTCCGATAACTGAAATCTTCGACACTCCCTTTTCAAAGAGTAATTTTCTGTAATTAATAGATTTGTTTTGTTGAATAATTTTTTTAGTTTTATTCAAGTCATCTGATTTAATTGTAAATGTTAAATCTGTCTCTTTCCCATTAGCAGAAATATTTTGCACAACCATATCAACATTTATCAAATTTTTAGATAATGGTTTAAAAATTGCTGCAGCAACACCAGGTTTATCCTTTACACCTATTAGGGAAACTTTTGAGTCATTTTGAGTTGAGGAAATTCCTGTAACAATTTTGTTGTTTACAATCTTAGATCTTTTAGTAATTAATGTTCCTGACCTCTTTAAAAAAGACGATTTAACTTCAATATCAATCCTGTTTAATCTCGCATCTTGTATTGAAACTGGTTGCATAACTTTCGCGCCCAATGACGCCATCTCAAGCATTTCCTCATATGAAATTACTTTAATTTTTTTTGCATTTTTCAATTTATTAGGATCAGTTGTGTATACGCCTTCTACATCTGTATATATTATACATCTCTCTGCTTTAAAAAACTTGGCAATCATTATTGCAGTTGCGTCAGATCCGCCTCTTCCTATAGTTGTAATTCTATTTTCATCATTCAATCCCTGAAATCCTGTAACTATTGGTATGCCGCCCTTTTTTAAATATCTTATAATATTTCTTTTATTAATTTCATTAATCCTTGAATTTTTATATTTTCCTTTTGTCAAAATTGGAATTTGCCAGGATAACCAAGATCTAGACTCATGCCCCTCATGAATTAATCGTCCAGCTATTAAAGAACACGCAACTTGCTCACCTGAAGAAACTAACACATCATGTTCTGACTCTGAAAAATGATCACTTATTTCAAAAGATTTTTTTATTAATTCATTGGTCACACCGCTCATAGCTGACGAAACCACAATAACCTTGTAGTTTTTCTTTTTGTAATCAATGATTATTTTAGCAACCTTTTTTATCTTTTTAATAGTGCCAACCGATGTGCCCCCAAATTTTAATACTACAATTTTCATGATAAAATTATCTTTAAAATTTAAAAAATATTGAATAAATACATGTTGAATATAAAGTCAACTTACAAATGAAAAATAACACAATTAACAAAAAAGAAATAGAAAAATTTTCCCAAATTGCTGAAGAATGGTGGAATCCTGAGGGCAAATTTAAACCATTACATAAATTTAACCCTATAAGAATTTCATACATCAAAGAAAATATTATTAAAACATTCAAATTAGAGAATAAAATAAAACCATTAAAAAATATTAAGGTTCTGGATGTAGGTTGTGGGGGAGGATTACTATCAGAGCCTATGTGTAGGTTGGGTGCAGAAGTTACTGGAATTGATGCGTCTGACAAAAATATTAATATTGCAAAAATCCATTCAAAAAAAAATAATCTTAAAATTAATTATTTTTGTTCATCTCCTGAAAATTTTAAAATTAAAGAAAAGTATGATGTTATACTTAACATGGAAATTGTTGAGCATGTGGAAGATATTAATAATTTTTTAGAAGCTTGTTCAAAACATTTAAAAAAAGGTGGTATAATGTTTATAGCAACATTGAATAAAACTTTAAAATCATATTTGT
>CACGDY010000005.1 GCA_902571915.1 uncultured Pelagibacteraceae bacterium
GTAATTTTAACTAAAGCAACAAATATTTCATATGAGGATGCTTATAATAAAAAAAAGTCTGATGAAAAACAATGGTTAATTGAGAATGATATAAATCTTAAATTAGAGGAGGATAGATTTAAATACTATGATTATTTACAAAATTATACATTAAATATTTTGATCGAGTATCCAATAACAACTCTCAAATTCATAACCTGGAAAACACTACAAATGGGGGTCTTAGATCCTATATATATTTATGATTTTCTTGATAAAGAAAATAAAAAAAAACCATACTATTATCTTGATGAGTCTTATAAAAAAATTAATTTACCTTTAAGGGTGCTCTATAGTTTAATAATTTATAGTATAGTGTTTTATGGCTTCATTAAATGTAGAAAAAAAATGTCTTTTGAAAATCATATACTTTTAATTTCCTCAATAATTTTAATGTATTTATTATTAGGATGGGTTGGAAATTCAAGGTATGCGGTTCCTACACTCATTTATTTATCTATTTATTTTGGGTATGGTTTAAGTAATATTTATAAATTTAGATCACTTAAAGGACAAAATGATTAAGGGTCAAAAAGCTGGTAACAGAGCAATAGGGGTCGATGTCGAAAAAGGGAAATCTTACTATTGGTGTTCTTGTGGAAAAAGTAATAAACAACCTTTTTGTGACGGATCACATAAAGGAACAGAATTCAATTCAGTTGTTTTCAAAGCAGAAGAAACAAAAAAAATGTTTTTTTGCACTTACAAACAAACTAATAATCAACCATTTTGCGATGGATCACACAATAAGTAATGATTAATATTTTAGATTTATTTGGTAGAATTTTAATTTCCACATTATTTTTGGTAAATGGTTTATCTAAAATAAACAATTATGAAAATACCATTATCTGGATGGAAAGTTTTAATCTTCCTGGTTTTTTTTTAGTGCCTGCAATAGTATTAGAAATTGTGGCTCCTATTTTTGTCATAATAGGTTATAAGACTAAAGTCGCTGCTGCATCAATAAGTTTATTTTGTTTGGCTACAGCAATCATATTTCATAACGATTTTAGCAATCAGGTTCAGCTTACGGCATTTTTAAAAAATATTGCTCTTTCAGGAGGGTTTATATTTTTAGTTGTTAATGGACCTAAAGGATTTAGTTTAGACAAAAAGTAAACTTGAATTTAATTATTAAGATATTATTAATCTCCAATGAATAATATTAAAGTAAAGCAAATAATCAACCCAATACCAGCAACGGATGGTGCTGGAGTGAAATTGAAAAGAAGCATCGGTGTCGAACCAAATTATTTTGATCCTTTTTTGATGCTTGATGAATTCGGTTCAGAAAATAGTGAAGATTATATTGCGGGTTTTCCTCCACATCCTCATAGGGGGATTGAGACAGTCACTTACATGCTAGCGGGTAGTTTTGAGCATAAAGATAGCACTGGCGGAGAAGGAAAAATGGGTGCCGGAGATGTTCAATGGATGAAGACTGGAAGTGGAATTATTCACTCAGAGATGCCCGCAATGAAAGAAGGAAAGCTACATGGTTTTCAATTATGGATAAACATGCCGGCAAAATTAAAGATGAATAAACCTGAGTATATTTATATCAACTCAAATGAAATGAGTGTTCATAAAGATGATGAAAAAAAAATTAAGGTTATTGCTGGTTCATTTGAAAAAGCAGATGGACCTTTAAAAAGTCATAACGTTGAACCAATTTATTTTGATGTAGAGTTAAACGCAAATAAAGAATTTAACTTCACTTTACCAGAAACTCACAATAGTTTCATATATTTAATTAATGGGGAAATAAAGATAGGACTTGAAAAGCATAAAAGATTAAAAGATAGTACTTTAATCTTACTCTCCACTGGAAAAGCTTTAAAAGTTTTGGCTTCATCAAAAGCAAAATTTTTATTAATTTCTGGTAAACCAATTAATGAAAAAATAGCTAGAGGCGGTCCGTTTGTTATGAATACTAAAGCAGAAATCTTGCAAGCAGTTCAAGATTATCATAACGATAAGTTTGTAAAATAATGAAGTCAATAATAATTGAAAAATTTGGTGGACCAGAGGTTCTCAAAATAAAAGATGTTCAAATAAAAAAACCAGGAACTAAAGAAGTTTTAATAAAAAATAATTCAATTGGTCTTAATTTTATCGATATTTACCATAGAACTGGTCTTTATCCTTTGCCTCTTCCAAGTGGAATTGGACTTGAAGCATGTGGAATTATAGAAGAAGTTGGATCAGATGTAAGTTTGTTTAAAAAGGGAGATAGAGTTACCCATGCCTCAATGCCCATAGGTGCATATTCGGAAAAACAAATTTTACCTGAAGATAAGTTGATTTTAGTCCCGGAAGGTATTTCTGATGAAGTTGCTTCTTGTATTACATTAAAAGGAATTACTGCAGAGTATTTATTACATAGAGCTTATTCTATAAAAAAAGGAGATAAGGTTTTATATCATGCTGCAGCTGGCGCCCTTGGACAAATTTTTTGTCCTTGGGCTAAAGCTTTAGGTGCAGAAGTAATTGGAACAGTTGGCTCAAAAGCCAAGGAAGAAATAGCTAAAAACAATGGATGTCATCACGTAATCAATTATTCTAGAGATGATTTCGTAAAAGAAGTAGAAAAAATTGTGGGCAAAAACAATATCGATGTTGTCTACGATGGTGTTGGAATTAAAACATTTAAAGGATCAATTGAGTTATTAAAAATAAGAGGAATGATGATTGCTTTTGGAAATGCTTCAGGGTATGTTGATACAATTGATGTAAAAAAAGATATTAATACTAAAGGGCTTTTTTTTACACGACCTTCAATTGCGCATTACACTGTAACTAGAAAAGAGCTTGTTGAGTCAGCCGAAAAGGTTTTTGATGCAATTTTGTCAAAAAAATTTACAGTAAAGATATCAAAAAAATATCCACTTGACGAAGCGGTCCAGGCTCATAAAGATTTAGAAGCTAGACTATTAACTGGACCAGCCGTAATCATCCCTTAATCTACAGTAACATCCATATCAGACATATGAAGTCTTAAAGCGTTAGTTGAAATATGAATCTCCCTTATAAAAAAAAGAATTGATATCATCATTGATAAGCAGCAAGATCCAAAAATTACTCTTGCAATAAAAATCTCATTTAAATAAAGGCCTAAAACGGTGAGCATGTTAAATAAAAAGCCAAACGCCCCAAACATTATTGACCATCTTAGTAAAGTTATTCTTCCACTTAGATTTAAAAACTGCTTTTTCCATTCTGGAGGTATGTGTTTTTCATAAACATGTTCATCATGTAATTCTCGTATCAAAGCACTAAGTGAATGAAATCTGTTACTGTACACACCCATTATCAAAGGAATTGCGGGAAACATTAATGCTGTAACTGTGTAATCTATATTCATACGAATCAGTTTGATTATCAATCTTGCCTTTGTTATTTACAAGTAAATTTTATGAACCAATTAAATCTTTTTATTGAACTCACAAGGCTAAAAAGACCTATAGGTTATATGCTTCTTTTTTGGCCTTGCTCTTGGGGTCTGACATTGGCTTTCAATTTTTCTGAAAATCTCGAAAAATATTTTACTTTTTTGATATTATTTTTATTTGGTGCGGTATTGATGAGATCAGCAGGGTGTATAATTAATGATATTGCTGATAGAAAATACGATAAAAAGGTCTCAAGAACAAAAAATAGACCAATAGCTTCTGGAAAAATATCTGTTCGTTTGGGCTTAATATATTCAGGAATTCTTTGTATCTTAGCATTTTTAATTTTACTAAACTTTAACTATTTTACAATTTTTGCAGCTTTGGGTTCAATGCCTTTAGCTTTTACTTATCCATTAATGAAACGTTATACTTATTGGCCTCAATTATTTTTAGGCATTACTTTTAATTACGGTCTTTTACTTGGATGGAGTTCGATCACAAATGAAATTAGTCTTACTCCTATCATATTCTATTTAGGAGCCATATTTTGGACACTTGGTTACGACACTATCTATGGTTTTCAAGACATAAAAGATGATGAAATTATAGGTGTGAAATCAACTTCAATAAAATTTAAATCAAACCCATATTTATTTCTTAAAATATGTTACTCAATTTTTTTTATGTCATTAATAAATGTAGGTTACATAATGAATTTAAATAAATTTTATTATATATTTCTTACAATCATATTTATACAAATGTTTTTTTTACAATTAAAAAAACTAGAAATAGATGATCCGCAAAGCTGTTTTAAAATATTTAAATCAAATAATTACTTGGGAGTTTTAGTACTTTTAAGTCTTTTGATTGGAAAGATTTAATTCATGAATGATTTTCAAATATTAAAACGTCTTTACCATGATTATACAAAAAAATATTTAAGTAAAATTCTTATTTCGGTCTTTTTTACAGTTTTATTAGCAGCAAGCACATCTTCCGTTGCTTATTTATTAGATCCAGCAATCAAGCAACTTTTTATAGACAAAAAACACTCATTAATATTTGTTATACCAGGCCTGATAGTTTTAGCTTTTATAGTAAAAGGGACATCTTTATATCTTGCTAAAGTAATTATGATTGGAGTGTCAGAAGAAGTTCGTAAAGATGTACAAACTGATATGTTTGCATCTATAATTAAAGCAGATACTGGAACAGTTGATAATAAACATTCAGGAAAATTTATCACCAATCTAACTAACGATGTTAACATGATAACTAATTTGATAAGTACAGCAATTTTAAATTTATTTAAAGATAGTTTGACGTTAATAGGATTGTTGTGTGTCATGTTTTATCAAAATTGGAAACTATCATTAATTGCAATTATAATGATACCATTAGCAAGTGCTGCAGCCAGAACTCTTGGAAAAAGAATGGGAAAAGTGACAAATGAACAAATGAGTAAAGCTGGGGTCTTAACCTCATATCTGATCGAAATTTTTAAAAATCATAAATTAATGAAAATTTTTCAAAAAGAAGAGTCTGAAAAGAGAAGAGCTAGTAAATATATAAATAATTTAAAAGAGGCTACCAAAAAAATTAACATAGTTTTTGTCAGAGCTTCCCCAATCATGGAAGTTCTAACTGGAATAATGATTGCATTTTTAATATTCGTCTCTGCAAAATTAATTGCTTCTAATGAGTTAGAAGTAAGTAATTTTTTCTCTTTTTTAGCTGCAATGATGCTCGCTTATCAACCAGTAAGATCGTTAGCAACATTGAACATATCAGTACAACAGGGTTTATCAGGTGCAAAGAGAGTGCTTCCAATTATAGATGACATTCCTAAAATAAAAGAGAAAGATAGCGCAAAAACAATGATTGTAAATGATGGATCAATTAATTTTGATAACGTCAAATTTAATTATGTTGAAAGTCAAAAAGGTATCTTAAAATCAGTGAATTTAAAGATACCTGGAAAAAAAATGACAGCCCTAGTGGGACACAGTGGTGCTGGAAAATCTACAATATTAAATTTGATCCCACGATTTTATAATGCTGACAGTGGAGATATTAGAATTGATGAGCAATCAATTTATGATTCTACTATTCATTCTCTCAGAGAAAATATTTCTTTAGTAAGTCAGGATACAACTTTATTTGATGATACAATAAGAAATAATATAGCCTATGCTTATTCCGATGCTAAGGAGGAAGAAATATTAGAGGCTGCAAAATATTCTTTTGCACAAGAGTTCATAGAAAAACTTCCAAATAAATATGATACTCTAATTGGTGAAAACGGTATTAGACTTTCAGGTGGAGAAAAACAAAGACTTTCTATCGCAAGAGCAATCCTCAAAAAAAGCCCAATAATATTACTTGATGAGGCAACATCATCTTTGGATGCTGAAACAGAGGACAAAATACAAAAGGCAATAAATTTCTTAACTAAGGGAAGAACGACAGTAGTTATTGCTCATAGATTATCTACAATACTTAATTCAGATAAAATATACGTTATTGATAATGGTAATGTTGTTGGAGAGGGAAAACATGATGAACTTCTTAATTCTTCAAAGGTTTATAAGAATTTCTATGAGAAACAGATTAGAAAAGAATAATGATATTTCTATACAGAATATTAATAAATTTTGTTTTTATTATATCTCCTTTGATTATAATTATAAGATTATTTAAGGGTAAAGAAGATATAAATAGATTTAAGGAAAAATTTTGCAATTTTTCAATATCAAGAGCCAATGGAAAAGTTATTTGGTTGCATGGTGCTAGTGTAGGAGAGTTACAAAGTATCATTCCTTTATTGGAAAAATTAGAAAAAGATAAAAACATAAAGCAAATTTTGCTAACTTCTAATACGCTTAGTTCATCTAAAATAATAAAGAGATTTAAATTTAAAAAAATTGTTCACCAATTTTTCCCCATTGATACAAATTTTCTAATAAATAAATTTTTGAATTATTGGAAACCAAGTGCAGCTTTTTTTATAGACTCAGAAATATGGCCTAATACAATAATTAATTTAAATCATAAGAATATACCTATTCTTCTCTTAAATGGAAGGATCACAAAAAAAACTTTTAAGAGATGGTACTTATTTAAAGACTTTTCTAGAGATATATTTGAAAAGTTTGAAGTGTGTTTCTCCTCTAGTGTTGAAACAAAAAAATATTTAAAAAAACTTGGTGCTAAACAAGTTAAGTTTATTGGAAATCTTAAATTTTCTCAATCAGAAAATGAAAAATATTTAATAAATGAAAAGTTTAAAAAATTTATAAAAAAAAAGACTATATGGTGTGCGTCGAGCACTCATAAAAGTGAAGAATTAATGTGTGGTTCTATTCATAAAGAAATGAAAAAAAAATATAAAAATTTACTCACAATCATTATTCCAAGACATATTGATCGAGTTGGTGATATTATAAAAGATTTGAATAAACTAAATCTTGAAATTCATCATCATGACTCAACAAAAAAAATAAATATAAATACAGACATTTATTTAGTAAATTCATATGGTCAAACAAAATCTTTTTATAGTATCTGTAAAAATATTTTTTTAGGCGGTTCTCTGATTAACCATGGTGGCCAAAACCCCTTAGAAGCAAGCAGATTTGGATGCAATATACTGCATGGACCATATGTATCAAATTTTAATGAGATTTATAAATTTTTGAAAATAAGAAACGTAACTCAAAAAGTCACAAATAAAAAAAATATGATTAAAGCGCTCAATAATTTGTTTAAAAAGTCAAAAGTTTCCAAGAAAACTCAAAAAGAATTAAAAGGAATCGGAGAAAGAATATTAAATTCAACACTTAATGAAATTAATTTTATAATTAATAAACATGAAATTAAAAAAACC
Organism: uncultured Pelagibacteraceae bacterium; assembly: GCA_902571915.1. Classification (GTDB taxonomy): domain Bacteria; phylum Pseudomonadota; class Alphaproteobacteria; order Pelagibacterales; family Pelagibacteraceae; genus Pelagibacter. Next base: position 7,327 of record CACGDY010000005.1, read on the forward strand.
TAAATTTTGGGAATTAAATAAACCAACATTTTTTGCATATATACTTTTACCGTTTTCTATATTTATCAAAATAAATAATTTTTTTCTTAATAAAAAAATTAAAAAAGTCAAAAAAGATATTAAGACTTTATGTGTTGGAAATATTTATATTGGAGGCACGGGTAAAACTCCATTGGTCATAAAACTCTATCAAAATCTTAAGAAAATAAATAATAATATTAGTGTTGGAAAAAAATTTTATGAAGACCAGATAGATGAAGAAATTCTTCTTAGAAAAAAAACAAATCTAATAGTTGATAAAAACAGGCAAAAAATAATTCAAAGGGCCATAAATGAAAATAAAAAAATCTTAATTTTTGATGATGGTCTCCAAGATAGAAATATAACCTATGACTTGGAATTTGTATGTTTCGATGCTGAAACTTGGATTGGAAATGGTTTTTTAATTCCATCAGGTCCACTTAGAGAAGAAATTACAAGCTTGAAAAAATATGATGCAGTGTTTTTAAAAAATTCAAGTGATGAAAATCCAGATATTGTTAACACAATAATTAAGATTAATCCAAATATAAATATTTTTCACACTTGGTATGAAATTAAAAATTTAAAAGAATTTGATTTATCAGACAAGTTTTTAATTTTTTCTGGTATTGGAAATCCTAATAGTTTTAAAAAACTTTTATTAAAAAATAATTTTAATATAATTGATGAAATAATATATCCTGATCATTATAAATATAGTGACAAAGATATTAAATTTATAAAAAATCAAGCAATAAAAAATAAAGCTAAAATAGTTACAACTGCAAAAGATTTCACAAAGATTAAAAAAATAGATCAAAATAATATAAACTACATAGATATTGATTTGATAATTAAAAATGAAAAAAATTTGATGAATTTGCTGGAAAAGAGAATTAATGAATAATTTAAAGTATTTTTTACAATTTTTGATTATAATATTATTATTTATAGCATTTAAATTTATTGGTTTAAAATATTCCTCAATTTTATCTGGAAAAATTTTTAGTTATTTTGGTCCACTTTTTAGATCAAATAAAATTTCAAAATCTAATTTAGCTAAAGCTTATCCAAATTTTAATGATGATCAAAAGAATCAGATTATTCAAAAAATGTGGTTTAACTATGGAAAAATATTTGCAGAATATTCTTTTATTAAAAATTTTAGAAAATCAAACAAAAATTTTTCTCAGAAAATAATAATTAAGAATCAAGATAAATTAGATAAGATAAAAACGAATTCAGAACCTGTAATATTTGTTTCAGGACATTTTAATAATTTTGAATTAATGGCAATGCATTTAGAAAAATCAGGAATTGATTTAGCAGCAATTTATAGACCACTTAATAATAAATTTTTAAATCCATTAATGGAATATTTAAGAAGAAAATATATTTGTAAAAAACAAATTAAAAAAGGCATACCAGGCACTAAAGAAATTTTAAAAAATTTTAAAGATGGAACGTCTATAGCCTTAATGATTGATCAAAGAGTCTCAGAGGGTATACTATGTGATTTTTTTGGTGAAAAAGCATTTACAACCTCTATACCTGCACAATTTGTAAAAAAATTTAATACTAAAATAGTGCCAATTTATATTGAAAGACTTATTGATGATAATTTTGAAATAAATATTAATGATCCTCTAATATTTTCATCGAATGAATCGTTAGAAAGTATTACATTAAAACTTAACAGAATTTTAGAAGATATGATTTTAAGAAATCCTGATCAATGGATTTGGACGCACAACAGGTGGAAATAAAGTTATTTTTTTTCTCTTCTTATCGCAGCTTCAATATATGAAAAATATGGTTGTTGTAGTTCAACGTTCCAATATTTCAGTTTTTCTAGAGGTATTTTTTTTCCGGAAATAGCGCAAATAACATGATCTCCTTCTTGAATAACTTGAAAATTATTAGGTAAATATTTTAATTTTGCTAATTTTTTTAACATTTTTAGAATATATATTGTTATATGAAAGTTGGAATAGTTGGAAGTGGTGGTCGAGAACATGCTTTATGTTATAGTTTAAAAAAATCAAAAAAAGTAAGTAAAATTTACTGTTTTCCAGGTAACGCAGGGACTTCTAAAATTGCACAAAATATTGATATAAATATAAATGATTTTGAAAAAATAAAAAATTTTATTAAAAAAAACAATCTAGATCTTATATTGATTGGTCCAGAAAAACCTTTGGTAGATGGGATTGTAGACTATTTAGAAAATCAAAATATTAAAGTATTTGGTCCCAATAAAATAGCTTCTAAATTAGAAGGGTCCAAAATTTTTACAAAAAAATTATGTCAAAAAAAAAATATTCCAACAGCAAATTTTGGGATATTTAAATCAAAGATTGATGCAATAGATTTTACTGATAAATGTAATTATCCAACAGTAGTCAAAGCTGATGGATTAGCGGCCGGAAAAGGTGTTTATATTTGTAATAATAAAGATGAATCAAAATTAGCTATTGAAGAAATTTTTGAAGGAAAGTTTGGAGAAGCTGAAAATGTGTTAGTGGAAGAATTCCTTAAAGGTGAAGAAATGAGTTTTTTTATCATTTCAGATGGATTAAATTACAAATATTTTGGAACAGCCCAAGATCATAAAAGAGCCTTGGAAGGTGACAAAGGGAAAAATACTGGAGGAATGGGTGCTTATTCTCCCTCTAGATTAGACGAAAAAAAATTAAATGATAAAATTATAAAAAAAATTATAAACCCGACTTTAGAAGGACTTAAAGATTTAGGCACAAAATATAAAGGATTTTTATACGCAGGTTTAATGATAGTAAATAACGAACCTTATCTAATAGAGTATAATGTTAGAATGGGTGATCCTGAATGTCAGACTATATTACCAAAATTAAAATCAGATTTTGCTGAAATTATTAAAGCTTGTACCGAAGAAAAATTAAAAGATATTAATTTAAAATGGGAAGATCGTAAAAGTCTATGTATTGTTCTTTGTTCTGAAGGTTATCCAGATAATTATACAAACAATTTAGAAATTAAAAATCTTAAAGATTTTAAAAGTAAAAATAATGAATACATTTTTCATGCAGGAACGAAAAAAAAACAAGAAAATATTTATTCTAATGGCGGTAGAGTTTTAAATTTTGTGGTTTTATCAGATGAATTTAAAGATTGCAGGAATAAAGCTATTAAAATGATTGAAAAACTAAATTGGAAGAATGGTTTTTTTAGACGAGATATTGGATATAAAGTGATTGATACATGAGGATTATAGGAGGAGTTTTAAAAGGTAAAAAAATTTCTTTACCCTCGAACAAATCTACTAGACCACTTAAAGATCTAGTTAAAGAATCAATTTTTAATATTTTGGACCATTCAAATAAATTTGATTTAACAATTAAAAATTCTAACATTTTAGATTTATTTTCTGGAACTGGATCATTTGGTTTTGAATGTATATCCAGAGGATCAAAAAAAATTACTTTTATTGAAAATTACGATGAAGCTTTAAAAATTTTGAAAAAAAATATTAATCATCTTAAAGTTAAAGATAAATGTGAAATTATTAATCAAGATATTTTTAAATTTATAAATTCAGAATTTAATTTTAATGATAAGTTTGATTTAATATTTATTGATCCTCCTTATAAAAATGATCAAGTGGAAAAGTTAATAAAACGAATTAAAAATAAAGAAATTTTAGATGAAAAGGGTGTTATCATCATTCACAGACATAGAAAAAATAAAGACAACTTATCAAATTGTCTGAATATTTTAGAGGAAAGAGTTTATGGCATTTCAAAACTGATTATTGGTTTTTAGTTATTCAATAAAAATTTTTTTGTATCTTTTTTTATCAACTCAACTGCAGGTTGATCATATGGATTAATATTCAAAGCTTTTCCAAGTAATATAGTTTCAAGAATGAAAAAAGTAAATAGTTCTCCCAGAGTCTGCTCCGTTCTTTCCTTTACAACAAAACTTCTAAAAGGAATTTTTTTTTTTTTGAAAACATTTTCTGTTGCCACAAATTGAGAATATGAAATGTCATTTAAAGTTTTTTTTTTCAAATATGAATGGGTATCAAAAATTTTTGAGTCTATAATTTTTGCTTTAGAATTTTCTTTTATGAAAAATAGAGTGAAAAAATTATTTTTTGTTCCATCTAAATATAACTGCATTAAACTATGATTGTCCCTAGGCATATTTGAAACAACTGGAAACAAACCCTTATTTTTTTTACCAAGGCTTTCTGCAACCAATTGTTGATACCAATAAAATAAATCTGACGATTTTTCATCATAATTTAAGATGATTGAATTAAATTTTTTTTTTTTAATCAAAAAAATTGTTTTAGAAACATTGCTTACAAGTGCATTAATAAATTTTTTATTTTTAATTAGATTTTCCAAATTTTTAAATTTTGAATGATTTAGACCCATCAGTTCTGCTGGTAGCATACCAACTTCTGAAAGAACAGAATATCTTCCTCCAATAAAGTTATTATGGAGAACTACTTCAGATTTCAGTTTTTTTGCTAATCTCATTAGATAACTATTTTTATTTTCTGTTATAAAAATATTTTTATGTGTTTTTTTTAAAATCAAATTTGAATTACATATTGTTTCTAATGTATTTCCGGACTTTGATATAATTAAATTTAAAGTTTTTTTTTTAAGATTTCCTGAGAAATTTTTATCTATATATCTATCATAAAAATTAAATTTTTTTTTAATTTTATGTTTAAAAAAATTAAAAATACATTTAGATCCCAGTATTGATCCTCCCATGCCAATTATATTTATGTTAGAAAAGTTTTTATATTTATATACTAATTTTTTTCCAAAATTATTTTTATAACTCTTACTAAGTGAGTTTAATATATGGTTATCCTCACCCAGCAATTTATATAATGAGTTAATAATATTTAATGAAGAATTTTTATTTCTAAAATTTGTAAAGTTTAAGTTTTTAGTTATTTTCATTTATTTTTTCTAAAATATGCTCCTCAATTGAACTAATTTCAGAACTGGTAGATTTTTTTTTCTCTTTCATATCAGTATTCTTTAGTAGCTGTTCTAATTCGTTAACTTCAGTTTGATTTTCATCTTCTATCTTTTTTTCCGGCGTTGGTAGTTTCCCATACTCTGGTGGCTGTATAAGCGGATTTTTTTTTTCAATTAAAAATTCATCAGAATTATTTCGTTTAACACCTGTCAAACCGTCTTTTACTGACTGACAAGAAATTAAAAAAGTTGAAACAAAAATTAATAATACAAATTTATTCATAATTTTTTTTTAAAAATACTTCACAGTATATTAGTATTACTACTCCTAACGTTATAAATATATCAGCTACATTAAATATAAACCAATGAAAACTTTTAAAATGAAAATCTATAAAATCGGGGACTGCTGAATAAAACAATCTGTCAAAAATATTTCCTAAGGAACCTGCAAATATCATCATAAATGCTAGTCTTTCCAGTTTATTAGTTTTTATTATGAACCAGAAAATAACTATAGTTATTAAAATTATCAGAATAGTTAAAATGTTGTAAAAAAATTTATCACTAAAAGAAAATAAACCAAAAGCTATACCTTCATTCCATATTAAGCTTATATTAAGAAATTTAGAACTATATAAGTCAGAACCATAATTTTTTTCATGAAAATTGATCACGTAAATTTTTGATAATCTATCAAGACAAAAGATACTAAGGATTATAAAAAAGTTTATGAAAAAATTTTTATTTAGGTTATTTGACATTTTGGATGCCTCTCGCATGGATCTTTTCTTATCTTCCAACAAACAGAGCATTTATTGCCAGACGCTTTTTTTGTATCAACTAAAATATCCAATTGATTATCATAATTCACATCAGTTTTTGAAACTATACATAACTCTGACAAATCCATACTTCCAACTATATCCTTATATTTTTCATTAAGTTGAATTTTTAGATCTGCCTCTAAACTTGAACCAATTTCTTTACTAGCTCTTTGTTCTTCAATACTTATGTTACATACATCTCTTATTTTTATCAATTCAGACCATTTTTCAGCAAGCCTCTCATTTTTAAATTTTTCTGGAAATATTAAAAATTTTTCTAGATGAATGCTTTTACTGTTTTTTGATATTAACTGATAAATTTCTTCAGTAGTAAAAGATAAAATTGGAGCAAACCATCTAAGCAAAGATTTTAACAAAATATTCAAAATTGTGACACATGATTTCCTTTTCTTAGAATTAATTTGATCGCAATATAAAGTATCTTTTCTGATATCAAAATAAAAGGCTGACAAGTCTACTGTACAAAAATTTAACAACTCTTTGTAAAGATTGTGAAAATCATATTTTTGAAAATAACTTACAAATTTGTGATTCAATAAATATACTTTATTTAACATGAATTTTTCTAACTCTGGCAAACTCTCAATATCAATTTTATCTAAATTAATATCTTCAAATTTATCATTTATATTTCCCAACAAATATCTAAATGTGTTTCTAATTTTACGATAAGATTCAGAATGTTGATCCAATATAGAATAGTCTATTCTTAAGTCTTCAGCATAATTTGATGCGGCTACCCAAATTCTTAAAATATCTGCGCCATATTTTTTTAGAATATCCTCAGGTGCGATTACATTTCCAAGAGATTTTGACATTTTAAGACCTTTACCATCCACAACAAACCCATGAGATAATATAGACTCAAATGGTGCCTTTCCTCTTGTTCCACATGACTGTAACAGAGAAGAGTGAAACCAGCCTCTATGTTGATCAGAACCCTCTAAGTACATTGATGCAGGCCATTTTAGATCTTTTCTTTTCTCTAAAACAAAAGAATGGGTTGAACCACTATCAAACCATACTTCAACTATATCACTAAGTTTTTCAAAGTCTTGTGCATTATATTTATTACCTAAAAATTTTTGAGGATCATCTGAAAACCAACAATCAGAACCTTCTTTTTCATAAATATTTGCAATATTTTCAAATACTTCATCGTCTATCAGAATTTCATTAGACTTTTTGTTAACAAAAATAGGAAGTGGTACACCCCACACTCTTTGTCTTGAAACACACCAGTCTGGTCTTGTCTCAATCATTGATTTTAATCTTTCTTTACCTTTGCTTGGATAAAAAGTTGTATCATCTATTGCTTTTAAAGCTTTACTTCTAAGCTTGTGACTTTCCATGGATATAAACCACTGTGGGGTTGCTCTGTGAACTAGGGGCGCCTTTGATCTCCAAGAATGAGGATAGGAATGAACTAATTCACCATTTGACAAAAGTTTGTTTTGCTCTTTTAATTTTTCAATAACAATTGGATTAGCTTTAAAAATATGTAAACCCTCAAATAAAGAAACATTTTTTGTATATTTTCCGTCATCATCAACTGTCTCAATAGCTTTTATTCCATTGTTTAAACAAAGATTAAAGTCGTCAGGACCGTGACTAGGCGCGCAATGAACAATTCCTGTTCCTTGTTCCGTAGTGACGAAACGAGCCTCTAACATCGGAATATCATAGTCATAACCTAAATTAAAAAAAGGATGATTACAGATAGTATCTTTTAAATCTTTGCCCTTAAATTTCTTTAAATTTTTGAATTCTTTTATCTCACACTCTTTTAAGACTGAGGATAATAATGCTTCAGCAATAACTATTTTTTTATCTTTAAGATTTCCTTCATCAGTAATTTGAATTATCAAATAATCTAGGCCCTCATTAAATGCTAAAGCTTTGTTTGCTGGTATAGTCCAGGGAGTGGTTGTCCAAATAACAATATTACAATCACTTAGCTCCTTAATTTTTGAAGATTTTACTGGAAAGCAGGCGTAAATTGTATCAGATTTATGATCTTGATATTCAACTTCGGCATCAGCTAAAGCTGTTTTTTCTACTGTTGACCATAAAACTGGTTTAAATCCCCTATAAAGACTTCCCTCTTTTAAAAATTTACCTAACTCTCTTACAATTTGTGCCTCCGCATCATAACTCATTGTTGAATAATAATTTTCCCAATCACCAACAACACCTAGTCTTTTAAACTGGTCTTTGTGAACCTTTATCCACTTTTCTGCGAATGTTCGACATTCTTTTCTAAATTCAACAATCGGAACATCATTTTTATTTTTTTTATTTTTTTTGTATTGTTCTTCAATTTTCCACTCAATAGGTAAACCATGACAATCCCAACCCGGCACATAAACAGAATCTTTACCATCCATTTGATGGAACTTGACAATTATATCCTTTAATATTTTATTTAAAGCAGTACCCATATGAATGTTTCCATTTGCGTATGGAGGACCATCGTGAAGAACAAATTTTTCTTCTCCCTTTCTTGAATTTCTTAATTCTTTGTAAAGATCAATTTTTTTCCAAAGTTCTAGTATTTCTGGCTCTCTTATCGGTAAATTAGCTTTCATTGAAAAAGCTGTCTTAGGTAAATTAATTTGACTTTTGCTCATTTTATTTTTTTTGCAATTAAAAGATCGATATTAATTTGTTTTTTTAATTGTTCTACGTTTTTGAATTTTTTTTCTTCTCTTATAAATCTTAAAAATTCAATTCTTAAATACTTATTATATAGATTTCCAGAAAAATTAAATAAATGAACCTCTAATAGTATTTTTTTTTCGTTAAATGTGGGGCGATATCCTAAATTTGCTATGCCTGTGATATAATGTTGACTATTAATTTTTCTAACTTTGACTCCATAAACGCCTGGTTTAGCTAAAACATAATCCTTTATATTTATGTTGGCTGTTGGAAAACCAATTTTTTTTCCTAACTGTCTACCTTTTTGTACTTTTCCATCGATTGACCAATTTTTTTTTAAAAGTTTGTTTGCATAATTGATTTTTCCATTTTGCAAGTATTTCCTTATCAAGGAAGATGAAATAATTTTTTTTTTAATTATTAGAGGTTTAGGTTTGATTATTTTATATTTGCATAACTTCTCATATTTTATCAATTGTTTTACATCTCCTTCTCTTTTATTCCCAAACCTAAAATTGTTGCTTACAAAAATAAACTTTGGATTTAATTTTTTTCCTAAATTTTCTTTTATAAATGAAGTTGATTTTGTTTTTGAAAATTTCTGATCAAATTTTTTAATTATTACAAAATCAACATTGAGTTTATTTAGATTTTCAATTTTCTGATTTAAATTTGATAGTCTAAAATTTTTTAAATTTGAGTTAAAAAACATTTTCGGCATTGGCTCAAAAGTTAAAACTCCAATCTTCGATGAGTATTTTTTTTTATATTTTTTTGCAAGTCTAAATAATTTTTGATGCCCAATATGAAGACCATCAAAATTACCAATTAAAATAATCGAGTTTTTGTGATTTTTTTTAATATTAAAACTATTATATAATTTCATTTTTACCATTTTAATTCAGATTGAATATAGTTGCATATTGCTTCATAGGATCTTGCAGCTACTTCAATTCCTTTATCTTGAATTTCATTTTTATGTATACCATTTGAAATAATTAACGAGTCATAATTGAGCAGATTTGCACCTTTTATATCTGTATTTAAATTATCACCGACGGAAAGAGTTTTTTTTCCTTTGTTATTAATAGATAAATTATAAACCTCGGGGTAAGGTTTGCCAAAATATACAACTTTACCACCCATTTTTTCAAAAACCATAGCAACTGATCCTGCACAAAGTTCTCTTTTGTTTCCTCTATCCACAATTAAGTCAGGATTTGTGCAAACCATTTCTTTATCTAAATTTTTTTCAAATAATTCTTTATAATAATTTAAATCTTTATCAAATTTTTCAAACAGCCCAGTGCATAAAATATATTCTCCTCCACTAATATTGTCTGACTTCATTTTAACAAAATCATTAAACAAATCAAAATCTCGATGGGGTCCAACATGAAAAAATTTTTTATCAGATAAATTTTTTTTGAGATAATTTAATGACGCTTGCCCAGATGTAAAAACATGCTCTCTAATTTCTTTTTCCATGCCCATTTTTTCTAAAAAGGATTTTACAACATCGTTAGGTCTTGGTGCATTTGTGAGAAGAATATACTCTTTACCTTTTTTTGAAATTTCTTTTAAAACTTTGATTGCTTCTTTATGAAGGTGTATCCCGTTATGAATGACGCCCCATAAATCAATATAAAAAAGCTGATAATTGTCAACGATGGATCTGAAACCATCTTTGTCTAAATTTCTAGTCATCAAAATAATCTATAACCCAAAAAATCCTCAATTTCCTACCTTTTTTAAGAAACTAAATATTAAAGTATATCTTGAAATAGTATTACCAATCTCTATATGAACACCATATTTAACAGGAGAATTTATGAAATTTAAACCGTTACATGACAGAGTTTTAATAGAAGTTTTAGATAGCAGTGAAAAGACTGCAGGGGGAATAATCATACCAGACACGGCTCAAGAGAAACCTCAAGAGGGAAAAGTTATTGCTGTTGGTGGTGGTGCAAAAACTGAAGATGGTAAAAAAATTCCTATGGATGTTAAAGTTGGAGACAAGGTTTTGTTTGGTAAATGGTCAGGAACTGAAGTTAAAATTGATGGTAAAGAATATAGCATAATGAAAGAGTCAGACATTATGGGTATTTCAAGTAAATAAAATAAGTTAAAGGAGAAAATACAATGGCAAAAATAGTTAAATTTGATGCTGAAGCAAGATCAGCAATGATAAGAGGAGTCAATATATTAGCTGATACTGTTAAGGTAACTTTAGGTCCTAAAGGCAGAAATGTTGTTATGGATAAATCCTATGGAGCTCCTAGGATTACAAAAGATGGGGTTTCAGTTGCAAAAGAAATCGACCTTGATGATAAATTTGAAAATATGGGTGCCCAAATGGTTAAAGAAGTTGCAAGCAAAACGAATGATGAAGCTGGTGACGGAACAACTACAGCTACAATTCTGGCACAAGCAATTGTAAAAGAAGGTGTAAAATATGTAACTGCAGGTATGAATCCAATGGATGTAAAAAGAGGAATTGATGCTGCAGTTGATGTGGTTAAACAAAATTTAGTATCTTCGGCTAAAAAAGTAAAAGATAGTGATGAAATTGCTCAAGTTGGAACTATTTCCTCGAATGGTGACAAAGAAATTGGCACTATGATTTCTAAAGCAATGCAAAAAGTTGGTAATGAGGGAGTTATTACAGTTGAAGAAAATAAAGGAATTGAAACAGAACTGGATGTTGTTGAAGGTATGCAATTTGATAGAGGATATCTATCTCCATACTTTATTACTAATAGTGATAAAATGACAACTGAATTAGAAAATCCTTTCATTCTCTTACACGAAAAAAAATTAACAAATCTACAACCAATGGTTCCTCTTTTAGAAGCTGTTGTTCAAGCTGGAAGGCCATTAATGATTATTTCTGAAGATGTTGAAGGCGAAGCATTAGCTACTTTGGTAGTAAACAAATTAAGAGGTGGATTAAAAGTTGTAGCTGTAAAAGCACCAGGATTTGGGGATAGAAGAAAAGCCATGCTCGAAGATATAGCCATTCTTACTGGTGGTTCAGTTATTTCTGAAGATTTAGGAATCAAACTTGAAAATGTTAAACTTGATGATCTTGGTTCTTGTAAAAAAATTAAAGTTGATAAAGATAACAGTACTTTAGTAAATGGTTCTGGTAAAAAAACAGATATAGAGGCTAGATGTTCTTCAATCAAACAACAAATTGAAGAAACAACTTCAGACTACGACAAAGAAAAATTACAAGAAAGATTGGCGAAATTAGCAGGTGGTGTAGCAGTAATCAAAGTCGGTGGTGCTACAGAAGTTGAAGTTAAGGAAAGAAAAGACAGAGTCGAAGATGCCTTAAATGCAACAAGAGCTGCAGTTGAAGAGGGTATCGTTACTGGTGGTGGTTGTGCATTATTGTATGCTGCTCAAGAGCTTGAAAAGGTTAAAGCAAAAGGAGAAGACCAAAAAGCTGGTATTGATTTAGTTAGAAGAGCATTAGAGGCTCCTATTAGACAAATTACAAAAAATGCTGGTGTAGACGGATCGGTGGTTGTTGGGAAACTTTTAGAACAAAATAAAAAGACACACGGATATGATGCACAAAATGAGGAATATTGTGACATGTTTGCTAAAGGTATTATTGATCCTGTTAAGGTTGTTAGAACTGCTTTACAAGATGCAGCTTCTATTTCAGGATTATTAGTTACAACTGAAGCTATGATAGCTGATAAGCCTGAGGAAAAAGATGCAGCTCCTGCAGGAATGCCTGGAGGCATGGGAGGCATGGGAGGCATGGGAGGAATGGGTGGAATGGGTATGTAATCTCCATTAATCTCTAAAAAAAAATTTAAAAAGGGCAGTTATTACTGCCCTTTTTTTTTAATAAGATTTTGAAGTTCACCTTTTAACAATTCAAAAACATTTTTCCATGAGTTGAACTTTTCTTGCTTGATAATTTTAATTGATGGATACCAGCAAGTAGTCGATTGATCCTTAAACCATCTCCAATCTGAATTAAAATTTAATAATAAAATACTTTTTACCTGTAGAATACCAGCTAAATGTATTATTGAAGTGTCAGTCGAAATTACTAAATCTAAATTTAAAATTATTTTTGCCACATCCTCTAAGGATCTATCTCCATAATCTGTAAGATTTTTAAAGAGATTATAATCTATTGGTTCGTCATTTTTTGAATTTTGAGATAGTTTAATAAAATTTATATTTTTGAAATCAAATAACTTCTTAAAATTATTAAAAGTAATTGATCTATATCTATCGTAAATATAATTTGGATTTCCTGACCAAGCAACTCCAATATTTAATTTATCTTTTTTAATAGCTTCATTATCTAAATTTTTCTTTTCAAAATTAAGTTTATTAAATTTGATATCATTTACAGAATATATTTCTAAAAATTTAGGTAAACTACAAATAGGTATTTGATAATCAAAATTATTATCAAATTTATCATCATAATCAATTACCTTTATTTCTGGATCAAGATTCATAAGAATATTCTTTAACTTTTTATTAACAATTAAAGTTATGCTCTTTGTAAATTGTAATAACTGTATTACAAACCTGGAAAAATTAATTGTATCCCCAAGTCCTTGTTCATCCCAAATTAAAATTTTTTTATTAATTAATTGTTTTGTATTTTCAGGAAATTTTATAAATTGGAACTTTTTATTATCAGCATTTTTTTTCTTCCATCTATATTCATAGAACTCGAAACCCTTTTTAAAATCTTTTAGAGTCAAACAACATAATGAAATATTCCAAATTGTACTATAATCTCTTGGATTTAATTTGTAACTTTTTTTAAAAAAATAATTTGCTTGATTAGTTTTTCCTAAATCAAAAAATAAAAGGCCTAAATTGTAATAGATCATGAAATTTTTTTTATTTTCCTTTAATCTGTTTCTATAAACTTTTAAAGCCTCCAAAAAATTATTTTTTTTCTTAAAATTCAGAGCTAATAAGTCTTGGGCTAAATGCCCTAATTCTTCATCATTAAGATATTTATTACATAAATTAATTGACTCATTATTTTTCTCTTCAAAATAATACTTATATGCAAAACCTATCGAAATATTTTTTTGATGTTTCAAATGCTCATATTTTTTTAAAATGTTATTTAATTTATCTGTTTGATAGGTTTTTATATAAATTTTTATAAGATTTCCTATTGTACTTAATCTATCGGGTATTATTTTTAGCGAATTAAGAAAAGATATTTCGGCTAAGTCATATTTTTCTTGTTGAAAATACTTTATTCCTTCTTCAAAATTTATTTTTGCTTTATCAAACATTTCTGAATTCATAATGGATTTTATAAAAAAAATTTATTATAGTTTTTTTATTGTTAAAAATTAACTTAAATTTTAAATTATTTTTGTATGTCAAAAAGATATAGTGGAAAATCATTTAAAGATTCCAGTGTCAAAAAAAAAGCAAAATTAAGCTTTAAAGAAAAAAGAAAAATTAAACGTGAAAAGCGAAAAAAACTAAATTAATAAACAATTATTAATAAATACTTAATCATTGAGTGTTTTTTTAAGTTTTCAAAACAATTTATTTATGTATAAGAGCCAGAAATTATGAAAAATAAAATTAGAAATATTACCATCATAGCTCATGTAGATCATGGTAAAACAACTCTAATTGATAACCTTATGAAACAAAGTGGTTCATTTAGAGAAAACGAGGTAATAGATGAAAGACTAATGGATTCCGGAGAATTGGAAAAAGAGAGAGGGATAACTATTTTGGCAAAACCAGCTTCGATCAACTGGAAAAATTCAAGAATTAATATTATTGATACACCAGGTCATAGAGATTTTGCTGCAGAAGTAGAGAGAGTTTTAAGCATGGCAGATGGTGCATTACTTTTGATTGACTCTGCTGAAGGGGTAATGCCTCAAACAAAATTTGTACTATCTAAAGCTTTAAAACAAGGTTTGAAACCAATTGTTGTAATCAATAAATTAGACAAATCAGATCAAAGAGCTAATGAAGTTTTAGATGAAACTTTTGATTTATTTGTAAGTTTAGATGCAAACGAAGAACAACTAGACTTCCCTGTTTTATATGCAAGTGGAAGATCTGGATGGGCTGATAAAGAAATTGATGGTCCAAGAAAAAATTTAAGTCCTTTATTAGATCAAATTATTGATCATGTGAAACCAGCCGAACTTGATAAATCAAAACCCTTTGCAATGCTATCTACTCTTCTTTATGCAGACAATTTTTTAGGAAGAAGTTTAGTTGGAAGAATTACTCAAGGAACTGCAAAAGCTAACCAATCGATTAAAGCAATAAATCTACAAGGAGAAAAAGTAGATGAAGGAAGGCTTACTAAAATATTTAGATATGAGGGTACAAAAAAAGTTCCAATCGAAATCGGTGAAGCTGGAGATATTGTAGTTGTCGCTGGTTTAGAAAAAGCTAATGTTGCAGACACAATTTGTGATCTTGAGGTGAATGATCCTATAAAGGCTACTCCTATCGATCCACCCACAATGTCAATCACAATAACTGTAAACACATCTCCCCTTGCAGGAACTGAGGGTAAAAAACTTACAAGTACACAAATAAGAGACAGGTTAGTTCAAGAAGCTCAAAATAATGTCGGAATTACTTTTACAGAAAATGAAGGTAATGACTCTTTTGTTGTAAGCGGTCGAGGTGAATTAATGTTAGAAATTTTACTTACTCAAATGAGAAGAGAAGGTTTTGAAATGACCATAAGTCCTCCAAAAGTTCTCTATAAAAAAGATGAAAACGAAAACAAACTTGAGCCAATAGAAGAAATAACGATGGATTTAGATGAGGAACATTCATCAAAAATAATAGACTCCATGAATAGAAGAAAAGGTAAATTGATAGAGTTAAAAGATACCGGTAAAAATAAAAAAAGATTAATATTTCACGCACCAACAAGAGGTTTAATGGGATACACAAGTAGATTTTTAACACTTACAAAAGGTAATGGTGTGATTAATAGAATTTTTCATTCTTATGGACCATTTGAGGGAGAAATGGAAGGTAGAAGAAATGGTGCACTTATTTCAATGGAACAAGGAAAAGCTGTTGCATTTGCAATATTTAATTTACAAGCTAGAGGTGAGATGTTTGTAACTCATAATGACCCTGTTTATCCAGGAATGATTGTGGGATTGTCTCCTAAGCCAGGAGATATGATCATTAATGTTATGAAAGGGAAAAAATTAACCAATATGAGAACACAAGGTACAGATGAAAATGTTGTTCTCACACCTGTAAGAAAAATGTCTATAGCAGAACAATTAAGTATGCTAAATACTGACGAAGCTTTAGAAATCACTCCCGAATCTTGTAGATTAAGAAAAGCAATTCTTGATCCACATGAAAGAAAGAGAAGTGAGAAATCAGGCGCGGCAGCTTAATCGAAAATTTTACCAACTAAGTACAAACCTAAAGCAACACAGGGCCCGATTCCAAAAGCAAATAATAAAGTTCCTACTCCTACAGTTCCACCTAAGTACCATCCGATACTTACAACAGAGATCTCTAAAAATGCTCTTACGGCAGCAACTGGTAAGTTTGTTTTTTTTTGGAGCCCAATCATCAGACCATCTCTTGGTCCAGCACCAAGATTAGATACTAAATAAATACCTCCACCAATCCCAACCATAATTACTGAAATAATCGCTAAAATTAATTGATAAATGTAGGCAGATGGGGTTGGAACAAATTTAATGCATATATCAATCATCAATGCAATAATGATAGCATTTAATATTGTCCCCATCCCTGGCTTTTGTCCAAGCGGTATCCACAAAATTAAAACAGCAACGCTAATAAAAAATGTTATTGTTCCTATACTTGAGTTAACATTTAAAGAAATACCTTGTGCTAAAACGCTCCATGGAGAAGCACCAGTAAAAGATACAATTAATAAACCTTCTCCAAGACCAAATAACATCAGACCAAAACATAAAAAGAAGATTGTAGAAAATTTTGGTTTAGAATTATAAGGCTTATCGGAACTCCAATTGACCCTGGGAATTTTCTTAATTTTTAAAAACATTTTAATAATGTTATTCCTATTAT
>CACGDY010000006.1 GCA_902571915.1 uncultured Pelagibacteraceae bacterium
TCTACATTTTTAATGTTATAAAAAAATGTATAGCCACTATATGTAGTATTAATTTCAATTACAGGTAGTAATAAAAACTTAATTCAAATAGACTTACACTTTCTTTATTAGTTAAATGTTAAAATGGCTATTAAGAAAAAAAAAATAGCAAAGGCAAAGAGAAAAAAAAAGAAGGTCTCTTTATCCAAATCATCTAGAAAAAAGAATAGACCGAAAAAGCTTGTGGCAAAAAAGTCTGCGACTAAGAAACGTTCTAAACAATCTAGAAAGTCTAATAAACTAAATAAAAAAACAAGAGGAGTAAATATGAGTGCAGAAGCTATGAAAGTGTCATCTGTTCTAGATACTTCTCATTTAAAGGTGAAATTTCCGTTTAAGGCCAAGTATGGAAACTATATTAACGGAAAGTTTGTAGAGCCTAAATCAGGAAAATATTTTGATAATGTTAGCCCGATTTCAAATGAGAAAATCTGTTCAGTAGCACGTTCTAATGAACAAGACGTTGAAGCAGCATTAGATGCAGCTCACGCAGCTTTCCCAGAGTGGGGAAAGACAGACATCACAACAAGATCTAATATTTTATATAAGATTGCTGATGTTTTAGAAAAAAATCTAAACTTATTAGCTGTAGCTGAATGTTTAGATAATGGAAAACCTATCAGAGAATGTATGGCAGCAGATTTGCCTTTGGTTATTGATCATTGGAGATATTTTGCTGGGGTAATTAGAGCGGAAGAAGGATCTATTGCTGAGATTGCTAATAACCAATATTCATACAATTTTCATGAACCATTAGGAGTAGTTGGTCAGATAGTTCCGTGGAATTTCCCATTATTAATGGCAACATGGAAGTTAGCACCAGCACTTGCTGCAGGAAACTGTTCAGTTTTAAAACCAGCTGAACAAACTCCAGCATCAATTATGGTAATGATGGAACTAATTGGAGATTTATTGCCTCCAGGAGTAGTTAACATTGTTAGTGGTTTTGGATTAGAAGCTGGTAAACCTTTAGCGTCCTCTAAAAGAGTTGCTAAAGTTGCATTTACTGGTGAAACAACAACTGGAAGATTGATTATGCAGTATGCTGCACAAAACATCATTCCAATTACTTTGGAGCTTGGAGGAAAATCTCCGAATATTTTCTTTGAGGATGTTATGGAAAAAGATGATGACTTCTTTGATAAATGTATCGAAGGTTTTGTCATGTTCAATCTTAACCAAGGTGAAGTTTGTACTTGTCCAAGTAGAGCTTTAATACAAGAGTCGATCTATGATAAATTCATGGAAAGAGCTATTGCTAGAACTAAAGCTGTTGTTCAAGATAATCCTTTAAAAATGGAAACAATGATTGGAGCTCAAGCATCAGTAGAGCAAATGGAGAAGATAAAATCTTATCTAGAGCTTGGTAAAAAAGAAGGTGCTAAAGTTCTGACCGGTGGTAGCGTTGCTAAATTAAATAGTGGATTGGAGAAAGGAAACTATATCCAACCTACTGTTTTTGAAGCTAAAAACAACATGCGTATATCACAAGAGGAAATCTTTGGACCTGTTGTATCTGTGATTAAATTTAAAGATGAAGCAGAAGCATTAAAAATTGCTAATGATACTCTTTATGGTTTAGGCGCAGCTGTATGGACCAGAAATGGAAACATAGCACATAGAATGGGAAGAGCGATACAAGCAGGGATAGTATGGACTAATTGCTATCATGCTTATCCTGCTCACTCTCCATTTGGTGGCTACAAACAATCTGGAGTTGGCAGAGAAACTCACAAAATGATGCTTAATCATTACAGACAGAATAAGAACTTACATGTTTCTTATGCTGAGAAAAAATTAGGTTTCTTTTAAACAAATAATATATACTGGCCCATGATTCGATATCATGGGCCAGAGAAAAAATATGAAAGTATCTGCAACACGTTCGGCTTTAAGCTTATTATCTGAGTTAAAAGAAAAGTATGGTGAAAAATTGATGTTTCACCAATCCGGAGGATGTTGTGATGGAAGTGCGCCTATGTGTTTTCAGGAAGGTGAATTTCCTTTAGGTGATAATGATATAAAATTAGGTGAAATTGGAGGCGTCCCGTTTTACATGAATGGAGACCAATATGAAAAATGGAAACACACTGATTTAACAATAGATGCAGTAAAAGGTATTGGTGGAATGTTTTCACTGGATAATGGCACAGGAAGAAGATTCTTAACAAAATCTGAAATTTGTCTTGTTGTCGATAATGATAATCCAAATCATTAAATAATCTCAAAATTTTAATTGAAATGTCTATTTATCTTAGTTCCCAAAAAATAATTAAAGAATGGATTGATTATAATAATCACATGAATGTTTCTTACTACCTTTTAATTTTTGATAAATATGGTGCAGATACATTGAATAATATCTTCAAAATGGGAGAACATTCAGCAAAAACAACTGGTAAAAGCACTATGATTGTTGAGTCAAATATTACTTATAATCAAGAATTAAAAGTTGATGATGAAGTAGATATTAATTTAATTTTTTTTGATCATGATAAAAAAAGACTTCAGTATAAAATGGAGATGGTCCACAAGGAAAAAAAATATTTAGCATCGACAATCGAAATCTTGGCTTTGTATGTTGATTTGAATACGAGAAAAGTTTCTGAATTTGAGGATGAAAAAGTCAAAATAATGGATGATTATATAAAAAAAAACGCTTCAAATTTTAAAAGTGAAAATTTGAAATTTTCGAACAAATTAAAAAAAAATTAATATAACTTCCAGTCCGCTACTGGAAGTTACACATAAAATTACTGACCAGGTGCTTTGTAACCAATCTTACTTGCCTTTGTTGTGGCTTTAGTAAAATCAATTGCCTCAAGTATTGTTAGGTTTCTAACTGCGCCTGACGCTTCAACAACAAGTTTTATTGCAGCAAAGTCATCAAAACTTGGTACATCAGTAACAACTACAAAATCATATGAGCCTCTTACAATATCCATGCTATGCATAGTTCCACCCATTGCTTTTGTTAGTTGTTCCACTACAGCTTTTCTGTCACTTGTTGGGTCTTTTAAAAATCCCTGAAAAGCTTTTTCAGTGTAGTTACCCATTATATATGCTTTCATAATTAACCCCTCCTTTTTTAAAAAAAAATTATAACAAATTTAATTGTGACGAGATATGTATTTTGGGAATTCCTAGTATGATTAATACATTAATTACTAGCAATTCTATCCATTTCTTTTAATTCAACTTCTAGTTTATTTAATTCTTCACCACCAGCCATCATACTTAGAAGTTTTTCTCTTGAAATATCATCTTTTTTAAATGTACCCATGCTTCTTCCTCTATTTAAAACTGTAAAACTATTTCCAACTGGATAAGCATGATGAACATTATGTGTAATCAATATTACAGCTAAACCTTGAGAGGCTGCTTTAACTATATATTTTAAAACCATAGAGGCTTGATGAACTCCTAGTGCAGAAGTTGGCTCATCTAAAACTAAAACTTTTGCGCCAAAATATATTGCTCTTGAAATTGCCAAGCATTGTCTTTCACCGCCAGACATTGTCCCAACTGCTTGAGAAGGATCTCTAACATCAATACCAATTTGACCCATTCTTTCTGCAGCAATTTTATTAGCTTTTTCAATATCAAATGTTTTAAAGAATGGTAAACCTTTTTGAGGTTCTCTTCCCATAAAAAAATTTCTAGTAACACTCATCAATGAAACTAAAGCTAAATCTTGATACACTGTACCTATACCGATATCCAATGCATCTCTTGGTGAGTCAAAAATAATTTTTTTATCTTCAAAAATAATCTCACCTTCATCAGGTTTATGAACACCAGCTAATGTTTTGATTAGAGTTGATTTTCCAGCACCATTATCACCTAAAAGACACATGATTTCTCCTTTTTTTAATTTCATAGTAACGTCTTTTAAAGCGATTACTTTTCCAAAAAATTTGCTGATATTATTAAATTGAACTAAATACTCAGACATTATTTAGTCTCCGTAACTTTTTTTCTGATATAATTGTTAAATACAACAGCAATTAACATCATTGCTCCTAAAAATACTTTAAACCAATCTGTATCTACATCTGTATAGAATATACCCATAGAAACTGTACCAAAAATTATTGCGCCTAATGCAGCTCCTATAGCTGACCCATACCCTCCAGTTAATAAACATCCACCTACCACTGCAGCAGCTATTGCTTCCAATTCTTTTAATGTCCCTCTCATAGTGTCGGCAGAGCCGGCATCTAAAACTTGAATACACGCAAATATAGTCGAAGCAACTGCAGTTCCTATAAATAAACTTATTTTAACTCTTCCAACAGGCACTCCAACATTTGTTGCACCTACTTTGTCTCCACCTGAAGCAAAGATCCAATTTCCATATCTTGTTTTCATAAGTATCCAAGTTGCAAATAAAGTTAAAGCTATAAACCATATTACCGATGGTGGGATGCCAGTTGCTAAAGGAGTTCCATCAGTTCTTAATTCAATTAGCTTCATTGATCCAAGCCAGGTGAAGAGCCATTGAAAAGTATCAGTGGCAAATATCCATGCTATTGGATCATCTTCAATTAATACTCGTAATCCTGGGACTTGAGTTCTACCTGTTATCAATCTTGTAATTGCTAAAGTAGCACCTCTTAAGATAAACAACATTGCAAGCGTAACTATAAAAGATGGAAGTCCAGACTTTACAACCATTATTCCATTAAAATATCCAATTAACACTGCCATCGCAAAAGCAAAAATAATACTAGTCCACAATGGCCAACCCCAATAAATTGCTGGAATAGCTATACATATCCCAGCGAACCCAATCATAGATCCTATTGAAAGATCAAATTCTCCTCCAATCATTAACATAGCAGCTGCAATCGCAATGATACCTAAGTTTGCTGACACATCTAAAAAATTTAGTGTACCATAAGCACTAAACATTCCTGTGTCACCAGCAACTATTCCAAAAAATATAAATACTAATATTGCTCCACCTAAAGCTCCAAGCTCAGGTCTATTCAATAATACTCTTAGCGGAGAAATTTTTTTAAGTCTTTCATCTTTTCCAGTTTCTTTCTTAGATTCGATACTTTGAGATTTTACAGACATAAAAAACTATAATTTTAAAAACGCCAAAAAAAAAGGCCTGACTGATATTCAGTCAGGCCTTTAAATTATTTCTTATCTATAACCTTGAGCTGCCCACTTTATAACTTTAGACGCATTGTCAGGAGTTACAAATCCAGGTCCAGTCATTACCACACCAGCTGGCATTGTTCCCCATCTCATGTATTGTCCAAAGATAGCAATAGGTAGGTAACCTTGTAGGTATTGTTGTTGGTCAATTAAAAACTCTACTTTTCCTGCAGCAGCAGCTTTTAACATATTTGGAGACATATCAAATGTTCCAAGTCTTACTTTACCAACTTTTCCAGAAGCCTCTAAAGCTTTTAGAGCTGCTTCACCAGATAAACCAGCACCTAAAGTTAAGATAGTGTCATATCCACCACCTAATTTCGCAGCAACAGCTTTTTGAATTTCTGTTGGGTCATTTGATGTACCTAAAATATCTACTGATCCACCAAATCCTTTTTTGAAACCTGCACATCTTCTATCTAGTGCAACGTTACCAACTTCATGGTTAACACATAATGCTTTTTTTCCACCGGCAGCTTTCATTTTTTGTCCACCACCTACACCAGCTTCAAACTCAGTTTGACCAACATGAGCACTTATTCCTAAAGATGCATAGTCATCAGAACCAGAGTTCATTGAAATAACTGGAATACCAGCAGCAATTGCAGCTTTAACAGATTTTCCTAAAGCAGCAGCATCTGGTAATGTAATCACGATACCTTTCGGTTTTTGTGATACAGCATTGTCAATTAGTTTTGCCATTTCCACCATGTCAAAAGTAGCAGGTGCAGTATATTTACAAGATACTCCCATATCTTTACATCCAGCATCTACTCCGTTTTTAGCAACTGACCAAAAAGGGTCATTAGCTTGACCGTGAGAAACTACAATTATATCTACAGCTAAAGCAGACACAGACATCATAGCCCATGCAACTAAAGCTAAAATAAAGTTTTTAATTGTTTTCATTATTCCCCTTTAATTAAAGTTAACTTTTAAAAACAAAATCTAATCAAAATATTATTTGGTTGTAAAGATGATAGGTTGTGTTCTAGTGTTAGTTGATTCAATTAGAAAGTAAGTTTTTCAAACTTTTTAGAACCGAGAGATTTTTTCGCAGCATTTGCCATTATTAAAGCACGTCTACCTTCCTCAAATTCTGCAAGTGGGCGAATATTTTTATTAATAAATTTTGAAAAATCATTCAATTGTTTTTTATATGCATCTTTATATCTCTCAATAAAAAAATTTAGCAAAGGAGATTTGTTTGAAGTTGAATTTGATGAATAAAATGATGTTTCGTTCTCTCTTATGTTTTCAGATATGATCATTCCTTTAGATCCAAATATTTCAACACGTTGATCATATCCAAAACTACAATGCCTTGAGTTTGTAATTATACATTGAACACCATTTTTAGATTGAATCATACACGATGCCAACTCAAAGTCTCTGATTTTATCAAATCTTTTATCTGAGATGTTGCTACCTGATGCAATTAATTTTAAGGGTTCATCTTTTCCAAGATAGAAACGTACTAAATCAAAATCATGTATCATCATATCTCTAAATATTCCACCTGACTCTTTTAAGTATTTAATTGAAGGTGGTGCAGGATCTCTACTTGTAATTATAATTTTTTCTAATTTTCCAATCTTACCATTCAATAATTGTTTTTTTAGGTTGTTATGACCTGGATCGTATCTTCTATTGAAACCAAGCTGAATTTTTGGATTTAGGTTTTTAATTTTCTTTTTACACTCATTTATTTTTTTTATACTTAAATCTAATGGTTTTTCACAAAAGATTATTTTTTTATTTTTAACTCCCTCAAGAATAAATTTAATATGAGTATTTGTTGTTGATGCTATAAAGACAGCCCTAAT
The DNA here is from genome assembly GCA_902571915.1 of uncultured Pelagibacteraceae bacterium. Classification (GTDB taxonomy): domain Bacteria; phylum Pseudomonadota; class Alphaproteobacteria; order Pelagibacterales; family Pelagibacteraceae; genus Pelagibacter. The sequence continues at coordinate 7,035 of CACGDY010000006.1, forward strand.
TTTTTTATCTTTAAATATTATATTTGGATTATCAACACTCTCTGCTTTGAGTATTTTTGAATATTTCTTTGTTAAATTTTTATCGATGTCATAAACATATTTTAGATTAAAATCTTTATTACGCATCAAATTCTTGCCATGCATAATACCAATTCTTCCAAGACCAAATAAAGCTATATCAATCATTTAAAATTTGTATTAAAAGATATTTTAACTAAAAATAATTATTATGTCAGTAAAATTAGGAGTAGCACCAATAGCATGGAGTAACGATGACATGCCAGAACTAGGTGGCGACACATCATTAGAACAATGTTTAGATGAAGCGAGTCAAGCAGGATACATTGGAATTGAGTCTGGCGGAAAGTTTCCAAAAAAATCATCAGAATTACTTCCAAAATTAAGTCAGTTTAATCTTCAACTTTGCTCAGGCTGGTATGGAGCAAATTTAAGAAAAAATACAGTAGAGGAAGAAAAAAAACTAATCCAAGAACAATTAAAATTGTTTAAAGAGTGTAATTCACCCTGCATAGTGTTTGCAGAAGTATCTGGATCAATTCAAGGAGATCCTAATCGAAAATTATCAACAAGACCTCAAATGGAAAAAGATGAATGGGACGGATTTTGCAATAAAATTTCAGAAATGGGAAAATATCTTGAAGATCAAGGAATGCCATTAGCATATCATCATCACATGGGCACCATTATTGAGACACAAAGAGATACAGAAAGACTTTTAGATAATACACATGATAGCGTTAAATTAACCCTGGATACAGGTCATATGCTCTTTGCAAAAGGGGACTCTAAATCGATATTAGAGAATTATAATGAGAGACTTTTTCATGTTCATTGTAAAGATATAAGAAAAGATGTTCTTGAAAAATCTTTAAAAGAAAATTTGAGTTTTAGAGCAGCTTTTCTTGAAGGTGCATTTACTGTTCCAGGTGATGGTTGTATCGATTACGAACCATTATTTGAAGTTTTAAAAAAGAATAATTATTCAGGTTGGTTGGTAGTAGAAGCTGAACAAGATCCAGCAAAAGCTAATCCATTTGAGTATGCAAAGATAGGTTATAAATATTTAACTGAGACTTTGAGTAAATCTAAAATTGAAGTTTTCAAAAATTAATTATCTATAAAGCGAAGTTAATTCGTTGTTACCTGCTGCAACACATGGGGATTTAAAACATGTTCCCACAACCCATTCAGAACCAGGTTCAGATAAAAAATTTGATGACATAACAAAAATTACTCCCATCTCTACTGATTGTCCTGCTTTTCCTTCAGCTTTAATTCTTGGATCTGGATCAGTTTTTACTTTTGAGTCTGTTGAAAAAGGATTTTCAATATTTAAATTATTATTTATATAGTTTACTATTTTTGATGAAATCCATTCTTCATTGCAGGCATCACCCCAAATAGTTTTCTTATCCTCATCATTATTTCCACAATTATTTATTTCGCCATTTATAAAATCTACAACTTTTTGATGATTTTCTTTTACCAGATTTGCTTTTGCCTCAACAGCAGGTCTGGTACTTGCTGTCCATATAAGCATTCCAACAACATAGATGACTGACATAGTTACTAAAGCTTCCAAAAGACCAAAATTTTTAAAATTTATTCGCATAATTAAAGTTTAATTATTTTAGATTTGTCTAATTTTTTTTCAAAAAAATCAATAATATTTTGTATTGTTTCTTTTCCCATTCTTATCATGCATTCTTCAGTGAATGCTGCAGTGTGAGGACTTAAAAAAACTTTATCATTTTTAAGTAATGGGTTATCAGACTTAGGTGGTTCTGTCTCAAATACATCTAAACCTGCACCAAAGATTAGATTTTCTCTTAATGCTTTATCTAAATCAACTTCATTAATAATTCCACCTCTAGCTGCATTAACAACAATACAATTTGTTTTCATAGATCTTAAAAGATCATAGTTTACAATATTTTTTGTCTCATCGTTAAGAGGCATATGTAAAGAGATAGCATCCATCTCTTTAACTGCTTCCTTTAAATCATTTACTTTTTTTCCACCCAAAGATTTTATTTTTTCATCATTTATATAAGGGTCATAAACAAAAACATTCATTTCAAAACCCAAACATCTTTTTATTAATGCTTGTCCAATTCTACCAAAACCAGCAATTAAAATATTTTTTCCCCAGAGTTCAATTGTTTTTGGTAATTTATTTCTGTCATTAAATTTTCCTAATTTTACTGATTGATCGTACATATCTTTTCTTTTTGAAATATTTAAAAGCATAAACATCACATGTTCTGCTACCGCAACAGCATTAGCAGTTGCTGTTATAGTTAAGGTTGCTCCAATTTCCTTTGTGCTTTTAAGATCAATATTATCGTAACCAACGCCGTGTCTTGAAATAACCTGAAGTTTTTTAGCAGAGCTAATTATTTCATTAGGTAATTTTGCTGTTCTTATTGAGATTGCATCGCAATCAACTATTTTCTGTTTTAAGTCCTCATTAATTTCATCAAAGATCTCAAATTCATAACTGGAATTACCTTTGAGCAAATTTATACCTTCTTGATGAATGTTTTGAATTACAAGAATTTTCTTTTTTTCTGGCACTTTTTAATATGCTTTTGACTCTTCTTTTTTATTTGATGAGCCTTTCATTTTATCAACTATTGCTTTAGCACCAGTGCTCATAGCTCTTTGATCTGCTCCAATAGTTACAAAATTAAATCCTTTATCAATCATTTTTAAAGCATATTCAGGCGTACCATTATGAATACCTGCAAAAATTTTATTTTTTTTAGCATGCTCTAAAATTTTTAGAATTTGAGAATATGCTTTTGAATTTTCCGGTTTATCAAATCCTGGTTCTTCACCAATAGCTAAACTTAGGTCCGCTGGCCCAATATAAATACCGTCTAAACCTTTTACAGACATTATTTCATCAAGCTTGTCTAAAGATTCTTTAGTTTCTATCATTGCAAACTTAAGCATTTCTTGATCTGCATGTTTAGCATAATCAGATCCCCCGTAAATAAGTCCTCTTACTGGTCCAAAACTTCTATATCCATTAGGTGGATACATACAAGCTTGTACAAATTTTTCAGCCTCTTCTTTGTTACTGACCATTGGGCAAATGATTCCATAACAACCTGCATCTAATATTTTCATTATTTGACCTGGTTCATTCCAATTAACTCTTGCTAATGGAGTTACATTTGTAGATGAAATAGTTTGCAACATTGGAAGAGCATTTGAATAATCAACTAAACCATGTTGCATATCTATAGTTAAAGAGTCCCAACCCTGATGAGCCATTGCCTCTGCAGACACGGTGCTTGGTATTTGAAGCCAACCATTGATGACTGGTTTACCCTCATTCATCATCTTTTTTATTTTATTTTCTCTCATTTAATTTTTAAGACCGAGATGAGTATATTTAATATTTAAATAATCTTTAATTGCCATTGATCCACCTTCACGACCATAACCAGTCTGTTTAATTCCTCCAAAAGGTGCTTCAGCAACTGCTACAGCGGCTGTATTAACTGCAACACATCCAGTTTCCATTAACTCAGAAGCCTTGTGAGCTTGCTCCATTGAGTTTGTATAAACATAACTACATAAACCTAAATCATTATCATTAGCTCTCTCAATTACCTCATCGAAAGTTTTGAATGAAAGCATAGGAACTAGTGGTCCAAAAGGCTCTTGTTTCATGATTGTAAAATCATCTTTTACATTATCAAACACAGTAGGCTCATAAAAATAACCTTTATTAAAACCAGATGGTCTTTTTCCACCTAGTAAAACTTTAGCACCTTCTTTTTTTGTTGTTTCAACAAGCTCCTCAATTTCACTAAGTCTTTTTGCTGTTGTCATTGGTCCAAGCTGAACACCTTCATCTAAACCATTTCCTATTTTAAGCTTTTTAGTTTTTTCTATAAATTTATTTATAAACTCATCTTTTTTACTCTCTTGAATATAAAATCGATTAGGAGATATACAAACTTGACCATTATTTCTAAATTTTGCTGTAATCGCCATGTCAGCTACAGTATCTATATTTGAGTCCTCAAAAACAATAAAAGGCGAATGACCACTTAATTCCATGGTAACTCTTTGAACTTTATCTGCAGCTTTTTTCAAAATTAGTTTTCCAACTCTAGTAGAACCAGTAATAGAAACTTTTTTAACAATATCCGACTCTATAAGTTGTTCCGAAACAGATGCTGGATCACCAGAAAGCAAGTTTACGACCCCTTCAGGTACTCCACTTTCCCTACAAATATCCACCAATTCCATTACGGTTCCAGGTGTAATTACATCTGGTTTACAAATCACTGAACAACCTGCAGCAAGAGCAGTTGATATTTTTCTTGATGCTAATATTAATGGAAAATTCCATGGTACTAATGCAGCAACTACACCAACTGGCTGATAATAAACATGGACTCTAGTATTTGGAAATCGACTTTCTACAGTTTGGCCATATATTCTTTTTGTTTCTTCAGCATTCCATTCAAATATATCAGCAGCTCCTCCAGCTTCACCTACACCCTCTGCTAAAGGCTTTCCAACTTCTAAAGTTAACCATTTTGCGAGAACGTTTTGCTTTTCCCTTATCTTGTCTGCTATTTTTCTTATTATATTAGATCTTTGCCATGGGGCTGTGTTTCTCCAAACTTTCAATCCTTTTTCTGCAGATTTAAGAGCCTTTTCAACATCAGATCTTCCAGCTTTAGACGCTTTACCAATTATTTCCTCAGTTGCAGGGTTGATTACTTCGTAAGTTTCATTTTTCTCAGATTTTTGCCACTTCCCATCAATGAATTGCCCAAATTTTTCGTACATAAAAATATTTCTAAGTTTTTTAGTGAAATTAATTTATAATTTTGTTTTATATACTCAATTATGAAAAAATTAAAGCTTACATGTGCTCATGCAATAGTTAAGCACTTAATTGCTCAAAAAATATTAATTGATGGTAAAAAACAACCACTTTTTCCTGGAGTGTTTGGTATCTTTGGTCATGGAAATGTTGCTTGTCTAGGTCAAGCTTTAGAAGAAAATAAAGATAAACTTCCGACTTATAGAGGCCATCACGAGCAGAATATGGCTTTGACTGGAGTAGCATACTCAAGAGCCAAAAGAAGAAAACAAATTTTTATCGCTACAAGTTCAGTTGGACCGGGATCTACAAATTTGCTTACAGCAGCAGCCGTTGCTATGAGTAATAGAATACCAATATTATTTTTACCTGGTGATACATATGCAAATAGAATGCCGGATCCTGTTCTTCAACAAGTTGAACATTTTAATAATCCAGGAATAACTGCAAATGATGCTTTCAAATCAGTTACGAGATATTTTGATAGAATTACAAGACCAGAACAAATTTTGCAATCTTTACCACAAGCTATTCAATTAATGATAGATCCTGCTGATGCTGGCCCAGCTTGTTTATCTTTATGTCAAGATACTCAAGGTGAAATGTTTGATTATCCAGAAGAGTTTTTTAAAGAGAGAGTTCACAACATTAGAAGACCAAAACCAGATGATTTTGAAATTAAGAAAGCAGCAGAGAAAATTAAAAGTTGCAAAAATCCAATAATAATTTCTGGTGGGGGCGTTTTTTATTCAGATGCTATGGAAGAATTAGGAAACTTTGCAATTAAACATAATATACCTGTTACTCAAACAGTGATGGGGTATTCTACTATGAAAAGAGATCATTCACATTTTCTTGGACCTATTGGAGGTTTAGGCGGTAAAGCGGCAAATAATTTTGCAAAAAAAACTGATCTTGCAATAGCCGTTGGAACTAAATTAGCTGATTTTACAACAGGCTCATGGGCAAATTTTGAAAATCCGGATTTTGGATTAGTTTCATTAAATATAACAAGACATGATGCAAATAAACATTTAGCTCAAGCCGTGGTTGGGGATGCAAAAGTTTCATTAATCGAACTTTCAAATGCTTTAGGAAGTTGGAAAGCAAATGATGATTGGTATAAAAAGTCTAGAGATGAATTAAAATCCTGGAATGAATACGTTGATAAAGAAAGTGGTCCAACAAATCAAAAATTACCAAGCTATGCTCATGCAGTTGGTGCAATTTATAGAAATTCAGATCCCTCGGATATTGCTGTAACAGCAGCAGGTGGTTTGGTTGGAGAAGTGGTTCAAGTTTGGAGACCAAGAGAATTAAATACTCATGAAACAGAGTGGGGATTTAGTTGTATGAGTTATGAAATTTCTGGAGCTCTCGGGATTAAAATGGCCAATCCAAATAAAGATGTAATTGCATTCGTTGGAGACGGTTCATACTTATTATATAATTCTGATATTTATTCCTCGGTTATAACAAATAATAAATTAATCATCATCGTCTGTGACAATGGTGGTCACGCTGTAATTAATAGACTTCAACTCTTTAAAGGTGGAAAAGAATATAATTGTTTACTAGAAAGTTCTAATACACCAAATCTAGTTGGTGTTGATTTTGCTAAACATGCAGAAAGCATGGGAGCTAAATCTGAGCAAGTAAACTCTATTTCCGAATTAGAAGAAGCATTTAAAAGAGCAAAAAAATCTAATGTGACCTATGTTATTTCAATTAAAACTCATTCATATCAATGGCTAGAGGGATCAGCTTACTGGGAAAGTCCAACATTAGAAATTCCAAACACCAAAGAAAATGAAGAGGCTTTAAAATTACATAAAGAGGGAAAAGCTAAACAAAGACAAGGTGTATAAATCAACTAAATGAATAAAGTTTTTAAAGTTGGATTGATAGGTTGTGGTCATATAGCTGAAACTTATTTTAGAGCCCATAAGTATTTTAATAACTTCAAAATTATCAAATGTGCAGATGTAAAGAGTGAAGCAGCAAAAAAGTGTGCTAAGACCTATAGAATCCAAGCTGTGTCTGTAAATGAATTGTTAAAGGATAAAAGAGTAGAGATCATTTTAAATTTAACACCACCAAAAGTTCATTATCAAATTGCAAAAAAATCTTTATTAAATGGAAAACATGTTTATTCAGAAAAACCTTTGGCTATTAATCTCAAAGATGGAAAAGAATTACTAAAAATTTCAAAAAGAAAAAAATTATATTTAGGAAATGCTCCAGATACATTTTTAGGTGGTGGTAATCAAAAATCTAAAGAATTGTTAGAAAATAAGAATATTGGAAAGGTAAATTTAGGAAATGCAATTTTTGCCTTTCCCGGTGTTCAATCTTATCATCCTAATCCTGAGCCATGGTTTGCTAAAAAAGAAGGGGGACCAGTTATTGATATGGGTCCATATTATCTTACTGCTTTAGTAAATTTACTTGGACCAGCTAAAGAAGTTAAAGCCGCAAGTTTAATGAGAGGAGCTAGTTTTAGAACAATTGGTATTGGACCAAAAAAAGGAAAAAAAATTAAAGTAGAGTGTCCGACAACATATTTTACAACTATAATTTTTAAAAATAGAAGTATTATTAGATTAACTCTTTCTTTTGACGTTATTGCCCATCAAAGAAATCATATAGAACTTTATGGCACTAAAGGATCAATGATCGTCCCTGATCCAAATATGTTTGGTGGATCAGTTTTTGTTTGTAAAAAATTAGGTAATCCTTGGAAAGAATTTAAAACAAATCATATGAAATTAGGAAGAATAAATATCAGAACTCAAAGTTCTAGAGCAAATGAGTCCCCAACTAACGCTAATTATAGAGGAGTAGGGCTAGCAGAAATGGCTTATTGTATTGATAAAAAAAAAATTCACCGATGTAACGGTGAGGTATCTTTACATGTTCTTGATTTAATTCAATCAACTATGAACTCTGCAAAAACTAATAAGGCAGTTAAATTAACTACTTCATGCAAAATACCAAAATTGTTTACCTATAAAGAAATTCAAAAAATAATGAGATAATTTATGCAAATAGGGATTGATCTTGGAGCTAGTAAAATAGAATATGTTTTGTTAGACGATAGCGGTAATGAACATCACAGAGAAAGAATAGAGGTTCCTAAAGATTATAAAAATACTTTAGCAGTCATAAAAAAAATAGTAATTGATTTAGAAAAAAAAGTTGGAAAAGAGTTACCTGTAGGTGTTTGTCATCCAGGTATTCATTCTATTCAAACTGGATTAGTTAAAAATGCGCCAAACTCTTTTTGGATTAACGGTAAACCTCTACAGAGAGATTTAAGAGCAGAAATTGGTAAAGAAATTTATTGTGAAAATGACGCTAATTGTTTTGCTCTATCTGAGGCAATCGATGGATCTGGAAAACATTATAAGATTGTTTTTGGAGTAATTTTAGGCTCTGGCGTTGGTGGTGGATTAGTTATTGATAAAAGAATAGTAAATGGACCAAATGGGATAACTGGAGAGTGGGGACATAATCAAATTCCAAGTGTTTGTATTGATAGAATTCAAATAAAAAAAACAAACTTAAGAGCTGGGGAAATTGAAAATTATGTTGCTGGTTTAGGAATTTCTAGAGCATTTAAAAATAAATTTAAAAAAGATTTACCTGCTCAGAAAATTTTTGAAATGCACAGAAAACTTGATTTAGATGCAAAAAAACTAATTGATAATTATAAAGATCAACTAGCGATGTCGTTAGCAACTGTTGTAAATATCATAGACCCAGATGTATTTGTTTTTGGAGGTGGTGTTTCAAATGAAATTGATTTTTTAGATGAGATTAAACAAAAAATGAAAAAATTTGTCGCTGGAGGCGAATTCGAGGGAACATTTTTAAAACCAAAATTTGGAGATGCTAGTGGTGTCAGAGGTGCGGCGAGATTAGCAAGAACAACAAATTACTAAATAAGTTTATTATTTGCATATCATCAAGTTGAAATAATAAATGATTTAACCTATTATTAATTGAAGGAGTAAAAATAATGAAATTATGTAGAATTGGTAATATTGGAAATGAAAAACCAGCATTAATCGATAATGAAAATAATTACAGAGATTTATCATCTGTAATAGATGATTTAAATCCAGAGACATTAAATTTTGATACAATTGAAAAAATTAAGAATACTGAAATTTCAGCTTTGCCAAAATTGGACTCCAAATTAAGAATAGGCGCTTGTGTTTCAAAACCAGCTAAATTTATTGGAATAGGATTAAACTTTAAAGATCATGCTGAAGAACAAAATTTACCAATTCCAAAAGAGCCAATTATTTTTTCAAAGTTCACAAGTTGTATCACAGGACCAAATGATCCAATAGTTGTACCTAAAGGATCTAATCATACTGACTGGGAGGTTGAAATTGGTTTTGTAATAGGAAAAAAAGCTATCAATGTTAGCGTTGAAAACGCTTTAGATCATGTTCTTGGTTTTTTTCTAGTTAATGATGTGAGTGAAAGAGATTTTCAAAAGAATAGAGGTTTAACTTGGGACAAAGGTAAGGGTTTTGATACATTTGGTCCAATAGGTCCATTCATAGTTACTACAGATGAATTACCAGACTACCAAAATTTGGATATGTTTTTAGATGTAAATGGAAAAAGAATGCAAACTGGAAACACAAGTAAAATGATTTTTGATATTAAAACTTTAGTTTCTTATATGAGTTCATGTATGAGCTTACATCCTGGTGATATTTGTTGTACAGGGACCCCACCTGGTGTAGGTGAGAATATGAAGCCGCCAGTTTTCTTAAAAGGTGGTGAAGAAGTTATTTTAGGAATAGATAAGCTAGGTCAACAAAACCATAAAGTCATCTCATATAAAGATTAATATAATTAAACAATGGAATTATTTATTGCGTTAGGTGCGGGCTTGATAAGTTTTTTATCGCCATGTGTATTACCTTTAATACCTGGATATATTTCATATATTACAGGAAGTTCCTTAAATGAATTAATTGAAAAAAAAAATATAAATTTATTTCCAATTATTCTATTCACATTAGGCTTTTCTATTATATTCATAATTTTTGGAGCAGCCTCAACATTCTTAGGACAAGTACTTTTACAAAATTCTTATGAATTAAGAGTTGCTGCTGGTTTAGTAATTATTATTTTATCTCTTCATATTATAGGGGTTATCAATATTAAATTTTTAAATTATGAGAAAAGAATTCAGACAAATATAAGTAAGAATATTTTTAGTCCAATCTTAATTGGTATGGCTTTTGCTTTTGGATGGACACCTTGTATTGGCCCCATTCTAGGATCAATTTTGGTACTTGCTTCAACTGAGGAGAGCTTAGGAAGAGGTATTTTGCTTTTATTTTTTTATTCAATAGGTCTTGCAATACCATTTATTTTATCAGGGTATTTAATGCAGAAATTTTTGATATTTTCTAAAAATTTTAAAAAAAATATTGATATTGTGTCAAAAACTGGAGGAATTATCTTATTAATCACTGGTGTATTAATAATATCAAATCAACTACAAGCTTTAGGATATTATTTACTTGATGTATTTCCTTTTTTAGAAAAATTTGGATAATTAATTTATGATAATTTATCAAATAGACTCAAGTGCTAGAAAAGAGGGTTCAACCTCAAGAGCTCTTGCAAAAAAACTATTGAACAGGATTAAAAAACCTGAAGATAAAGTAATTTATAGGGATCTTAATGATGAAATGGTTTTTGTCTCAGGATTAACAGAATCTGGAATGAATATTGATGAAAAAGATCAAAACGAAAACCATAAAAAAATGTTTAAACTTTCAGATCAATTGGTAAAAGAACTTAAAGAAAGCGATGTGATTATAATTTCTGCACCAATTTACAATTATGGTCCACCTGCAACTTTAAAAGCTTGGTCAGATTTAGCTGCACGAGTTGGAGAAACTTTTAGATTTAAACCTAATGGTAGAAGAGAAGGTTTATTAAAAAATAAAAGAGCTTATCTTGTTATTACATCTGGAGGTACGAAACTTAATAGTAGTGAAGATTTTTTAACGCCTTGGCTAAGGTTTATTTTGAATTTTTTTGGAATTGAAAAAATTAATATAATTTGTGCTGATCAAATGTCATTAGATTACGATAAATCAATTAAAGATGCAGAAAAACAAATAGAAAATATTTCTTAAAGATTAAATTTTCTTTTCAAATGTTTTAATTTACCTTCTGTGCTATCATAATCTATATAACATCCTTGTAAAAAACGATTACCCTCATTAGCATCATATTCAGTTCTGCCATGAAGAAGTCTGTAGTTATCCATCATTAATAGATCACCAGGTTTTAATTTAAATTCAATTCTGAATTTTTCTGAATTATACATTTCTGATATTTTGTTTCTGGCAGCGTAATATAATTCTAATCTTTCCTTATCCATTAAAGGTACAAAATCTAATCGAGGACTAAATCTAACTTGTTTAAGTCTTTTATTTTCATCAAGTTGGATCATTTCTGCCCAGTCTTCTAAAACAACATTATCATCGACAAATTGAAATCTGACTTTTATTTCAGTTAAAATTTGGAAAAAACTTGGATGTTCTTTTTTTAATTCTTTTGTTACTTCAAGGCCATCAACCAATGTTGATAAACCACCACCAACTTCATTTTCGATGCAATGTAGCAATTGTATGCTAGGCACTGGTTTTCTATAAGGATTGTCGGTATGTGGTGCTAAAGGTAATGAAGTATATGCAAGATCATTCGGATTTGGTTTTGATTTGACATTAAAAAACTCACCGAAATTAGTTCGTCTAATACTCCCGATTGAATTAGCGAAATTGACAATAAAGTTATCTTGGGTAGGAACATTTTCAAATATAACAAATCCATATTTGTAAAAGTCTAATAAAGACTCATACATTATTTTTTCCTCAAAAAAGTTTTTGCTAAACTTATAAATATTTTTATTTTGAAAGTCTGATTTCCATGAAATATTATTGATAAAGTATAATTCATTATCTCTCTCAAATTCTTTAAGTATATTTTCGATAACTAGTTTTGCGCATGCACCATCTTTAAAACTTACCTCAAGAAATTTATCTGAAATATTCACTTTTGAAATTTCTGAGCTATTTTTAAGCATTGTTGGATCAAATAATCTTTGTTGAGTTTTTTGGTCTAAAAAGTTATCGCTATTCACTCGTTCTCTTAGCCAGAAAGGGTGGATTTCTTTTTTTGCACCCTGTTTTTCAAAAAACACTTTGTTATCGGATAATTCTATTTTCATACAATAATAAGAGCATTATTTAAAATTTTACTTTAATCAATATAAATTAAATAGTATTAGTCCCATGTGTCAAAATTAAATTCATCAGATTTTAAAAGGTATTCTAAGTTTGTTGATGGCTTAGCCAGAAATCTTACTAAGTTTTATTACTCTAAACTCAATAGAACTTTTAAAGTATCTAACAAATTAAGGGGTAAAGGATTCGACCCTGTTACAACTTCAGATAAAGCTTTTGAAAAATTTATTAGAAAAGAGATAACAAAAAAGTTTCCTAATCACCAAGTCATAGGTGAGGAGTTTGGCAAAAAGAAAACCAAAAGTGATTTTACTTGGGTAATTGATCCAATAGATGGAACCAGATCTTACGTAATTGGTAATCCTACTTGGAGTAACTTAATATCTTTGAATTATAAAGGTAACCCTATTATTGGACTGGCAAATTATCCTGTGCTTAAAAAATATTATTATAATGTGTCAGATAAAGCTGCATATGTTGTGGATCAAAGAAAAAAAAGAAAAATTAAAGTTAATAAAAAAATCTTATTCAAAAATATAAAGATGTCCGCAGCTTTTCACGGCATGTTATCTTTAAATAAACAAAAAAAAATACCCAAAATTTTAAAACTAATGCAATTTCCTTGTGCAGATGCTCTTAGTTACTCACATCTTGCAGAAGGTAAAGTTGATGTGGTTATTCAATGTGGAAATAAAATTTGGGATATTCACCCTTTAATACCAATCATAAAAGCAGCTGGTGGAGTTGTTAGTACCTGGAAAAATACTGATGCGGTTAAAGGCGGAAATATTGTTGCTTCAGTTAATAAGAATATTCATAATAAAATTCTAAAAATGCTTAAACCAATAACTAAGTAGTTTTACCAAGAGTATTTAAAAGAATCACACCAATAATAATTAGAGCTATCCCAATAATACCATAGAGATTTGGTATTTGATTATATTTAAACACGCCAAATAAAGTTACTGCAGTAATTGTAAGTCCCCCGTATGTAGCGTAGGTGAAACCCACAGGAATAATATTCATTGCTTTTGATAAACAAAAAATACAAGCAACTATTGATATTGCACAAAAAATTGTTGGGCCAATATTGGTAAATCCATTAGTTGATTTTAAAAAACCATTTGAAGTTATGCCTAAGATAATTGCCAATAGAAGAAATATATATCCTGATAAATTACTCATTTCTTAAGTTATGTTTATTTAGTTATTTTATCCACAAATTTTTCAACTATGGGAGCTACAATTGTTGTGGCAACTAATGCAACAGGTAAGCTAACTGACCAAGCTTTAAAAAATCTCTTATAATATAGTTCATCATAACCTGTATTAATATATGTAATTATAAGTGTCATGATCAAGCTCATGCCAAGACCCATAAAAAATATAAATATTAGTTTTGAATATTTTTTTGGAAACATAGAAAATTATAAATCAAAAATTAAGAAATAAAAATAAATTACCCATAAAAAACAAGCTGCCATCGTTACAAAAATTATTGTTACTCCTGTAGCTGTCTCATTTTTGTATTTTTTATTTACCTCTTTTCGCCATTTTTTTGGATAAAGAGGAATAGTAAATGCATAGATTATTAAAAAAATATCAAGTGCAGTTATAGTTATACAAAGAAAAAGTAATTGACTCACCTATTTTGGCATTGGAGTAGCGCCAGTCTCTAAACTAATAATCTTTCCATCTTTGTATTTATAAACTGCCATTACCGCCTCAACATTTCCGTCATTAAATGTAACTATTGAATGGTGAACTCCAATTTCATCATTTTCATAGACTACTCTGGCTTTATCTTGGTTTATATCACCACTCATTGCCCACTTTATAACATCAGCTTTACCAATGGTGTTTCCTGACTTGTGCATTGTGAATTTAAAGTCATCATGTAAAAGCTCATTCATGGTTGACTCATCTTTTTTATCAATTGCATTGGTATATTTCTCTAACATCGACATCCTAAAATCCTTCTTAATCGTTGAATACCATTCTCATTTCATCTTGTATTGTACCTTCTTTAAAAACTCCCTTCATTTTTTTTTGAAGTTCTATAAATTTAGGATCAGCAGACATGTTTTGATCATTTTCAAATGCTTTGTCTGTAAACTGTTCTCCTACAAGAGTTTCTCTAACTGTTCTTGGATTTCCACCAATTTGAAAAGAAAAATAAACTTCATGATCAGGATAATGTTTTTTTCTTACTTCAGCTAAACCTTTAGAAATTTCCATAGCCTCACCAAGTTTTTCGTCATAAACTCCGATGGTTCTTGTGTAAATTGCTTTCATTATTTATCCCTATTTTGCGTTATAATCCATTACCTGGTCAGTGCACTCAGTAAATTTGTGAGGTTCAAAGAAGTCGTTCATTTGACCTAGTTGATTAATTATATCTTCCTCACTATTTCCTTTCCACCAGCAAAACATTTGCATTGTATCAGCTGGTGTATTCCAAGTCATTTGACATGCAGCTTTATCACTGGTCATTGATTTAATAATATCCTCCATTTTCATTGAGGCTACTGTTTCGCTAAATTTATCCTTCATTTCTTTAGATTTGAAAGTGTGAGTTACCATATAGTTTTTCATTTTTCTCCTTTGTGTTTAGTTTTTAAATAAAGCAAGAGCTTCATTCAAAAGTTTTTCAGACTTAGCATGATCACCATTATTATGGGCATCCATACCTTGATCTTTAAGTTCTTGAGCTTTTTTAATTTTTTCATCAATATTTTTAGCTAACATCGGACATGAACCTGCATATGCTGAGCTAACAAATAAGACCAAACAAAGTGTTAACATTATTTTTTTCATTTATTCTCCTTATAAATTTACTTCAGATAGTTCATATAATTTAGCGCTCTCTACACATTCTGCGTAAATAGCCTTCGCGGTAGGATTGTTCCCAGTTACAAATTCTTTCATTCCAGCTTCATTATGAACATTCACTTTAAATAACATCCCACTTTTATCTGGAATCATGGCTCCAACAGTTTTTTCTGGATAGGCAACGCTTTTTCTAACACCCATCCCTTCATCTGATTGCATCCATCCCATGAAAGTTTCTAATTTACCCTCTTTAAGTTTAAGGAATACTAACATTTCTTTTTCCATTTTTTCTCCTTTTAAATTAATACAAAGTCTGAACTATTTTTTTAACTCTTTCAGCTCCATTCGGAACTAAAGCTTCGACAAATGTATGACATTTTTCAGTTTTAGTTTGGTCGTATTTGGAGCCATAATGCTTATCAACTGCTTTATTTACTCCTTCATCCCATTCTTTTTCTGGAATACCAATTTCAAGAGCATACGTTTTTAAAACTTTTACTGTTGAAATAGATTTTTCCTTCATGCCATATTCAAATTTTTCACCAGACGGTAAAAAGTAATTTGCCATATAAATTCCAATACAATCCCAGGCTTTAGATTTATCATCCTTACTCATACCTGCATGAGCAGATGTAAAAATTAATAAAGATAGTATTACTGCTATATATTTGTTCATAATCTCCTCGATGTTAATTAATATTATTCTAAAAATGTAACTGTTTTGTTACATGCTTGGTATGCGTTATTATAACCAACTAGGTATTGGAAGGTTCTTTTCCTTTAAAAATGATTTGTTAAACATCTTTGAGTTGTATTTATCTGATTTATCACAAAGAATTGTTACAATGGTTTTTCCTGGGCCAAGTTCTTTTCCAAGTCTAATTGCACCTGCAATATTTACACCACAACTGGTTCCTAAACTTAAACCCTCATTTTGAATTAAATCATAAAGTATTGGCAAAGACTCTTCATCACTAATTGAATATGCTCCATCAATTTTTGCCTCAGCAAAGTTTTTAGTCACTCTACTTGAACCAATTCCCTCAGTAATTGATCCTCCTTCAGCTTTTAATTCACCATTTTTAATATAATTATAGAGAGCTGAACCTGTTGGATCTGATAAATAAATTTTAATATCTTTATTTTTTTCTTTCAAAAATTTACTAACTCC
>CACGDY010000007.1 GCA_902571915.1 uncultured Pelagibacteraceae bacterium
AAACTTTTTGCAAAAACATTAAACCAAGTAATAATCCAACGAAAAAAAATTTTGTTTTAGAGAACGAGTCGTTAAATAAAAAACACATCATTAAGATCTGCAAAGAAAAAAAAATTGACTCTGTATGAAATGATGAATGAAATAAAAATAAAGATGGTTCGATTGAAAGAAAACAAATAATAAAGAAACATATATTTAAATCAAATTTTTTTTTAATTTCTCTAAAAAAGATTGCAAGAATCAAAAAATATAGTATGGATTGAAAAAATAAAAAGTATATTTTTTTATTATCACTGTTAATTATTTTTTTATCCCAATTCTCAAATAATTCATAATCAAAGATGTAAGAAAATAAAGCAATAAGTCTTGGTGGTAAATAGGATCTATGATTTTCCTCGCCTGCAAGAAAATAATTTTTACCCTCTTCTAGATCTTTTTTTATAATTTCCCCATTTTCCCAAATACTTGGTATATCTCCTTTTATCATTGCATGGTTTTCAATATCATCTGTAGATATTTCATATTTGTCATATTTATTAACCACTTTAATATTCATTAAAATAGATATTAAGAGTGCAAATAAAATAACAAAGTAGGTTTTGTTTTCAGCAGTCATCAATAATTATAAATCACAGCTATTAAGTCCTAATTTTTTAGTCTTCCAATCAAAATATAATTGGACACAAATCCAAAAAGTTTAATACTGTAAATTTTATAATTACTAAAATTTGATAACTTCATTAGTTTTATTAAATCTTTTTTTGATAATAAGTTTAAGTTTTCTTCATTTGAAAAAAAATTAAGTCTTAAAAATTTACAAATATTTTGAAAAATTTTTTTTGGTAGCCAATGCAAAAATATTAATTTAGTATGAAACTCAATAGGGTGAAATCTGTTTGGAGTTGTAATAATAAAAACTTTTTTAGTAAGTAATATAGTATTTTTAACCATTTTAATTTGATTTTTTAAAGAACCTACATGTTCAATAGTGGCATTAGAGATTACTAAGTCGGATTTTATACTTGAAATTTCATTATCAGAGAAGTCATCTGTGATTGATTTTTGAATATTTTTAAAAAAAAATTTATCATTAATTATTTGATTAGATAATGATCTTATTTTAGGAATATGATAAAGATTTTTTATTATATAGTTTGAACTTTTGTTATCTTTATCCTCAGTAGACCCTATATCAATTGCATCTTTAATCTGATCTTTAGTTAAATTTTTTTTAATAATTTCCAGCATTTCTTTTCTTTTTTTTAAAACAATCTGATCTATGAATTTGTAGTGATTGGTCGCATAAATTTTGCTCATAATTTTTAATTAAAGTAAAAATATATTATAGCAAAAAAACTTTTGAGGGCATCTAGGAAGTTAATTTTTTTACCTTCTTTATAAGTCCTAGGATGATATTTGATTGGAATTTCCCCAATCCTATAATTGTATTTAGCTAATTTAACTGCAATTTCAAAATCAAGATCGAAACCTTTTGAAATCAAATTTAGATTTTTCAATACAGAAGTTTTTATCAATTTGTGGTTTGTTGCCGTATCTGTATATGAGCTTTTATAAAGTAAATTAATAAATTTACTTAAAATGATAACCGCAATTTTATTTAATTTATATGTAAAATGATCCTCTGCATGAAGTATTCTAGATCCAAAAACTCCATCTAAATTATATTTAATCATGTAATTTATTAAATTTATATAGTTATCAGGATCATATTCTAAATCTGCATCTTGTAGTATAGTAAGATCACCAGTAACAAAAGACATACCTTTAATTACCGAGTTACCTTTTCCTAAATTTTGTTGTTGAAAATATATTTTATAATTATCTTTTCCCTCTAAAGTCTTTAAATATTCTTTTGTGCCATCTGAAGAACAATTATCAACTATTATCACTTCTTTGGATATGTTTTTTGGTAAATTTACAAAATTTATTTTTTCTAATAATATTTTAATAGTTTTAATTTCATTCAAAACACAAATAATAATTGATAATTTCATATTTGTTAATTTTAAAACATATCTACTTTTTTCATAAATTTTTTAATTTGAGAAATAGTTACTGCCTCTGAATTTTTTTTATATTTAAGTGTTTCTAGATACCATTCAGCTGTAATTTTAATAGCTTTTTTAGCACTATAGCAAGTTTTCCATCCAATTTTTCTTTTAGATTTGGAGCTGTTTAATTGAAGATTTTTTTGTTCATAAAATTTATATTTTTTATTTAATTTAATTTTTCCTTTACCCCAAATGTTAATAATTTGTATTGCTATTTCTTTTACTGTTAAAAACGATTTCTCACTAGAACCGAAATTATAAGCTCCAGAATACTTAGACGGATCTTTAAATTGCTTTTTTGCTAAAATTAAATATCCATTTAACGGATCCAGGACATGTTGCCAAGGCCTATTAAAATTTGGATTTCTTATTATAATATTTTGATTTTTAATTATTGCTTTAATGCAGTCAGGTATTATTCGATTATCAGACCAATCTCCACCTCCTATAACGTTACCAGCTCTGACACTCGATAATCCACAATTCTTTTTTTTATAATAACTCTCTGAATATGACTTTATCAGTATTTCTGCAGAGGCTTTAGAGGCACTATAAGGATCTATACCCCCTAATTTGTCGGTTTCATCAAATCTTTTAAATTTTTTAACATTTTCGTAAACCTTGTCTGAAGTTACACATATAATTGATTTAATAAAATTATATTTTTTAGAAGTTTCAAGAATGTTTAAAGTACCTCTAATATTAATATCGAAAGTATTATAGGGATCTTGGTAAGACTTGATTACTAGTGGTTGTGCAGCTAGATGAAAAATAATTTGTGGCTTAGTTTTTTTGATTACTTGATTTAATTTTTTTGAGTCTCTTATATCAAATATTTTATAATTAATTTTTCTTGACAATTTAAGTCTATGAAAGAGATTTTGGTTTTTATTTGGTCTAAATCCAGTTCCAAATACTTTAGCGCCCAATAAAACCAACCATGCACATAACCAAGAACCCTTAAACCCAGTTGCTCCAGTGACTAAAACTCTTTTTCCTTTATAAAAATTAAAATAACTATGCATACTTTTTTAAATATTTTTCTAAATAATTTTTATCAGCTATATTATCCATACATTTCCAAAAATTTTTATGTTTATATGCAGTAAGATTTTTTGATTTAGCTAATTTCTCTAAGGGCTCTTTTTCAAAACTAGTTTTAGAGTTTTTAATAAATTTAAATACCTCATAATTTAAAACAAAAAAACCTCCATTAATCCATGAAGATTTGATATCTGGTTTTTCTTTGAATCTTAAGACTTTGTCTTTTTTTATTAATAGTTCACCAAATCTTACAGGAGGTCTTACAGCAGTTACAGTGGCAATTTTTTTATTTCTCAAGTGAAAATTTAATAGTTTTTTTAAATTAATATTCGATAATCCATCTCCGTAAGTAACAAAAAAATTTTCATTTTTTTTAAAATGCGGCTTAAGTTTTAAAATTCTTCCACCTGTCATAGTCTCTTTTCCAGTATCGACTATTTTTACACTTTTAAATTCTTTCGATTTTGAATAATATTTTTGAATAATATTTTTTTTATAGCCAGCCGCAATGATAAAATCGTTAAATCCTTGAGAGGAAAAAATTCTCATTATATGTGAAAGAAGAGGAGTACCATTAATTTTGATCATAGGTTTAGGTATCTTTTTTGTGTACTCAACTATTCTTGTTCCGTATCCGCCAGCAAGTATAACCACTTTCATAATATCTTTTTTTTTTAATTTAATTTTATTTAACTTTTAATATGCATCTATTTCAAAATGGAAATTAATTTACTTAAATTATTGATCTCAAATTTTGGTGTAAAATCAAGAATATCAAAAATATTATCATTTCTATTTATCCAGATAGAACTATAACCATAGTTTCCTCCACCAGAGACGTCCCAAGTGTTCGAACTTAAAAATAATACTTCCTCTTTTTTTATAGAATATCTTTTGATAGGTAAATCATAAACTTTTGGGTCTGGTTTATATATTCCAACTTCTTCTACAGAAAATACATCATCAAATAAAAACTCTAAATTATTACTTTTTACCAATTCATTTAATAGAGACGGTGTACCGTTTGAGAGAATAGACAATCTATAATTTTTTTTTTTAAGTTCTTTTAAAACTTCAGGAACTTCCTTAAATGGAGATAAGACTTTATAAAGATTTAACAGTTCGTTTCTCATTGAATTATCAATTTTAAAAATTTTCATAGATTTATCCAAACTATCCTCTGTTATTTCCCAAAAATCTTTGTGTCTTCTCATTAAGCTTCTTAGCCAAGTATATTCCAATTGTGTAGTTCGCCAGTAATTAGCAAAATCTACCCATTTGTCTCCAATTTTATTCTTGCACTTTTCGGCAGCTGAATTTACGTCAAACAATGTGCCATAAGCATCAAAAATTATTGCTTTAATATTTTTCATAAATTAACTTAACACAAATGAGCAATATAAGATTATTTTTTTCAGATGAAATATTAGTTAATATGACTAATAAATTAAACAAAGATCAATCTCACTATTTAACAAAGGTCATGAGAATAAAGGAGGGCCAAAAATTTTCTTTATTTAATGTGAATGGTGAATGGGAGGCTAGTGTTCAGTCTATAAAAAAAAAGTCAGTTGAATTTAAAGTTATTAAACAACTAAAGAAGAAAGAAAATATTATAGAATTATGGTTGGCCTTTTCTCCAATTAAATCAAATTATCAAAATTTTATGATTCAAAAAGCAACAGAGTTAGGTATTACGAAATTTTTGCCTATTATCTTTGAAAGAACAATAGTTAGGAAAGTTAACAAAGAACGTTTAAAAAAAATCATAATTGAGGCTGGTGAACAATCAAATAGAATTAATATTCCAGAAATTGAAGAATTACAAAAACTAGATCCTTTTTTGAAAAAAAATGAAGTAGATTTAATTTTTACTGATTTAAACTCTAGAAATAAAAAAATAAATAAATCAAGGCTAACCGGTAAACCGATTTGTGTGATAGTGGGACCAGAAGGTGATTTTACAGAGAGTGAAAGAAAAAAAATTCTTACATTTCAAGGGGTTCAATCTATTAAAATTAATGAGAATATTTTAAGATCAGAGACAGCAGTAATTTCAGCCATTTCGATCTTAAATTATGCTATAAATTGATAAATTGTCGCGAAAACTAAAGTGTAATTTTTAAAAAAGAGCTTTATATAACGTACATATGAAAAAATATATTTATATATTTTTAAGCTATTTTGGAGCACAAAAAGTATTTGCTGATCAACCTGTCGATTGGCAATTGGGTTTTCAAAAAGCAGCATCTGAGTCTATGAGAGACATAGTAGCTTTTCATGATAATCTTTTGTTACCAATTATAGTTGCGATTAGTGCTTTTGTTTTATTTTTAATGTTATATGCTTGTATCAAATTTAGGGCATCAGCAAATCCAAATCCTTCAAAAAGAACTCATAACGTAGCAGTAGAGGTATTGTGGACTTTAATTCCTTGTTTGATACTTATTGTAATAGCAGTCCCATCATTTAAAATTCTTTATAAACAAGACTCAATACCAAAAGCAGAATTGACAATAAAAGCAATTGGTTATCAATGGTACTGGGGCTATGAGTATCCAGACGAAAATATAATATTTGAGTCATACATGGTTGAGGATAAAGATCTTAAAGCTAACCAACCAAGACTTTTAGCTGTAGACAATGAAGTAGTGGTACCAGTAAATAAAGTAATTAAAGTTTTAATTACTGCTAATGATGTTTTGCACGCTTGGGCTCTGCCATCTTTTGGAGTTAAAAGAGATGCAGTTCCAGGTCGAATTAACGAAACTTGGTTTAAAGCTGAAAAAGTAGGTACATATTATGGGCAATGCTCTGAACTTTGTGGTATTAAACATGCTTTTATGCCTATAACTGTTAAAGTAGTTAGTCAGGAAGATTATGAAAACTGGTTATCTGAAGCAAAATTGAAATTTGCAAAAGAAGAAATAAATAATGATAAATTAAAAATTGCTAGTAAATAAGATGTACACACAAACAGAAACACATAGCGATCATCATACTCCAACAGGTTGGAAACGTTGGGCTTATTCTACTAACCATAAAGATATAGGCACAATGTATTTAATTTTTGCAATTGCTGCTGGGGTGATTGGGACGGCTTTTTCAGTTTTGATGAGAATGGAATTAATGCATCCAGGAGATGGAATTTTAGGTGGAAATTACCATTTATATAACGTGCTTGTAACAGGTCACGGCTTAATAATGATTTTTTTTATGGTTATGCCAGCAATGATCGGTGGCTTTGGAAATTGGTTTGTACCAATTATGATTGGAGCACCTGATATGGCTTTCCCTAGGATGAATAACATTTCATTTTGGTTATTACCCGTATCATTAACGTTATTAATCTTATCAATTTTTGCAGATGGACCTCCTGGTCAAACTGGGGTTGGCGGTGGGTGGACTATTTATCCTCCATTATCCTCAAAAGCTGGACAACCAGGCCCAGCAATGGACTTAGCAATTTTAAGTTTACATTTGGCTGGAGCTTCATCAATTTTGGGAGCTGTTAATTTTATTACTACAATACTTAACATGCGAACACCCGGGATGACTTTACATAAAATGCCATTATTTGCATGGTCAATATTAGTTACAGCTTTTTTATTACTTTTATCTTTACCAGTTCTTGCAGGAGCGATTACAATGTTACTGACAGACAGAAATTTTGGCACTGCATTTTTTGAGGCTCAAACAGGTGGCGATCCAGTTTTATTTCAACATTTGTTCTGGTTTTTTGGGCACCCAGAAGTTTATATTTTAATTTTACCAGGCTTTGGAATGATAAGTCATATCGTTTCTACATTTTCTAGAAAACCGGTTTTTGGTTATCTGGGTATGGCTTATGCAATGGTTGCTATTGGAATAGTTGGATTTGTTGTATGGGCACATCATATGTATACAGTTGGATTAAGTACAGATACAAAAGCATATTTTTTAGCAGCAACTATGATAATTGCTGTTCCCACAGGAATTAAAATTTTTTCATGGATTGCTACAATGTGGGGAGGATCTATTACTTTTAAAACACCAATGGTTTGGGCATTAGGATTTATCTTTATGTTTACAGTTGGTGGAGTGACGGGAATAGTTCTTGCTAATGCAGGTGTAGATACAGCGATGCATGATACTTACTATGTTGTAGCGCATTTCCATTATGTTTTATCCTTAGGAGCTGTTTTTGCAATTTTTGCTGGTTTTTACTACTGGTTTTCAAAAATGACTGGCTACGAATATTCAGAGTGGCTTGGACAATTACATTTTTGGTTAACATTTGTTGGAGTGAATTTGATTTTTTTCCCCCAACATTTTTTAGGTCTAGCTGGAATGCCGAGAAGGTATGCTGATTATCCAGATGCTTTCGCGGGTTGGAATTATATATCTTCAATTGGATCTTATATAGCTGTAGCAGGGCTAGTAGTATTTTTTGTTAATTTAGTATATTCATTTTTAAAGAAAAAAGCAGCTCAGTCTAATCCGTGGGGTGCAGGTGCCACTACATTAGAATGGACAGTGCCATCACCTCCTAATTTTCATACTTTCGAGGAATTACCAAAATTTATAGATGACCAGGAGACAGAAAAATCTCGAAGTTAATATTGATTTAAATGGAAAGTATAAAATTAAAAAAAAGAAGTTACTCTCAAGAAGACCTATTTAATTTCTCTGAATTATTTAAACTAATGAAACCTAGAGTTATGTCATTAGTTATTTTCACATGTGCAGTAGGATTATTGACCTCTCCAGCAGTTATATCAACAAAGGAAGCAATAATTGGTATATTACTTGTGTCTTTGGGTGCAGGTGCCGCTGGGGTTTTGAATATGTGGTATGAGTCAGATCTCGATGCTTTAATGACTAGAACTTGTTTAAGGCCAATTCCTTCCGGGAAAATTAACAGAAATCAAGCATTGATATTTGGAATTATACTTACAATAGTCTCAGTTTTAGCATTGGACTATTTTACAAATAGAGTATCAGCAATGATTTTACTTTTTACAATTTTATTTTATGTTTTTGTTTATACGATTTGGCTTAAAAGAAGAACTCCTCAAAATATTGTCATTGGAGGAGCTGCAGGCGCTTTGCCACCAGTTATAGGATGGACCATCTCAACAGGCTCTGTTTCTATAGAGCCATTTGTTTTTTTCTTAATAATTTTCTTTTGGACTCCTTCTCATTTTTGGTCCTTAAGTTTGTATAAATCAGAAGATTACAGAAAAGCAAAAATACCAATGTTACCATTGACCAATGGAGTAGAAAGTACAAAAATGAATATATTTATATATTCGATTTTGATGCTTCCTGTAATTATTTTTCCTTATCTCATTAATTTTGTTGGTTTAACTTTTATTATTCCAGCAATTATTCTTACTCTTTATTACAATTACTTATGTTATGAGCTATTGAAGTATAAAAAAAATAAATTTAATCCAAAAAAAGCTAAATCGATATTTGGATATTCTATATTATATTTATTTTTAGTTTTCACTCTTTTTTTAATTGATAAGATTTTATGATGGTCCCTGACAAAAAAACTAAGAAAAAAAATATCTTAACTGCTTTTGCAATTATTGCTTTTATGATTTTTCTTTTCTTCTTTACTTTATATAACACTGGTGTATTTGATAGAGCGATATGATACAAAAAAAAAACTTAACACCACTAATTCTTGTAGGTATTTTCATTTTTATGTTAGGTTTATCATATGCAGCTGTGCCATTATATGATCTTTTTTGTAGAGTTACTGGTTTTGGTGGAACAACGCAAATTTCAAATGAAATTCCAAAAATAGTTTTAGAAAAAAAAGTTAGTGTAAGATTTGATACAAACGTTAACAATTTACCTTGGGAATTTAAGGCTACTGCAAATGTTATGGATGTTAAAGTGGGAGAGGTAAATAAAATAGAGTTTACAGTAGAAAATTACAGCAATGATCCAACAGCAGGAGTAGCGAGCTTCAATGTTTCCCCATCTAGTTTCGGAAAATATTATAGTAAGATTGGATGTTTTTGTTTTGAAAAACAAGTTTTAAATGCTGGAGAAAAAGCAACATATGTAATGACTTTTTATTTAGACCCAGAAATGGTCAACGACCCAACTACTAAAAACATTGAGGATGTTACTATGTCTTATACTTTTTTCTCGACAGAATATTATAAACAATCATAATTAGAAATGTCTAATCAAAAAAAACACGATTATCATTTGGTAGATCCAAGTCCATGGCCTATTTATGTATCGTTCTCATGTTTAGTATTAGCAATAGGAGCTGTGTATTATATGCATTCAGAAGTTTCATGGGGTATGTATTTAGGTTTAGCACTGCTAATCTATGGCGCTTATATGTGGTTCAGAGATGTAGTAATAGAAGCTGAGCATCAAGGTCATCATACTCCTGTTGTTCAAATTCATCACAGGTATGGAATGACTTTATTTATTGCATCTGAGGTAATGTTTTTTGTTGCTTGGTTTTGGGCTTATTTTGATGTTAGTCTCTTTCCAAACGATTTTGTCGGAAATGTCTGGCCTCCTAAAGATATAGAAACTTTTGATCCTTGGGATATCCCTTTAATTAACACTTTGATATTACTTTTGTCTGGAACTACAGTCACTTGGTCTCATCATGCTCTTTTAGAAGATGACAGAAAAAGTTTTATTCAAGGTTTAATCTTAACAGTGATATTAGGTGTATGTTTTACAGCACTGCAAGCTTATGAATATCATCATGCAACTTTTGCTTTTTCTGATCATATATATGGATCAGTATTTTATATGGCAACAGGATTTCACGGTTTTCATGTAATAGTAGGAACGATTTTTTTGGCAGTATGTTTATGGAGAGGTAAGTTGGGGCATTTTAACAAAGATCATCACTTTGGGTTTGAAGCAGCAGCATGGTATTGGCACTTTGTAGATGTAGTTTGGTTATTTTTATTTGCTGCTATATATATCTGGGGAAGTTAAACTGGTTTTTGAAGTATAAATTTTTATTTACTGTTTTTGTTTCTTTTTTTATTTTAGTGTTTGTTGCACTAGGCGTATGGCAGATTTTACGATTAGATTGGAAAAACAATTTAATTTCTGAAATACAAAAGTCTTTAATTAGTAATCCCGTTGAATTAACTAAAAATAATATGAAAAATTATCTCAAAGTTAGAACTTCAGGCATGATCGATTTTGAAAAACAAATCTATTTATATAATTTAAATGATCAAGGCACTCCGGGATTTGATGTAATAAATCCCATATATATTAACGATATGAATTTTTTGATTAACAGAGGATGGATCCCTTTTGAAAAAAAAGGGTCAAAAGATATTTTTAATGTTGATGAAAAAGATATTATAGGGACTTTAAAATTGCAGGGTAAGAGAAATATTTTTAAGCCAGAAAATAATTTAAGAGAAAATTATTGGTTTAGTTTAGACAGAAATGATGTTTTAAAATTTACAGGTAAGAAATTTTCAAGTTATATTATTTATTTGGATGGCAATTACTCAATTCCAATTCCGAAAAAAATTACTGCTAATATTTCTAACAATCATAAAAAATATGCAATGACGTGGTTTTCATTAGCGATTTCAATTCTTTTGCTATATCTATATTTTAGAAAAAAGAATTATTAAATGAATTATATTAGTACAAGAAATAATCAGAAAAACTTTACTTTTAAAGATGTTTTCCTCAAAGGTTTGGCAGATGATGGGGGACTTTATGTTCCCAAATCAATTAAACCCTTTAAAAAGGATGAATTAGATAATTTAAAAAACCTTAATTACAATGATTTAGCGGCTGAAATAATTTATCCATTCATAGGAGATTTCATGTCTAAAGATAATCTAATCTCTTTGATTTCAAAATCATATTCAAATTTCAGATCTGAAGATGTCGTTAAAATATCAGATCTAGGAGATTTAAAAGTATTAGAATTATTTCATGGACCTACTCTTGCTTTTAAAGATATAGCAATGCAACTAATAGGTAATTTTTATCAATATCATTTAGGCCGTGATCAAAAAAAAATTAATATAATAGTCGCAACCTCAGGTGATACGGGTGCAGCTGCTATAGACGCGTTAAAGGGAAAAAATAATTTAAATGTTTTTGTATTACATCCAAATAATAAAATTTCACCAGTGCAAAGACGACTAATGACAATACATGAAGAGAGCAATGTATTTAACATTGCAGTAGAGGGTAATTTCGACGATTGCCAAAATTTAGTTAAAGCAATGTTTAATGACGAAAAATTTTCTAAAGCAATTAATATGTCAGGTGTAAATTCAATAAATTGGGCAAGAATAGTTGCTCAATCGGTTTATTATTTTTACGCTTACTTTAAAATTGGAAACGGCCAACCACTATCTTTTTCTGTTCCAACAGGAAACTTTGGTGATATTTACGCGGGCTACTTAGCAAAAAAACTAGGTCTTCCAATTGATAAACTAATCGTAGCTACAAATAAAAATGACATACTGCACAGAGCAATATCTGGTGGTGATTATAGTCAAAAGAAAGTTAAGGAAACAAATACTCCAAGTATGGATATACAAATAGCGAGTAATTTTGAAAGACTTTTATATGATGTAAAGGACTCTAACTCAGAAGTTACAAAAGATGTAATGGGTCAAATAAAAAATAACACTTATAAGATTGATAAAAATGACTTAGATAAAATCAAAATGAATTTTATATCTGAAACGCTTGACGAAAAAGAAACTGTTGAAATGATAAAAACCATCAATGATGAATATCAGGTGGTAGTGGATCCACACACTGCAGTGGGTATTGGTGCGGTGAGAAAATTAGGATTAGAAAAAAATTGTGTTGTATTATCAACTGCACATCCATGTAAATTTCCAAAAGCAATAGAAGATGCAATTTCAAAAACTGAAAATTTACCAGAAAGTCTCAAATATGTTAATGACAGAAAAGAAAAGTTTGAACTTCTTTCAAATGATATTGAAAAAGTTAAAAAATATGTAATGAATTCGATATGAAACTTAAAATAAAAGATCAACTTCCAGATACAGAAATTTTTCAACTTGTTGATGGAGAACCTCAAAAAAACAATTTAAGAAAAACTATTGGTAATGGTAAGGTTGTTTTGTTTGGCTTGCCTGGGGCGTTTACATCAACTTGCTCCAAACTTCACTTACCAGGTTTTGTTGAAAATGCAGATAAAATTAAAGCAAAAGGAATAGAAAATATATTTTGTTTATCAGTAAATGATCCTTATGTGATGAATGGCTGGGGAGAGATTAATAATACTGGAGATAAAATTAAAATGTTATCTGATCCATATTTATTATTTACTAAAGCAATTGGCGCAGAAGTTGATCGTAATGCAAAAGGAATGGGAATTAGATCAAATCGTTATTTAATGGTGATTGAAAATTTTACAATTGTTAATATTCACGAAGAAAGAGAAACTAAAGAGTGTGGTTTAACCTCTGCAGAAAATTTATTAAATAATTTACTATAATTAATGCGCTTTGCAAGCCGTGCGCTTTAAATATTAGCTGCTGATCTTGCAAGTAAATCCACTTCGTTATTTAATTCATCTGTTGAATGGGCTTTTACCCAATTCCAACTTATTTCAAACTCATTATTTAGTAGATCTAGTTCTGTCCAAAGTGCTTTATTGCTCACTTCTTTTTTGTTTGCAGTTTTCCATCCATTTTTTTTCCAATTGTGTATCCACTCTGTTATCCCAGACTTTACGTATTTAGAGTCTGTAAAAATTTGAACTTTGCTTCCTTTTGGAATTTTTTTAAGCGCCTCTATAGGTGCTAATAATTCCATTTGATTGTTTGTAGTGTCTTTTTTACTTCCTTTGAGTTCAGTTTTTTTCCCATCATTTAATATTATTGCTGCCCAACCACCTTTGCCTGGATTATTAATACATGAACCATCAGTATAAATTTTAATCATTAAATTAAATAATCCCTATAGTTTTTTAAATTATTGTGAATTATGAGTTTTTGATAATATTCTCTTGGATCTTTAATCTTTATCAAAGCTGTTTTTGGAGTATTTGTATAGTCGTAAAGTCTTGTCAGAAAATATCTCATCGCAGCAGCTCGGCATAAAATATTCAATGATTTTTTTTCAATTCCAGAGATCTTTTTAATACCTTCATATCCTCTAATCAAATTTTTAACCTTTTTTTTATTTAATTTAAATTGTGACTTTTTTTTATCAAAACACAGAGCATTAATACATATTGCTATTTCATACATAAAATAATCGTTTGCAGCAAAATAAAAATCAATAATTCCAGATATTTTATTATTTTTAAAAAATATATTATCTATAAAAAGATCACCATGTATTATTCCATTTGGCAATTTTTTTGGCCATTTATTTTTAATTTCTCTAAAATTACTTTTGAGAAATTTTTCTAAATTAATGAATTTTTTTGATTTAAATTTTATACTTTTTAATAATGAACTTAAATTTCTTATATTCATTGAGTTTCTTCTAAACAATTTAATTTTTTTTGAGGAAGAGTGCATTTGAGCTACAGTTTTTCCAATATCATAACAATTTTTCAAAGTGAGATTTTTTTTATCTTTTCCATCAAGAAATGAAACAACACAAGCAACCTTATTCTTGATTTTAAACAGATATTTTCCATCACAATTTTTCAATGGTTTTGGACATCTTATCTTTAAATCATTTAGTTGATCCATTAATTTCATAAAAAAAGGTATTTCTTTTTTTTGAACTCTTTTTTCGAATATAGTAAGTATAAATTTATTGTTTTTTGATTTTAATAAATAATTAGTATTTTCAATTCCTTGCTTTATACCTTTAAAACTTAAAAATTTTTGGTTTTCAAATTTTTTATTAATATACGAAATGTCTTTCTTATTTATCTTTGTATAAACAGCCATTTAATTTAATTTTTTTGGGACACGAAAAACAACGTTTTCTTTTATAATTTCCACTTCTTCTATAGTGACTGTAAATTTATTTTTCAATTCTTTAATGAAATTTTCGACAAGTATTTCAGGGGCAGACGCACCAGATGAAATTCCTATTATATTTGAATTTTCAATTAAGTTGAATGGAATTTCGCTTTGCGAGTGGATCAGTATTGAGTTTTCACACCCCGATTTTTTAGCAACTTCAACAAGTCTTACTGAGTTAGATGAATTTCGACTACCGATAACAAAAAAAAGATCACACCTTTTTGCAATGTTTTTAACAGCCATTTGTCTATTAGTTGTTGCGTAACAAATATCTTCTTTCGCAGGCTCTCTAATATTTGAAAATTTTTCTTTAAGTATTGATATTATTTCTTTTGTATCATCTACTGATAGTGTTGTTTGGGTAACATAGGCAATCTTTTCAAAATTTTTTGGATCATAATTATTTGCTTCGTCCTCATTTTGGATAAGGTCGATAGATCCTTTAGGCAGTTGTCCCATTGTTCCAATTACCTCAGGATGATTTTCATGTCCTATTAAGATTAAATGGTATCCAGCCTTATGAAGATTTTCAGCTTCTCTATGAACTTTAGAAACTAAGGGACATGTTGCATCAACATAAGTCATATTATAATTTTTTGCATCTTGTGGAATTTTTTTTGGAACACCATGTGCAGAAAAAATAACTGGTCTTGTTTTATCCTCAATTTCTTCAAGCTCCTCCACAAATATTGCACCTTTATTTCTTAGGTCATCGACTACAAATTTATTGTGTACTATTTCATGTCTAACGTAAACTGGAGAACCATACTTTTGAATTGATTTTTCAACAATTTCGATTGCTCGTTCAACACCGGCGCAAAATCCCCGTGGAGCAGATAATAATATTTTAAGTTCTTTGTTTTTCATTTTTATCTAAAAGATACTCAAGTAATATATGTGGAAATGTTAAAGACGCCAAACCTATAAAAATGACTTTAATAATTGAGTTATCAAAGTCATATTCAAAATTAAGCAAATAAATACCAACTAAACAAATAATAGTAGTTAATATCGTAAGTGGCATAGCCCTTTTAATAAAAATCAATAATCCATTTTTAATATTATTGTTATCTAATTCGTAAATTAATGTGATGCTATGTCTTACTGAATGTAAAAAGCAAAAATAAGCAGTAAATGCTATTAAAGGAGAGAGATAGTAATTTAAAATCAATATAGAGAAATAATCAAAAAAAATAGAAAAATTCTTTAAATTAAATTTTTTAATGAACAAAATAATACTTGAAATAGAACTTAAGATTATACCGACATCTATTAAACTATTTTTCTCAACAAAACTTAAACTTGAATAAAAATTTTCATTATCAATTAATAATAATTTAAATATTGCTATAGTTTCATCAAAATGAAAATATAATGGTGCTAAAATAACAAGAGATCCTTTTAGGAAATACAGTATCCCCATAAAGTGAGTGTCAAAGTCATGCAAAAATTGTGTATCCTCTTTGCCAAAATGATATGAGGCAACCATTAGAAATATTATTAATAAGATAGATGGTATTAAAACCCAAAGTATTACAACCATTACAGCTATTAAGATATATGAAATATAAAATAGAGCTATATTTTCAATTTTAAAAATCTTTAGAAGTTTCCCACCTTTGACATGGTCCAAAGATCCATGGGACACACCAATAATTAAAATTAAAAATAAACAAAATAATGGTGATAATATAAAGTTATTAAATTTAAAAAGTATTAAAGAAAAAATGTTACAGAATAAAAAAAAAATAAAAGAATGATTAAGATTTATTTTTTTTAGATTCATATTCATTTAGGTTTAATAAAATAAAGCTTTGATAAAAACCCATTTTGGCATTTTTAAAATTATAGTCAAATCTTCAAAAAAATTGCTTTTATTGGATAGAAATTTAATAATTGTTTTAGGTGAACTTTGAAACATTTTAAAAAAAATTTCTGACATTTTTTTTGGATGTTTTTCAAGAACACGTAAAAATATTTCATCCAAAAATTGATACTTTTTACCGATTTCAAATTTTTTAGCGTGATGAATATTTTCAATATTTTTTCTAATAAATTTACTATGTTCTTGTATATTCAAAAAAGTATATCCTGTACTTAATCTTGTCATACCACCAGCAGTTCCAATATTAATTTTATTTTTTTCATTTTTAAATGATGGGTAAAAAAGTGGAATTGCACCTATTTCTTTATAATTAATTTTATAATTTTTTAAACTTAATTTCTTTTCGATATATTCTTTTATTTGTTGATCATAATCTTTTTGAGAGTCATCATTCATTTTTGAAAGCCAAGTACTTTCAATCAATGCCTTTTTTTTCGAGAAGGGAAGTGTGTAAAAAAAATGGACACTTTCCCTTTGATCACAATCAAAATCCATAAGATTAAAAATGTTTTCATCGAAATAATTATTTTCTGTCTCGATTTCAACCCCACAAAAGTGTTGCCATAAGTTTCTAAAGTTTTTTTTGATAGAAGGAACACTATTGAATATAAATGAATTTTTAATGTTGATGTCTTTCAGTTCCTTTAAAAAAAAGATATTTTTATTTTTCTTTAATGAATTATTTATTTTCTCATAAAACAAACCACTATCGATGCTTTGATATGGATAATTTTCACATTCAAGAAAATTAGTTTTATTAGGTGCATTAACTGAAAAATTTTTCCAATTTTTTATAACACAATCATCAAAATTATGCTCAGATACTCTCCAAAAAGACCAGGTCTTATCTCTTTTGTACTTATCTCGAGGCTCGATTATTGCTAAGGTTTTATTTTCTAATTTATTATGAATTTCTAATTCATAAGCTAGAGATAAACCAGCACAACCACCTCCAATAATTATGTAATCATATTCTTTCATCAATATTAATTTCTTTATTAATCAATAAATGATCATGTTCGATTTGATCATCATTTTTATTTAATAAAGAAAGTACAATTAGATCATAAATTGATAAAATCGTCTCCAAAACTTTTTCAAAGTTTGAAACGTAAATTTTCCCAGATTTTCTATAATTTTCAAAGGTTTTCTTTTTCAAAATTTTATATCCAATTTTTCTGTATATTCTTCTAGCAACTAAAATACTAAATCTAAAGCTTAGTGGAATTTCTCTTATGGAATAAAATGAATTTTTATAAAATGTATCTGCAAGTTCAATAGTTGAATTAATTTCCTCAAAATTTCCATTTATATAAGATCTATTTTTTTTTGAGTCCTCAATTACATCTCTAGATATATTGGTGAGTTGCATTGCTATACCAAGATCGATTGCAGATTTAAGAGATTGTTTTTTGCTCACATTTAAAATTTTTGCCATCATCAGCCCGACTGTTCCAGCAACTCTATAACAATATATTAAAAGATCTTTTCGAGAATCTATTTTTACATTTTGTTTTATGTCAGACTCTATTCCGTCAAATAAATCATTAATTATTTCCAGAGAAATATTGAATTCATTAATAATATTCCACATATTTTGAATAATAGGATCCGTAAAATTTTTTTGTTTAAAGTCACTTACAAATTTTTGGAATTTTATTTTTTTTATTTCTATTTCATCTTCGTCATCTGCAATATTGTCTACAACTCTGCAAAAATCGTATAAATAAGAACAATTTTTATAGGTTTTTTTTGGTAAAAAAAAACCAGCCCAATTAAATGATTTTGCGTAAATAGATAAATAATTTTTAGAGGACATTATAAAATTTTATCTAAAACCTTTGCTGAGGAAAGTACTCCAGGTACACCCGCTCCAGGATGAGTTCCTGCACCAACAAAATATAAACCGTTATAAATTTCAGATTTGTTATGAAATCTGAAATATGCTGATTGTGAAAATTTTGGTTGTATAGAAAAACCAGAACCATATTTTGTATTGAGATCTTTTTCAAAATAGTCAGGTGTCAAATAAAAATCTTCGACAATATTTTCTTTTAGTTTTGGCATTAAATCTTTTTCCATTTTCTCGATCACTAAATTTTTCATTTTTTCACCTTCTAACGACCAATCAATTTTTGATTGGTTATTGGGAACAGGAACTAGAACATAGAAACAATCATGTCCATTTGGTGCCATGGATTTATCAGTAGCAGTGGGTCTATGTAGATAATAACTTATATCGTCATTTAATTTTTTATTATTAAAAATGTCATTAAGATGCTCTTTATATTTATTTCCAAATTTAATTGTGTGATGTTCAACATTATCGTAAGTTTTTTTGGTTCCGAAATAATAAACAAATAAACCCATTGAATATTCCATTCTGCTTTTTTTCCATTTAAAAAGAAGCGAATTACTTACATTTCCATTTAACATTTTATCATAAACAGCTGGAGGATCAGCATTACAAATTACATTATTTGACTCGATTATTGTTTTATCATCTAACTGAATACCGGTAATTTTTTTTTGGTTTGTAATTATTTTTGTAACTTCACAACCTTTAATTACTCTAATTCCAATCTCCTCCATCAACTTCTCAAAACCCTTAATAATATTTCCTGTCCCTCCCATAGAGTAATGAATACCCCATTTTTTTTCTAAGTATAAAATTAATCCATAAATAGATGTAGTAGTAAAAGGATTTCCTCCAACTAATAATGGATGCATACTTAACATTCTTTTTAATTTTTCATTTTTAATAAATGAGGAGACTAAAGCGTATACAGATTTATAACTTTTTAGTTTTAATAATGCTGGCAATTGTTTCATCATTACAGAGGGTTTATCAAAAGGAATATCTGCAAGCTCGGTAAAACCTTTATCAAAAATTTTTTTTGTAAAATCTACTAACTTTTTATATCCATCTACATCTTCTTCATTGATTTCTTTAATTTGTTTTTCCATTTCCAACTCATTACCAGAATAATTGAACTTTGATTTATCCTCAAAAATAAATTGATACCAAACCTTAAGAGGAGATAATTCTATATAATCTTTTGGATTTTTATTAAATAATTCAAACAACTCATTGATCAAATATGGGGCAGTAATTACTGTTGGACCTCCATCATAAGTAAATCCATTTTTCTTAAATACTCTTGCTCTGCCTCCAAGGTCTGGATGTTTTTCTATTATCGTGACTGTGTGACCTTTAGCTTTAAGGCGAATAGCAGCTGCTATCCCCCCAAATCCAGAGCCAATTACAATAGAATTCATTATGATAATTTATAGGTTTTTAAAAAAATTGTAAGAGTATTATGAGTTTATTTTCTTTAACTCTTCTTTAGTTTCGTTTAAATTTTTATGAAACAAATTATCGAGTTTAGATTTGTCAACTGAAGTGATTATAACTTTTTTTACGGAATCTACTGCTATTTTTATCGAAGCATCTTTAATTTCTTTAATTGCCGCTTCTTTCATTTGGCTTATTTTATTCTCTGCTGAACTTTTTTTAATCTCTGAAAATTTATGAAACTTATCATTTAACTCAATGATAAGATTATCACTGTCTTTTTTTGCTTGTTCCAATATTTCTCTATTTATAGATTGAGCTGTATTTAGTTTATTTTGTGCATTATTTAACAATGTTTTAGCCTCAGTTCGAAGTTTTTCACTCTCATCAATTTCATTTTTGATTTCAGAAATTAATTTATTTAGTATCTGATTTATTTTTTGGGGAATTTTTAAATAAATCAAAATTCCAAAAAAAATGATAAAAGAGACAGCTACCCAAAATGTTGCATCAATTATCATAATATTTACTTTCATTTCTTTTAGATAAATCTTCTACAATCGCAGAAATGCTACTATTGTTTACTTCGGCTCCAATTAATTTTTTCAACAGTTCTGCAGTAGTTTCTATAGCAATTTTATTAATCTTTTTGTGAGCATTTTTTCTAAGTAAACTAATCTCGATTTCAGCTTTTTTTATCTCTTCATTTATTTGATTTTCTAATTTTTCTTTTTTAGTATTAATCTCTTTAAGAGTTTTTTCCCTAGCCTCTTTATAAATATTTTTTGCTTCTAACTTACTTTTTAAAAGAATTTCATCAAACTCTTTAATCTTGGCTTCGCTACTTTCTCTTTGTTTTTCTGCTGCCTCAATATTGTCTTGAATCTGAGATTTTCTAGATTCTAAGTTTGAACTTATCTTTGGCAGTAATAATTTTGACAATACAACATATAAAACTCCAAATGTGATTATAAGCCAGAATATTTGAGAAATCCAAAATTCTGTATTTAATTGAGGCATACCTCCGCTTTCAGCTGCAAAAACCTCTTTGAAAAAAAAGACATTGAAAAAAATAAACTGAAAAAATATTTTTTTAATCATCTAATTAAAAAGCAAATAGTATGATTAACGCGACTACTAATCCAAATAACCCTGTCGCTTCAGCTAGGGCAAAGCCTAAAAGTAAATTTGGAAACTGTTTTTGAGCTGCAGATGGATTTCTCATTGCACCCGACAAATAATTACCAAAGATTATTCCAATCCCAACACCAGCACCAGCTAAAGCTATCGCTGCCAAGCCTGCTCCAATCATTTTTGCTGCTTCTAATTCCATTATATCCTCCTTTGTTAATTAATGGTGTAAGTTTAATGCATCATTTAAATAGATGCAGGTTAAGATTGCAAAAACATATGCTTGAAGAAAAGCAACTAATATCTCCAAGCCTGTTAAGGCAACCGAAAAACTCAGCGGAAGCCATCCGCCGACTACTCCAAGGCTTATAACAAAGCCCCCGAATACTTTCATCATTGTATGACCGGCCATCATGTTCGCAAATAGTCTTACAGATAAACTAATTGGCCTACTTAAGTATGATATAATTTCAATAATTACTATTAAAGGCAATAAAATAATTGGTACTCCACTTGGAACGAATAACTTTAAATATCCAAAACCATGTTTAATGAAACCAATTACCGTCACACCAACGAAAATAAAAGCTGCCAATATAAAAGTTACAATAATATGACTTGTAACTGTGAAAGTATAGGGGATCATTCCAAACATATTACAAAAAAGAACAAACATAAATAATGAAAATATGAATGAAAAATATGGTTTAGCTTTTGAGCCAGCTGTGTCACTTATCATTTTAGATACAAATGTAAAACTAAGTTCAGCTAAAAGCTGAATTTTATTAGGTAGAACTGTATTTTTTTTTGCCCCAAAATTAAAGATAATTAAAATGGCCAATGAACTTATCACCATAAACAAACTAGCGTTTGTGAATGAGATATCGAAAGCACCTATCTTAATTTCTGGACCAATTCTATAAACTTCGAATTGTGTCATCGGATTTGCAGCCATAAGTATTCTCTATTTTTGCATGTTTTTTGCAGATCTAATCACGTTTGTTATTCCAGCAATTACACCTATAAAAAAAAATATTAAAATTAACCATGGTTTAGTACCAAAGGTCTTGTCTAAAATAAACCCAATTATTGTCCCTACCGCTACGGCGGAAATTAACTCAGTACTGAGCTTAAAAGCAGTGCCAATTGATGATTGGTTATCTTTTTTTTTGTCCAAATTTCTTTTTGAGACCTTTTTTTTTGCAATTTCTAAGCGAGTTTTGAACTGATCTTTAGACATTTAAATCTATTTTGATTAAGCGACCATATCTTCAGCTTTTTGTAAATCTACTGCCACTAATTGACTTATGCCCTTCTCAGGCATTGTTACTCCATAAAGTCTATTCATTTTAGACATAGTAAGTGCGTGGTGAGTTACTATAATAAATTTTGTATGTGTAATTTTGATTAATTCTTCTAATAAATTACAAAATCTTGTTACATTAGCATCATCTAAAGGTGCATCTACTTCATCTAAAACGCAAATAGGGGATGGATTTGTTAAGAAAACTGCAAAAACTAAAGATAAAGCAGTAAGAGCTTGCTCTCCACCTGACAATAATGTGATTGATTGAAGTCTTTTTCCTGGAGGACTAACAAGCATTTCCAACCCTGCCTCAAGAGGATCATCTGAGTCAACTAACTCTAGTTTAGCATTGCCCCCGTT
>CACGDY010000008.1 GCA_902571915.1 uncultured Pelagibacteraceae bacterium
GATCAATATCAGTTTCTAATCCACCAATACATGAAACAGGGTTTACCTGTTCATTAAGAGCTAGTTCTTTGGTTGGACGTAAAGTTATTTCTAGTTTTACTAAGTTTACTAGTTCCTCTCTAATTTCTTCATCATATCTCCAGTCTGGCCATGAACTTGGGGTTGAAAATATAGAGGTTAAATAGCTTGTAGCCATAGTATATCTATAATTACTCAAATTTTCATTCCTCAATAAAAAATCTCTTATAGAATTAAAAATATTCCTACATCTAAAAGAATCTGAAAAATAATTTTCCTTCTTGAGATTTCTATTCATAGGAACAGAAACAATTAAATCAATTGAATTTTTAGAATACGAGGTAACTACGTCTGTATAAAATTCAGCTTCAGTAACTTCTAAATGATCTTTGATAGAAGGATATGAAGTTTTCAAATCTGCCTCTAATCTAAAAATTCCAATATCAAAAACTGTAAGTTGCTGATTTCTTAATAATGTTGTGATATCTTTAGAAAAAACACTTGTTGTTATAGAGCTTAATAAAAAAGCAAAAATCAAAATATTTTTGAATATTTTAACCATATAAAAAAATTAATTAAAAGATTAACATTAATCAAGTAAAGAATTGTTAAAAAAACCTTCTAAAACTATTACAATATAATATTTTTTAAATTTAAGTTTTCGCTGGTAAATAAATTTGAATTTCAGTTCCTTGGTTTTCCTCACTTAGAATCTCATAGTGTCCACGATGTTGAGTAACTATATGTTTAACAATAGCTAATCCTAAACCGGTTCCACCAACCTTGTTACTTTGTTCAAGATCTACCCTAAAAAATCTTTCTGTAATTCTAGAAATATATCTTTGAGGAATGCCAACACCTTCGTCTTTAATACTGATCATAAAATTTTTTTCTAACAATTTACCATCGCTAATTTTGCTTGATATAAAAATAGACTTATTTTCCTTTGAATACTTAATTGCATTATCTAAAAGATTAGAAAAAACAGTTTGTAATTTTTTTTCATCTCCAATAACAACTGTTGGATTGGCGAGAGATAAATTAATATTTAATTTCTTTCTTTTTAAAACAATCTCAAAATTACTGATGATTGTTTTGAAAAGATCATTTATATCAACTAAAGAGTTTGGCCTTATGTGTTCTTCTAATTCAATTCTTGTGAGTATTAAAAGATCATTAATTAAATTTTCCATTCTATTTGATTGATCAGTCATTATTTTCATAAATTTTTTTTTAGCCTTTTCATCATCAGACGCTGGGCCCTCAATTGTTTCTAGTGATCCTTTGATTGCCATTAAAGGTGTTCTTAATTCATGGCTTACATTTGCTACAAAATCAGTTTTAAATTTTTGTGCTTTTGTAATTTCAGTAAAATCTTTTAAAAATAACACAACAGAGTCTGGTTCAGTAAACAAATGAGTTGGGCCAGGAATAATATAAATTTTATAGAATTGATATGATGGGAGGTCTATTTCAACATCAATATTTTTTGTTTTATTTTCTACGATAGCTTTTTCAATATTTTCTATTAATTCTGGTTTTCGAATTATAGAAGATATGTTTTTATCAATTAAATTACTTCCAAATCTTTTTAATGCACTTGGATTGGCATATTTAATTATGTTAAATTTATTTAATGCAAAAAATTGATCTTCAAGCTCATCAATAATTACTCTTTTTGTTTTTTCTTCTCTTTTATTAACTATTGTAGCGGTATTTATTGATTTATTTTTTTTTTGATTAAGTAAATAGAGAAGATAAACTATCACAACTATAAGTAGAATGACGAAATATTCCATAAATTTAGATGGCTTAATTTTGCATCATTACACTTTTTAATGCAAATAAATTAAGGAAAAATTAACTAATGATTTGGTGAAATATTGTTAAAAAATATTTTTGCTGTTTCTTCCCAAGTGAATTTTTTTGCAAATTCAAGACAATCATTTCTGTCAACTTTTAAAGCTTTTTGGGCTGATACTTTAAGATCATCATCTAAACAATTTATTTTGGATCCTTCAAATATATCTTTAGGACCTGGAACAGGATACGCAGCAACAGGTGTTCCACAATTTAAAGCTTCTGTAACTACAATTCCAAATGTATCTGTTTTACTAGGGAAAACAAAAACATCAGAGGATGCAAAATGTGATGCTAATTCACCATTTGTTTTTTCTCCTAAAAAAATATCTTTAGGGAATTCTTTTTTCAATTTTTTTAAATCAGGTCCTTTTCCTATAATTATTTTTGTACCTTCTAAATCACATTCTAAAAAAGCTCTTATGTTTTTTTCAACTGCAACTCTTCCAACATAAATCCAAATAGGTCTTTTATGAGGTAAATCAATTTTTTTAGGGTTCTTAAAAGCTCCATGATTTCCTCCTCTAGTCCAAGTAATCATTTTATTGTCATCTATACCTATATCGATTAATTCTTTTCTCATAGACTCTGTAGTTACTAAAATTCTCTCAGCCTTATTATGAAAATTTGCTAAGAATTTTTCAGCCCATTTTGCTGGTATAATAGGAAAGTAAAGTTTTAGATATTTATCAAATCTTGTATGGAAACTCGTAGTAAACTTTAGATTATTTTTTAAACAATATCTTCTTGCCATAGTGCCTATCGGGCCTTCGGTAGCGATATGAATTGCATCTGGATTGATTTTCTTTATTAAATTACCAACTCTTGGCCATACATTTATAGACAACTTAATTTCATTATATTTCGGCATCGGAAAAGTAAAAAATAAGTCAGGTGTAATATATTCTATTCTATGACCTTGTTCTTTTAATACATTGCCTGTTTCATGTAAGGTTCTTACGACACCATTTACTTGTGGAAAATATGCGTCTGTAGCAATTAAAATTTTCATTAATTATGAAGCTTTTTTTAATTCTTCAGTTTTAATTGGTTCAATTATTTCTTTATCGTCTAAATATTGTTCTCTTATTTTGTCCCAATATAATATTTCAAAACTACCATCATAATTTTCGGCTAATGCGGTACAAGATTCAACCCAGTCTCCACAATTTAAATAATTGACCCCATTAAAGTCTCTATCCTCAGCATG
Source organism: uncultured Pelagibacteraceae bacterium (assembly GCA_902571915.1). Classification (GTDB taxonomy): domain Bacteria; phylum Pseudomonadota; class Alphaproteobacteria; order Pelagibacterales; family Pelagibacteraceae; genus Pelagibacter. The sequence goes on from CACGDY010000008.1 coordinate 3,089, forward strand.
ATGGATGTGGCCACAAATAATTCCATCAAATTTTTTTCTTTTTGCATAATCTGAAAGTGTTTTTTCATATTCACCAATATATTTAACTGCATTTTTGACTTTATACTTTAAAAATTTTGCAAGAGACCAATATTCTTTTCCTCTCAATCTTCTAAAAAAATTAATTATTACATTTAATTTTAATAGTAAATTATAGGCTATTGATCCAAGTTTAGATAACCATTTAGCATGTTTCATAACACCATCCCAAGCATCACCATGAACAACAACATATTTTTTTCCTGCATTTGTTTCATGAATAACTCTATTAACCATATGGATGTCACCAAAATGCATTGGAATAAATTTTCTTAACATTTCGTCATGATTACCCATTATGTAGAAAACTTTGGTACCATGTCTAGCTTTTCTTAAAATTTTTTGGATTACATCATTATGTTCTTGAGGCCAAAAAAAACTTTTTTGCATTTCCCAGATATCTATAATGTCCCCTACAAGATAAAGATTTTCGGATCTTGAGTTTTTAAAAAACTCTAAAAGTTTTTTCGCCTGACAACCCTTGGTACCTAAATGAACATCAGAAATAAATATACTTTTATATTTAAGTAAATTAGGCATTTAAAGACCTATATTTTAATACAACTGTAACACGAATCATGTACTTCTTATTTCATTTGAATGTTACAAATTTGTTAAAAATTTTTTAAGGATTAATTATGTTATGTTGTTTGATTTATAATTTGAATTCTTCCTCTGGAAGAAAATCTATATTCATAAATAGGATTTTATCTAAGTTAAAAGAGAATATTTCTGTAGACTACTTTGAAACAAAAACAATAAATCAAGCTAAGAAAATTTTCAAAAATTTTAATCAAAAAAATTATGATCGACTAATAGTAGCTGGTGGTGATGGTTCAGTTTCTTTTGCAATTAATGAATTAATTAAAAATAATTTTGATTTTAAAGACGATTTTGCCATAGGTTATATTCCTGCTGGCACTGCAAATTTGCTTCAAGCTGAATTATCAATGAATAAAAAAGTTGATGATATAGTAAATGTGTTGGTTTCTAATAATTATAAATCCTCTAATCTTGTAAAAATTAACGATAATTATTTCTTTTTAATGGCTGGTATAGGATGGGATGCAAAAATTGTTCATTCAATTAATTCAAAAATTAAAAAGATTCTAGGTAAAATTATATTTGGTATCAAAGGTTTTCAATATTTCTTGTTTATGAATAATAAAAAGTTAAATGTCACTTTTGATGGTCAATTTTATCAAGCAGACTGGATATTATCTTCAAATACCAAATATTACGCTGGACATCATAAAATAAATAAAACAAATATTTTTGAAGAGAAATTAGTCACCTATATATTTAAAGATTTGACTAGGATTAGTTTATTATATTCAATTTTTTTAATAATTCTTAATGGTGATTTAAGTAAAAATAAAAATGTTATTACTACTTATGCACAAAACATTACAATTGATGGAAATGATTTGATACCTGTTCAAATTGATGGAGATAATTTTGGTTCATATAAAAAAATTCATTTAAATCTATCAAATAAAAAAGTGAATTTTCTTGTAAAATAATTATTTTATTCTTCCATAAATATCTTGGTATCTAACTATATCAGTTTCTTTTAAAATTGAGCCTACTTGTGCTTCAATAATTTTTACTGGTTTTTTATATGGGTTTTCTATTCTATGGATTGCACCTAATGGAACAAAAATAGTTTCGTCAGGTTTCATTGTAAAATATTTCTTATTTAAAGTAATTTTAGGTTTACCATGAGTAACTACCCAGTGCTCAGCTCTATGATGATGTTTCTGAAGACTTAATATACCTTTTGGTTTTACATATATTTCTTTAATTAAAAATTCTTTACCATTGAATAGATTAACATAACTGCCCCAAGGTCTATGAAATACATTTTTCTTTTTAAAATAATGTCTTTTATTTCTTCCATACATTTTACAGATTTCTTTCCAAGAACCTAAGTCAGACCAAGGAATATCTAATTTAATCGCATTTATATCTTTAGTTTTTTCTAATATTGCATAATCAAAAGACTTAGCTGTTGCTTTGGTAAATGCTTGTTTGTTTAAATAATACACATTACTTTTATATTTTGCTTTTGTTACAGCTTTGTTACAGTTTTGGTAAATATTTGGCTGGTGTTTTTTAAAATTGTTAATAATGGAGTCTTTTCTCAAATAAAACATTCCAGAATTCCAATAACCTTTTTTACTAATTATTTGTTTAGCTTTAGCCTTTTTGGGTTTTTCTACAAATCTAGTTACTTTGTTACTTTTTGTTAAAAAATAACCAAATTCACTTGAGGGCATTTTGGGTTTAATCCCAAAAATAAAGATATTGTTTTGAGTAAGTTTCTTTTGATTTTTTTTGATAGCTTTATTGAATAAACCAACTTTTTCTATCAAATGATCAGCAGCCAAAAACATTAATGGTTGTTCGTTTGGAATGTCTTTAATTAAAGCCGTACTTAATATAGCGGGTGCAGTATTTCTTTTTGCTGGCTCTAAAACTATCTTGAATTTTCTTATTTTGTGTTTTTTTAAATGTTGTTTTACTTGTCTTAAATATTTTGCATTAGTGCTTATAATTGGTGCATCATATATAGATGCTTTAACTCTTTCTAAAGTTTTACCTAATAAAGTCCAATTACCAAAATCAATAAATTGTTTTGCTTGATGTTTTTTAGCTTTTGGCCAAAGTCTTGTTCCAGCGCCACCACATAAAATAACTGGGCGAATTTTCATTAAATTTTTGAATATTCCTTAACTTCTTTTTTCTTACCAGGATGAGTTGGGGCTCCTAAACTTGCTGGCCCAACTGTTTGTGCATATTTCCAAAGAGTTCCCGAGCCAAAATCAGATTTTTTAGCTTTCCATTTTCTTCTTCTTGAAGCTAATTGTGCTCTTGTTAAACGAACATTAATTGTTCCTTTTTTAGCATCGATATCAATTAAATCACCGTTTCGTAAAAGAGCAATCGGTCCACCTAAAGCTGCCTCTGGACCTACGTGGCCAACACAAAATCCTCTTGTTGCACCAGAAAATCTTCCATCAGTGATTAAAGCAACTTTCTCGCCTTTTCCTTGACCATAAATTGCACCTGTTGTTGAAAGCATTTCTCTCATACCTGGTCCACCAACTGGGCCTTCGTATCTAATAATTATCACATCACCATCTTTATATTTTCTACTTTGAACAGCTTTCATTGCACTTTCTTCATTATCAAAACATCTTGCTCTTCCAGTAAATTGTAATTTTTTTAATCCTGCAATTTTCACTATTGCGCCTTCAGGAGCTAGATTACCTTTTAATCCTACAACACCACCATCTGGTGATAAAGGTCTGTTATAAGCTCGTAATACTTTTTGTTTTGGATTAAATTTAATACCTTTTAAATTTTCTTTCATTGTTTTACCTGTAACCGTCATGCAATCTCCATGAATATATCCACCATCATATAAAGTTTTTAAAAGCATTGGCACACCACCTGCTAACCACATATCTTTTGCAACATATTTTCCACCTGGTTTTAAGTCTGCAAGATAAGGTGTTTTTTTAAATATCTTTGCAACATCCATTAAATCAAATTTTATTCCTGCTTCATTTGCAATAGCTGGTAAATGTAATGCAGCATTAGTTGAACCTCCAGTTGCAGCTACAATTGTTGCAGCATTTTCTAATGCTTTTCGTGTTACAATATCTCTTGGTTTAATTCTTTTAGCTAATAATTCCATAACCATACGACCACTTGCTTTTGCATACTTATCTCTTTCTTCATATGGCGCAGGTGTTCCAGCAGAATAAGGTAATGCTAAACCAATTGCCTCTGATACACACGCCATCGTATTAGCTGTAAATTGACCTCCACAAGCTCCAGCTGTAGGGCAAGCAACCAATTCTAACTTTCTTAACTCTTTTGCTGACATTTGTCCTGAAGAATGTTTTCCAACAGCTTCAAAAACATCAACTACAGTTACATCTTTGCCTTTGTATTTTCCTGGTAGTATTGAACCACCATAAATAAATACACTTGGTACATTTAATCTTACCATCGACATCATTAAACCTGGCAAAGATTTATCACAACCTGCAATACCTACTAATGCATCATAACAGTGACCTCTAACAGTTAATTCGGCACTATCTGCTATTACTTCTCTTGAAATCAATGATGATTTCATTCCCTCGTGCCCCATTGCAATACCATCAGTAACCGTGATTGTACAAAATTCTCTTGGAGTTCCTCCTGAGTCTCTTACACCCTTTTTAACTGACTGAGCTTGTCTCATTAAAGCAATATTACATGGTGCTGCTTCATTCCATGTAGAAACAACACCTACAAATGGTTTGAAGACATCTTTTTCAGTCTCACCCATTGCATAATAAAAAGATCTATGAGGAGCTCTATCAGGACCTAAAGATGTATGTCTACTTGGTAACTTTTTTTTATTAAACTTCCGCATTATAAACTTTCAATCGTTAATGATATTTTTTTGATATCATCTTTTAAATTACTATAATTAGTTTTTTCTTGATCAACAATATTTTTTGGTGCTCTATCAGTAAATCCTTTATTAGACAATCTTTGCGATATCTTGTCCATTTCTAACTGATATTTACTCTGTCTTTTGACTAAATTTTCTTTTATTAGATTTAAATCAACATTCTCATCAAAATATATCTTAAATATGTCTCCAGATATAACTAGTGTTGCTGATGGCTTAGCTTGATCTTTTTCATGAAAATTATTAATTCGACCTAGCCTTTTAAGGACTACTTCGTTATTAGACATTAAAGTTTTGCTCCTTTTAGCAATTTTGTTAATTGATATATCAACAAATGAACCAGGACTTACATTTAACTCATTTTTAAATGATCTTAATTCAGAAATTATATTGATAATCTGTTCAACATCTTTTTGAGCTTGATCTTTTTTTGTTTTACCAGACGGCCAATTTTTATACATAAGAAAATTTTTGTTTGATTTATCAAACTTATTTTTTAACCATATTTCCTCTGTAACAAACGGAATAAATGGATGAAGCATTACTAGTATTTGTTTGAAAATATAAGCAGATACTTCTTTCACTTCTTTTTGAGCTTTTTTATCATCTGAATAAAGTATTGTTTTTGAAAGTTCGATATACCAGTCACAATATGAGTGCCAAGCAAACTGATAGGCATTTTTAGCAGCCTCATCAAAACGGTAATCCTCAATATTTTTTTGAATTTTGTTCTTAATTTTTATTAACTCAGAATAAATCCATTTATTTATATTAAGTGTTGTTTTTGGAACCTTATCAGTTTTCTTAAAATCACATTTATTTGTAATTAGGAAGTTATTAGCATTCCATAATTTGTTTAAAAAATTCCTATATCCTTTAACTCTATCTTCAGAAAGTTTTACATCTGTTCCTGGAGATGCCATTGATAATAATGTAAATCTTAAAGCATCTGCACTGTACTTTTCAATTAAATCTAATGGATCAATAACATTACCTTTTGACTTAGACATTTTTTGTCCTTTTTCATCTCTAACCAAAGCATGAACATAAATATCTTTAAAAGGTTCTTTGTTTAAGAATTCCATTCCAAACATCATCATTCTAGCAACCCAAAAAAAGATAATATCAAAACCTGTAACTAAAACTGTTGTAGGATAAAATTTCTTAACGAAATCTTTTTTGTCAGGCCAACCCAATGTTGCAAAAGGCCATAAACCAGATGAAAACCATGTATCTAAAACATCTGGATCTCTAGTCAATTTAAGATCTTTTTTATAATATTTTTTAGCTTGTTTATTTGCTTCCTTTTCATTAATTGCTACAAATATTTTTTTATCAGGTCCGTACCATGCTGGAATTTGATGACCCCACCACAACTGTCTAGAGACACACCAGGGTTCAATATTATTCATCCATTGAAAATAAGTCTTTGACCAATTAGTTGGAAAAAAATTTGTTTTTTTTGATTTAACTATTTTTTTTGCTTTCACAGCTAATTTTTTTGCATCAACAAACCACTGTTCAGTTAAAAAAGGTTCTATAACGGAATTAGATCTATCACCATAAGGAACTTTATTTTTTATATTTTCTTCTTTAACAAAGAAATTTTTTTCTTTAAGTTCGTTTAATAGTTTTTTTCGCGCTTCAAATCTGTCTAAACCAACATAATCTTTTGGAGCATTATAATTTATTTTTCCCTCTTCAGTGAAAACATTTATAATTTCAAGTTTATTTCTTTGACCTACATCATAGTCATTAAAATCATGTGCAGGAGTTATCTTCAACGCTCCAGTACCTTGTTCAGGATCAGCATAATTATCCTGAATAATTTTAATTGTTCTACCCACAATTGGTATTGTGACAGTTTTACCAACATGATCCTTATATCTATCATCCTTTGGGTTAACTGCAATTGCAGTATCTCCTAGCATTGTTTCAGGTCTTGTTGTCGCAATTGTAATGAATTCAGAAGAATTTTTGATTGGATATCTAATATAATAAATTTTAGAATTCATCTCTCTTTGATCAACTTCTAAATCTGAAATGGCTGTCTTAAGTACAGTATCCCAATTTACTAATTTTTCTGCTTTATAAATTAATTTTTTTTTATAAAGCTCAACAAAGACTTTAATCACTGATTTAGAAAGATTATCATCCATTGTGAATGCATTACGCGACCAATCGCATGAACACCCAAGTTTTTTAAGCTGATTTATAATTATATCCCCATACTGATTTTTCCATTCCCATACTTTTTTAATGAATTTTTCTCTTCCAAGAATGTTTTTATTCAAATTTTCTTTTTCTAATTTTCTTTCAACAAGTGCTTGTGTGGCTATACCTGCATGATCTGTTCCTGGTTGCCATAAAGTTTCATGATTATTCATTCTATAATATCGAACTAAAAAATCTTGAATTGAATTATTTAAAGCATGACCCATATGCAAACTACCAGTTATATTAGGTGGTGGAATAACTATAGAAAACTTTTTTGAATTTTTTTGTGGTTTGAATAATTTATTTTTTTCCCAATAAGCATAAATTTTATCTTCTACTTTGGAATGTATATATTTATTGCTTATCATGGGTGTAAATAGTTTATAATTTAATAATCTAAATTAACAATAATCAAATTGGAACGTTATTTGATAGACTAATTGTTATAATTTTATATAAAACCTTTGTAGCTATCATCTAAAACATTGGGCAACGTGGCGGAATGGTTACGCAGAGGATTGCAAATCCTTGTATCCCGGTTCGATTCCGGGCGTTGCCTCCAAAAAAAATCTTGTTTTAATTAAAAAAAAAAGTAAGTTGAGATTTTTACATTCCTCGGTAGCTCAGTTGGTAGAGCAGTTGACTGTTAATCAATTGGTCGCAGGTTCGAGTCCTGCCCGAGGAGCCAATACTACCCAACTTTAGAAATATTATTATTAGATTGTAAAGATTTATTAAATTTAAGTTTTTGATCTGCGTTTAGTTCAGAATACAACTTTACAAGAAAATTATAATTAATATTCATATGTCCCTCTTGCGACTTTTCTAAATTTATAAGATATTCGGAAAAATCTTCAAAAAAATAATTAATTGGAACTTTTAAATAGTTTGAAAGTTGTAATAACCTAATTGAACTTACTCCATTAGTACCTTTTTCATATTTTTGGATTTGTTGAAACGTAACATTTATAGCTTTTGCGACTTTTGTCTGAGTTAAACCTAGTGCTAACCTTCTAAGCTTAAGCTTATTGCCTAAGTGCTTATTAAAATTATCTTCCATTAAGACCCCTCTTAATATTTTATTAAAAACTTATTCAACAAGTTTTTTATACCTACTGCAACAGATATTTTTTTTATTTTAACAAAAAAAGGTCAAAACCAGAAGTTGTGTCAAGCATTACTTGATAGTTAAAATGATAAAAATTTATTGAAATGCGTGAATATTATAGTATCTGACTTAAAAAAAGTTTTGTCCTTTCACTCTTGGGATTAGCAAAAAATTCTTTGGTATCAGCTTTTTCTACTATCATTCCTTCATCCATAAATATCATTTGATCTGCAACTTCTTTTGCAAAACCCATTTCGTGAGTAACCACTATCATTGTCATACCTTGTTTTGCTAAATTAACCATAACATCTAAAACTTCTTTAATCATTTCTGGATCAAGAGCAGATGTTGGTTCATCAAAAAGCATTATTTTTGGCTCCATACACAAAGCTCTTGCAATAGCGGCTCTTTGCTGTTGTCCCCCAGATAATTGTCCAGGATATTTTTGTGCTTGATCTAAAATTTGAACTCTTTCTAAATGTTTTAAAGCTAATTTTTCTGCATCTTTTTTTGGCATTTTTTTAACCCATATTGGGGCTAATGTACAATTGTCTAAGATTGATAAATGGGGGAATAGGTTAAACTGTTGAAAAACCATACCCACTTCAGCTCTTATTTGCTCAATATTTTTAGTGTCCTCTGTAAGTTCAGTCCCATCAACAATTATGTTTCCTTGCTGATGCTCTTCTAGTCTATTTATACATCTGATTAAAGTTGATTTTCCAGACCCTGATGGGCCGCAAACTACTATTTTTTGTTTAGGCTTAACTTCTAGATTAATTTCTTTTAAAACTTGAAAATCTCCAAACCATTTATTCATGTTATTAATTTGAATAATATTTTCTGACATAAATCTTATCTATCGGTTTTATATTTTTGTTCTAGATTATAACTATATTTACTCATTGCATAACAAATAATCCAGAAAATTATTGCAGCAAAAACATAACCTTCCATAGCAAAACCTAACCATTCTGGATTAGTTTTTGCTAAATTTAGCATTCCAACAATTTCTAAAAGGCCTACTACAAAAATTAATGGAGTATCTTTTACTAAAGCTAAAAACGTATTTGCAATTCCAGGAATTACTAATTTCAAAGCTTGAGGTAAAATTACAAAAATATGCATTTTCCAATATCCCATACCTAATGATTTGGCCGCTTCATACTGACCTCTTGGAAGCGCTTGTAACCCTCCACGAATAACTTCTGCAACATATGCAGCTTCAAATAATGAAATAGCTATTATTGCTCTGACTAACTTATCAATGAAGAAATCCTCTGGTAAAAACATTGGAAACATTACAGCAGACATAAACAATACTGTAATTAAAGGAACTCCTCTCCAAAATTCAATAAATCCAACTGAAATATATCTTATCAAAGGAAAACTTGATCTTCGACCTAAAGCAAAAGCCATACCTATTGGAAAACAGAATATCAAACAGAAAAAAGATATTATAAATGTTAAAGATAACCCTCCCCAAGCTCCAGTTTCTACCCAATTTAAACCATCTAATTTTCCTAGTTCAATATATTCTTCAAAGAAAATGAAATACTTTAATACGATATAAAGTAAAATTGGTACTATTAGAAAATAATAAAATCTAAACTTATTTGGTATAAAAAAACCAATAATTATTGATAAAATTGCAGCAATTATTCCGTATGAAAAATCAAAAAATACTGGTCCACCTGATATAAAGAAAAATATAAATAAAAATGCAATTAATGGATAAATTACAACATAATATAGGGTTAAATATTTTTTAAATCTATCAGTGGCAAAATATCCTACAGAGCCAAGCAAAACTAGTGAGATAAACGATAAATTAATTCTCCATTGTTCTGCATTTGGATACATTCCATACATAAATCTTCTCATCCAGACTTTGATATAGGTCCAACATGCTCCAGAACCCATACAAACATCCTTAGTGTCCCCTGCAAAACTTGCATCAATTACAAACCAACTGAGTATTGGTGGAAGTGATTTAATAATTATAAATATTATTAATAACGATAAGATGGCATTAAAATTATTAGTATTTATGTGTTTGTTTAAAAGATCTAAATTTTTTATACCACTGTATTCTATTCTAATAAAATAAAGACCGATAAAACCAAGTATTAACGGTAATAAAAAACTTAAAAAGTTAGGTAAAAAACCTGTCAAATTTATGTTTAAAAAGGAATTTAGAAAAACATCAAAAATACTAATGAAAAATAGAAATGTACCCAAATATAAAAAAGTATTCAAATTAGCTTTATCAGGTTTTAAAAAATTTACTTTAGACATTATTTCTCCTGAATAGCTATTTTTTTATTATACCAATTCATTAAAATTGATATTGAAATACTTAAAGTTAAATAGGTAAACATTGTTATAGAAACTATTTCAATAGCCTTACCTGTTTGCATTAAGGCTGTTCCTGCAAAGACCAAAACTAAATCTGGATAAGCAATCGCCGCTGCTAAAGATGAATTTTTTGTAAGATTTAAATATTGATTAGTAGTAGGTGGAATTATAATTCTTAAAGCTTGAGGCATTATCACAAGTTTTAATACTTGGTTTGGAGTAAGACCTATAGAGGCAGCAGCCTCTTTTTGGCCTTTGCCCACCCCTTGAATTCCAGCTCGCACACACTCTGCAATAAAAGTAGCTGTATATAAAGATAACGATAATGTTAAAGCAATTAATTCTGGAGGCAAACTTACACCACCTTCATAAATAAATGATGTTGTTGCTAATTGTTTTAAAATTGGAACTTCAAATGAAAGACTTACTCCACCTATTAAAAAACTTAAAAGAGGAAGAATAAATATTAATCCTATTGAAATTAAAAAAACTGGAATTTGTTTTCCCTGACTTTCTTGAACCTTTTTTGCATGAATTCTAATTACGATAATCGCAATAACTGCAGCAACTATTGAATAGAAGAAAATATTAAAATTTTGCCAAATAAATGCTGGAACATACAGTCCTTTTATGGTCAAGAAAAAAACACCTAATATTGCTTCAGCATCTTGTGGTAATGGCAAAGCTCTTAATGCAGCAAAATACCAAAAAAAAATCTGAAGTAATAATGGAATATTTCTGAAAAATTCAACATAAAAAGCTGCAAATTTATTTATTAAATAGTTTGGAGATAATCTTGCGACACCAACTATTACTCCAAGAATGGTTGCAATTATAATACCTATAACAGAAACAAGTATTGTATTTAAAAGACCAACTAAATATGCTCTAAAATATGAATGCGATCCATCATATTCTATTAAAGAAAACTGCACATCAAATGAAGACTCTTGGGATAAAAAACCATAACCAAAATCAATACCTCTATTTTCCATATTAATTTGAGCATTGTATGTAAAGAAACCAAAGATAAGTACTACAGCTATGACTGTAATTAATTGAGGAATTATATCTTTAAGTCTAAAATTCACGATGTGATTATATATGAGTTTATAAAAAAAAGGGCTAGAAAAATCTAGCCCTTTTTAAATGTTTTAAGCTACAATTATCTTGCAGGTGGAACGTAAAGTATTCCGCCCTTAGTCCATAATTGGTTTGGACCTCTGTCTGGTAAGATTCCAGTGTCAGCTATATTTCTCTTATAACTTTCACCGTAGTTACCAACTTGCTTAATAATTCTTAAGCTCCAGTCATTATCTAGACCAAAAGCAGCACCTAACTCACCTTCAGCTCCAACCAATCTTTTAATAGCTGGATTGTCAGAAGTTTTCATCATGTCTGCATTAGCTGATGTAATTCCATATTCTTCAGCTTCAATCATAGTGTTCAAAGACCATCTTACTATATCTTCCCAAACAGCATCACCTTGTCTAACAACTGGTCCTAAAGGTTCTTTAGAAATAGTTTCTGGTAGAACAATGTGTTCATCAGGGTTTTTCATTTTTGTTCTTTGAGCAGCTAAACCAGATTTATCAGTAGTGTAAGTATCACATCTACCAGCATCGTAAGCAGCTACAACTTCGTCAGCTTTTTCAAAAGCAACTGGTTCATACTTGATTCCTTTGGAATTAAAGAAATCTCTCATATTTAACTCAGTTGTTGTACCAATGTTTGTACAAGCTGAGATACCATCTTTGAATTGGCTTGTTGAAGTAATACCTGAACTTTTTCTTACCATGAAACCTTGTCCATCGTAAAAGTTTACGCCTACGAAAGTAAGTCCGATATCAGCATCTCTAGAAAGTGTCCAAGTTGTGTTTCTTGATAAGATATCAATCTCACCTGAAGTAAGAGCTGTAAATCTTTCTTTGGCACTTAGTGGTGTAAACTTTACTTTGTTTGCATCACCTAATACCGCAGCAGCTACTGCTCTACATACATCAACGTCAACGCCAGTCCAATTTCCTGCAGCGTCAGCATTAGAAAATCCTGGAAGACCTTGAGATACTCCACATCTTACAAAACCTTTCTTTTGAGTGTTTTTAAGTGTTTTAGATTTTTTAGCAGCCATAGACTCTGTTGTGAACGTAAACAACACAGCTACCATAGCAACTAAAGAAGTTAATTGTTTTATGTATTTAAACATTATTCTTCCTTCTGTTATTATTTATTTGTTAACAAATAATTCAAAACATTGTTTTGAATATTCTCAATTTAAGCATGATAAAAAATAGTCTTCAAGAGGAAATTATTAGGAAAATTCAGTTTTATAAAATCTAGTCAAGCAAATTTTCTTTTAAAATTCATAAAAAACTCTGAATAATGGCGCGCCCTGAAGGATTCGAACCTACGACCCTCGGTTTAGAAAACCGATGCTCTATCCAGCTGAGCTAAGGGCGCAAATTTAAATAATATTTATAACAATAAACTAATTTTTAAAAAGAAATTTCTTCATAAGAAGTAATATTGTTAACAGTTCAATTCTTCCAATAATCATAAAAATAATCAAAAAATACTTCACAATATAATGTAATTCATCAAAATTAAATTCTGCTAAATCATAGATTGAAGAATTAACAGTATTCATTAAAGTAAGAATAGCTAGTTTAAATGAGCTTTCAAAAGCTATCCCACTAAAACTTAAAATTGAAGATAAGATCAATAATGCCATAATGAATATCATTATAGAAAGAAAATATTTGTTAATTTCATTAGAATTAAAATTTATTTTGCTAAACATCAACTTATTCATAAATATATTTTTAGGCTTACTGAATGACAGAATTTGATTCAAAGAATATTTGAATAAAGAATAAACTTTTATAAATCTTAGGCCAGAACTGGTAGAAAAAAAAGACCCACCAATAATCACTAAAATTAGAAAAATAAAGGATAAATTTTTATTATAATTATCAATTGAAAAACCAATATTTGATACACTGCTAGCAAGTGAAAAAAAATTCATCAAAAACTGATCGTTGAAGCTAAAAAAAAGAAAAAAAATGAAATTTATAACAACTAGATAAATTATTAAATGTAAGTCTTCATAAAAAAAATTTATATTTTTTTTACGGATAAATAAAACATTATAATAAAAAAAAATGCTGAAGAATGATATAAGCATAAGAAATGAAATAACTATTATTTGCGTATTGTTTTTAACTATAACTGATAAATCATTAATTGGTAAAAATCCACCTGATGAAATTATTGTTAATGCTAAATTCAATGAATTAAAAGATCTAATTGAAATTGTATTAAGAATAATAAAAATTAACAGTGTTAAGCTTGAATATAACAGAAATATTTTAATTGCTTGTTTAAACACCTCTGAACTATCAAATGAAATAAAATTTGTAAGAGTTTTCTTAAAATTTTCGTCATATATATCTATTAAAAAAATTATTGAATATAAAAAATAAAGTCCTCCAATCCATTGAGTAGATGATCTCCAAATAATCAAACTTTGATCTATATATTTGATATTATCGAAAATACTAAATCCAGTGGAAGTGAAACCTGAAATTGCCTCAAAATACGAATTTAAAAAAGTTAAATTGTAAATACTAAAATAAAATGGAATAGATAAAATTAGAGGAATTAAAATATACCCTAAGAGAACAGTTAATATTTTATTGAAAATTGTAAGTTTAATGAGTGGGGCTTTAATTTTATAAAATAGAATTGAGATTAGCAATGAAACAATTAGACTCAAATAATATGTATTTAGGTTTAAATAAAGATTTAAGTAATATGAATAAATTATATTAAAAAATGATAAAATTGAAATTATTCCAATAAAAAAACTTAAGTATTTAATTTGTAATACAAACATTGATTATACAGAGCTTAGTCTGAAAATATTTTCTACAAAAGATATTGTTTCTTTTTTTACTATGAATACTACTCTATCATCTTTTTTAAAAATAAAATCTGATCTTGGTATAATAACTTTTTTATCTCTTAAAATAGCACCAATTCTTAAATCCTCTGGTAGATTTGAATTTTTAATATCCTTACTAATTAATTCTGAAGTCTCAATAATTTCGGCCTCAATAACCTCATATTCTCCATTGGAAATAGTATATGCATTTTCAATTGTACCTTTGTGAATATGTTTTAAAATACTAGAGACAGTAGTCATACGAGGATCAATCAAGTCATCTATTTTTAATGATGATTGAAGTAATGAATAATTAGGCTTATTTGTTAAAGCCATTGTTCTCTTATCATCTATTTTATTTTTATCTTTTGCAAATTTCTCAACTAATACACTCACCATTAAATTATCCTCATCATCATTCGTAAGAGCTAACACTGTTTCAGCCTCATCTAAATTAGCTTCGACTAAAACTTCCTCATCAAGTCCGTCTCCATTAATTATAATTGTATCATTTAATTCATTAGCTAAATATTCAGCACGGTTTTTATCCTTCTCTACAATTTTTACTCTTACTGTATCTAAAGTTTCTTCAATACTTTTTGCTAAGTTAAAGCCAATATTTCCACCGCCAATAATTAAAATTTTCTTGGAAATTTTTTCCTTGTGGCTAAATGCTTCTAAAGTTTCTGACATTTGCGAAGAATTAATAATTATGTATATTTTATCATCTTTATTTACATAATCTGTTTTTTTAGGAATAAAAAATTTATCCTCCCTATTTATTGCAATAATATTTGCCTCTAAATTGGGGTGTTTTTTTGTTAATTCATTTAATTTGATCCCAATTGATTTGCAGTCTTCTTTAATTAAAATTTCTAACAGCCTTATTTTATTATCAGCGAAGGGAACACTATCTAATGCACCAGGTGCCTCAAGCTTTCGTTGAATTGACTTAGCTATTTCAATTTCTGGGGAAATAATTACATCTATTGGCAAATTTTCTTTACTGTAAACTCTTGTGAATTTGGGATTTAAATAATCTTGAGATCTAATTCGAGCAATTTTTTTTGGTATATTAAAGATCGAAAAGGCAATTTGACAAATTAACATGTTTATTTCATCATTTCTTGTTACAGCTATGATCATATCTGTCTCATTAGCATTTGCTTTTTCCAGAATTGATGGATATGTGGCTTTTCCTACTATTGCTTTGACATCTAAACTGTCATTAATTTTTTGTATATCTTCACTAGATTGGTCAATAACGGTTATAGAATGACCCTGCTCACTCAATAATTTGGCTATAGTAAAACCAACTCTCCCTGCTCCACAAATAATAATATTCATTTTAATTAAATTCTTTAATACCTAGACCTTTTAATTTTCTGTGAAGTGCACTTCTTTCCATACCTACAAAATTAGCTGTTTTTGAAATATTTCCATTAAATTTTTTTAATTGGATAGTTAAATACTCTTTTTCAAATTTTTCTCTAGCTTCTTTTAAGGGTATTGACAGGCTATTTTCGGTAATTTTATCTCCAAAATTGTTATTTTTTAAAGACTCTTTAACAATATTAGAAACTTTTTCTTTACTTTCTGGTTGAAGAATTGCAATTCTTTCAATTAAATTTCTTAATTCTCTTACATTTCCATGCCAATCATGATTGAGGATATAACTGTCATTCTCATCTATATCTAATTCTCTAATATTGTAATTTTGAGAAATCAAATTAGAAAAATATTTAATTAATAGTGGAATATCTGAAACACGATCTCTTAAAGATTTAATGTTTATCTCAAACACATTTAAACGATGATAAAGATCTTCTCTAAAATTTCCAATTTTAATTTCCTCTTTTAAGTCTTTACTTGAAGAACAAATTAATCTTACATCAACAATTACATCGTTATTTCCATTAAGTCTTTTAAATTTTTGATCAGTCAAAACTCTTAATATTTTAGATTGAATATCTAACGGAATTTCAGAAACTTGATCAATTAACAATGTTCCTCTGTTAGCTTTTTCTAATGCTCCGTAGGAGATAGAACCATTATTTTTTTCTTCACCAAATAATTCTAACTCATATTTGTTAGAGTCAAGTAAAGCTCCATTAATTATAATAAAAGGTTCTTTATTCCTTTTAGATTTTTTGTGAATTTTTCTTGCAATTAATTCTTTACCTGAACCTGATGGGCCATTAATCAAAATTCTACTTTCAGTTAATGAAATTTTATCAATTTGTTCCCTTATATTTGAAATATTTTTACTTTCACCAATAAGTTCATAAGAGGAAAACAGTTTATTTTCGTATTCTTTATTTTGAGTTTTTAAATTTAAATTTTCTACTGCTCTGCTTATAAAATTCAATAATCTTACCTGGTCAAATGGTTTTTCAACAAATTCAAACGCTCCATGTTTTAATGAGCTTATAGCCATTTCAATATTCGCATGACCAGAAATAATTATTACAGGAACATCTTTATTTTTAGATTTTATATGTGTAAGCAATTCTATGCCATCATTATCACCTTTGTCGAGTTTAACATCAAGTATAGCAACATCTGGCATTTTTTTATCTATTTCGCTTAATGCTTGATTGTAATTTGCAGCTATTCTAGTTTTGTAACCAGCCTCTAATATTAAATCATTTAGGATATTTCTTATATCCGCATTATCATCAACTATTAAAATTTCGATTGCCATTTAATATAAAATCAATTTCAACTTTAGCACCGTTAGGAATTTGTACAAATTCTAATTTACCATTATGATCATTAATAATTTTATTTACAATTGATAAACCCAAACCACTTCCATTTTTTTTGGTAGTAAAATAAGGATTTAATATTTCATTAATTTCACCTTTTAAGTTTTTAAAACCCAGACCATT
This sequence comes from uncultured Pelagibacteraceae bacterium, assembly GCA_902571915.1. Taxonomy (GTDB): domain Bacteria; phylum Pseudomonadota; class Alphaproteobacteria; order Pelagibacterales; family Pelagibacteraceae; genus Pelagibacter. The sequence goes on from CACGDY010000008.1 coordinate 20,158, forward strand.
GTCAGTTATAATAATTTTAATATGATCATTATTATTAAAAATTTCAATTGATATTTTTTTATCTAAATTTGGCTTTTTTTCAAACTTTAATTGAATACTCTCAATAGAATTTTTAATTAAGTTAAAGAAAACTCGTCCTAATTGTTCTTTATCACAATTGAGAAATACATTTCTTAATTCTGTTTTCAATTCTATATCAATAGTTTTATCAAGTTGACTTAATAATCTAATATTTTCACTCATTATACTAATTAAATCATTATTATTAAGAATTGGTTTTGGCATTCTTGCAAAATCAGAAAATTCATTTACTAAATTTTCAATTTGTTTAATTTGGTTGTTAATAACTTTTAAATTCTCATTAAAATTTTCTTGCTCAGCTTTAGAAATTTGATCACTAAATTTACTTTTAATTCTATCTATTGTAAGCTGTAAAGGAGTGAGAGGATTTTTAATTTCATGTGCAAGTTTTCTCGCTAGACTCTCCCAAGCTTCATGTCTTTCATTGATAATCAATCTTTCTTGTTGTTTTTTTAGACGACTTATCATTGAATTAAAATTTTTATTTAGTATTTCTAAATCTTTATCGGTTTTAATTTCGGGGACTTTTGTGTTTAAATTACCTTGACCTATTGAAGTTGATGCTAATATGAGATTATTTATTGACCTAAAAAATCTAGATGAGAATCTTATAGCTATTGAAATAGAAATAAATAATAAAAGTGTAACTATAATTAAATAAATTATAGCAAAAGAAATTTTTATACCTGAACTTTGTTCTTCTACTGTGTAATAAAAATTAATCGCTTCTTGAGACTCTGATAGATAATTAGAAATATTTTTATCTAAATATTTAATAATATATATAAAGCGATTTTCAAAAGCTTGTAACCTCATTACTGCAGCAGAAATATTTTGTGGAGCATTTATAATTTTTAAAGGTCTATCATCATCCAAAACTAATTTAAGAGCTTTATCTAATGGTGGAATATATTTTTCTGAGTTATCTAAAGAAGTAAATAATAATTTTTTTTGATCATTAATAATATGAATTTCATCGACATCTCTTATTAATTTTTGAGTTCTTAAAAACCTTTCATACTCAATCTCATTATCATTTAAAAATTTTGAACTTTTATTTGTATCGAAAGCTATTAAAACTATGTCAGACTCAATTTTATT
>CACGDY010000009.1 GCA_902571915.1 uncultured Pelagibacteraceae bacterium
CATCATCTTTATATGGTTTTGGTGGTACTAATCTAAGATCCGCACCAATATTTTTTAAAGCATCTTTTTTTTCTTGTGTTTGATTGTCATTCATTACAATAATTGTTTTATAACCAAGGGAATTACCTAAAAGACATAAACCAATCCCAGTATTACCCGCAGTGCCTTCAACAACAATTCCACCTTCCGAAATTAGTTTCTTTTCTTGTGCATCTTTTATAAGTGCTAGAGCAGCTCTATCTTTTACGGATCCACCTGGATTTAGGTACTCCGCTTTTCCATAAATATTACATCCAGTAATCTCAGAGGCTGTTTTTAATTTTATTAAAGGAGTATTGCCAACCGATTCGATAAAATTATTTTTTATTTGTGACATTAATCTTTATCTTTATCAGTAACAGCATAAGGTTGAAATCCTTTTGTAGCATCACCAACTCTTGTAGCTGGAATTCCTACCATTATTGATTTCTCTGGAACATTTTTTGTAACTACCGCATTAGCACCAATCAATGAATTTTTCCCAATTATTATTGGTCCTAAAATTTGAGCACCAGATCCAACAACAACATTATCTTCTAAAGTTGGATGTCTTTTAGTATTTCTTTGATCATTTGTATTTATACTTGGCGCGATCCCTCCTAAAGTTACATTATGATAAATAGTAACATTATTTCCAATCTCTGATGTTTCACCGATAACTACTCCCATTCCGTGATCAATAAATAAATTTTTTCCAATTTTTGCTTTTGGATGGATCTCTATTCCTGTTAAGAATCTTGAAAATTGAGATATGATTCTTGCGATTAAATCAAATTTAGCGATTGCAAAAAAGTTTGCAACCTTATGAAAAAAAATAGCTTTTACTCCAGGGTAAGTAAGTATTAAACTTACCTTTGATTTTGCCGCAGGATCTCTGTCAATTATTGATTGTAAAAATTCGTTCATTTTATTTGTAAGCTTGATATAAACAGTTTTACTCTATATAGTAATTATCAACTGTATTTAAAGGAGAAATAATGTACAAAAATACTAACTGTTTTCATCTAGCTATTCCGTGTGGAGATCTAGAAACAGCAAAAAAGTTTTATAGCGAAACTTTAGGCTGTCGACTTGATAACTCAGCTCAAGAATGGGCAGATGTCGATTTTTGGGGGAATGAATTAACTTTGCACGCAAGTGAACATAAACTAGATAGCGAGAGACATGATGTAGATATGGGAAATGTGTCTGTTCCTCATTTTGGAGTTCATTTATCAAGAAAAGATTTTGATGCCTTAAAAAGTAGATTAAAAGAAAAAGGTGCAAAGTATTATGATGAACCTTATTTAAGATTTAAGGGTACAAAATACGAACAAGAGACATTTTTTGTAAAAGATCCTAACGAAAATATTTTAGAGATTAAAACTTTAACAGCTAATTCAGAATAGTCTGATTTAAATGGAATACCTGGTATTGGGTTTTTTTACCGGGCTGAGTTTAATTTTAGCAATAGGCGCTCAAAATATTTTTGTAATAGAACAGGGACTTAAAAAACAAAAAGTATTTTTAGTTTGTTTTATATGTTCATTTTCTGATTTGTTATTAATATTTGCTGGTATTATTTTATTTCATTTCTTTCATCAATATTTCAATATATTTGTAGAGTTAATTTTAAATATTTGTTTAATATTTTTTTTAACTTATTTCATATACTCTAAAATCAGATCTTTTAGCTTCACTGTTAATTTTAATATAGAGAAAAAAAATGTTTCTAATGTTGAGATTATATTAAAGACACTTGGTTTTACTTACCTAAATGCTCATGTTTATTCCGATACAGTTTTTTTTTTGGGAAATTTTTCAAAAAATTTTTTATTAGATGAAAAAATTTATTTTGCAATTGGTGCATCTATAGCATCATATATATTTTTCTTTTCACTTGGTTATTTATCAGTGCATTTATCAAGATTTGCTCAGAGTTATAAAGTATGGAAATATATTAATGGTTTCATTATTGCCTTTATGTCTTTACTTACAATATATATAATTAAAGAAACTGCATATTTTCTGAATTAGCAACATTTTTAGCGACAATTATAGCGCATGTTAAAATCTCTTTTAATAATTATTTTAAATTTATATGAGCAATTTAAATAAACACTATCAGGTAAAAAACTTTAGTGACAAGGTAGCTTTATCTTTTACAAAATTTTTAAGGTTACTTGCAGACACTTTTTTTAAAAAAAGATATGGCCATAGAGCTGTTGTTTTAGAAACTGTAGCTGCGGTGCCAGGAATGGTAGCTGGAATGTTACTTCACTTAAAATCACTAAGGAAAATTGAAGACGATAAAGGTTGGATAAAAACTCTTTTAGACGAAGCTGAAAATGAACGAATGCATTTAATGACTTTTATACATGTTGCAAAACCAACTGCTCTGGAAAGATTTATAATAATGGTTGCTCAATTTATATTTATCATAACTTACGCAATTATATATTTAGTTTCTCAAAGAACTGCTCATAGAATTGTTGGTTATTTTGAAGAAGAGGCAGTAATCAGTTATACAGAGTATTTAAATGAACTTGAAGCAGGAACTATTCCAGATCAACCAGCTCCTCTAATCGCTATCAATTATTGGAATTTACCACTTCATGCTACATTAAAAGATGTTGTAAAAGTAATAAGAGATGACGAGGCAGGTCATAGGGATGTTAATCATAAGTTTGCAGATTTAATAAATTTAAAGAAATCAAAACTAGCCTATAAAAAGAATAAAATTAAAGAAAAAAGTGCTGAAAATTTTGAATTAAAAAATAATTAGATAATTAAAAGAAAAAGTTATTTAAATAATATTGAAATATAAAATGTTAAGTAAACGTCGCACACTTAAAATTTTAGGTATATCTTTAATTTCTATAATACTTTTACCTTATAAATACTTATATTCAGCTACAAAAAAAATTATTAATCCTAATCTTACAAAGGCCCAAAAAGATATTATGTTTAATGAGGGCACTGAGAGACCATTTACAAGTGAATTACTTAAAGAAAAACGAGAAGGTTTTTATCATTGTGCTAATTGTGGAGCAAAATTATTTTCATCAAATTCAAAATTTGACAGTGGCACAGGTTGGCCTTCATTCTCAGAAGCTTTGCCAGGTGCTTTTAAAACTAAAGTTGACTATTCTTTTGGTATGAAAAGAATTGAATATCATTGTGCAAATTGTGGTGTACACCATGGTCATGTTTTTTTAGATGGACCTAGCGCGACTGGAAAAAGATTTTGTAATAATGGATTGTGTTTAATCTTTATTCCAAAAAATTAATTAGAAAAACCGTATTTTCTAAGTCTTACATCTCCTGTTCTTGCATGAGCTTCCATTCCTTCATATCTAGAAATTCTAGCTGCAGCAGAACCAACTAACTTAGTAGACTCTTTTGTCATCCTTTGAAAGCTTAACGTTTTAATAAATTTTCCAACAAATAATCCACCTGTGTATCTTCCTGCTCCTTTAGTTGGTAATATGTGATTTGTGCCTGAACATTTATCTCCATAAGCAACTGTAGTTTCCTCACCTACAAATAATGATCCATAATTTGTTAATCTCTCATGAAACCATTTTAAGTTTTCTGTTTGAACTTCTAAATGCTCTGGAGCGTATTCATCACTAATTTTTACGATCTCTTCATCTGTGTCACAAAGAATAACCTCACCGTAATCTCTCCAAGCTGCCTCTGCGCTAGTTCTTGGAACCTTTGGTAATTCTGCAATTAATTCTGGAACTCTTTTCATAACTTTTTCAGCTAATTCTTTACTTGTTGTATACAGCCAACATGGAGAATTATAACCATGTTCAGCTTGACCTACTAAATCAACAGCAACTATTTCTGGATCAGCTTTTGCATCGGCAATAATTCCAATTTCAGTTGGACCTGCAAACAAATCAATACCCACTTTGCCATATAAAATTCTTTTTGCTTCAGCAACAAACTGGTTTCCTGGACCAACAATTATATCCGCTGAAGGGTTTTTAAATAATCCATAAGTCATTGCAGCAATCGCAGGAACACCACCTAAGTTTAAAATTACATCTGCGCCACAAAGATCAGCAGTGTAGACAATTGTAGGATGGGCACCAATACCCTCTTTCGGTGGACTACACGCAATAATGTTTTTAACACCAGCAACTTTGGCTGTCGTAACACTCATTACAGCAGAAGCGATATGAGCATATCTCCCTCCAGGTATGTAGCAACCTGCAGTATTAACAGGAACTAATTTTTGACCTGCATACAAACCATCCGATAATTCAACCTCAAAGTCTTGTCCGTAATTTTTAAGTTGAGCTTCAGCAAATTTTTTTACTCGATCAAATGAAAACTGAATATCGTCTTTAGTTTTTTGATCTAAAGTTTTTTTAATTTCTTCAATTCTCTCTTTTGAAACAATGATATCACCATCGTATTTGTCAAACTTTTTTGTTAAATTAATACAACCTTGTTCTTTCGTGCTCTCAATATCTTTTAATAAATCTCGAACAATTCCTATTGTTTTATTTTCATCTGTTGACGATGTTTTTTGAGATTTTTTTAAATACGTGATTGCCATATTATTTGTTAACTATTTTGATTTATTTAAGACAATTTCAATTTTATTGCAATCAAACAATTAATCTAAAGCCACAACAGCAGCTGCAATTGATGCTAATCTTGCTGGTGCATCATCAGATCTGCTGGTGATTACAACTGGAACTTTTCCACCAACAACAACTCCAGCAGCACATGCTCCACAAAAATAAATTAGCATCTTAACCAATCCATTTCCTGACTCTACATTTGGTACTAATAGAACATCAGCCATACCAGCTACCTCATTTTTAATTCCCTTAATCAATGCTGATTTTTTGGAGATACAATTGTCAAAAGCTAGTGGACCAAAAACATCCGCATCAAGATTTTCTTTCTTAGCAAGTTTTGTTAATTCCTCTGCATCTAAAGAACTTTGCACACTATCCAACACCTCTTCAGTAGCGGACAATATTGCAACTTTTGGTCTTCCTATTCCAATTCTGTTAGAAAAATTTATAACATTTTTAAGAATATGCATTTTTGTTTTTACATTGGGCAATACATTTAATGCTCCATCGGTTATTATAAGTGGTTTATCCTCTTTATCTAATGTCATGTGCCAAATGTGACTTAATCTAGTTTTTCCTAATAAATTATATTCTCTTTTTAAGACTTCTTTCATCAAAACATCAGTATGAATATGTCCTTTGACAATAATCTTAATTTTTTTATCACTTGCAAGTTTTGCTGCAATAGCAGCAGTATTATTTTCTATTGGTTCATGAATAATTTCATATTTTGAAACATTCCACTTAAGGTCTTGTGCACATTTGATTATCTCGTTTTTATCTCCAATAAAAATTGGTTCAATTAAATTTTCATTAACAGCATCTTGAATGGAAAGCATTGGCAAAGGCTTTCCAGCATTAACTATGCCTGCTTTTACACCTTTTTTTTTATGAGCAGCATTTAAAAGATTATTAGGGCAAACTATTTCTTTATCTGATAGCATAATCAATTCTTTAAAATTTTGAAATCTCTCTTAGTTATTTCTGAAATTTTTATTTCTTTTTTTGAATTCAATTTCAATCTTTGATATTTATTTTGCCCAGGATACATAATTTCTTTGATTCCTTTTATTTTTGGTAATTTTTTTACTTTCTTAATATTATCTTTTATTCTTTTATTGAAATCTTTTACAAATAAATTTGTTTTAAATGTGATAAACAAATGCCCAATATTTTGCGGGCCAGTAAAATCATCAAAAGGATCTTTTACTCTTCCCGCATGATTACCTCCTGTTAAAACACCACTTAATATATCAACCATCCAAGCTAAGCCTGAACCCCTAAAACTCGCAATTGGTAATTGAACCCCTTTCAAGGCCTTTTTGGCATTTGTTGTTGGTTTACCAAATTTATCTAAAGCAACTCCTTCAGGTATTTTTTTATTATTTCTTGCAGCAACTCTAATCTTACCTCTGTTTATCATTGATATGGAAGTATCTAAAATAAAAGGGATTTTAGAACTGGTGGGTGCTCCAAAACAAATTGGATTCGTTCCAAACAAACTTTTTAATGCACCATGGGGAGCAATAGCTGGGGGTGCGTTTGTATAAATCATTGTAATCAAATTTTTTTTTACAGCTTGTTCTGCGTAATAACCTGATAATCCATAATGACCGCTATTTTTAACAGCTACTAAACCAATACCAGTTTTTTTTGCATTTTGAATTGCTTTTTTAATCGCAACGTCTGCAGCTACAAAACCAATACTATCGTCAGCATCTATATGGGAGATCGATTGGGATATTCTTTTTATCTTTATCTTAGGCCTAGGATTAATCAATTTTTTAGAAATTCGTTCACAATACATCTTCAATCTTGATAATCCATGACCATAAGCACCTACTAATTCTGCGTTTATTAGTGCATTAGCAGATATTAAAGAATGTTTATTACTTAAGCCAAATTTTTGAAAAATATTGATTATCTCTTTTTTTATTTTTTCAGTTTTCAATTTAACCTTTCCCACGCCAAGGTATTGTTTTATCAATTATTTTTCTCAAAGTTATGTCAAACAAAAGACCAAGCATACCCATTATAAATATTGTTATCCAAATGACTTCATATTGAAAATATTTTTTGGCTACATTCTCAACAAAACCAATACCTGTGGTTCCAGCTAAGAACTCCGCAGCTACTAAAGTTCCCCAACACATACCAACAGCAACTCTTATTCCAGTTAATATTTCTGGAAGAGAATTAGGAAAAATGACATATCTTAATATTTGTTTTTTTGAAGCGCCCAAAGAATGAGCTGCATGAATTTTGGACAATTGTGTTCCTGATGCCCCAGCCCTAGCTGAAATAATCATAATAGATAATGAAACCATAAATAATAAGAAAACTTTACCAGTGTTATCAATCCCTAAAACGGAAATTATAAGAGGAGCCCAAGCTAAAGGGGGAACTGGTCTGTAAAGTTCAATTAATGGATCAAAAAAACCTTTGGCAAATCTATTTAAACCCATAAATAAACCTAAGGGGACGCCAATAAGTATTCCAAAAACTAATCCTAAAAATACTCTCAAAAAAGAATCCCAAATATGACCGTAAGGTACAGGCACTTTAAATAACTCAAAGTCTCCGGTGACAATTTTAAGAACATAGCCTTTAAGGTTTTGTTTGACAATTCCTTCTTTATTATGAACTGGGTAATCACCCGGAAGAATATCAGCTATCCAATCTGGCAATAGAAAACCAATCATCTTACTTACATCAACCATATCTATCCATAAAAGAGGAATATCTTTGTAACCTACACTTGGTTTCAACATAAGTATGAATTTGTTAAAAGTATCTGAAGGTTTTGGAAGCCATCTACCAGAGCCTTGCTCAGAACAACTTGGGCCACTTGCAACAATTGTACCAGCTGGAAATAAAAAAATATCAATTAATCTTAATCCACCTTGAGCATCCTTTTGTGCAACATCAAATTTAATGATTGAATTTTGCATTTTATCTAATGCTTTAGGAGGGTATATGCTTGCAAACTCTATTCTTCTTGCAATCTTAACAATATTTTTTGCAAAATTTGATGATAAGTCCTCACTATCTAAATCTTTTCTATAAGATTTAATGTCTTCTTTAAGTTCTTTAATATGATTTTTGAATTCTGGATTATGATTTCTTAATTTAAAAAATTCATCACTTATCAAATTTAATTTTTGAGCAGCTGCATGAAATTTTAAACCTCTATCTGTTGCAGGAATTAATGGCACCTCTATTGTATTTTCTATAGATCCAGATCCTGCACTTACTTTTACTATACCCCATCCACCTTCTTCACCTACAGCTTTTTGTCGTTCACTATATTCTTGTTCCGTTTCAAAAGGATAGTCAGGTTTTTTAAAATTTTCAGTTAAAAGATTTATCTTACCGGTGATATCATCAATTTTTTGTTTTGTTTCAATTTCAAGTAAGTCTTCATTAGTTAGTAATGGAATCAATTGGCTAGTTTTATTTATAAATTCAGCAAGAATTGTTTTTTGCTGGCTATTTAACTCATCAGAACTTTGTATTTCTTCTAATATTTGTTGAAGATTTTTATTCTCTTTTTTTATTTGAGAAGTACTTTTAAATTCTCTTTCTTCAATTGGAAATTGATATTTTAAACCTAATAATGAGTCATTAACTTTAGCTACCTGGCAAAGTTCATTTGCAGATTTTGGGTAAAATCCCTTTGCGATATCCCATGAATAATAAAGCCATACTAAAAGAAGAAAACTACTTCCAACTATGACCCAATGTGTACCTCCTCTTGCTCTTTCAGGATTTCCAAAAACTGCATCAACTTTTTCAGTTCTTATTAATCGTCTTCCATAAAGAATACATCCGACAACAGCAAAAAAAATCAGAAAAGTTACAATTTGAGTCAACATCTAATTTTCTTTCCCCATTATTTCTTCTTCCATATTCCAAATCATTTCTAAAATTTCCTCACGTTTCGCAGAAAAATCTTTATTCTTTTTTATTTCTCTTAAATCCTCATTTAAGCCCATTGACGCAAAGGGAAGATTATATTCTTTATGTATTCGTCCTGGCCTTGGAGCCATTACATATAATCGTTCACCAAGCAATAAAGCTTCTTCAACAGAGTGAGTAATTAATATGATTGTTTTTCCGGTTTCTTTCCAAATTTTAAGAACTAACGATTGCATCTTTTCTCTGGTTAATGCATCAAGTGCGCCCAATGGTTCGTCCATAAGAATTAAATCTGGATCATTTATTAAACATCTAGCAAGTGCAACTCTTTGCTGCATACCCCCAGATAATTGATATGTTGGGGTATTACCAAATCCTTTAAGCCCAACTATTTCTAGCCATTCATCAACTTTTTTTTGAGTTTTTATCGGATCCTCATTTTTCATTCTTAGTCCAAAGTTCACATTTTCGGCAACTGTTAACCATTCAAACAAAGCACCTTGTTGAAAGACCATTCCTCTTTCAACTCCAGGGCCATCTATTTCTTTATTATTTAAAGTTATAACCCCAGAAGTTGGTCTGATAAATCCTGCTGTTATATTTAGTAAAGTTGTTTTTCCACACCCAGAAGGACCCAATACGGTAAGGAGCTCTCCCTTTTTAAGAGTAAAATTTAAATCTTTTAATGCATGAACTGTTTCTCCTTTAGGAGTTTTAAAAATCATATTTAGATTTTGAGAAACTAAATCACTCATAAAAAACTTTATATTAGAATTTCTTTAAAAAAAATAGGCACCAATTTATTCAAATTGGCGCCTATTTAAATTTTTTCTACCTTCAAATTATAAAGGTAAGAAACTTGTGTCTACGTTTCCTCTTGGTGTTCCCATTCCTTTTAAGAATGCATCAAGATTTCCACTTTCCATTGACTCTTTTGTTTCTTCTGGAGTAAGGAATTTAAATCCACTTAAAGTTTCTTTCATGTCTGCAACTTTCATTTCAGAAGCTTTTGACATAGAGTTCATATCACTTTTTCCAGCTCTATATCTAGCATTTGCCTCATGAGTTACTTCGATAAAAGTTCTTAGCATTCCAGGATTTTCTTTCATAAACTTTGTAGTTACAGAAGTAATATCTATTCCTAAAATACCAGCGTCTCTAGCTTCTTGAACTGTAAGCAATCTAGTTCCAACAGCAGTTGCAGCTTTAATAGAGTTACCTCCAAATAAACATGCCATTACAACATCACCACTCACTAAAGCAGCAGCTCCTTCTTCAGGATCCATTTGAATAATATCCATTTTTTTTCTATCAGCTCCAACAACTTTCATACTTTCATCAAAAACATACTCAGCCATTGTTCCAAGTGGAACAGCAACTTTTTTACCTTCTAATTCAGTTGCATTTGCCTTTGTAATACCTGATGCATTAGATGTTACACATGTCGTACCACCCATTCCGTATTCCATTGCAATATCAACAAGTTTGATAGGTGCTTTAGATTTAACTGCATTTATGAAAGGAACTAAACCTTGAGAGTATGAAATATCAATATCTCCAGCCAGCATAGCATCAGTCATTGCTCCACCATTTGTGAAGTTTGTCCACTTTACTGGAACTCCTAAAGCTTTCGCAAAGTTCTTTTTCATCATGTCCTCAAGATTAGGACTTGGCCATTCCAAAAAGTAAGCAACTCTTACTTCATTCGCAGCAGAATTAGCAACTGAGATTGATAGATTTAGAGCTACAAAACATCCAAGAATAAAACTTATTATTTTTTTCATTTAATCCTCTTAGTTGATTATTTATATGTACTAAGTTTAAAATTAAATTGGTGGAGAAGTAAAACAAAAAAGTGTCTAATTTGAATACAACCTTTAGTTGCGTCAATTATTTTGGTGGTTTATTAAGCTTAAGTAGTCTAAAGAATCTAGAAAGTAGTAAAATTAAAAAACTAATTTACACATGAGCTCAGAAAAAAGAACATTGGTACCAAATTCTTTGAATGAACACTGGATGCCATTTACATCAAATAAAGATTTTAAAGAAAATCCAAAATTGATCGTTGAAGCTAAAGGAGTTTATTTAAAAAATCATCACGGCAAAACACAAATTGATGCGAGCTCTGGATTATTTTGTAATCCATTAGGACATGGAAGGAAAGAAATAATTGAGGCAATAACAAATCAATTAAATACCTTAGATTATTGTCAGCCGTTTCAACAAGGATTTGGTGGTTCATTTGAATTAGCGACAAGAATATCAAAACATACACCAGGAAACTTAAATAAAATTTTTTATACAATTTGTGGTTCCACTGCTGTCGAGACAGCTATAAAGATAAGCGTAGCCTACCACAAAGCAAGAGGAGAAGGTCAAAGATTTAGATTTGTTGGAAGAGAACGTGCCTATCATGGAATGAATATTGGGGCTACATCTGTTGGTGGTATGATAAATAACGTTAAAGCATACGCAAGTGTATTGATGCCGGGCGTTGTACACATGAGACATACCCATCTGGATGAACATAAATTTATTTCAGGTCAACCCGAAACAGGTTCTGAGATTGCGAATGACTTAGAGAGAATTTGTACAAACTTTGGCTCAGAAAATATCGCAGCTTGTATTGTTGAACCAATTGCTGGTTCAACAGGAACACTAGTTCCACCGGTAGGATATCTACAAAGACTAAGAGAACTTTGTGATAAACATAAAATACTTTTGATTTTTGATGAAGTAATTACTGGTTGGGGAAGAACCGGCTCAGCTTTTGGAGCTCAAGAATTTGGAGTAACGCCTGACATCATGACGATGGCAAAAGCAACAACTAATGGAATAGTTCCATTTGGTGTAGTTGCATGTAAAGAAGAAATTTATGATGCAGTGATGGATAATACTCCAAAAGGTGCGATAGAATTATTTCATGGATATACTTATTCTGGAATACCAGTTTCTGTAGCAGCAGCATTGGCTGTGCAAGATATTTTTGAAAAGGAGGATATATTTAATAGAGCGAAAGAACTTGCGCCCTATTTCCAAGAAGGTTTATTTTCTCTTAAAGATATTGATGTGGTAGATAATATTAGAGGTTATGGAATGATGGGTGGTATTGATATTAAAACAGATGGTAGGCCGGGTAAGGCTGGGTTAGCTACCTTTAAACACTGTTATGATGCAGGAGTAAATTTCAAAGCAACAGGAGACTGTTTGATTATAGCACCAATGTTTATATGTGAGAAAAAACACATTGACGAAATTATAGAAAAACTAAGAACTGGAATAACTAATTACGCAAAGAGTAAAAAGAATTAAATTTCGTTAATGAGAATTGGCGTACCTAAAGAAATAAAATCTCAAGAAAATAGAATTGGCTTAACACCTGACAGTGTAAAAACTCTTGTTTCAGAGGGTCATGAAGTTTTAGTTGAAATTAATGGAGGGTTTGAGGCAGGTTTTGACAATGGCCAATATAAAAATGCTGGAGCAAAAATTATAGAAAAAGCATCAGATATTTTTAATGACGCTGAAATAATTGTTAAAGTTAAAGAGCCTCAAAAAGTTGAGGTTGAAATGATAAGAGAAAATCAAATTATTTATACTTATCTACATTTAGCTGCTGCAAAAGAATTAACAGAAGGATTATTAAGATCGAAAAGCATTAATATTGCATATGAAACTATAACAGATGACAATGGACGACTTCCTCTACTTGCTCCCATGAGTGCTGTAGCAGGACGTATGTCAGTTCAAGCAGGAGCACATTGCCTAGAAAAAAATCAAAAGGGTAGAGGAATATTGTTAGGAGGAGCTCCAGGTGGTGAGCCTGCAAATGTTTTAATTTTAGGTGGAGGCGTAGTAGGTGAAAACGCAGCAACTATAGCGACTGGAATGAAAGCCAAAGTTCATGTTGTAGATAAATCAGAAACAAGATTAAAACAATTAGTTGAAATTTTTGGAGATAAAATTATCCCAGAGCAAAGTGACCAAATAGATTTGAAAAAGTTAGTAGCTGAAGCGGATTTAATAGTAGGAGGGGTTTTAATCCCTGGAGCAGAAGCCCCTAAGTTAGTTACTAAGAATATGTTAAAATTAATGAAAAGAGGTTCGGTTATTGTTGATGTTGCAATCGATCAAGGCGGTTGTGTTGAAACAAGTAAACCAACAACATTTAACGATCCAACTTTTATAGTCGATGATGTCGTTCATTATTGTGTAGCTAATATGCCAGGAGGAGTTCCTAGAACTTCAACAATTGCATTAAATAAAGCAACACTTCCTTATTTAGTGAAATTAGCTAACAAGGGTTATAAAAAAGCTCTAGAGGAAGATAAAAATTTTTTAGCAGGATTAAATATTTATAAAGGTAAAGTCACTTATAAAGCAGTTGCAGATACTTTCGGGCATGAATTTGTTGATCCCGAAAAAGCAATAAAAGATTAAATTATGAATGATTTACAATCTTTAACTCCTAAAGATTTAAGTTTAATAAAGACACATTTTGAAAAAATTTACTCTATCTGCGGAAGCCGATTTGAGAAAGGAAATGGTTCCTATTTGTTTGACGGATATGATTATCAATACATTGAAGATGTACACAAAAAACAATCATTATTATTTAGTAAAGCGATTGGAAAAAATAATGTACTGGAAATTGGAACATATATGGGCCATTCTTTATTATTAATGTTAGTTGCCAATCCTATGTTAAGCATTACTACTATCGATATAAATGACAAATTTTCTAAACCTGCGGTTGATTATTTAAAATCACAATTTCCAGAAGCAGAAATAGAATTTATTCATGGCGACAGTTTAAAAATTTTAAGAAAATTAGTAAAAAAATTTGACTTTTTTCACATAGACGGATGTCATAAAAATAAAATTGTAACCAAAGAATTTAATGAATGCAAACGACTAAGTAAAACTGATCAGCTTGAAATTATTTTTGATGATGATTATAATTGCAAAGATTTAGTTAAAAATATTGAAAATACTTACAACGTAATTGAAAAAATTTCAAAAGGTCATAGCTGGTACACAAATTTGTATTTAAAAATAAATCTTCCAAAAAATAAATTTAAATATTTTACTTTAAACATAATCTTTAATGTAAAAAATATTATAAAATATGTTATCTTTAAATTAAAAAAGTTGAGCCAATTTAAAAAGATATAATCAGCTTTATGAAAAAAAATCTTCCAAATAGTACAAAAGTTGTCGTAATAGGAGGAGGAGTGGTTGGTTGTTCAGTCGCTTACCATTTAGCCAAATTTGGTTGGAAAGATACAATTCTATTAGAAAGAGATCAATTAACATCAGGAACAACTTGGCACGCAGCAGGTTTAGTGAGTCAATTGGGTCCAACTGCAGCAGTTACAAAAATTCGAAAATATACTTTAGATTTATATAAAGAGCTTGAAAAAAAAGTTGATCATTCTGCAGGTTTAAGATTAAACGGAGCACTCTCAATCGCTCAACATAAAGGAAGATGGCAAGAACTTCAAAGACAAGCAACGACAGCACAACTTTACGATGTTGATGTAAGAATTTTAGATAAAGATCAAATTAAAAAAGATTATCCCATAATCAATACAGATGAAGTCATAGGAGGAATTTTAATGCCAGGCGATGGTGCTGCGGATCCTTCGGGTGTTACCCATATGTTGGCTAAAGCAGCAAGAATGGAAGGTGCTCAAATTTTTGAAAAATCTCCAGTAGAAGAAATTCTAACTAAAGATGGAAAAATTTGTGGAGTTAAAGTTAAAGGTCAAAAAATTGAATGTGAATATATCGTTTTAGCCTCAGGTATGTGGTCAAGGCAAATAGGAGAAAAAGCTGGCGTCAGTATTCCATTGTATCCAGCAGAACATTTTTACATCATTACTGAACCAATTGAAAATTTATCTAAAACTTTACCAGTGGTAAGAGATTTTGATAATCGTACATATATAAAAGAAGATGCTGGAAAAATACTTGTAGGCATTTTTGAGGGAAATTCAATTCCTGCATGGAATAAAACTAATAAAGTTCCAGAAGATTTTTCCTTTGGTGAATTTCAAGAAAATTTTGAACATTTTGAACCATATTTAGCTTCAGCTATTAAAAGATTTCCAATTTTAGAAACTGCTGGAATTAGAAAATTTTTTTCAGGACCAGAATCCTTTACTCCTGATACCAACACATTATTAGGAGAGGTACCCGAAATTAGGAATTTTTTCGTATGTTGTGGGTTAAATAGTATTGGAATTGGTAGTGGTGGTGGCGTTGGTAAAGTTACAGCAGAGTGGTTGATGACTGGTCATATAAATGAGGATATTTTTAGTTATGATATAAAAAGATTTCAAAAATTTCATTCAGAATTAGGTTTTATTAAAAAAAGAATTACTGAGTCATTAGGAGATTTGTATGGAATGCATTGGCCATATAAACAGCACAAAACTTCTAGAGATATAAAAAAACTTCCTCATCATGAAAATTTAAAAAGTTTTGGAGCATGCTTTGGTGTTTCAGGTGGATATGAAAGACCAATGTGGTTTGCACTAGATGGTGAAAAAGCGGAATATGATTATAGCTATAACTATCAAAGTTGGTACCCCTCAGCGGAGTATGAAACAAATAATACAATAAAAAATGTTGGCTTATTTGATCTGACTCCTTTTTCAAAGTTTGAAATCAAATCTGATAAAGCCCATCAAGAGTTACAGAGAATTTGCACCGCAAATATCAAGAAAGACGTTGGTAAATGCACTTATACACATATGTTAAATTCAGATGGGGGTATTGAGACCGATTTAACTATAGTAGCGATAGATGAAAATCATTTTAGAATAATTAGCTCTGCCGCAACAAGAGAGAGAGATAAGCACCATATCAAAAGATATTTAAATAAAGATATTGAATTAAAAGATGTAACTGATGATTATTGTGTTTTAGGTCTTTTTGGACCTAAAAGTAGAAATCTTATAAGTTCATTAAGTAAAGATAAGTTTGATAATGAAAATTTCAGATTTGGAACAGGAAAATTTATTTTAATCAAAAATACTAAAATTTGGACACAGAGATTGTCTTATGTTGGAGAATTAGGATATGAGCTTTACGTTGAAGCTAAAGATGCCAAAAAAATATATGAACTATTAATTGAAAAGGGCAAAGATTTTAATCTTTCAAATTGTGGTATGCATGCAATGGATATTATGCGAATGGAAAGTGGCTTTCTACATTGGGGTCACGATATTTCCCCAGAGGAAAATCAATATCAAGCAGGTTTATCTTTTACAATCAGTAATAAAAAGAATGTAGATTTTATTGGTAAGTCAGCTCTTGAAAAGATTGATAAAGAAAAGATTAAAACTAAATTTGCTATGTTTACCTTAAAAGACAGTGAACCTGGAGAACCATTACTACTTCATGATGAGCCTATTTATTTAGAAGATAAGATAATAGGAAGATCAACTTCAGGAAATTACTCTTTTAACTTTAAGAAAAATCTTACTTTTGGATACATTAAAAACGATTTTTCCAATGAAAAATTAAAAGGTAGTAAATTATTTATTGAAGTTGAGAAAAAGAAATACGAAATTGAACTGATTAACAAACCATTAAAGCAGACTAATTTTAAGAATAATTAAATTTTATCTCTCAATATATATATAAATAAAAATCCAGTTATATACATTATAAGGGCATAGGCAGCTGTTGGAACAATGTATGCTACCTCATCAAAGATTTGAGTGGCAACAAATACTGCCAAAGTTCCGTTTTGTAACCCACATTCTAAGGCAATACATTTCTTTTGTGGATTTCCAGAGGCAAAAAATTTAGCGATATAGAATGCTAAAATCATCATTATGATATTTAATATTAAAACAGCAATTCCAGCTTGTGCTAAATAATTTATGATATTTTCTCTTTCTTCAACCCATACAGCAATAAAAACTATTAAAAATAAAATTCCTGTAACTTTATTTATAACATTTAAATTTGAGGAAACAAAATTGCTGGCAAAAGATCTTATAATCATTCCTATGATAACAGGAATTGTGACCACCAATGCCATCTTAAGTGCAATACCTGTCATTGTAATTTCTTTAGACATTTGAGTAAAACCTAGTAGATCTGCAGAAGTAAAAATAATAAATGGTACCGAAATTATACTTATCAAACTTCCAACTGCTGTTAAAGATATTGATAATGCAACATCCCCGTTTGCAAATTTTGTTAAAACATTTGAAGTAACTCCTCCTGGTGCCGCAGCTATAATCATTAAGCCTAAAGCTATTTCAATCGGTAATTTTGAAATTAAAATAATTATATAAGCAACAATTGGTAAAAGAATTAATTGGCAAATGATACCAACCAAAAAATCTTTCGGATTTGTAATTACTCTTTTGAAATCTTGGATTGTAAGTCCAAGTCCAAGACCTAACATAATTAAAGCTAAAGCAATTGGCGCTATTGAGGTTACAATTTCCATGGTTTTATCATGTAAAGAAACATAAAGAATCTATAAAAATTTTAAGAAATTGCAATTAAATTTAAAACTCTAGTTAAGAATTTCGCTTTTTCTTTAAAAAATTCTATCTGATATTCAAGAACTTTATCTGAATTATTTCCTGTTAAGAAATATTGTTTTTTTTCATTGATTTTAAGAATTCCTTTTTTCATTAAATCTTTACATTTTCTTATGACTGTTGCTCTAGGAATTCTAGTCATTTCTGAAATAGACATTGCACTCAGTCCTGGTTTTGTTAAGTGAAGAGGATTTTTTAGAGTGTCATTAACAAAAAATTTATTATCTCTATTAATTGAAAAGTCTTTAGGAAATTTTTTTGTGTTTAACGCTTGATGCATCATAATAGTTCCAATTACATGAACTGTAGTTATGTCTTTAAACATTTTTTGATAGCCCACAAGCCATGGAATTTGCATTCGATAAAACCACCTCCAACATAAAGTAAAACTTTTTTGAATTTTTTTTTCAATTAGTTTTGAATCTATCTTTTTATTGTATATTTTATTTTTATTTAAAAGATCTGCAACCTTAGAAAGGTATTTTGAAGTTAGAGGAACTTGATTAATAGGTTTTACATAAGGAAAAACCGACCTATCAATAATCATTTGTTTTCTAATTCTTTTTATAACTCCTAACTTTTCAAGTTCTAAAACTTTTCTTCTTAAAGTCTCCTTCGGTAAATTTAATTTTTCACAAAGTTCTGTAATACTAAATTTATCTATTTGTAAATTTTGTTTTGAATAATATTGATCATAATCTTGAGTTAAGTTTACCTGGTGATAAAAATTTAGTGTTTTTTCAACTAGAGAGATTAATATTAAATACTTAACATGATCTTCAAAAGAAATATAAACCCCATTTAACCAAGTCCATTGGTGAATAACCCAATCTGTGCCTAAAGCTTCATAGTTTTTAAGCAAACAATCGTAAACATCTTTTTCGTTAAGAACTAACCCAAAGTCTATGTTTTTAACTTCCATTTGTATTGATGACATTAGTGACCCAAATTGAACAGTTGTCAATTACTAATTGACCCATAATGAACAAAAAAAAATTGCCAGATCTAGTAATCCATGATTAAATTTAACAATGAGTAATAAAGGCTTAGCTGAAATAAATAACAACATAGAGACCCCAAATAAAAACAATTATGTCGCTGAAAAGCCTATAAAATCTGAAAAAATTTTAAAAAAAAGAGTTGATATCAACGATTTAAAATCAAAGCTTCAAGAAAACGAAAATAGAGAATTTAGAAAAAATTTATTTGTTTTATCAACTCTCGTAATTGGCTTAGGAGCGTTAGGGATTTATCTTTCTCTCTAACGAAATTTGCAAATTTTTTATAAACATGTTTAAATCATTCTATGAAAAACTTTAATTTAGGCTTAAGAGATAAACTTGTTGCAAAATATTTAGAGAAGAATCAACGTAAAAAGATATCAAAAAAAACAGATATAAATGTTTTACTTAACCAAGTTAAAGTAAATCAAAAAAATGAATCAAGAAAAAAAATCTTTTTTTCTGCAGCAGCGTCAACTAGTTTGCTATTATTTGGATTATTGATTTTTTCATAATTTATTATAATCAAAATATAAATAATTTATTGAGATTTATCATATAAACTATAAAATTTTATACATGTGTGGAAGATATGTTGTAACTAATTCAGTTTCAAAAACAAAAAAAATTGTAAAGAAAGCAATTTTTGTTGAGGACACACAAAACTTTAATGCACATCCATATCAAAAGTTACCTATAATAAAACAATATAAAAATGGAAATACTTTAGAAAATATGAAATGGGGTATAATTCCCAAATGGGCAAAAGATAAAAATTTCAAATCATTGATTAATGCGAGATTAGAAACTATTGACGAAAAAATTACATTTAAAAATTTAATTAAAAAATTTAGATGTATAGCTATTGCAGATGGTTTTTATGAATGGAAAAGGGATAATAATGATAAGAAACCATTTTATTTTACTAGTTCAGATCAAAAGCCTTTATATATAGCCGGAATATTTGATGGAGAGTATTTTTGTTTAATTACTGAGAAAGCAAAAAAAAAAATTACAGAAATTCATCATAGACAGCCAGTTATTTTAAATGAAAATGACTTAAATGATTATTTGAACTTAGTGAATTCAGGGTCAGAATTTTTAAAAGACTGTGCAAAACAAGATTTAGTTTTTCATGAAGTTTCAAAGGAAGTAAATAAACCTTCAAATAATTATGGGAATTTGATTAAAAAATTAACTAATTATTGAGCTAAAATTTTATTTAATATATAATATTATCTTATGTTAAGTTACATTTTGCCTTTTTTAATCTTGATCTTGATTGTTGTATTTATTCATGAATATGGTCATTATTATTTCGCTAAGAAATATGGAGTAGGTGTAACAGATTTTTCCATAGGATTTGGTAAAGAGATTTTTGGATGGAAAGATAAATCTGGCACTCGGTGGAAAATTTGTTGGATACCTTTAGGTGGATATGTTAAATTTTTTGGAGATAGAAATGTTTACTCTCAAGCTGATCAAGAAAAAATTTTAGAAAAGTATAATAAAGAAGATCGTGAAAAGTTATTTGTTTGTAAACCAATTTATCAGAGAGCTTTAATTGTATTCGGCGGTCCACTTGCAAACTTTTTATTAGCTTTAGTTATATTTTTTTCAATTTATACATTTGTTGGAAAAGATTTTACTCCAGCTGTAATTAATGAAGTACAAAAAGACAGCCCAGCGATGATAGGTGGTTTAAAAGAAAATGATATTATATTAGAAATAGATGGCAATACAGTAGAAAGTATTATGGACGTTTCTAAATTTATTACTATGTCATCTGACGAAATAATAAATTTTAAAGTTAAACGTTCCTATGATGAATTTTTACTAAAAATCAAACCAGATTTAGTTGAAGGTGTTGACAATCTAGGCAATAAAATTAATAAAAGGATGGTGGGTATTAAATTAGGTGCTTACAACAATGAAATAAACCATATAAAACTAGGACCTGCTCAAGCAATTTTTCATGCTGCTCACGAGGTTTATTATGTTAGCGTTTCATCACTAAAATATATTGGTAATATGATTATTGGTAAAGCTGATACTTCTCAGCTTGGAGGTCCAATTAGGATTGCAAAAATATCTGGTCAAGTTGCTGAATTTGGTATTTTAGCAT
>CACGDY010000010.1 GCA_902571915.1 uncultured Pelagibacteraceae bacterium
TTAATTTCTTTCTCCTCTTAAATCAGTTGTTAGCTCTTGATAGATCATAACAGAGATAATTTCTAAATTATTTAAAACTCTTTCATAATCAAACGATAAATCTACATTATTACAATTCAATTCACTAAAATAATAAACTTTTGCATTTGGTATTGATGGATCGATTTCTTGTGCAAGTAAATTTAATTGATTTGTTTTTTTATCAAGAGCAATATTATATTTACAAACATTTGAAGTAGCCCAAAATAATAAAGTTAGAATGATTATTGCAAAAAAAAACATTATATTTGATATCTTTAACAATATTATTCCCCATCTACTGTCACTATTGTTAAATCATCTTTTTGAATTCTCCCAGAGCTTATTAAATCCTCGATAATTTTATTTAAACGATCACTGTTTGGAATATTTTGATATTTTTTTATATAGTCTTGAAATCCTTCAGCTCCTAACATATCTCCTTTCTGGTCTCTTATTTCTGTAATACCATCTGTAAAAACATACATCGAACTTTTTTCAAACGGAATTTTCTTTTCATCGAATTTAACTTTGGGCGCAATTCCTAAAGGCGGTCCAGCGTCAGAAAAATTACTAAATTTATTTTCTTTCGAGTAAATAATTGGTGGTTCGTGTCCAGCGTTCGAAAGAGTTAATTCTTTTTTATTTTTATCATAAATTCCTATAAGCATAGTAACAAACATTCCTCTTGAAGTTGTCTCACATATTTCAGTGTTTAATATGTTTAATAATTCAGACGGCGAGAAGATTGTTTTACTTAGACATCTATACAGACTAGAAGCTTTAGACATTAACAAAGATGATTTAATTCCTTTACCAGAAACATCTGCTACACCAAAACCAAATATACCATCACTAACCTCAGAAAAATTATAAAAATCACCTGACACTACTTTGGCAGGTATATTTATTCCTGCTATTGGAAAATTTTGATTTTTATTTTTTGATAATAAAGTTTTTTGAATTTCTCCTACGATTTCTATTTCTTTTTGAATTCTATTTTTTACTACCATGTCTTTTGCCATTTTAGCATTTCTAATGGCTAGAGCAGCTGGTCCAGATAAGGTTTCTAATAGTTTTCTATCGTTTTCCTCAAAAAGTTTTGTTTGACTTTTTTTATTTAAACAATGTATTACTCCAATACAATCATCTGAAACAATTAAAGGTGCACATAAAACTGAATAAGTAGTGAAATTAGTTTTATTATCTAAATCAAAATAAAATTCTGCTATTTCTCTTACGTCTTTTCTTACATCTCCAACTCTTATACATTTCTTGCTGAATACAGCTTTGCCCATAACTCCTTGTGTTATTGGTATTTCAAAGTCTTCCAAGTAGGCTTGATACTTTGATGCAATACATTGAAATACTTGTTTTTTTTCTTCTATCAAAAATATATTTGCTGCTTGAGCGTTTATACGTTTAATAATTAGTTCTAATGAATCTTGCAATGTCTCTGTAAGATCGAGAGATCTAGCTAATTCTTGATTCATCTTAGTAATCAATTCTAAATCTTCGTTCTTTGTATCTACAACTTTAATTGGTTCCTTTTTTTTTGAACTAAAAAACATACTATTTACTGTTTGAAATTCATTTTTTTTTTTAATAATATCTAATAAATGGAAATCATAATTCATTCGCCTAATTTCTATTTGCACTTAAATGATGCAATTTTATTCGTACAGTATTGCATAAATGGCCTTATAGAATTTTCCTCCCAAATTAAACTATAAATTGTGTTCTATATTACAGCTTTTTTATTAGGAAGTATATGGGGGAGTTTTAGCAACGTCTGTATTAAAAGATTGCCTTATAAGCTTAGCATTTCTGGGCGTTCCTATTGCCTAAACTGTAAAGAGAATATTAAATGGTACGATAACATACCTATCATCTCTTACATAGTGCTAAAAGCAAAATGTAGAAACTGCTCAACAAAGATAGATAATGAATATTTTTTAGTTGAACTGATATCGGCTATAAGTTTTTTGCTAATTTTCCATTTTTATGGAGTGTCATTAATATGTTTATTATTTTTTATTTTGACCATTTTTTTTATAATCATTTTTTTCATAGATTTAAAACATTTCATTATACCGAATGAATTGTCTTATCCATTAATGTTAATAGGATTTGGAAAAACTTTTTTAATTAATTCAAATATTTTGCTTTTTCCTAATTTTAAACAATCTTTAATAGGTGGTGTGTTAGGTTTTTTTATAATTTGGTTAATAATTTTTTTATATAAAAAATTAAAAAACATCGAAGGAATGGGTCTGGGTGATGCAAAACTTTTATCAGCATTAGGATTTTGGTTTGGTTGGGTTGCTCTTCCGTTTATTCTTATTTTTTCATCTTTGATTGCATTAATATATTCCTTACCAAGTCTAATTAAAAAAACAAAAAGTATGACTACTCAAATTCCTTTTGGACCTTATTTAATAATTGGTTGTGTGATTTATATTGTATTAGTAGATCAAATATTTTTCTATGTATTGAGGTAAAAATAATTCTATAAGATATTTTTTAGAAACTGCTATCTCTCCAGCCACCTTTGTTTGAAATTACTTCTCCTGGTGCAGATAAAATTGATATCAATGTCTGTTCGTCTTCTGAAGGTCCTGCAACATTAGCAAAAAGTTTATCTCCAAATATTACCAACTCTGAAAGAACACCTTTCCTTACATAACCACATATATTTCCCTGAGCTCTGTCAACATCATCTGGTGAGTCTCTTAGTTCTGTCAATAATGTAGAACCGTTTGTACCACATTCATCATCTGCAACACAAATGAAGGCAGCACCCTGGTTACATCTATTAATTCCTGTTGGAGGTTGATAGACAGGAAAATATACATTTCCTTTAAACAATGTTGGAGAAGCTGAAGCCTTTCTAAATAATTTTACTGGTGGTGCTTGATTGTTACTGTTAGCAGCGGGTCGATCTAAACCAATAACCCATGCATTTTCATTTTGTGATAAATCAAGGCATGCAAGTGGATTAGTCGTTCCTGTTACATCCATACATTCTCCATCTTCTACTTGTGATGGTTGTGTACTGCTATTATCTGCTGATCTTGCTTTGTTTGCACCTTTATGAGCTGTTAAATCAAAACTTGAGTCAGCTCCTAGAGGAATATCCTCACCATTCAAATGTCTGAAAAATGGATAATCCGGGTCAACAACTGCATATAAAATATTATCCATATCATCTTCTCTTGCACCAAGGTCCATAAAGTTTCCTGTAGATCCAAATAAGTAAAATTTACCATTAGTCACTCCTATACCTGCATCCATGCCAAAGTAAGAGTATCTTGCATTAGCTATACTTGCATCTAACCTAAATAAAGTTGTTTGATCAAATAAATCTGCGTTTTTCTTTTGACTAGTAAGATTTATCTTTGTTATCTTTCCTTCTAAATCATTAATATAAACCATTGCACCTCTCCAAGGAATACCAATTGCAGTGTCTGGAGTAATTACGACAGGAGTTGCTGGCGTTGAATTAATTATGTCACTTCCAGTAGGAGTAGCCTCAGTTGACCCTGTTGAGTTAATTACTCCGGTAGGTTTTGTATCAACAATTGTAATAGGACCTGCATTTAAGTGTGCTCCATAAATACCTCCCGCAGGTATTTCTCTGCCTCCTGCATCTGTAAAAGATTCAAGAGAAATCAAATATAATGCTGAACCTACGCATTTATCAGAAGAATTCATTCCAGCTGGAAGAATTACCACATATTTATCTGAAGCTGGATTATCTTGTGATCCAGTGTCATAAGAAGGAATCCTGGCTATTCTTGGTGCTCCCCAAGTTTCTCCTAGTTCAGAATAATTATAAACCATGTTTTCTTCAGTAAAACCTGTAGCTTTACATGAAGTTGAAATACTAAAAGGTGTTGTCTCTAACTGTTCAAGCACTCTAGTTTCATCGTCTTTAATATAAGGATTTATTATAAGTTGAACTTCATTTGAAAAAGTCACCTGAAGTTTATTTTGTACCATCTTTGCTTTTGTGATTGGTAAAGGTGAAAGGCCTGATGAAGTTCTAATGGATGCTTCAATTACACCTGCTGGAATATCTTCACCATCTGAATAGCCTAAATCTATTCCCGAAAAATGATAAGTAGAACCTGCATAACACATATCATTACTGCTGCTGGTATGATATCCAGTAGTTGTTACACAATTTGCTCTTGCTCTTTGAGTATCATCAGTTAGTGAGTCGTCTCCATCAGCAGTTCTAGCTTGATCGTACATTTCAAATGCTTTGATACCCTCATCAGAATCTTCATAAGAAAAAGTGCCTGAATTATATGTATAAGGTGGTTGAATTGTTCCGAGCGCATCAGCAACTAACACTCTTCTATTTATCCTGTCGTTTAATATTGAAAACCAATGAACTGGTTCTTCATTATCTGAAACATCAAGTACTGAAAATCCAGCTCCCCCTCGACCATATGGAGCAAATAAAATTGTTCGCCACTTTTTTTCATCATCTACAGAACCATCTGCATTAAAACCCGTTGAAAGAATATCATGCACTATTGGGGACCCATCAACACCAAAAATAGGATTCGTTCCACCCATTATGCCATTTACATTTCCATCGTATCCCTCATTCATAACTTGTGGTAAACTTGAAACAACGAACGGAGGAACAAATCCCCAGTTTTCTTTTCCAGTTTCTGTATCTATAGAATGTAATACTCCGCTGTTTGATCCAACATAAATTACACTTTTTCTTGATGCTTTACGAGAAATATAACCTTGATAATTATTGGTCGCTCTAAAATAAGCTTCTTCATTAGTGCCTCCAAAATCTAAATTAGCATCAGGTCTTCCAACTTCAATTAATTGAGAATGATAAATATCACCCATAACACTTCCTCTAACCTCATCAATGATGCAATTACCATTGTAATCGAAATAGTCATTACCTTTCATAAAATTTATTAGACCCTTTAAGTCATCATCTACACCATCTTCACCTATTGGTTCTGTTATGCTGATAGTATAATCTTCATCATTCGCTGGAGTACATTGAGAAGTTGAGTTATGATAATCTTGAATTGTGTAACCAGTATATTCCATTAATGTACCAATAGTATCTTTATTTGCTACAGAAAAATTATCATAACCTCCATAATCTGAGGAAACTAAACCTAAAGCAGACCATAATTTTCTTGTATCCTCTCCATCCCCAGGGGTAGATTGAGACTTTATTTTATCTGCTGCATTCCATACAGGATTATCATGGTCAACTTCACCATTAGGTTTTAGTTTTTTTCGAAATAATTTACCACGCCACTCACCAAACTGTTCATAGGCAAATTGAGCTTGATATAATGCTCCACCTTCTTGAATAGTTGCAGTAATTGAGGGTGCTGTAAAAGCAAGTTTATCTGCAAGAATTTGTCTAATTTTACTCATCAAATCTTGTTTAAGCTCTTCTGGCGTTTCAGACTCAATCAACTCCTCACATTCTGGATCAGTTCTATCTCCATTTTTACAACTTCCCCATCTTGCTAGAATTTTAAATTTAGAAATTCCATTTGTTGATATTCCACCGCCGTAAGCAACAAACAATGTCTTGACACCCATATCTCTTAATGCTTTTAATCTATTACGAGTTTTAGTCCCTGTATTTTTCATTTCTCCATCACCAATTACAATTACGTAATTAAGCTGACAGGAATTACCTTCAGAGTCTAAAGCATTTTTATCGATTAGTTTATTACCTGCATCTGTATCTGTGAAATAACGAAGTGCTATTTGTGAAAATGCATTAGCATCAGTACCCCATGCTGTTGGTAAATCTTGGAAATACTCCATAATTTTAGAAGCGCCTTGGGGTCCTACACCAATTTTAAGACAAGAATTTGAATTACAAAGTTCGGACTGTCCTTCAGGATGCTTAGCATTACCACTTTTCCAACTTCGATAGTAATTATCGCATCTATCACGTATATGACATATATATCCCCCTCTTGGTCTACATTTTTTCCTTCTACAATCTTCTCCCGAATTCCAATGACCAAATCCAAAGTATGCTCCACTAGTTAACGTGGTATCATTTACAACTGCTCTAATAGCGTCCTTAAGTCCATCCCATCTTAATATTTTTGGAGCACCCATTTGTTGTAACCATGCAGTATCTCGATCTGCAGCTGTAAATTTGCTTTTATCAAACTCATCTGCATAACCTCTAAGAGTTCCAACAATTACTTTGGTACTTGTTGCCCTAATAAATGTCGGTTTCCAGAATTTTACATCGTCAGCATCTAAAGAATTAGCACTAGCATTATTATCTCCTGGTCTTTTTCCTCCCATACCTATACTTGCAATAACATCACAATTTGAAAGGTTTATTTTTTGAATTACTCCGTCAGCTTGAGATGAAATATACCCTATATTGTCATCATCTGGATCAATTGATATATCATATGCATGAGCGCGATCTGGATTTGTACCAGAAAAGTTGTCAGTAGAACTTTGATTACATTCTCTTACTCTAGTTCCAGTATCTTTAAATCCTGCTCCCGAAACTTCTAAACTATTTGCAAAAAGAACCCCATTTCGAGCATGCCAAATCAACTTTCCATCGCTTGTAACATCAAATCCTGAATGATTTTTAAAATCACAGCCATTACATTGTTCTTGAATCGAGGAAGCCTTTGAGTTTAGATTTAAAACTTTTAGAAAACCTCTTTTGGATACAGGTCCATTTTTTTGGCCTGTGATAAACATATAAGGAATATTATTAATTGTTTTAACTCTAATTCTTTTTATAAAAGCAGGTTTCCCTCTTATAGCGGCAACATCCTCAACACCAATTACAAGCTGACAACTATTTCCATTTTCTGAAAAACCAAAAACTGCTCTATTTGAATTTCGCATCCAGGATCTAAAAAAAATAATGTTTTTTAATGTACCTTCTAGGGGTACATTTTCTACAAAAATTGGTTCATAAGTTCGTATAACATTATAATCTGAAAAATTATGACTGGTGTCTACTGTTGTTGCACAACCATTAGAGTTAATATATTGAAGATCATCAAAATCTGATTTATCTCTTGCTCCCGCACTAGTCATTCTGACTAATCCTCTTGAAGTACCACCTTGACCAGCTAAAATGTTACCAGAAGAGTCATAGTCTAATCCATATACAGCCTCTAAAGATCCAACTCCACCTATTGGTCTTTTCATACTATCTGAACTATCAACTAGAAATAAAATATTAGCGGCTACGTCTCCTTGACCCGCACCTGGAGGGATAGGTTTGGCATGAATACTTTTGTTTATAAATAAGGCAAATAAAAAGATAATTAAGATTTTATAAATTTTCATTTTTACATCCTCTGCGAAATTACATGCTCACCTGATATCCATTCAGACATTTCCTCTGACGTGATTTCTAATATTTCGTGTAACAAACCATTTATTTTATGTTTAGCATAATTAATCTTTAAATCACCGATGCTTAAATCGATGACTCCTTTCCAATTTTTGTATAGTGGTCTTGGACCAGGATCTTTTACAAAATTTTTAGTAAAAGTATAAACCTCTTTTGGTTGGTCCTTTATTTCAGATATCAATCTAATAGCTGCAACTTTTGAGTCGTACACCACCACTTGAAGCTCAGTATTTTTGAATTCACCTTGACTACAAAACTGCTCAGCGTAATCATAATATTCTATCGCACTTCCTTCATCAAATTCTCCCTCTTTATATAGAGTAAGAAAATCTAATTTTTCTGAAGCTAAATTAACAGGTGTACCGATAGGCACATTCAAAATTTCACAAGCAAAAGATTTGCTGATTACAAATGATAAAAATAAAATAAATAAAAATATTTTTTTCACAGTAATAAATTTTAAATTCTTAATTTATATATTTCAAGATGCATATTGATCATATTAGGACTTATATTACTATATTTAGTGAGATAAAATTATTACAGTTTCTAAGGGAATAAGTATCTCAATACTTGGGTCAGTATCTGAGCTATCTTTGACCTTCATACCACAACCATATATTCTATATGTGGTACCTAATTTTTGAGTTGTAACAGCTGTCTTTTTTAAACTTGCTCCTGCTCCTTTATAAATAGCAGATCCTGCGTTTACAGAAAAAAACTCAAACATATATTTTTCCATTCTAGTTTCCTCTTTTGAACCTGTAGTTATTAAAGGACGAATTAGATTAATAAATTTTTGATTTCTCTGGTGTTCGACCAATCTAAATGAATTGTCTCTACTCAAGTTTCTAAAACTTAAATAACAAGCAGTCCGTGTTGGTCTATTAGCTACTATCTCATTATCATCAGCATCTTTATACGCAATATTTATAGGTATTTTTCTATCTGAACTTCTTACTCCATTTACAACTGGGCCCATCATTTGATTAATCAAACTTTTTTCAGCTTCCATTAAAGCTGTTTCAGCAACATAAAAAGTTTGTTGATATTCATCACTGCTATTATTTCCTTGATGATCTGATGAAGCGATAACGATTAAAGAACCACCCATTAAAGACATCGCAAACAGCAAAACTAAAGACAATACTAATGAAAAACCTTTTATGTTACTCTTTTCTTTCATCAAAATGAACCTTTGCCGATATTTCTAGTATTTACAGATACAATTACAGAATCTCTCAAAAAAAGATCTTCCATATTATTTGTATTACCAGTTACATCTGTCTGATTGTTAGTCGTATTGGTATTTGATTGATTTCTATCACTCAATAATTCTTTGGGCTTTCTTTTTGATGAAGAAACTCTACTAAAAAACTTTTCTTTGGTCCTAAAAGTTAATCTTATATCAACACCTCTAATATCATATAATCTTTCTCTAATTGTTTGATCACCTAATTGAGGTATGGGTCGAGGATATTCACCTGAAGTTTCGCTTTTTATTATAACGCCATACTGATCGAAAGGAATAAATTCCATATCAACTACATAGTCTCTTATAAGTTCTCTTTTTACACATTCAGGACAAATTCTCTCGCCTGTTTCCACATTTATTTCATCTGTTACCCAACCTAATCCAGTTGGTGTATCAGGCCACGTACAATCTTCTATTTTTGGTTGATCCCACATCTCCATAGATTTGAATGCTCCATATCGAGGATCATCTCCATCTCCTGTTTTTTCTGCGAAATAAGTAATTCGATATTTCTTAAAAGGTTGTGATGCATGATTTATATTAAAATCCTCATAGACGATTTCAATTTGATCACAACACAAATCTGTTGATAATATTTTTTTTTGATCAGGCGTTAAAGTACTTTGACTCCATGGTGTGGTTACTTGTGGAAGCAAAGGAGGGGATAAATTCTCTGGAGAATTATGGGTTATTTTACTATTACCAAGAGTTCTTGATCTTATTACAACAGGATTATGACTATCATTTTCATCTGTATATCCATTATTAAAAGTAAAATAACTTTGAGTAGGAAGGCTTAAACCATCACCGCCATTACAACTTTGTGTTTTAAGGGCATATTTTTTTTTATCATGAGTACCGACATAAAATTTAAAACCTGCCATTCTTATATCTCTCATTAACATACTAACTAAATCTCTACTTGTTTTGCTAATATTTGCTTTTTCACTGACTTGAGAATATGTTTTATTGACTACATTATAAGATGTGTAAAGTGCTCCCATTATTAGTGTAGTAATTACGATACCAATTAATATTTCAACTAAAGTAAGCCCTGCGTCATTTCTAAGTTTATTTTTACTCATATTGTTTATGAACCATCCCCATCCTGTTCGTTTTCATTTAACGGAGAATTTTGTTGGTCTTCTGTAATAACTTTATGTCCTTTGAGCTTATAATCACTTTGAAAATATAACGACTTAAATTTATTTCCATCATTCAATTTGAATAAAATTTTACCAATATACAAAACTTCATCTGTAATGTTATTATTTATGAAGTTTTCATCCTTATATTGGCTCCAGGAAGGTGCTACTTTAAAAATCTGAAATTCCCTTGTCTCGTTTAAACCTTTACAATTCATGTAGTCCTTTGTGTTTAAAATTGATTTCCATTTGTTCAATTTCATTTTCGAGGCAGTTCTTTCACCGTACCTTTGTATTGCTGTGGTTTTATCAAACCCACCATATATATTTCCTGAATTACCAGTCGGATCTGTTTTTTTTTTACAAAAACTTGAGAGACTATTATCATCTGTCTGTAAATCTGTAATTACATACTCAGAAAAGTTCTCCAGTGTAATACCTGTGGATCTATTCGCTATAGCATCCTCTGCAATCATATTTATTAAAAAATTTGCTTTTGTTCTTTCCCCTGAAGTAGTAATAGACTGAACAGAATAGTTGGTCATTTGTAAAATGGCTACAAAGCCAATACCAATAATTGCTGTAGAGACCAAAGCCTCTAATAGAGAAATTCCTTTTATATTTTTATTTTTTTTTTTGACTATAAAGGATCTGACCATCCTGCCTCCCCATCTCCTCTTTTAGGTAACCATCTTACTTTATAAATATTTCCATAACGCGACCATTTTATCGCATGCAAATGTGCTTCTCTGGATTTATCTGAGCAATCTGCAGATGATTTTATACTACAGAATAAAGCAAAACTTGCTGGTGTGCCATTTCCAGTATCCAGATCGCCATAGCTTTCATAAAATTTTCCATTTCTTGAGAAACAAATGCCAGATGCTTGAGTTATATTAGAATTAATATTTTCCAATTCTATATCATAAACTGACTGTTTTATTATATCGTCGCCAGTTGTATCTGTATCCCAACCTCCATTTGGTCCCCTACACCTATTACTTAGATCATTATCATCAGGAAACCATCTTGAGTCATCGTCATAAATTAGACTAGATAAAGTTTCCATAGTTAAACCCTTGCCTTCAACTTTTAATTTATCACCAACAGGGGTAAAAAGAACTTTTACGTAGGCTAAAGTTCCTCTTTCTGTTTGAATTTGAGTATTCCTAATTAAAGCATTTATTCGATCTACATCTTGCTTTACTTGTCTTGAATGATTCCAATCAGAAAATTTTGGATAAGCAAATGCAGACAGCACGCCTACTAATCCTAAAACAATAATTAACTCTATAACGCTAAATCCGTTAGCTTTCTTTTCCTGCCCCAGCATCAATCTTTCCAGCTTTAACTAATTCTTCCAATGACTTCGTCATGGTTATCATACCATCTTTTACAGCTGTTTGCATGATGCTTGGTATTTGATGAATTTTTGCTTCCCTAATTAAGTTTTGAATTGGTGCAGTACATTTCATCACTTCAAAAGCACCACAACGACCTTGGCCATCTTTTGTTTTAAGAAGTCTTTGTGTTACTACCATTTTTAAAGATGTTGAAATTTGAGCTCTTATCTGCGCTTGTTGTTCAGGAGGGAATACATCAATAATTCTATTGATTGTATTTGGAGCTCCACTAGTATGTAAAGTTCCAAAAACCAAGTGTCCTGTTTCTGCAGCTGTCAAAGCTAATGAAACTGTTTCTAAATCTCTCATCTCTCCAACCAAAATAACATCTGGATCTTCACGTAGTGCAGCTTTTAATGCACTTGCAAAAGTCTCTGTTTGTTTTCCTACTTCTCTATGAGAAACGATGCTTTTTTTATCTTTATGAATGAATTCAACTGGATCTTCTACAGTGATGATGTTTGCTGTTCTAGTTTTATTAATCTCATTAATTATTGCTGCAAGTGTTGTGGATTTACCTGAACCGG
Source organism: uncultured Pelagibacteraceae bacterium (assembly GCA_902571915.1). Classification (GTDB taxonomy): domain Bacteria; phylum Pseudomonadota; class Alphaproteobacteria; order Pelagibacterales; family Pelagibacteraceae; genus Pelagibacter. The sequence goes on from CACGDY010000010.1 coordinate 11,763, forward strand.
TCGGACCAGTGACTAAAACTAATCCTTTATGCATGTCTATAATATCATAAAGAACAGGTGGTAAATCGAACTGTTCCATCTCTGGTATAACACTTTCAACTCTTCTTAAAACTGCAGCAGGTCCATTGATTGTTTTATAAAAATTAGCTCTAAATCTTAAACCACTAAGTGTGACAGATGAATCAAGTTCATGTGTTTCATTAAATCTTTTTGATTCTACTTCATTACAATTAGTTGAAATTAAATCCTGAAGATCTTGTGCTTTAACCATTACCTCAGGTACTTTATGAATTTCACCTGTTTGTCTATACGCTAATGGCCATCCACTTCTAATATGAAAATCTGATATCTTTTTATTATTTTTTGCCAGTTCTTCTAATTTTTCAAACATACTATTTTTTATATATAATTATTCTAAAAAACAATGTTATATTAATTTAAATACATATCCTAGTAATCAAATTGGCCAATATGGTTAAAAATTCACAATTTTTATGCTTCTTTTGAGTAGATAAATTAATTATAAAAATTATAAATCTTTTAAAAATATGCATTTATTAAGAAAATTATTAATTGTTTTTTTTATATTATTTCCAAATTCAAATTTATTTGGAAATACATCTACTATGACTCATGTGCAAACAGTAGCATTTGATGATGGTAACCAAACTCAAAATAATATAATAGCTGGTATTGAGTTTAACAAAGATGGAACAAAACTTTTTACAAGTTCCGCTAATTTTACTAATCCCGGCAATATTATGGAATTTAATCTAAGTACACCTTACGATATAAGTTCAAGAACTTATGCAGGTGATGGTGAGAGATGCACAATGGCTGAAGTTGAATTCACGCCATATGATTTAGAATTTAACCATGATGGAACAAAATTATTTGTTGCAACAAGAAATGCTGGTCATAATGGTGCAGATAAGGATAAACTTTTCAGATATGATTTAACTACACCTTATGATATTTCTACTTGTGCGTTTGCACAACAAACCACAAATCTCGATTCTTCAGATAATTTAAGTGACAGTGCAGCTGGTAATTTTTCATTGGTAGGAGACGGATACACTGGAAATTCAAAAATTAGGCTTCAAGGTTTTGATTTTAACAACGATGGTACAAAATTATTTTTAAGTTGGTTTGGACAAAACAATAATTCTGCAAAATTGTTAGAGTATACTCTTTCGACCCCTTACGACATAACTTCACTTCAACTTGTAACAACAGCTGGAATAGATATGGGATCACTTACCACTGCTAATGTAATCAACATGGCAGGAATTAAGTTTAGTGTTAATGGAAAGAGAGTTTTTATTATTAGTCACCAATCTGGGCAGAAGCAAGGTATAAGTCAGATTTCTCTCACAGCAGGTTTTGATACATCGTCATTTGTAATCGACGGTAAATTTAATCTCTCCACTGCCTCTCCACAAAATCTACAACCTAGAGGAATTGCATTTAACTCAAGTGGTTTAAAATTATATATTGGAAATGATCAAAACCATAATAGCATTGATCAAATAATGGAGTATGATTTAGCTTGTCCATTTACTATTTTCCCTGCAAAATGTCCTTCTATCACTGAAAATAAAAATCGAACTGGAATGGCAATTGCTCAAATAGAGATAGCAAAAAAGACTATCGACCATTCAACTGACACAGCTTTAAATCGTTTAAAATGGATAAGAAGAAATAAAGATCGACAAAATTTAACAAATCTTAATCTAGATATTAATTATACCAATCAGATGCTTGCATCTTTGACTAAGGCAGTTCAAGTGTCAGTCGCTAAAAAAGAAAAAAAAGATCAAGATCAAGATATTTTTTATTGGAGTGAGGGAAGTTTAGCTGTTGGTAGAGTTGGGGATACAAATAATTCTTCTACAATAAAAATAGGAACAGATGCAATTACATTAGGCGCTGATAAATATACTAGTGAAAAAGGAATGATGGGATTAGCTTTTAGGGTTGGTAGAAATGGTGTTTTTGGAGAAACAGGAAGTAAACTAGATACAGACTCATATAATCTTACTTATTATCAGACTACACCTATCAAAGGAAAAAAAAGATATAAAGATACTATAATTGGTTTTGGTAAATTAAAATCAACTATATTGACTGTATTAGATGGTCGTGAAAATATTGCAGATAGATCAGGTGAACAATTATACGCATCGTTTAGAATTAAAGATGAAATTTCAAAAGATAATCTAATCATAATTCCGTCAGGAAGATTTGATCTAGGTCACACTGTTTTAGAAGCTTATAAAGAGTCAGGTGCCGGTGGACTTGATGTTAAAAAACAATATGTTAACACCAAAAAGTTAAGAGCAGGAATAAGTGCTGTGCAAGATATATCGTTTGATGAGAGAACTATAAAAAGACATGGTAAATTAGAATATATTGCAGATATCGATCGTTCATCAACTTTTAGATATACCTACACTGGTGATGATGCTGCAACATTTAACGAAAAATTATATTCTGGTGCTTTACATAATATCAAAGGTGAAATCGGAATCGATATAGTTCTACCTAATAGTTCTAGTATTTTTTTAATATATGAACGCGATCAGGCTTTAGATTATGGTCATACGGATAAAATACACATTGCAATTGGCTACTTGCCCAACAAAGAGACAAATTTTAGATTTTCCATAGATGGATCTGATAAATTAAAATCGAATTACAGTTTAACAAAAAATATTAATGGCTTCATTATTGATTTCATATTATCAAATAATCTTTTAAGACCTGAGGATTATGATGAAGCATTTATAAATATTACCCGGAAATTTTAAGACAGTTTTTTTATTATTACTTAATACTTATTGTTACAATGGGTTCTTCAGCCCACATTTGACAAATTTCATTAACCTCAGCTGCGCCAACAGCATTTTGAGTTCCAAAAGCAATATCTATTATAGGTGCGATTAATGAAACAGTATAAGGTTCTGCAAGTTCATAGACCATTACATGATCATCACTTGTGCTTCCATCTGCATGTTGTGTTTGATGTCTTGAGGATCCAATGCCTTGGTTATATGTAATACCTTGATCAGCAGTTGTTCCACCTACACCTTGACACGTCGCAACGTTACATCTTGTATATTGATCATTTACTAAGTAAATGTTCATATCTGCTGCCGTTTGATTATTTGCTATAACAGGTTTATGTGTATATTTATTTAAAGCCTCTGTCTTTAATCCATACATATCATCTGTTGTTGCAATCGTTCTACAAGCAGTGGCATTTGATCCAGCAGCGATAGCAGTGTCATTTCTAATTACAAATTTTCTATCAATTGTAACTCTCATATGAGTGTACGTAACACCAAGTGGAAGTAAAGTTGGTTCACCATAAGCTGCGGCGGCTGCACCTGCATCAACAGCTGCTATATCTACTTGTACATCTCCACTTCCTACAACCACAGCATCTCTACAATCTGTTACATCATTGCTACCAGTGCAAAATTCAAGTTTCCGCATGGTAATTTTATAAACATCAGCATTTCCCTTAACAACTGCATACAACGGAAGTATATAAGCTGTAAAAAAGAAAAAATTTAAAACCAAAATTTTAATAAATCTTGTCATATTTAATCCGCTCTTGAAATTGTTGCATTACCTTTAAACTCAACTACAATTTTGTTATTTCTCTTAACTTTAGTTAAAAGATCTCCAGACATGTCTTTCTCTTCTTTAAAAGCAGCTTCACTCAAAAAACCATCTTTTAAAGATGGCCCTGATCTTGGTGGATGTACGAGCATAAACTTTGCATGCCACTCATCTTTGATACCTTGTTTATTTTTGTTATCATAAGCTAATTCTAAATTCAAATTTGGAGTTAACACCATATCTGAACCAAGTTGTATTCCTCTAATATCATCTCTATCAATCCCTCTCCAATCATAATTTTTAATAAATAAATCTGCCCAGTGCAAATGGGGAATCTGTGAAGCGAGCCTGATATCATACCCCTCTAGAACTTTTTCATCTCTCCCATGACCCATTTTTAAATAATAGTTAGACCCAAAATCCAAAACTGCATTTCTAGCTTCTAAACCAAAACTAGATCTGGCATTACCAATATCATCGTAATCAAAAAAAACGTTAAAACCTGTCATCAAAGTTTTGTCATCACTTAACATTCTTTTTCCAAAACCAAGATTTCCAACAATTCTTTCCTCTTCGTTTTTGTCAGTATTAAATAAAGAGAATTGAGTAAAAAGGTTTCCTGTATCTGTTTTTGAAATTTCTCTTACAGCTAAAATACTATAATCTGGTTCGTAAGTTTCACTTAAATCAATACTTACCTCTGTATCACCTTCTCCTGGAATTAAGTTACTTATATACTCCGAAACTTTTTTTGATATATCTTCAGCATTAGCTATAGATATAAATGTAAAAGAGAAAAGAATTAAGAAAATTTTTTTCATGAGAAATTTTTACGTTATTTAATAGCATATGTATACGTTAAAACTTTATTATTTAGCCTTAAATATGAGACAAATACCATTATTACAATACCGTTTTCCAGTGGGTTTTGGACCATCATCAAATACATGACCATGATGTGCGTTACAATTTCTGCAGTGATATTCCGTTCTCCCATAACCTAATAAATGATCTGTCTTTGTCTCAAAAACTTCAGGAAGCGAATCGTAGAATGAAGGCCATCCAGATCCGCTCTCATACTTAGTATTACTTTCAAACAGTTTTACATCACAATTTGCGCAATGATAACTTCCCTCTCTTTTTTCATTATTCAGTTCGCTGCTGCCAGGAGGTTCAGTGCCATCTTCAAACATAACTAATTTTTGCTCTGCTGTTAAATTAGAATTTTTTTTTACCATACTTACAAAAGTTTAGCACAAGATTGGTGCAGATAGGAATGTAATTCAACTAATTTATTAAAATCTTTATTATATCCTCCTCCTAAAACTCCGCAAAGTGGAATTTTTTTTGAAAAAAAGTTTTCCGTAACAATTTCATCTCTTTGTTTTATTCCATCGTCTGAAATTTTTAATTTTCCCAATCGATCATTAAAATGTATGTCAACTCCAGCTATATAAAATACAAAATCAAAATTTTCTTTGTTTAAATTACTTAAATAATATTTGAGTGTTTTAATATATTGTTCATCCTCTATATTATCCTCTAACTCAACATCAAGGTTACTAGTTGATTTTTTTGCTGGATAATTTGATTTTGAATGTATACTAAAAGTAAATACATCTTTATCATTTTTAAATATATCTGCACTTCCATTTCCTTGATGAACATCTAAGTCTATAATTAAAATTTTTTTTACCAATTTTTTATGTTTTAAAAATTTAGCTGCAACAGCTACATCATTAAACACACAATAACCAGCACCCCCTTCAAAATTCGCGTGATGACTTCCACCAGCAGTATTACATGCTAATTTGTAATCCAGAGCAAGTTTAGAGGCCAAAACAGTGCCTCCAGTTGCTACTAAAGATCTTTGAATAACGCTATCTACTAAAGGAAAACCAATTTTTTTAATAGTGTTTGAATCTAAAGTTTTTTCTTTTACTTTCTGAATATAACTTTCAGAGTGAGCTCTTTTTAAAGTTTCATTAGAACAGGGATACGGTTTATAAAAATTCTTTACAACTTTATTTTTTTTTAAATAGTTTGCAAGTGCACCAAATTTTTCAATTGGGAATTTGTGATCATCACCAATTTTTGCAAAATAATCTTCATGATTAACTACTGATAAATCCATCTTATTCAATTACCCGAATAGGTTTACCATTTGCACAGGCCTCCAAAGATTCTATCATCTGATTATAAAACATACTGTAATTTTCAGCAGTCACGTAACCAATGTGAGGTGTTAGAAGTGCATTAGGTAAAAATCTCAATTTATTATTTTCTGGCAAAGGTTCTTTTTCATAAACATCGAGGCCAGCACCAGCAATTTCATTTGTGGATAGGGCAATTATAAGATCGTCTTCATTAATTATTGGTCCTCTGGAAGTATTAATTAAATAAGAGGTCTTTTTCATTTTATCTAATTCTTTAATAGTTATACAATTTTTGTATCTTTCTCCTCCTTGCACATGGATGGATAAAAAATCTGAATTTTTAATTAAATCATCTTTACTACATGGCAATACACCAAGATCTTTACAGGTATCTAAATTTAAATTTTCACTCCACGCCATGACCTGCATACCAAAAGCTTTACCAATTTTGGCAACCTCAGAACCAACTTTTCCTAAACCGATAAGACCTAAAATTTTACCTTTCAATTCAACACCAACTGTAGTTTGCCAGTAACCTTGATACATGTTATCGATTTCTTCTTTTAAATTTCTAGCTAGTCCAAGTATTAATGCCCAAGTAAGTTCAGGTGTTGGATGAATATTCATTTCTGTACCACTAACAATTATTTTTCTTTTATATTGTGGATAAAAGGAATTTCTTTAATCGGGGCGAATAGATCTGGTGTTTTTTTACATCTGATGCCTATTTTAAGCGCTATAATGGCCATGATCATATTTAAAGAAAAATTTATGTTATATCACATTCTAGGAGCAGTTTTTATTGTCACTGGAATAGTTTTATCTAACAAGAAAGTTTTAAATGCTTAAAGTCGCAATTTTAGATGATTATCAAAATGTTTCTGAGCAATTTGTTGATCTTGAAAAACTTTCTGGGAAATATGAATTTAAAATATTTAGTGAGGCATTTAAAGATGAGAGCGACGCAATAGAGAAATTAAGCGATTTCGAGGCAT
>CACGDY010000011.1 GCA_902571915.1 uncultured Pelagibacteraceae bacterium
GGGTTAATTTCTCTCGTATTTGCAATCTTTAACGAAAAAAAAATAATTAGTTCTTTTTTATTATTTAGCTTAATTTTTGGTTTAGCAGAATATTTAAGAGGAAACCTATTTACTGGTTTTCCATGGAACTTAATCGTTTTTAGTTTTTCAAATCAATTAGAATTTTTGAGTATTATTTCAATAATTGGTACGTTTGGAATGAATTTATTTTGTATTACACTCTTTACTTGCCCTGCACTAGTTATTTTAGGAGATTACAAAAAAAATTTCGAGATCCCGGTGTTTTTATTTTTATTATGTTTAACATTTTATTATTATGGATCATTATATAAAAATAGATTTAATAATTTAGATGAAAATTATTTAGATTATAAAATTAGGGTTATAGGTTCAAATATAACATTAGAAAGATTCTATACCTCTGATGATCCAGTTTCTATTATTAAGGAACTAATAGATTTGAGTGAAGTAAAAAAAGATGAAAAAATTATTTTTGTTTGGCCAGAAGGTATATTACCGGGTGTAAACCAATTAAAAATAAGAGATTATAGTCGTTTATTTAAAGAAAACTTCAATCAAAATCATCTATTAATAATTGGAATCAATAGAGATAATATCGTAGATGGATCGATAAATTATTATAACTCTTTAGCTTTATTTGATAACAATCTAAATTTGCTTAATTCATATAACAAAATAAATCTTGTTCCGTTTGGTGAATTTTTACCTTTCGATAAAATACTCTCAAAAATCGGATTAAAATCCTTAACAAATAATTATAAACCATTTTCTTCAGGTGATAAAAGAGAGATTATAAAAATAGAAAATAAAGATTTTGTTTTAAAATTTTTGCCCTTAATTTGTTATGAGATTATATACACAGGAAAATTGTTTAATTCTTCAAATTTTGATTTAATAATTAACATATCCGAAGATGGCTGGTTTGGAAATTCAGTTGGTCCAAAACAACATTTTGCTCATAGTACATTTAGAGCTATTGAGAGTGGTAAATATATTATTCGTTCAACTAATAATGGTTCAGCCGCTATTATAAATCCATTAGGAATTATAGAAGATAGAGTAAAATTTAATACTTCAGGATATGTTGAACTTGAGAAAATTAAGAAAAATGAAATAACGATATTTTCAAAATTTGGAAATAAAATTTTTGGAATCTTAATTTTGTTGTATATTTTAGTAATATTATCATTTAATAAAATTAGAAATGAGTAATTTAAAAAATTTTCTTTTTACAAGTGAGTCCGTCTCAGAAGGTCACCCCGATAAAGTTTCTGATAGAATATCAGATATGGTTGTTGACAGTTATATTTCTCTGGATCCATTTTCTAGAGTTGCATGCGAAACACTTACTACTACAAACAAAGTAATAATAGCAGGAGAAGTTAGAGGTCCATCTATAAAGAAAGAAAACTTAATAAAAAAAGTAAGAGATTGCATTAAAGATATAGGTTATGATCAAAATGGTTTCACATGGAGAGAGGCAACTGAAATAGAATGTTATCTTCATTCTCAATCCACTGACATTGCTATGGGCGTTGATTCCTCGGGCAATAAGGATGAGGGAGCAGGGGATCAAGGAATAATGTTTGGATATGCTTCTAATGAAACTGAGGTTTTAATGCCAGCACCAATTTATTATTCTCATAAAATATTGAGATTAATGGCTGAAGATAGAAAAGCAGGTAAGTTAAAAGGAATTGAGCCAGATTCAAAAAGTCAGGTAACATTCGAATATATAGATGGTGCTCCAAAAAATGTAAAATCGATAGTTTTATCATCTCAACATTCACCAGATATAAATCAAGAAGAGGTAAAAAATTTGCTTAGACCTTATGTACTAAAATCTATTCCAAAATATTTTTTAGAAAAATTTGATGAAAAAGAATTTTATGTAAATCCCACTGGTAATTTTGTTATTGGTGGACCTGATGGCGACTGTGGATTAACAGGCAGAAAAATTATTGTAGATACTTATGGTGGTGCAGCTCCACATGGAGGTGGTGCGTTTTCTGGTAAAGATCCAACAAAAGTTGATAGGTCTGCTGCTTATGCTGCGAGATATATAGCAAAAAATATTGTAGCTTCTAAAATAAGTGATAAATGTTTGATTCAGTTAGCTTATGCAATCGGTATATCAAAGCCATTATCTATTTTTATTAACTTATTTGACAATGATTTAGAAAAAAATAAATTTATTTCTGAAAAAATCAAAAATAATTTTGATTTAAGTCCAAGAGGTATAAGAGAGATGTTAAGTTTAAATAAACCAATTTATGAAAAAACATCAGCATATGGTCATTTTGGTCGAACTCCAGAGAAAGACGGAGCTTTTTCTTGGGAAAACACCGATAAAACAGAGATTTTTGTTAAATAGTTTTTATTGATAAAAAAATAAACATCAATATATTGCACTTACATTGTTGAATTATCAAAATGGGCTCAGGCCCATTTTTTTTTGGAAGAAGTAAAAGTATGTTGAATAAAAGAGCAGATAAATTAGAACTTTTAAGAATTGCAGAAGCAGTAGCATTGGAAAAATCTATAGATAAAGAACTAATAATAAACTCAATGGAGACAGGTATTGCTAAAGCAGCCAAATCAAAATTTGGCCAAGATAATGAAATTAAGGTTTTAATAAATAGAGAAAATGGAGATATAGAAATATTTAGAAGATTAGTAATTTCTGATAATCCTGAAAATGCTAACTTAGAAATCAATTTAGACGATGCAATTAAACTTGATGAGAAAAATAAAAGTAAAAAAATTGGTGATGAAGTATTACAATCTTTGCCATCGTTTGATTTTGGAAGAATTGCAGCTCAAACTGCTAAACAGGTTATAAGTTTTAATGTTAGAGAAGCTGAGCGTGAAAGACAGTACAATGATTTCATAGATAAAAAAGATACTATATTAAGTGGTATTGTAAAAAGACTCGAATTCGGAAATGTTATCGTAGACTTGGGTAGAACAGAGGCAATAATTCAAAAAAATGAATTAATACCAAGAGAAAATATAAAAGCTGGAGATAGAATAAAAGCTTATTGTCATGATGTGAGAAGAGAACCAAGAGGACAACAAATTTTTTTATCTAGAGGACATCCTAGATTTATGGAGAAATTATTTGTTCAAGAAGTTCCTGAAATTTATGATGGTCTAATTGAAATCAAATCTTCATCCAGAGATCCTGGAAGTAGAGCAAAAATTTGTGTGAAAGCGGTAGATACATCGCTGGATCCTGTTGGAGCATGTGTTGGTATGCGAGGATCTCGAGTTCAAGCAGTGGTAAACGAATTGCAAGGTGAAAAAATTGATATTGTTAATTGGTCAGAAGATCCGGCAATTTTAGTTTCAAATGCCCTATCTCCTGCTGAAGTTCAAAGAGTAAATGTAGATGAGGAGAGAAAAAAATTAGACGTGATTTTAAGCGAGGAAAATTTGAGTAAAGCTATAGGTAGGAGAGGACAAAATGTAAGATTGGCAACAAAATTATTAAATTATGAAATAAATATAATGACTGATCAAGAGGACTCTGAGAGACGACAGTCAGAATTTAAAGAGAAGACAGAAAATTTTGTAAAAAATTTGGAGTTAGATGAAACGCTTGGACAGCTATTAGTTGCTGAAGGGTTTTCCACTATTGATGATATAAAAGATAGTTCTGTTGAAAATTTATCAAAAATAGAGGGTATAGAAGAAGATACTGCTAAAGCGTTGGTAGATAGAGCTAAAGAATTTCATGAAAAAGACCAAGAAGATATTTCTCATAGAATAAAAGAATTAGGGTTGGCTGATGATTTAATAAACTTAAAAGGTCTAACACCAGGAATGTTAGTTACTTTAGGAGAGCAGAAAATTTTAAAACTAGAGGACTTTGCTGATCTTGCGTCAGATGAATTAACTGGTGGATATGACATTGTAAGAGGTGAAAGAATAAAAATACAAGGATACCTAGAAGATTTTGCTTTATCAAAAAATGAGGCAGACGAATTAATCATGTCCGCAAGAAATATAGTTTACAAAGATTAAGGGATGGAAAATGGAAAACAAAAAAACAAAACTTACAATTTCTGGAAATCCCAAGAAATCATATAAAAATTTTGAACCACCAAAAAATAAAGGAAGAAAAACTGTAATAATTGAAAAAAATTCACCTAATAAATCGTTCGAAAAAAGCAATTTTGGCAAGTCAAGTACATTCAAAAATTCTTATTCTAAGTTTTCAAAAGGGAGTGGTATAAAAAAAAATCCTGATTTAAGAGTCTCTACAAATCCTAACGATTTTGAGAGAAGAAAGCTTGCTGAGCAAAGAGCTACAAAAAGATTAAAAGCAGAAGTAGATAAAGATAAAAAAATTAAAATAGGAACAAAAAAAAGAGAACTTAAATTGACTGTTTCAAGAGCTTTAAGTGATGAAATAGAGACAAGAGAAAGAAGTTTGGCATCTGTAAAAAGAGCAAGACAAAAAGAATTAAAAAATTCAAATAATAAAAAATTTGATAATGATGATAATTTAAAAATAATCAAAAGAGATATAAATATTCCAGAAGCTATAACAGTAAGAGAACTTGCAAATAGAATGGCAGAACAATCAAGCAATGTTATTAAACATTTATTTGGCATGGGTGTTACTGTTACAATAAACCAAACTTTAGCTGCAGATACGGCAGAATATTTAGTTAAAGAATTTGGTCATAATCCAATAAGAGAGGAAAAAGCTGAAGAAATTATTCAAAAAATTAAAGAATCTAGATCCGAGAATTTAAATAAAAGACCTCCGATCGTAACTGTGATGGGGCATGTGGATCATGGAAAAACATCTGTATTAGATGTATTAAGAAGTTCGAATGTGGTTTCAGGAGAATTTGGAGGAATTACTCAACATATCGGTGCATACCAAATAGAGAGCCAATCAAATAAATTAACATTTATAGATACTCCTGGTCATGCTGCATTTACAGAAATGAGAGCTCGTGGTTCAAAACTTACAGATTTAGTAGTTTTAGTAGTTGCAGCGGATGATGGAGTAAAGCCCCAAACAGTAGAATCTATTAAACATGCAAAAGCTGCCAATGTTCCAATAGTTGTTGCTATAAATAAATGTGATTTACCAGATGCGGATCCACAAAAAATAAAAACTCAATTATTAGAGCACGAATTAATTTCTGAAGACTTATCTGGTGATACTTTGATGGTAGAAATCTCAGCGAAGAATAAAAAGAATTTAGATAAATTAGTTGAGTCAATAATATTACAGTCGGAGATTTTAGATTTAAAAACTGATTTTGAGTCTAAAGCAACTGGAGTTGTTTTAGAATCAAGAATTGATATTGGAAGAGGTCCTGTAGCATCCATAATTGTCACTGCTGGAACACTTAAAAAAGGTGATTTTTTTGTAAGTGGCTTAAAGTGGGGAAAAGTAAGAGCAATTATAAATGATAAAGGAAAAACAATTGAAGAAGCATTACCATCAACACCTGTTGAAATTCTAGGTATTAACGGCGCAGCAAAATCTGGAGATGATTTTATTGTTTTAGATAATGAAAAAGAGGCAAAAACTTTAAGTGAGAGTAGAGTCCAAGAGAATAAAAAAGGAAAAAATCCATTTTCTTTTACAACTCAGGAGTCAGCTTTTTCAGACAAAACCTCTCAGGAGTTAAATTTAATTATCAAATCTGATGTTCATGGTTCATCTGAAGCTATAAAAAATGCAATTAACCAAATTAAGAGTGATGAAGTTAAGCCAAAAATAATTTTAGCTGATATTGGTATGGTTACTGAAACAGATGTTTCTTTAGCAAAAGCTTCTAATGCTGTTCTAATAGCTTTCAACGTAAAACCAAGCAAAGAAGCAAAAAAAAAAGCTGAAAACGATAATATTTACATAGCCTCATATAATATAATTTACGAAGTTATAGATTACGTTAAACAAAAAATGTCTGGACTGTTAGCTCCCGATTTAGAGGAAAAAATTACAGGCTCCGCACAAGTTTTACAAATTTTTAAAGTTTCAGGAGCAGGAAAAATTGCTGGATCTAAAATTATAGAAGGAGAAATTTTATCAAATTCTAACGTTAGGGTTATTAGAGATGGGAGCATTGTATATACAGGAAAAATTTCAACAATTTTTAGAGAAAAAAATCAGGTAAAACAAGTTAATAATGGTCAAGAGTGTGGAATAGCTTTAAAAGACTATATGGATTTTCAAAAAAACGATACAATTGAAGCATTTGATGTAACATCAAAAGAAAGAGCAATATAATGGCTGATAGAATTGGAAAACCTGTTTCTCAAAGGCAATTAAGAGTTGGAGAAATGATTAAACAATCTTTAAGTATGATTTTTTTGAGAAATGAGGCTAAAGTACCAAATTTAGAAACAAACACTATTACTGTAACTGAAGTGAGAATGAGTCAAGACCTTAAAATAGCAAAAGCATATGTATTACCCTTAGGTGGGAAAAATGCTGATGAAGTAATAGAAAAATTGAAAGAATATTCGTTTTTAATAAGAAAAATTTTATCACAAAAAGTTATGGTAAAATTTTTACCCAAATTGCTTTTTAGAAAAGATGAGTCATTTGAATATGCGGAAAAAATTGAAAATTTAATTAAACAAACTAATAAATAGGATTAAAATATATGAGTAAAAAATCACAAGATTTAGCTATTCATGATAAAGATACAGGATCATCTGAAATTCAGATTGCACTTTTGACTGAGAAAATTGAAAACTTATCAAAGCACATAAAACAATTCAAGAAAGATAAACATTCCTCGACTGGATTGTTAAAAGCTGTTAATAGAAGAAAAAAATTGTTAGATTATCTTAAAAGAAATAAGATAGACTCTTACAAAAATGTACTGTCAAAATTGAATTTAAGAAAATAAAGATCAAGATAGATATACGGAAATGGAAAGAAACGAACGAAAAGAAATGGAAATGAAATGTTTAAAGAATATAAGAATGAAATTGAAGTAGCAGGAAAAAAAATAAGTTTAGAAACAGGTAAAGTAGCAAGACAGGCAGACGGTGCAATAATCGCAAAATGTGGTGAGACAGTCGTATTAGCAACAGTGGTTGGAGCAAAAAAAGTAAATCCTGAGGTGGATTATTTTCCATTGTCAGTAAATTATCAAGAAAAATATTATGCAGCAGGAAAAATTCCAGGTGGATACTTTAAGAGAGAGGCAAGACCAACTGAAAGTGAAACATTAATTTCGAGATTAATTGATAGACCAATTAGACCTCTATTTCCTGATGAATTTAGAAATGAAGTTCAATTGTTACCAACTGTGATTTCTTATGATAAAGAAAATGAGGCTGATATCTTATCTATTACAGCATCTTCAGCCGCGTTGGCTATATCAGGAATGCCCTTTAAAGGGCCTGTTGGAGCATCTAGAGTTGGATTTATTAATGGAGAATATGTTTTAAATCCATCAAAAGCTGAGCTTGAAAATTCAAAGCTCGATTTAGTTGTGGCTGGTACAAAAGATGCAGTGCTCATGGTTGAGTCTGAGGCAAATGGTTTATCTGAGGAGGAAATGTTAAATGCAGTTAAATTTGGACATGAAGGATTTGTTCCTGTAATTAAAATGATTGAGGAACTTGCAAAAGAATGCAGAAAACCTGAATGGACGGTCGAAAAGAAGGATCTATCTGAGGTAAAGAAAAAATTAGAAGGAACTTTTACAGAAGATCTTAAAAAAGCTTTTGCAACGAGGGACAAACAAGATAGGTCAAATCAAATTTCAGAAATTACAGATAAAGCTAAAAAACTTTATGAAGAAGATGAAAATTATACAGATCTTGATATTAATTCTGAGCTTAAGAGTCTTGAAAAAACTATTGTACGAACTGATATTTTAAAAAACAAAAATAGAATAGATGGTAGAGGGTTGTCTGATGTTAGGCCTATATCTTGTGAGGTAGGTATTTTACCAAGAACACATGGTTCTGCTTTATTTACTAGAGGAGAAACCCAAGCAATTGTGACAGCTACCTTGGGGACATCAGATGATGAACAAAGAATTGAAAGTTTAGATGGGTTACAAAGAGAGAGATTTATGCTTCACTACAACTTTCCACCGTTTTCTGTTGGAGAAACAGGAAGAATTGGAACTGGTAGAAGAGAAATTGGACATGGTAAATTAGCATGGAGGGCTATTCACTCTTCTTTACCATCAAAAGAGGCATTTCCATATACATTTAGAGTAGTTTCTGAGATCACTGAGTCAAATGGATCATCATCAATGGCTACTGTTTGCGGAACATCACTCGCATTAATGGACGCTGGAGTACCTATTAAAGAACCAGTTGCTGGTATAGCAATGGGATTAATTAAAGAAGGTGATGACTTTAGTGTCTTATCAGATATTTTAGGTGATGAAGATCACTTAGGTGATATGGACTTCAAGGTTGCTGGCACTAAAGATGGAATTACTTCTCTTCAAATGGATATTAAAATTACTGGTATAACATTTGAAATTATGGAAAAGGCATTAAGCCAAGCTAAAGAAGGAAGAATTCATATTTTAGATGAAATGAATAAAGCATTATCGGCTTCAAGATCTAATGTTGGTAAATATACTCCAAAAATGGAAAAAATTAATGTAGATAAAAAGGACATTGCTGCTGTGATTGGAAAAGGTGGCGCGACTATCAGAGAGATAGTTGAAAAATCAGGAGCAAAAGTAGATGTAAATGATGAGGGAGTTGTAACTGTAGCTGCTTCAGATGAAAAATCTAGAGGCATGGCTTTACAAATGATCAAAGACATCACTGCAAAAGCTGAACTAAATAAAATTTATTCGGGAAAAGTTATGAAAATTATGGAATTTGGAGCATTTGTAAATTTTTTAGGAAAGCAGGATGGACTTGTTCATATTTCAGAACTTGCAGACAAAAGAGTTGCTAAAGTCACTGATGTTGTAAAAGAAGGTGATGAGGTAAAAGTTAAAGTAATTGGTTTCGACAGAGGCAAAGTTAAACTCTCTATGAAACAAGCTAATGAGTAATGCAGTATGTGCCAAAATACGAAGATAAAGTAGACTATATTGTTGAATTAATAAAAGATATTAATAGCATAAATATACTTGAGTTAGGTGTTAGAGAAGGAATTTCCACAAAAAAATTCTTAGAAGTTTGTGAAAAAAATAAGGGTAACCTAACTTCAATTGATATTGAAGATTGCAGCAAAGTTTCAAATGATAAAAATTGGAAATTTATTCATTCAAGTGATGATAATTTTGAGTTTATTGACAAACAAATTAAAAAAGATTTAGATTTTATTTATATTGATTCTTATCATGAACCATTTCATGTTGAAAAAGTATTTTATCATTATTACAACTTTTTAAAAATTGGTGGTATTTGTATAATTGATGATATCAGCTGGCTTCCATATTGTAAAAATGAATATAGAGATAATGAATTTTCAGAAAATATAAATAGATCTGTATTTAATAAGATTTTAGAAATTTATAATCAAAATAAAGATAGGTTCTCACTAGAATTTTATTTTGAAGGATCTGGTTTAGCAATCATAAAGAAAAAAGAAAATGATTTAGAAAAAAGTAAAATTTTAATTTCAAGGGAATTTTCTTTGAAAAATATTGTAAAAAAGTTTATTAAAATTAAGCCAAAAAAATAATATTTTAATAAGAAATTTGGATCATAACACAATTACCAAAGGTTATTACAATGAGGTATTCAAAAATAGTAGAATTCAATCTGTATAAATCATATTAGATTTTATTTTGTTGAAAAAATTTCTAGGTAATGTTTTTTGGATCTGGCATTCCAACTTTGTTATATCCAGCATCTACATAGTGAATTTCACCAGTTACACCATTCGCAAGGTCGCTTAATAGATATAAAGCTGAGTTTCCAACATCGTGAATATTAACATTTCTTTTAAGGAAAGAATGGTCTTCATTCCATTTATACAAGAACTTTGCATCACCAATAGCAGAAGCTGCTAATGTCTTAATTGGTCCAGCACTAATAGCATTAACTCTCATTCCTTTGGCACCTAAATCTCTAGCCAGGTATTTAACACTAGCCTCTAAAGCTGATTTACAAACACCCATTACATTATAATTAGGAATAGCTTTGGTAGACTCATAAGTTAAAGTTAGAAGACTTCCACCTTGTTTCATTACTTTTGACGCTTCTTTTGCAACTTCAGTAAACGAAAAACAGGAGATTAACATACTTCTTAAAAAGTTTTCTCTTGTCGTGTTTAAATATTCACCTGATAATTCAGATTTATCTGAAAAAGCAACTGCATGAACTACAAAATCAATTTGTCCCCATTGAGATTTAATATTTTCAAATAATTTTATTACTTCCTCTTTCTTCTCGACATCACAACTAAATGTGGTTTTTGAGTTTAATTTATCTGCTAGAGGGATTACTCTTTTTTTGAGAGCATCACCTAAATATGTAAATGCTAATTCAGCTCCTGCCTCTGCAAGTTTTTGAGAAATACCCCAGGCTATAGATCTTTCATTAGCTACACCCATAATTAATCCCTTTTTGCCTTTCATTAAACTCATAATTACACCTTCTCGAAAATTAAAGCAGCGTTAGTTCCACCAAAACCAAAACTATTTGACATTACTGTATTTAAAGTGGAGTTGTTTTCAGTTTTTGAAACTATTGGAAATTTTTTAGCATCTTCATCCATTTCAGAAATATTCGCTGATCCGGCAATAAAATTATTTTTCATCATAATTAAGCAATATATAGCCTCATGAACTGACGCAGCACCTAAAGGATGACCTGATAAAGATTTTGTTGAACTTATTTTTGGAATTTCTTCCCCAAAAGTTTCCTTAATAGCTTTTAGTTCAGTTATGTCACCCACAGGTGTAGAAGTTCCATGAGTATTAATATAATCAATTTTGTTTTTAGTGGTAGCCATCGCCATTTTCATACATCTGATAGCCCCTTCTCCAGACGGAGCTACCATGTCATATCCGTCTGAGGTGGCACCATAACCTGTCAACTCAGCATAAATTTTGGCACCCCTAGCTTTTGCATGTTCATATTCTTCTAAAACTAATACACCCGCTCCACCAGCGATTACAAATCCATCTCTGGTTTTGTCATATGCTCTTGATGCTGATTGAGGTGTATCGTTATATTTTGATGAAAGTGCAGTCATAGCATCAAACATAGCTGTCATTGCCCAATGTATTTCCTCACTTCCACCAGCAAAAACAATATCCTGTTTACCCATTTGAATTAGTTCCATTGAATTTCCAATGCAGTGACCACTAGTTGCGCACGCAGAACTCATTGTATAATTAGTTCCTTTGATTTTAAATGGAACTGCCAAAGTAGCAGATGCGGTACTTGCCATGGTTCTTGGAACTATAAAAGGACCCATTAATTTTGGGGTTTTTGCTCTTGTTTTGTCAGCTGCTAAAATCACGTTTTCAATTGAAGGCCCTCCAGATCCCATGACTATACCAGTACTAAAGTTACTTACTTCTTTTTCCTCTAAACCTGAATCTTTTATTGCTTCTTTCATTGCAATATAGTTATAAGCTGATCCAGAGCCCATAAATCGAATCGTTTTTCTATCTATGTGATCTTCAAGTTTGATGTTCGGCTTACCATGCACATGACTTTTTAAGTTATGCTCTTTATATTCTTCTGCAAATGAAATACCTGATTTTGAGTTTAATAAAGATTTATAAACTTCTTCTTGATTGTTACCTAAACAAGAAACTACACCTAAACCAGTTATTACAACTCTTCTCATTATTTAAATAACCCCACTTTTAAATTGTCCGCTGAATAAATCTTTTTTTCGTCTGCTAATAATATCCCATTAGCCAAACCAACAGTTGTACCACCAGGAGACATAATTTTTTTCATATCAATTTCATATTTGACTAACTTTACATTTTGTAAAACTTCTCCTGTAAATTTTACAGTACCAACACCTAAGGCCCTACCTTTTCCTGGATTTCCAATCCAGCCCAAAAAAAATCCTACGAGTTGCCACATAGCATCAAGTCCAAGACATCCCGGCATCACAGGATCTTTCCTGAAATGACAATCAAAAAACCAAAGGTCCTTTTTTATATCTAGTTCAGCTTTTAAAGAGCCTTTTTTAAAAGCACCATCCTTATCATTAATATTTGTAATTCTATCAAACATTAACATTGGTGGAAGCGGTAATTTTGCATTTCCTGGACCGAAAAGACCTCCGTTTCCGCAACTTATAAGCTCTTCATAAGAATAGGAATTTTTTTTCATAAAATTGATCATCTTAATACTTGATTTTAAACCATTATAATATACATAAAGTTTAGAATTATTATAATTAACAATGTTAAAAAATAGCGAATTTGTTAGCAAATTAAGAAATTCTGGTCTTAGACCAACAAAACAAAGGCTTAAAATTTGTGAAGTCTTATTTAATAGGGACAAAACATTTCACTTTACAATTAATGATTTAGCAAAAAATATTTCAAAAAATTTTAATGAGAAAATATCTCTAGCTACAATTTACAACACAGTTCATGCTTTTAAAGACAAAGGATATTTAAAAGAGATTACGATCAGTAGTGATAAAAGTTATTTTGATACGAATATTACTAAACATCATCATTTTTATGACGAGGATACAAATTTACTTATAGATTGTAATGACAACGAAATTGGAAAAGTTAATATTAAAAATAATATTACGGGAAAAAAAATCAGTTCAGTGGAAGTTTTGGTAAGAGTTGCGAGTGATAATCAAAATCAGAATTAAAAAAAAACAATCTTTCTAGATTTATATTATAATCATTCTAAATTGTTGACATTTAGTTTAGAACTATTATAAATTAGTTATTCTATAAACATGGGAGAAATATAAATATTATGAGCACTGAAAATTTTAGAGATAAGTCTTTTAAAACCAATCAAATGAGCAAATGTCCTTTTACTGGAGCAGGAACACCGGCAAAGTTTTCTGCAGGAAGAGGTCAAACAGTAAGAGACTTTTGGCCAAATAGTTTAAATCTTAAAATTCTTAGTCAACACTCAAATTTATCTAACCCTATGGATAAAAAATTTAATTATGCAAAAGAATTTAAAAAACTAAATTACAAAGCATTAAAAAAAGATTTAAAAAAATTAATGACAGACTCCCAAGAGTGGTGGCCAGCAGATTATGGTCATTATGGTCCATTATTTATTAGACTAGCTTGGCATGCCGCAGGGACTTACAGAACTGGTGATGGCAGAGGTGGAGCAGGAACAGGTAACCAGAGATTTGCGCCACTTAATTCTTGGCCAGATAACGTAAATTTAGATAAAGCTAGATTACTTTTGTGGCCTATTAAAAAGAAATATGGAAGAAAAATTTCATGGGCCGATTTATTCATACTTGTTGGAAACGTGGCTTTAGACTCAATGGGTTTTAAAACTTTTGGTTTTGGAGCTGGTAGAACTGATATTTGGGAACCAGAGGATGATATTTATTGGGGCTCAGAAAAAGAAATGTTAGGTGTGGAAAGATATAGTGGAAATAGAGATTTAGAACAGCCATTAGGAGCTTCACATATGGGCTTAATATATGTAAATCCACAAGGTCCTGATGCTAATCCAGATCCAAAACTAGCAGCACATGATATTAGAGAGACATTTGGCAGAATGGCTATGAATGACTATGAGACAGCAGCATTAGTTGCTGGAGGGCATACGTTTGGAAAATCTCATGGTGCAGCATCTGAGTCATATAAAGGACCGGACCCTGAGGCTTCAAGAATTCAAGACCAATCAACTGGATGGAATAGTGGATATAAATCTGGTAAAGGTGTTGATACAATAAGTAGTGGTATTGAGGGCGCTTGGACTCAAAATCCAATTCAATGGGATATGGGTTATTTGGATTGTTTGTATGGACATGAGTGGGAGCTTACAAAAAGCCCAGCTGGTGCTCATCAATGGACTCCGAAGAAAAATGGGCAAAAGATTAAAATGGTCCCCGATGCTCATCAAAAGGGTGTACTCCATCCACCGATGATGCAAACAACTGACATATCGATGAAAGTTGACCCTAGTTACGGACCTATCACAAAACATTTTCACCAAAATCCGAAAGAGTTTCATGATGCTTTCGCAAAGGCTTGGTTTAAATTAACTCACAGGGATATGGGACCTAGAGTTTGCTACCTTGGTAGTGAAGTTCCAAAAGAACAACTAATTTGGCAAGATCCAATTGATAAGCCTAAATATAAACTTAAATCAAAGGATATTAAAGATTTAAAAAGCAAAATCTCAAAATCAAAAATATCTATTTCAGATTTAGTTTCTACTGCATGGGCTTCTGCATCTACGTTTAGAGGCTCTGATAAAAGAGGTGGTGCTAATGGTGCAAGAATAATGTTGGAGCCACAAAAAAATTGGAAAGTGAACAATCCAAAAAAATTATCAACTATAATTAAAGCTTTAGAAAAAATTAAAAGCAAATTCGATAGTAAAAAGAAAAGTGTTTCAATGGCAGACTTAATCGTGTTAGCTGGTGGTGTTGGTATCGAAATGGCTGCAAAAAAAGCTGGCCACAAAGTTCAAGTTCCATTTTCAGCAGGAAGGGGAGACGCAAGGCAAGATCAGACTGATATAAACTCATTCGGTCTTCTAGAGCCACAAGCAGATGGTTTTAGAAATTACCTAAATGGAGCAGCTTCAAATGTTTCTGCAGAAGAAAAACTAGTTGATAAGGCTCAATTGATGGGTTTAACGGCTCCAGAAATGACTGCACTTGTAGGCGGAATGAGAGTATTAAACACAAATTTTGATGGCTCAAAATATGGTATTTTTACTAACAGACCTGGTTCTCTTACCAACGATTATTTCATAAATCTTTTAGACATGAATACCACTTGGAAAGAAGAGGATAAATCTGAACAAACATTTGTTGGTAAAGATAGAAAAACTCAAAAAACTAAATGGAAGGCGACAAGAGTTGATTTAATTTTTGGTTCAAATTCTCAACTAAGAGCTCTAGCAGAAGTTTATGCGTGTGACGACTCAGGTAATAAATTTATAAATGATTTTATTGCTGCATGGGTAAAAGTTATGAATTCAGATCGATTTGACTTGAAGTTAAATTAATCTATAAGGCGGAATGAAAAAAAATGGTAAAAGCAAATTTTGAAGATTTCTATGAAGTTCCCAATCTTAATTTTGACATATCAAAGTTAAGACAGGACTTAGATAAAATTTTAAAAGCAAAAAAATTCAACTCTCCTGGAGTTACACACTTTGGCGCAATACCATTAAATCAGGTTCCAAACGATAAAAGTTCTATCGAAGGAAATAATATTAGAGGAAAATATTGGACTATTGCAGATGAAACTGGAAAAGAAGTTTCTAGAGATATTGATATAGATGAGTCTAAATATACTCAATTAGTTCCTGAATTTGAAAAAACATATTTTAAAGAAGTTTATGAAACTTTAGGTAAAAGATTTAAACTAGGTAGAGTAAGACTGTTATTAAAAGAACCAAGATCAACATTAAGCTGGCATAAAGATCCTGAATGCAGATTGCATGTACCCATAATTACTAATAAAGGTTGCTCTATGGTAATTGAAAATGTAGCAAAACATCTTCCAGCTGATGGTAAGGTTTGGATAACAAATAATACAAAATACCATAACTTTTTTAATGGCGGAGAACAGGCTAGAGTGCATCTAGTTGCATGTATACTTGAAAGCCCGTTTAAGAAATAATGGAACTGACAACTGGCATATTCAAAGCTGCTGGACAGATTTATACAAATAATAGAGGTTCAATTTTAAGAACCATTGTTTATACAATTGGTCACTTTGCAATTGCTATAACTGTTCTAATGCTTGTTGCCGATGTTTCGTTTATGATAGCGCTCACAGATGCAATAGTAGAACCAATAGCTAATTCTATATGGTACTTCATATTAGATAAATGGTGGGCAAGTAAAACAAAAAAATAATTTTTTTCTATTTAGCAAATCCCCAAACATTATTAGTTTTAATCCATCCATCATAAATTCCAGATTTAATTTTACACCATTTCTTATGACATTTTTTTACTAACAAAACTCTGCCTTTTTTTATTTTGGCTAAAGGAGTAGAAAATTTTGAAGGCTTTTTGAATAATATTTTTTCATCAAGTGTAATAAGTGAGTTATTTTTTTTTAACTGAGAGACATGAATCCAACCACTATTATTTTTGAAATCTATTATTCTTCTAAAATTTTCCTTTTTATCAATTTGTTTAATTGGGTAATCCTTTTTCTTATAAATAAATTTGATTGAAGCATCAAAGCTTGGACCAGTTCTAACATTCACTTTATTCTTTTTTAAAGCGAAATAAATTTCTCCTGCGAATGACGAAGAAATTAAAGACAATAAAATTAAAAAAATTTTAAGCATTTTTGATTTTATAGAATTTGCTTTTTCTAAAATTTAAATTTAATAAGTCTAAAATTAAAATTTGACCATTAAGGTTTTTACCAATCTTTAAAATTTTTTTAAGTATTTCATTTGCTTGCATAGTTCCAATTATGCCAGCTATTGTTCCTAAAATTCCTCCATACTCACAATTTAA
>CACGDY010000012.1 GCA_902571915.1 uncultured Pelagibacteraceae bacterium
TGAGCAAACCCTTCTGGTATATAAAAAGAAAAATCTGATTTTTCAGAAATTACAATGGAATAATATTTTCCGAATGTCTTAGAATTTTTTCGTAAATCAACTGCTACGTCCATTACTTTGCCACTTGTTACAGTAATAATTTTTGCTTGAGGTGCCTGAAGTTGAATATGCAATCCTCTTAAAACATTTTTTTTAGAATATGACATTATATCAAAAACAAATTTTTTTTTGATAAGTTTGTTTTGAAAAGTTTCTTTAAAAAATCCTCTTCTATCATAAAAAATACTGGTCTTTATGATCTTTAGGCCTTTAATTGGTGTATTTTCTAGTTTCATGAGTCATTTCCATTGTTTAACTTTAAAACTCCTATGAATGCCTCTTGAGGTATTTCAACTTTTCCAAATTGCTTGGATCGGGCCTTACCTTTTTTTTGTTTTTCTAAAAGTTTTCTTTTTCTATCAGTTGCACCTCCGCCATGAATTTTAGTTAATACATCTTTTTTAAACCCTTTAATCGTTTCTCTTGCAATTATTTTTCCTCCGATTGCTGCTTGAATAGGTATCATAAAATTATGTCTAGGTATTAAATCCTTTAGCTTCTCGCAAACAATTCTTCCAGTTTTTTGAGCAAAATTTTTGTGTATCATCATTGCTAAAGCATCGACTGGTTCGGTATTTACTAAAATACTTAATTTTACTAAATCTCCTTCTCGATGTTCTATTATATCATAATCAAAACTTGCATATCCACTTGTCATTGACTTTATTCTATCATTAAAGTCAAAGACTACTTCATTAAGAGGTAACTCATATATTAGCACAGCTCTATTTCCTGAATAACTTAAATTAATTTGGATTCCCCTTTTATCTTGACATAATTTAATTATTGAGCCCAGATATTGATCAGGAGTAATAATTGTGGCCTTTATCCATGGTTCCTCAATAACTTTAACAAAATTTGGATCTGGAAGGGACGATGGGTTTTGTAAATCAAAAATTTCTCCACTATTTAAATTTACCTTGTAAACTACTCCTGGTGTTGTTGTTATTAGGTTTACATCAAATTCTCTCTCTAGTCTCTCTGTGATAATTTCAAGATGCAATAAACCTAAAAATCCACATCTAAAACCTAAACCTAGAGCTGAAGAAGACTCTGGCTCGAATGAAAAGCTCGAGTCATTTAGTTTTAACTTAGCTAAACCATCTTTAAGTTTTTGATACTCTGAACTATCAACGGGAAATAAACCGCAAAATACGACTGGTTTACTTGGTCTAAAACCTGGTAAAGGCTCACCATCAGGTTGTGATGCATCACAAATCGTATCTCCTACTTTTGTTTCTGATAAAACTTTAATACCTGTAGTTATAAATCCTATCTCACCTGTATTTAGCTCATTTATATCTTTTGGTTTTGGAGTAAATACGCCTACCTTTTCTACTATATAATCTTGATTGGTAGAAACCATCTTAATTTTCATATTTTTTTTTAATTTTCCGTTAATTACTCTTACCAAAATAACTACACCTAAATAAGCATCATACCAACTATCAACTAATAAGCACTTTAAATTTTCATGAGAATTTCCAGTTGGTCCAGGTAACTGATTAATAATTTGTTCTAATATTTCATCTATACCTTCCCCAGTTTTTCCAGAGCAAGGAACTGCGTTTTCTGTATCAATACCAATCACATCTTCAATTTGTTTTTTTGTTTTCTCAATATCTGAGGCAGGCAAATCAATTTTATTTAGCACCGGAATAATCTCATGATTAATATCTAAGGCTTGATATACATTTGCTAATGTTTGCGCCTCAACACCTTGTGTGCTATCAACTATAAGAATTGATCCCTCGCATGCATAAAGTGATCTACTAACCTCATAACTAAAATCTACATGGCCAGGAGTATCGATAATATTTAGAATATAATTTTTTCCATTTTTGGCTTTGTAATTTAATTTTACAGTTTGAGCTTTAATAGTAATTCCTCTTTCTCTCTCTATTTCCATTGAGTCAAGAACCTGTGCCTTCATCTCACGTTCACTTAGTCCACCACAACTATGGATTATCCTATCAGCAATCGTTGATTTTCCATGGTCAATATGTGCAATAATTGCAAAATTTCTTATATTGTCGATTTTCGAACTCATTTAGGATCTAATTTTAGCTCCAGATTTTGTTTCAACAATAGTAATTATTTTTTTGTTAATTTTTTCTAAATCATTTTCATCCAGAGTTTTATCTGAAGATTGAATGGTAACATTTAATGCAATAGATTTTTTTCCTGAAGGAATATTCTCACCTTCATAGATATCAAATAATTTTACAGATTTTATTAATTCTTTATCAATAGATGAAATTATTCTTATTAAATCTTGTGCTTTAAAATTTTTATCTACAATAAAAGCAAAGTCTCTTTCTGATTTTTGATAATCGGAATATTCATATTTTGATTTTTGATCTTTTAATTTAGATTTATTATTTTTGAGACGATCTAAGTAAATTTCAAAACTGACTAAAGATTCTGTTTTAATATCAAGTTTATTTAAAATATTTGGATGAATTTCTCCAAAATAGCCTATAGGCTCAATATCATCTTTATCCAAATAAACAGAGCCCGACTTACCAGGGTGGTAATATATTGGAGATTTTTCTCTTATAAAAAAGTTCTGTTTGTCATAACCAGCTTCACTCAAGGTTTGTATCAAATCTTTTTTAACATCAAAAACATCTACCATCCTCTCTTTCTCATTCCAATTAAGTCTTGAAATTTTGCCTGATTTAATTGCTCCTACCACAGTATGTTGCTGTCCTGGTTGATTGCTTTTAAAAATTGGCCCAATTTCAAATAGTGAAATGTCTTTAAAACCTCTATCTAAATTTTTTTTTAGATAAAATAATAAATTTGGAAATATTGAGTTTCTCAGCACGTCTAATTCGGAGCTTATCGGATTTACAATTTTAATTTCGTCATAATTTTCTTTAAATAAAATATTTATTTTAGAGTCAGTAAAAGACCACGTAACAGTCTCATAATAACCTTTTGATGCTATTGCTCGTTGAATAAAATGAAAAAGTTTTTGTTGAGCGTTTAAAGTATCTTTAAACCTTATTTTTTTCGGTTCAATAGACTTAATTTTTTCGTATCCTTTTACTCTTACAATTTCTTCAACTATATCTATTGGCTGGGTTATGTCTGGTCTCCAGCTAGGAACATTCAATTCTAATTCAAATTTTTTCTTAGAAACCCCAAAACCAAGATCTGTTAAAATTTTTATTATTTCTTTATCTTTAACTTTAAAACCAGTAATTTTTTCAAATAAATTAGTAGGAAATTTTATTTTACAAATTTTAATTTTTTCTGTTTTTTGAATATCAATTTTACTAATTTTTCCACCACAAATCTCTTTGATCAATCTCGCTGCTCGAGATAAGCCGATTTCAATAGAATTAGGATCAATTCCTCTTTCAAATCTATATTTAGCATCAGTGTCCAAATTCAATACTTTGGAGGTTTTTCTTATGGATCTAGGTAAAAAATAAGCTGATTCTAATAAGACATTCTTGGTTTCAAATTCAGTGCCAGATCGTGTACCACCAATTATACCTCCTAGGCCTAAAACTCCAGACTTATCAGTGATAACACACATTTGATCATCTAAAATATATTCCTTATTATCAAGCGCGACTAAAGTTTCTCCTTTTTTTGAATTCCTTACAATTATTTCTTTGTCAATTTTATCTGCATCATAAGCATGTAAGGGTCTATTAAGATCAAACATTACAAAATTAGTAATATCTACAATTGCAGAAATAGGTTTTTGCCCTAAAGATAAGATTTTATCTTTTAGCCATTTTGGACTTTCCCTATTATTAACACCTCTTATTAGGCAGCTACCAAAAATTGTACAACCATTATTTTTGTTTTTTAAGATCTTTACCTTAATATTCTGAGATCCTATTCTTTTATCATCCTTAATAACAATCTTTTTTAATTTTCCAAATCCTGCCGCTGCAAGATCTCTCGCTACACCTCTCACTCCTAAGCAATCAGGACGATTGGGTGTTATTGATAAATCAACTACTTTTTCCTGATTATTTTTAAAAAAGTTTTTTCCTATTTGATTAGAATAATTGCTTAGTTTTAATTCCATAATACCCTCACTATTATTGGACAAATTTAATTCTGACTCAGAACATAGCATACCGTAAGAGGTCACTCCTCTGATTTTGCTAACTGATAGTTTCATCTTATTTTTTGGAATAATTGATCCTGGGCTTGCGTATATGGTTAAAAGATTTTTTTTTGCATTTCGTGCTCCGCAAACAACTTTAATTGTCTTCTGATCTCCAATATCAACATCACACACTTTTAACTTGTCAGCGTTTGGATGCTGTTCTACATTTACAATCTTAGCAACTTTAAAACCGTTTGCTTCTGAACTAATTTTTTCAAAACTTTCAACTTCAAGTCCAATATTAGTTAATTTTTTTATAATTTCGCTTTCTTTTTTGTTTGTATTTAGATGTTCCTTAAGCCAACCTATAGTAAATTTCATCTGCTTAAGCCCCTATAATTTGAAGGTACATCCAATGGGTCAAAACCAAAGTGATTTAGCCATCTATAATCTGTCTCAAAAAAAGCTCTTAGATCGTTTATCCCATATTTTAGCATTCCAAGTCTATCAATACCTATTCCAAAAGCATATCCTTGGTATTTGTTAGGATTCACATTCACGTTTTTAAGAACATTTGGATGTACCATTCCACATCCAAGGATTTCTAACCATTTATTTCCCTCACCAATTACAATTTTTCCATTTTTTATTTCATAACCAATATCTACTTCAGCAGATGGTTCGGTAAAAGGGAAGTGACTTGGACGAAATCTCATTTTAATTTTATCTATTTCAAAAAATGACTTTATAAAAAAATTTAAACACCCTTTTAAATGTCCCATATTTATATCTTTATCAATATGTAATCCCTCAACTTGATGGAACATAGGAGAGTGGGTTTGGTCACTATCAGATCTGTATGTTCGTCCTGGAGCAATTATTTTAAAAGGAGGCTTTCCTTTTAACATTGTTCGTACTTGGACTGGAGAAGTATGAGTCCTTAAAAGTAATTTTTTATTTTGGTCTAAATAAAAAGTATCATGCATATCTCTTGCTGGGTGATTATCAGGAGTGTTTAAAGCAGTAAAATTGTAATGCTCATTTTCAACATCAGGTCCCTCTTCAACACTAAACCCAATTTCTGAAAAGATTGAGGATATTTCATCTATGACTTGGGAAACTGGATGAATCTTGCCTTGACTAATCTCTCTTTCTGGTAAAGTAACATCTACTTTTTCACTCTCAAGTTTAGAATTTATTTCTTTATCCTCAATTTCTTTAATTTTAAAATTTATTTTTTCTTGTAATTCTTCTTTGACAATGTTCAATGCCGAAGCAAATTTTTTTCTTTCGTCTTGAGATAAAGTGCCAATTTTTTTGAATAAATTAGAGATTTGACCATTTTTTCCAAATAGTTCTGTTTTAATTTGGTTTAAATTTTCAATCTTTAAATCATTTTTTAATTTATTTAGATATTCATCTTTAATTTTTTTAATATCAGACATACTTACAGGATATTTGTTTATACAAAAACAACAATGAAAATTAATTTAATGCTGCTTGAGCTTTTTGAACAATATTTTTAAAGGCTTCTGGGCTGTCATAAGCAATTTCAGCTAGAATTTTTCTATCAATTTTAATACCACATTTATTTAGACCGTGCATAAATTTTGAATATGTTAAACCTTCAGCTCTCACTCCAGCATTTATTCTCTGTATCCATAAAGATTTAAATTCCCTTTTTTTATTTCTTCGGTCCCTATAGGCGTATTGCATCGCTTTTTCCATTGCTTGCTTTGCTACTCTTATAGTATTTTTTCTTCTGCCCCATTGACCTTTTACGGCTTTCAAAACTTTTTTATGTTTTGCTTTACTTGTTACTCCTCTTTTTACCCTTGGCATCTTAACCTCTTAAACTATACGGCATATACGATTTAACAATTTTTCCATCTTGTTTTGATAACGTCGTTGTACCTCTTAATTTTCTTATTTGAGAATTTGATCTTTTTATCATTCCATGTCTTTTACCGGCTTGGGCCGAAATAACTTTTCCCTTCGCTGATATCTTAAACCTTTTTTTTGCTGAGCTTTTTGTTTTTAGTTTTGGCATAATTAGGCGATTTTATACAAAGAAAGATAAAAATTTACAACCTTTATAAATACCTACAAAGGTTGAATAACCATAATCATTTGTTTACCATCGAATTTTGGGTGCAATTCTACTTTTCCAATATCTTTCATATCTTCTTTAATTTTTGTCATTAGTTCATTTCCAAGATGTGAATGCTGCAGCTCTCGCCCTTTAAATCTTATAGTAAATTTTACTTTATCCCCTTTGGCAATAAATTTTTTAGCATTTTTTACCTTAAATTCATAATCATGTGTTTCTGTAACCGGCCTCATTTTAATTTCCTTCAATGAAATTATTTTTTGTTTTTTTTTTGCAAGATTTGCTTTTTTTTGTGCATCGTATTTAAATTTGCCCATATCCATAATCTTACATACAGGTGGATTTGCATTTGGTGCTATCTCAATTAAATCAAGGCCTTGACTTTTTGCTTTTGTTATAGCCTCATTTGTATTTAATATTCCTAGGTTTTTTCCATCACTACCAATTACCTGGACTTCAGGTGAAAAAATTCTATTATTAGATCTAGGACCTCGATCTTTAGTTCTTTTTTGAAAATAGTTTTGTTTATTATCTGCCACTTATTTAGACGAAGGTTTATTCAATGCAGAATATTTTTTTAAAAAATTATTAATATCCATATTTTCCTGTTTATTAGAATCCAATCTTCTAATGGTTACAGAGTTACTGTCAACTTCTTTTTTACCACAAATTAATAAAAGAGGGATTTTTGATAATGAATGATCTCTTATTTTATAATTAAGATTATGTTTTTTTAGATCAACTGTTGAACTAATTCCTGCGTCTTTTACTTTTTTATAAATACTAACCGCATAATCATTAAAATCTTCTGATACTGGAATTACAACAGTTTGTAGAGGTGAAATCCAAAATGGAAATTTACCTGCATAATGTTCTATCAAAATTCCAATGAATCTCTCCAAGGATCCAAATAATGCTCTGTGTAACATTACAGGAACTTTTTTAGTTCCATCTTTATCAATATATGATGCATCTAATCTTCCAGGCAGATTTAAATCCACTTGTAATGTTCCACACTGCCAATCTCTCCCAATAGCATCTCTTAAGACAAATTCAATTTTTGGACCATAAAAAGCTCCCTCACCCTTATTTATACTGTATTCTAATTTCGTTGCTTTGACCGCCTCTAATAATGAAGTCTCAGCTTTATCCCATACTTTATCTTCGCCAACTCTGATTTCTGGTCTATCTGCATATTTAATAATTACTTTTTCAAATCCTAAATCTTTATATATTTCTAATATCAAATTAGTCACATTTAAACATTCACTTGTTATCTGACTTTCAGAGCAAAAAATATGAGCATCATCTTGAGTAAATGCTCTTACTCTCAAAAGACCATGAAGTGCACCTGAAGGTTCATAGCGATGGACTTTTCCAAATTCTGTAATTCTTAGTGGTAAATCTCTATAACTTTTTAATCCTTGATTAAAAACTTGTATATGACCTGGGCAATTCATAGGTTTTATAGCAAAAACTTTTTCATCAGGAGTTTCTGAGGTATACATGTTTTCTCCATATTTTTCCCAATGTCCTGATTTTTCCCATAGTAATCTGTCTAATACCTCTGGTGTATTCACCTCTTTGTATCCAGCTAGGTCCTGTTTAGCTCTCATGTAATTAATTAATTTTTGAAATAATGTCCAACCTTTCTCATGCCAAAAAACAGACCCTGGACTTTCTTCTCTAAAATGAAACAGATCCATTTCTTTACCTAATTTACGATGATCTCTTTTTTCTGCCTCTTCAATTCTTTTTAAATAATCATCTAAATCTTTCTGGGAAGCCCAACTTGTTCCATAGATCCTTTGAAGCATTTCATTTTTTGAGTCACCCCGCCAATATGCACCTGAAACTTTTGTAAGTTTAAAGGCTTTGCCAATTTTACTAGACGATACTAAATGAGGTCCTCTACATAAATCATACCAAGTATCACCATGATGATAGACTGAAAGTTCTTCAGTTTCTGGAATACTTTCAATAATTTCTGCCTTATATTTTTCTCCAATTTCTTTAAAATGCCTGATTGCTTTATCTCTTTGCCATACTTCTCTTCTTGTTTTTAAATCTTTATCAACTATTTCTGACATCCTTTCTTCAATTTTATTAAGATCATCATCTGTAAAAGGCTCCTTTCTTGCAAAGTCATAATAAAATCCATTTTCTATAACTGGTCCAATAGTAACTTGGGTACCTGGATATAATTCTTGAACTGCCATAGCCATGATATGTGCAGCGTCATGTCTAATAACCTCTAAACCCTCTGGGTCTTTTGCTGTAAAAATTTTAACGGAACAATCTTTATCAATCAAAAAATATAAATCTTTTAATTCTCCATTCACACTCATTATCAAGGCTTGTTTTGCTAATGATTTGCTAATTTTTTCAGCAATCTCTAGGCCTGTCACTTTTTTAGGAAAATCCAAATTGTTTCCGTCTGGTAAAGTAATTA
The DNA here is from genome assembly GCA_902571915.1 of uncultured Pelagibacteraceae bacterium. Classification (GTDB taxonomy): domain Bacteria; phylum Pseudomonadota; class Alphaproteobacteria; order Pelagibacterales; family Pelagibacteraceae; genus Pelagibacter. The sequence continues at coordinate 8,740 of CACGDY010000012.1, forward strand.
TAGGCATTTAATTAAGTAATCTCTTATACTCTGAATAAGTAGAAAAACACATTTTTTCAACATTAAATTTTTTTATAATGTTTTTTCTTCCCTCCTTACCCATTAATTTTAAGGAAGTTTCATCCATTGTCATTGCTTGAATGATTTTTTTACTCAAGGAGCCTGCGTCACCAGATTCAAATAACAACCCGGTTTTTTCGTTTAAAATTGTCTCATTTGATCCTCCAATATTACTAGCAATGATTATTTTTTCCATAGATTGAGCCTCTACCGCGACTCTTCCAAAAGCTTCAGGTTCAATTGATGCTGAAACTATAATATCTGAAACGTTATAAGCTAAAGCCATATCCTCACAATGTTCAATAAATTTTACTTGGTTGGTCAGATTATACTTTTCAATTAATTTGATAAGTTTTTCTTTGTAAGAATGTCTTCCTTGATCACTGCCTAATATTACAACATGGAATGCTTCGTATCCTAATTCAATTTTAACTAAATTTATTGCCTCAATAAATAATTCTTGACCTTTCCATGGCGTAAGTCGGCCTGGCATAAGAACTATTTTTTTTTTATCAGTAATATTCCACTCATTTAAAAGTTTTTTTTCGTCAGTTTCAACTTTGGTTGTTGGATCAAAATAATCTACATTTATGCCCCTAAAAATTACTAAAAATTTTTTTTTAGAATTTAAGAATTCCTGATAATTCTCTTGAACATGTGAAAAGATAAAGTTTGATCCTGCTATTACCAAATCTGACCTTACCATTACTGAATTATAAAATTTTTTTAACCTACCTCTAAAATTATAAGTCCCATGAAATGTAGTAACAAACTTTCTTCTAGTTAATTTTGTAGCAAATAAACACGACCAAGCTGGTGCTCGACTTCTTGCGTGAACAATTGAAATGTTAAAAATCAAAATTATTACTATTAAAACAATTGAATTTATCAAAATCAATAATGGATTTTTGCTATGGACAGGAAGCCTTATTAATTTTACTTTTTTTTTATCAATAAACTTAGTTAACTCTCCACCGCTTGTAACAATGTAAGATTTACAATTATTTTCGGGTAAAAAATGTGCAATATCATAGCAACCCGTTTCTGCACCTCCGTAACCTAATTTTGGGATTACTTGCAAAACATTTAAATTAGATGACATTTAAAATAATTATATAATAATAGACAAAACTAATAAACTTTTATGACAAATTTTAATTACTTAAAAATTTCTAATACCAGAAAAATAAGATATTTGAAACTACATCAAAAAAATGCAGCCTACATTGTTTTTTTGCATGGTTTTATGTCGGATTTGGAAGGTAAAAAACCTCAAGCATTTTTAAAATTTGCAAAAAAAAATAAACTGGGTTTTCTTGCTTTAGAATATTCAGGTCATGGTAAATCATCAGGAAAATTTATTAATGGTAATATTTCAAAATGGACTAGGGATACTACTTTAATAATTAAAAAAGTTGTCAAAAAAAACGATATTATATTTATAGGATCAAGTATGGGGGCTTGGATTTCTTTAAACCAGTTTAGTCTTATCAAAAACAAAATTAAAGGTTTTTTAGGAATAGGTTCAGCACCAGAATTTCTTGATAAACTAATGTGGAATAAATTTTCTAATAAAATGAAGATTGAAATCAAAAAAAAAGGTTTAATAAATTTAAAATATGGTGATTACGAATACCCAATCACTTACCAATTGATTAAAGATGGAAGAAAAAATAAAATTTTAAATAAAAAAATAAATCAGAATGTAAATGTAACAATGGTTCACGGGAGTAAAGATAAATCTGTACCTGTAATTTACTCAAAAAAAGTTTTGAAAATATTTCAATCTAAGAAAAAGAAATTAGTAGTTATTAAAAATGGAGATCATAGTTTATCTTCACCAAAATGGCTCAAGATATTAAAAAAAGAGTTAAAATTAATAATTAACTAACTTTTTGTATTTTTGTTTTTGTAGAGATTGGATTTTTAAGCTTATCTATCATTTCTTTTGGACAAACCTGTACAAAATTCTTTAACTCGTTTTCAAAGTCATCAATTATTTTTTTTGATAAACTGGACCCTGTTTCGTTACTATGTTCGAGTACCAATTCTTTTAAAAATTTTGACCAATACTCAGTTTCAACATTTTGCCATACAACTGAGTCTGGATTAACTTTTTTTTCAAATTCTTTTGATTTATCGTAAATAAAAGCCATTCCCCCTGTCATGCCGGCTGCAAAATTATCTCCAACGTCTCCAAGTATCACTGCTGTACCACCTGTCATATATTCACAACCATTTGAATCACAGCCTTCAATAACAGTTATGGCGCCAGAATTTCTGACCGCAAATCTATCCCCAGCTTGACCAGCTGCAAAAAGTTTACCTGACGTTGCACCATAAAGAACTGTGTTACCAATAATAGTATTCTCACTTGAAATTAAATTACTTTCATCAGGAAGTTTTATTGAGATGGTTGCACCCGATAAACCTTTTCCAACATAATCATTTGCATCGCCTTTTAAATTAAGTTTAAGTCCTTTTGCTGTAAATGCACCAAACGATTGTCCAGCTGAACCTTTAAAATCTAGAATTAAAAAATTTTCCTCTAATTTTTCATAACCATATTTTTTATATAAGTGATGTGAAATTCTAGTACCTACAGCTCTATTAGTATTTTTAATTAAAAACTCCTTATTTATTTTTTCTGAGTTATCTAAAGCCTTTTCTATTTGTGGCCAAATTTCTTGATCCAGAGTATCAGGAACTTGATTAATTTCTTGTGTCTCACAATACCTCTTATTATTACCTGGGTCTGCTTGAACGAATAATGGATTAAGATCTAAATCATCTAGATTAGGTGAAGCTTTACTTACCTGCATTAATAAATCTGTTCGACCAATAACTTCATTTAAAGATTTAAAACCAAGTGAAGCTAAAATTTCTCTTACCTCTGTAGCAATAAATGTAAATAAATTTACAACTTTATCAGGAGTTCCAGTAAATTTTTCTCTTAATTTTTCATCTTGTGTACATACGCCTACAGGACAAGTATTAGAATGACATTGCCTTACCATAATACAACCCATTGCTACTAGAGCGGTAGTTGCTACACCGTACTCCTCTGCACCCATCATAGCTGCAATAACAACATCTCTTCCAGTTTTAATACCCCCATCAGTTCTTAAAGTAACTTTATGTCTAAGATTATTTAATGTTAAAACTTGATTAGCCTCAGTTAGTCCCATCTCCCAAGGTATACCTACGTATTTTACGCTTGTTTGAGGTGTAGCTCCAGTTCCTCCGTTATGCCCTGAAATTAAAATTATATCAGCTTTTGCTTTTGCTACACCAGCTGCAATAGTACCTACGCCAGATGACGCAACTAATTTAACTCCAATTCTTGCCTTAGGATTAATTTGTTTTAAATCATAAATAAGCTGAGCTAAATCCTCAATTGAATAAATATCATGATGCGGAGGTGGAGAAATTAATGTTACACCTGGTGTTGAATGTCTTAGCTTGGCAATCTCATCTGTTACTTTAAATCCTGGTAATTGGCCACCTTCACCAGGTTTTGCACCTTGAGCAATTTTAATCTCAATTTCATTACAATTGTTTAAATAATTAATTGTTACACCAAATCTTGCTGACGCAATTTGTTTTACTCTCGAATTTGCACTATCACCAGAGTCCATGATCTTAAATCTATTTGCATCTTCACCACCTTCTCCACTACAGGATGCGCCTTTAATTCTATTCATCCCAATAGCCAATGTTTCGTGTGCCTCCTTGGATAATGCTCCATGAGACATACTTCCACTACCAAATCTTTTTAATATTTTTTCTATTGGCTCAACCTCAGAAATTTGAATAGATGGACCCAGTTTTTTTTTTCTAAAATCTATCAAATCCCTTAAGTTAATTGGTGGCAAGTTATATATTCCCTCAGCATATTTTTTATAAGCTGTATACGAGTTTGATCCAACAGCGCTTTGTAATAAGTGAATTAATCTGCCTTGATATTGATGTGTTTCTCCATTCTTTCTGTATCTATAAATACCACCAATAGGTAAAACTGTGTCCGTACTCTCAAATGCCTCTTTGTGTATTGTACGTATTTTTTTTTCAATTCCTGACAATCCAATACCAGAAATTTTTGAAGTCACTCCTGGAAAATAATCATCAACTATTGTTCTGCTTAGACCAACAGTTTCAAAATTACATCCACCTCTATACGAACTTAAAACAGATATACCCATTTTTGACATGATTTTTAATAATCCTGCATTCACTGATTTAATATACCTTGCAACACATTCATCAAAACTATACTGACCAAATAACTTTTTCTCGTGTCTTTGATATAAACTATCAAAAGCTATATATGGATTAACTGTAGTTGCCCCGACACCTATCAATGTTGCAAAAGAGTGGGTATCTAAAGCTTCACCAGATTGAACATTGATTGAAACATATCCTCTTAATTTTTTTTCAATTAAAAAAGTATTAATTGCACCAACACATAACAACATTGGAATAGGCATTTTTGTATCTGAAATAGCTTTATCACTTAAAACTATTTGTGTTACACCCTGTCTGACGGCAATTTCTGCCTCTTTTTGGATTCTTTCAACAGAGTCAAACAAATTTTGATCATTTGAGAAAGTACAATCTATGGAGACAGAGTTTTTTCCAAAAAAATTAATGAATTTGTTAAATTGTGTATTCGATAATATTGGACTATTCAAAACATAAATATTTTCTTTCGTTAGGGTATCAAAATCTAAAATATTACCAAGATTACCAAATCTTGTTTTCAAACTCATAACTTTATTTTCTCTTAAAGAATCAATCGGTGGATTGGTTACTTGGCTAAAGTTTTGTCTAAAAAAATGATAAAGTGGTCTGTATTTGTCTGATAAAACTGCTAAAGGTGTATCATCACCCATGGAACCCGTCGCTTCTTTTGCATCTTCAGCCATTGGATGCAAAATTAGCTCTAAGTCTTCTAAACTAATTCCAAAAGAGTGTTGTCGTCTCCTTAAATCTTCACCATCAAAATTATGTTTCTCATTATGAATGAATAATTTTTCATCTAAATCTATTATCTGAGAATTGAAATGCTTAAATTCTTTTGCCAAATAGTCTTTAATTTGATTATTCGTAAATACTTTTCCTTTCTCAATTCTAACACCAATTATCTCCCCTGGGCCAAGTCTTCCTTTTGATAAAATTCTTTTTTCATTTAATTCGATCATTCCAGTTTCAGATCCAGCAAATAGAAACTTATCTTTTGTTATTGCGTATCTTAAAGGCCTTAAACCATTACGATCATTTGCTGCAATGACCCATTCGTTATCTGTTGCAGCAATAGCGGCAGGACCATCCCAAGGTTCCATAGTGCTATTTAAAAAATTAAACAGTTGTTGATGGCTTCTTGGGAGAGTTTTATTTCTTTTTGACCAAGCATCAGGAATCATCATTAATTTTGCTAAAGGTGCAGGTTGGCCAGATTTGTTTAATAACTCAAAAACATTATCTAGTGCAGCAGAGTCAGAGACTCCTTTTTGTATAACTGGCTTCAAATTTTCAACATTTTCAAAAAGAGGGCTGCTCATCTCTTGCTCATGAACTCTCATCCAGTTTTTGTTTCCTTTGTAAGTATTAATTTCACCATTATGGGCAACTGCTCTAAATGGTTGGGCTAGACTCCAGCTTGGAGCAGTATTAGTTGAGAATCTCTGATGGAAAATTGCAAATCTTGAAATAAATCTTTCGTCTTTTAAATCTAAGAAAAAATCTGAGATAGCCTCAGCTAAAAACATGCCCTTATAGATAATTGATTTAGCGCTGATAGAGCAAATATAAAAATTATTTAATGATAAATTGTATGCTTTATTCTCAATTTTTTTTCTTGTTTCGTAAATTTTTCTTTCAAGATCTTTATCAAGTAAATTTTTATCATTCGATTTAAAGAGCACTTGAATTATCTCTGGCATAGTTTGAAAAGCCTTTTCTCCTAAAACTTTCGGATTCACAGGCACCTGTCTCCAACCATAAATACTAAAATCATTTTTTGTTAATTCACTTTCTACAATGGTTTTACAGCTTTCTTGAGAAGCGTAATCATTCCGTGGTAAAAAAATCATCCCAACACAAATATCGGAGCCATCGTGTGTGTGACCTGTAACTTCTATTTTTTCAACAAAGAAATCTTTGGGTATTTCTAAATGTATTCCTGCCCCATCACCTGTTTTTCCATCAGCATCAACAGCTCCTCTATGCCAAACAGCCTTTAAAGCCTCAATTCCATATTCGACAACCGCTCTTGATTTTTTTCCCTCGGTTGATGCAATTAATCCTACACCACATGCGTCATGTTCCATTTCATTGGAATAAACATTGTTTTTGTTAAGTAATTCTAAATTTTTTTTATACCTACTCATTATGCAACCTTAGATTTTTTTAATTCAATATTTTCAAGATAAGACTTAATTGATGAGGCAGCATCTCTACCATCTTTTATTGCCCAAACAACTAAAGATGCACCTCTTACAATATCTCCAGCAGCAAAAACGCCTTTAATATTTGTTTCCATAGTATCAAAGTCAGTTTTGATTGTACCCCATTTTGTAACTTGTAATTCTTGAGCCTCAAATAATAATGGCAAGTTTTCTGGATCAAATCCTAAAGCTTTTATTACCATATCTGCTTTAATTTCAAATTCAGATCCTTGTTTAACTTCTGGTCTTCTTCTACCTGAGTCATCTGGATCTCCTAGTTGAATTTGATCTACAATTAATTTTTCAATTTTATTTTTTCCTTTAAATTCTTTAGGACTAGACAACCAAACAAATTCCACACCTTCTTCTTCTGCATTAGCTACTTCTCTTGCAGATCCGGGCATGTTATCTTTATCTCTTCTATATAAACATTTAACTGAGTTAGCTTTTTGTCTCACTGACGTTCGAACACAATCCATTGCAGTATCTCCACCTCCAATAACAACCACATCTTTACCCTCAGCGTTTAATATACCTTTGTCGAATAAATCAACTTTGTCTCCTAATCCCTTTTTGTTTGATGCAGTTAAAAACTCCATAGCAGGAAAAATATTATCTAAGTCGTTACCTGGTAGATTTATTTCTCTTGGTTTATAAACTCCAGTAGCAATTAAAATTGCATCATGTTTTTTTCTCAATTGTTCTAAAGTTGCATCCTTACCAACCTCAAAATTTTGTTCAAACTTAATTCCACCATCTTTCAATAATTTTGTTCTTCTCTCGACTACATGTTTTTCTAATTTAAAATTCGGGATCCCATAAATTAACAAACCACCTGCTCTGTCATATCTGTCATAAACAGTAATTTGATATCCATTTTTCCTAAGTTGTTCAGCAGCTGCAAGTCCAGCGGGTCCAGCACCAATTATTCCAACACTTTGATCTTTCTCATTTTTAATTGAGATAGGCTTTACCCATCCGTTCTCCCAGGCACTATCGGTAATATATTTTTCAACTGATCCAATTGTAACAGTGCCATGACCTGACTGCTCAATAACACAATTACCTTCACATAATCTGTCTTGAGGGCATATTCTACCACAAACCTCAGGCATATTATTTGTACTTTGAGATAATTCATAGGCTTCCTTCAATCTACCTTCGGCAGTCAATTTGAGCCAATCAGGAATGTTATTACTTAAAGGACAATGGACTTGGCAAAAAGGAACCCCACATTGGGAGCATCTACTTGACTGCTCTTGTGCCTTTTGAGTGATAAATTCATCGTAGATTTCATTAAAATCATCTTTCCTATTATCAACTCCTCTTTTAGGTGGAGTTTGTTGACCT
>CACGDY010000013.1 GCA_902571915.1 uncultured Pelagibacteraceae bacterium
AATCAAAGTGATCTTTATTATCTTTTGCATTACCAAACTCATCAAATTCACCAACTGTTAATGGTAAAGAGTGATCGAGGTTAGTAGTTAAAGAGTCAACAAATGGAACTGCCATAATAATTCCTAAAAATAATTTTGGAGATTGATTCACTACTGCTCCCATTAATAATCCTCCTGCGGATCCACCCATACCAATGATCTTACCAGCAGAAGAGTATTTTTTTTCAATTAAATATTTGGCTGCATAAATATAATCCTCAAAAGTATTCTTTTTATTTGTTAATTTTCCTTCTTTCCACCATTTCATACCTTTTTCCATTCCACCTCTAATATGAGCTGTTGCCCAGATGATATCTCTATTTATCAAACTTAGACGTGTAGATGAAAAACTAGGGCTCATTGAATTTCCATATGAACCATAACCGTATAATAGGAGATTGGCAGTTCCATCAATCTTAGTTTTCTTATGTCTTGTTATTGTTAAAGGAACCATTCTTTCATCGTGAGATTTAAATTCAATTCTTTCAACAATATAATCTTCTGAATTATGCCCTGATGGAATTTCTTGTTCTTTAACTAATTTTTTGGACTGATTTAAAAGATTATAGGAATAAACTCTTGAAGGAGTTTTAGGCGATGAATACCCTAGGTAAATTTCATCTGTATTACGATCTTTTTGTTTAAGAGAAATATTTGGTACAAATACTTTTTCATCTGTAAATATTAATTCTTCCTCAAAATCTGTTGATATATTTCTGACAAATAACTTATCTAATGCATTTGAGGTCTCTGATCGAATTATCCAATTATTTAAAAATACACAACCACCAATTAAAACCTCATTTTTTGGAGGTACGAAAGGTTTCCAATTTTGACTCTCTAAGCTTGTAGAAATATCAATCTTAAAATCTTCAGCATCATTATTTGTGTGATTATAAAAATTGTTAGCCCAAGAATTAATAGAGTATAAAATCCCTTTTTGTCTTTTAATAATTAATTTTGGTTTTGGCGTTTTTTCATCAACACCAAAGTAATATTGTTCTGATGTGTTGTGATCAGAAGTTGTTATTAAGTAATATTTTTCATCAGAGGTTAAGCTAATTCCAACAGTAAACGCTTCACTTTTTTCCTCAAAAACTAGATAATCTGAATTTAAATGGTCCCCAATTTTGTGTCTATATATTTTTCGGGCGCGATGATTTTCATCTAGTTTTGAGTAAAAAATAAATTTATCGTCTAGACTAAAAGTAATACTACCAGATGTATCCATTATTTCTTTTGAAACCAAATTATTTGTTGAAATATCTCTTATGAATATTTTGTAATATTCTGATCCTTTGGTATCTAAAGAATATGCTAGCAATTTATCATTATGACTTACTTCTAAATCTCCCACTCCAAAATATTCAACGTCTAATTTTTCTTTTTCTTTATCACCGTTCCAAATTTCCTCAATTGTGTCTGTATCAATTTTTTTACGGAGTTTGATTGAATAATTTCCCTCTGTAGTGGTTTTTGTCCAATAATCGTAAGTGTGGTCTCTAAAAGGAAGAGATTCATCATCAAGTTTAATTCTACTTTTTATTTCATCAAAAAGTTTTTTTTGCAATTCTTTAGTATCTTTAAGGTGATAGTCAGTATGATTGTTTTCTTCTATTAAGTATTCTTTAACTTCTGGATTTAGTTTATTTTTGTCTTTTAAGACTTCAAGAATATCTTTTTGATGTATCCAGCTGTAATTATCTTCCCAAGTTATATTGTGACAAGATTTTATTTCCAGTTTTTTTCTAAGTTGTGGTACCTTCATAAAAAGAAGAATTATATGAATATCGTAATTTATACACTAGTTATTTTAACTATATTATACCTTCTGTTGAAATTTTTAAGTAAGATTTCGTCAAAAAAAATTTCAAAAGGCCTAAGAATTTTATTGATCCTAGGATTTATCTTATTAGCAATTTTATTTGCTATTGGTGGGCGTTTTTTATTAACTTTACCTTTAACACTAGCTAGTCTTGCATTGTTAAAATTAAAAGGTTTATCTATTTTTCAACTAATATCGCTTTATAGATTAATTCAAACATTGAGAAGATCAGGTAGATTTTCTTTTAATCAATCCAACTTAAATAACTCATCTTCAATATCGGTAGCAGAAGCATACAAAATATTAAATCTAGATGTAAATAAAAAAATTACCAAAGAGGATGTGAATAAAGCTTATGTGAAAATACAAAAAAAAATACATCCAGACATTTCACCAGAGACTGCTAGATTATCCTCGATTGTTAATGAAGCCAAAGATATAGTTTTGAACGATATTTCTTAATTCAGAATTTCTAAAACTTTATCAAATATTTTCTGCGGATTTATTTTATCTTTTCCAGAGGTTTGATGACTAACTGTTTCAAGACCATCTGGAATAACTGGAAACATTTTGGAATTATAATTTCCATAAATAATTGGTGTATCTACCATTAAAGTTATCGTTTTAATGCCCAATGCTGCTGATAAGTGGCTAAAACTTGAGTCATTACAAATAGACAAATTGCAGTTCTTTATAATTGGCAAAATTTCTTTAATTGATAAATCATCTAAAGGTAAACAAAAATCTTTAAATTTAGACTCAAGTATTTCCTTTAGAATAATTTGTTCCCCACTATTTTTACCAGTGGCAAGATAAAATCTACATTTTTTAATTTTCAAAATTCTATCCATAAAATTAATAAATATTTTTGAGGGAACTCTTTTTGTGGGGCCAGAACCCCCAATTCCTAAAAGAATATTTATTTCATTCTTATTAATGTTAAATTTTTTAATTGACTGTGAAATTATCTCATCGCCTACATGTATTTTGGGATCTTCAATTTTAATTATACCTAATTCATCTTTCAAAAATTTTTTTGGAGTATCAATTATGTGCTGACCGGTTTTGTTAAATAATGGATATTGATAAATTTCTGATATTCCAGATAATTTTGCTATTAAGTTAAATCTTAAAGAAGAATTAAATATAAAAACTTTATCAAATTTTTGTTTTTTTAAATCTTTTATTAAATTCAAGGTACCAAAAAAACCACCATGTTTATTACTTAACTTTTTATCTCTTTCTAAAATAAGAATTTTATCAATATAATTAGTTTGATCTAAGTACTCTACCGCTTTTGAATTTTCTCTTACCAATATACTTATCGGTGAATTGTATTTTTTGGATATTGCCTTGATAAAAGGTAAAAAGATTACTGTATCGCCAATACCCATTCTATTTTGTATAGCTAATAATTTCATATTTAATTTACAAACTTTACTAATTTTTATATTTTATATAAATTTTTATTATGACAAAAATAAGTGGGATATATGCAGCTTCAATGTCAGTTATAAACTCTGATTTAAGCTTAAATATTGAAAAAACAATATCACACGCAGAAAATTTAATTGATCAAGGTTGTCATGGCACAGCAATATTTGGAAGCACCGGCCAAGCACAATTAATTCCTGTTGCAGAAAAGATTAAATTACTAAATAATCTATCGGAAAGTAAGTACAAAGAAAAACATTTAATTGGAACAGGTTTAAATTCTTTAAATGAAACCATTAACTTTATGAAAATTTCAGTTTCTCTAAACTTTAAGAAATTTTTAATTATGCCACCAGCTTATTATAAATATCAAGATAAGGATGTAATTAATTTTTATTCAAAAATTATTGATGCGGTTCCAGACTCAAAAATTATACTTTATAATTTTGAAAAATTGTGTGGATATAAATTTAGTATTGAATGTGTAGAAAAATTAGTTCAAAAATTTCCTGATCAAATTGTAGGTGTAAAGGATAGTTCTTATAATTTATTTGAAAAGCTAAAGTTGGAAAATTTTGCAGTTATGCTAGGTTCAGAATCAAAATTACTTAAAGGATTAGCCAATGGTTGTTCAGGTATCATAACCGCAACTTGCAATGCTACATCTCATTTAGCTCGAAAAGTTTATGATGATTTTAAAGATAAGCAAGATCATTCTTTAAACCAAAAATTAGTTAATGTCAGAAATACTTTTGAAAAATATAATTTAATTTCAGCTCTTCATACTTTGTTTTCAAAGGAGGATAAAATTTATGAAAATCTTTTACCACCCTTAAGTCTTCTTAACGAAGTTGATGAAAAAAACTTTACACAGAATTTAAAAGATTTAAACTTTAAAACTAATTCACAATTGGCAGCTTGATATGTATTTAGCTAGGTTTCTTAACAAAGTATTTAAAAAAGGAGGGTTTATATTAATGGATGCATACTCTAAGGAGTATATTATTGGCCAGCCAACAGACAATCCTATAAAAATAAAAATTTTGAACAAGAAACTTCATTATAAATTACTATTCCATCCTGATCTTTACTTTGGGGAGGCATACACAGATGGAGATATAGTTTTCGAAAATGGATCTCTTACAGATTTTTTAGATTTAGCGTTGATGAATATTGGAAGAGGAAACTTAAACGTTTTTAGTTATCTTTTAAATAAGCTGAGGGGATCGTACAGATATCTTACAAATTTCAATTTTATTAAAAAATCAAAAATGAATGTTTCACATCATTATGACATTAAAGATGATCTTTATGATTTGTTTTTAGATCCTAAAAGACAATATTCTTGTGGTTATTTTAAAAATGAAAATGATAGTCTTGAGACTGCACAGAACAACAAAATTCAACATATAATTAAAAAATTAAATATTAGATCTGATCAAAAAGTTTTAGATATAGGATGTGGCTGGGGATCCTTAGCAATTGATATTGCTAAAAGTGCTAAGTGTGAGGTTACAGGAATAACCCTTTCAGAAAATCAACTAAAATATTGTAATCGAAAAGCAAAAGAAATGAATTTACAGAACCAAATAAAATTTAAATTGATGGATTATAGAGAGCTGGATGAGAAATTTGATAGAATAGTGAGTGTTGGTATGTTTGAGCACGTTGGAAGAAAATTTTATAAAAAATTTTTTAAACAAATTGAAAAATTGTTGAAAAATGATGGAATTTCTTTAATTCATACAATAGGGTCTGTTAATCCTCCAAGAGATCCTCATCCTTGGGTGACAAAGTATATTTTTCCTGGAGGTTATACTCCAAGCTTAAGTGAAGTAACTAATCCTATAGAAAAAGCCGGCTTAATTGTAACTGACATTGAAGTTTTAAGACTTCATTATGCTAAGACTTTAAGACATTGGAAAGAAAACTGTTTTAAAAACAAATATAAAATAATCCAAATGTTTGATGAAAAATTTTTTAGAATGTGGGAGTTTTATCTTGCTGGTTGTGAAATGGCATTTAAGTGGGGTGATCAAGTTGTTTATCAATTTCAACTCACTAAAAATTATAGATCAACTCCTATGACTAGAGACTATATTTATCAATAAATTATTGATAGAGTCATTTCCTCTCAGAAATGAAAAAAAAACAAAAAAAATTAAAAAAAAAGAGAAAATTATTAAAAAAAGCAAAAACTTTTAAGTTTTCACAAAAAAGTAAAAAAAAAAAGAATAAGAGGATTAGTAAAAAATCCAAAAAGAAAAGAGTTACAAAAAAAAGAAAAAATAAAGTTAAAAAATCAAAAAAAACTAATTATACAAAAGAAATAAAAAAAAATCAAAACGAAGGCATAATTTTAAAATTAGTTAGATTACAGTTATCTCTAAAACCTCAATTTAGTTTTAAATTAAATTTCAGTTTAGAAAAATACATTCAAAGTTTCTTTGATAAAATTTCAGAAACAATTTCAAGTTATAAAATTTTAAAACTTGATGAGAAAAGAAAAATTAAGATAGAAAAAATTGAAAGAGAAAGAGAAGTGAAAATTGAGCTTGCTAAACAAAAAGAGGAAGAACAGGCACTTAGAGTCAAACTAAAAGAACAAACACTTAAAGAAGAAGCTAGACTAGAAAAACAACGAATAAAAGATATAAAATTATTTTTAAGAAAAGAGCAAGCGCTTTTAAGAATTGAGCAAGCCGAAAAACAAAAACAGTTTTTAAAACAATTAAGACTAGATAAACAAATTGAAAAATTCAGAATTAGAGAAGTTAAGGAGCTTGAAAAACTCGAAAAAATTTCCTTAAAAGAAAAAAGAGAAGACTATGCAGGTTTACAAGAAAGAATTGATAAACTTAAGGAAAAATATCGATTACTTCGAGATCAAAAAATTAAAGAAAGAGTTGAGGCACTAGGGGTTAAACTTCAAGGTGATGAAAATAGAGAGACCTTATTAGAAAAAGAAAAAGAATATACTCTAGCAAGGCAAAAAATTGAATTCGCGTTAGAAAGTTTTTATAGAAGTGCAAGCAGCTTAGTATTTCAATTAAATAAAAGACACATCACTCGCGACATGTCTATTTTGCGTTGTATAGATAGAAGATTTGAAACTGGAGAAGTTTTTATTAAATGGGATGAGTCATTTGATGATGATTGGTTATTATTAATTTATATTAAAAATAATTCTCCAGATGAAGGAATTGTAATTGAAGATAAGAGTAATCCAGAAAAAAATCTTTCTCATGAGTTTAGAAATGTGGATATTTTCAAAGCCTCAGATACTATGGTAGACTCTTTAACGCAACTCATTGCAAGGAAAAGAGCCAAAAATAATAATTAAACATTTACGTTTAATTGGATATTATCTTATATGATTTTAGGATCTGCCTTTTTAATAATCTTATATTTAATTTTCAGATACATTATTGCGTGGATCACATATTATAATAATTTAGACCCAAGACTCGGTGAAAGCACGTGGCGATTTACTTATGATTATCCAGTAGTCGGTGAAAGAGATATTTCTGATTTGGATGATAAGGATTTTGTTAGACTAAGAAGAAAAAAAAATAAAATTATATTATTAATGTACTCAATAGTCTTAGTAATGTTTGTATCCTCCATGTCTTTATTAAGTAAATTTTTATTATTTTTCACAAGTTAGATTTTTTTAGTTGCTTTTTATTTTTTAAGTAAAGAAAAAAGGCTACTATTTCATATACAACTGAAAATATATTAAAGATGATTGGTAATTTAAAAAATTTATAGAGAAATTTATATTTGGGCATTTTTTTCCATAATAATAAAAATGCCTCTGCACCTCCTAAAACTTTCTCACCATCTTTGACATGAAGCCTTCTTAAAAGTTGTTTACTGTCTTTAGAAGTTTCCTTTTCAGCAAACTCATTATCTGTAATATCAACCCAATCGATTTCATCTATTTTTTCTTTTTTATAAAGATCAATTTCGGCCTTACAAATTTTACAAGAATTATTAAAATAAACTTTCATAATAAGTGAATTTATTACTAATTTGTCTCAGATATGTACATGCGTAAAATACTCTAGTTGAAAATTTTATGAAACAATCTATTTAATGTCTCATATGAGTAATTTCTTTGAAAAATCTGACGTATCTAGAAAAGAGGCTGAAAGTATTATTTCTGATACTTTGCAAAAATGTGATGATGGCGAATTGTATCTGGAAAATTCAAAATCTGAGTCGATATTATTAGATGATAACAAAATTAAAAATTCCAGTTATAATTCAGATTTAGGATTTGGTTTTAGAGCTATATCTGATGAAGTGGTCGCTTATTCTCATTCAAACGAAATCTCAAAAAATTCGTTAAAGCAATCAACAGAAAATTTAAAATCAACACTTAAATCTGTTAAAGGAACTTATAATCATGAAATTCCTAAATCAAATAAAAAGTATTATGACAATATTAATCCTATTGAGCAAAAGTCTCTAAATGAAAAAATCAAAATACTTAATCAAGTAAATAATTATTTACGTTCTAAAGATGGCAATGTTAAACAGGTTACAGCTAATTTTTTGGGAGAACAAAAATCAGTTGAAATAATAAGATCTGGTGGAGAGACTTTGTCAGATGTCCGTCCATTAGTAAGATTTAATGTGTCAGTTATGGTGGAGAAAGATGGCAGAAAAGAAACAGGCGTATACGGTGTTGGTGGAAGACAATCTTACGACTCATATTTAAAAGATGAAAATTGGAAAAGTGTTTGTGACGAAGCTTTAAGGATAGCATCAGTAAATTTAGAGAGTAAACCGGCGCCAGCAGGTGAGATGAAGGTTGTACTCGGACCTGGGTGGCCAGCAATATTAATTCATGAGGCTGTTGGTCATGGTTTAGAGGGAGATTTCAATAGAAAGAAAACTTCAGCATTTCATAATCTGATGGGCCAAAAAGTTGCAAGTGAAGGAGTTACAATTATTGACGACGGTACCATTGATAATAGAAGAGGCAGTCTTACAATTGATGATGAGGGAACACCAACAGAAAAAACTGTTTTAATTGAAAATGGAATTTTAAAAAATTTTATGCAAGACAGGCTCAATGCACGTTTGATGAAAACAAGATCTACGGGTAGCGGAAGAAGAGAAAACTATAGACATATAGTTCTACCAAGAATGAGAAATACGATGATGCTAAGTGGTAAGCAAACCCAAGAAGAAATGATTAAGGCAGTCGACAAAGGTATTTTCGCAGTAAGTTTTGGTGGTGGGCAAGTTGATATTACATCTGGAAAATTTGTATTTAATTGCACTGAGGCTTATGAAATTGTT
>CACGDY010000014.1 GCA_902571915.1 uncultured Pelagibacteraceae bacterium
ATAAATGAGTAATATTAAAGTCAATTGTAGCAATATAGAAATTTCAAATGACAACAAAATTTGTTTGATTGCTGGTCCATGTCAACTTGAAACAGAGCAGCATGCAATGGATATGGCAGGGAAACTTAAAGAAATTACAAAAAAATTAAATATTGGTTTTATATATAAAACGTCATTTGATAAAGCTAATAGAACTAGTTTAAAAGGCAAAAGAGGAGCAGGATTAGATGCATCAATTCCAGTGTTTGATAAGATTAAAAAAGAATTGGAAATTCCTATATTAACAGATATACACAACGTTGAACAAACTTCAATACTTTCAAATCATGTAGATATTTTACAAATTCCAGCATTTTTGTGTAGACAAACAGATCTATTAGTAGCTGCTGCAAAAACAAATAAAATAATAAATGTAAAGAAAGGCCAATTTTTAGCTCCATGGGATATGATTAATGTAACCAAAAAAATTTCAGACTCAGGAAATAAAAATATCTTAGTGACAGAAAGAGGAGCAAGTTTTGGATATAATACATTGGTTTCTGATATGAGATCCTTACCGATAATGGCAAAGAATGGTTATCCAGTAATTTATGATGCAACTCACTCAGTACAACAACCAGGAGGTTTAGGTGAAAAGAGTGGAGGACAAAGGGAGTTTATAGAATATTTAGCAAGAGCTGCTGTAGCAGTAGGAGTTGCTGGAGTTTTTATTGAAACTCATCAAGACCCTGATAACGCTCCATCAGATGGACCTAATATGATACCGTTAAATAATTTGGAAAATTTATTAGAACAATTAAAGAATATCGATAATTTAATTAAAAATTAGTGAGCAAAATAACAAAAGTAAAAGCGCGTCAAGTTTATGACAGCAGGGGAAACCCAACTATAGAAGCAGAAGTTTTTACTGGAAATAATAGTGCTAAAGCTATTTGTCCATCAGGTGCCTCTACCGGAACATTTGAAGCATTTGAAAAGAGAGACGGTAATAATAAAAAATATTTGGGCAAAAGTGTTTTAGGTGCTGTTAATTTAATAAATACAAAAATTTCTAAAAACTTAAAAGGTCAAAATATTCATAATCAAGAAAAAATTGATGCGTTAATGATTAATTTAGATGGAACGAAACAGAAAAAAAAATTGGGAGCTAATTCTATTTTAGCTGTTTCTATTGCTGTAAAAAAACTTTCTGCAAAAGAAAAAAAAATGCCTTTATATAAAACATTTTTTATTAAAAAGAATTTCAAATTGCCTTATCCAATGATGAATATAATTAATGGAGGTGCTCATGCAAACAATGGTCTGAGAATTCAAGAATTTATGATTAGACCAGATAGAGCAAAAAGTTTTTCTGAGGCTATGAGAATATGTTTTGTAGTAATTAAAAACCTTCAAAAGTTGATAAAAAAAAGAGGATTATCAACATCTGTCGGTGATGAGGGTGGCTTCGCACCGATGATAAATAATAATAATCAAGCATTAGATTTAATAGTTTCGGCAATCAAAAAGTCTAGATTTGTTAACGGTAAGGATGTTTCAATTTGTTTAGATGTAGCAGCAAACGAACTCTTTAAAAAAAATAAATATTCCATTCATTCAAAAAATTTTGTCTCTGTAGAGAAATCAATTAAAGAATACAAAAAAATGATTGAAAAATATAAGATTAAATCAATTGAAGACCCATTTGCTGAGAATGATTGGATTTCTTGGAACAAACTAATGAAAACTAATAAAAAAATTCAAATTGTTGGAGATGATCTTTATGTTACAAACTTAGAAAGACTAAAAAAAGGTTTTCTAAATTTTTCGTCAAATGCGATTTTGATTAAGTTAAACCAGATTGGAACAGTTTCTGAAACTTTAGAAGTAATTAATTTTGCGCAAATTATAGGTTTTAAGACCATTATTTCCCATAGATCAGGAGATAGCGAAGATACGTTTATTGCTGATTTAGCTGTTGGAACTAACTCGAACCAAATAAAAACAGGGTCATTAGCTAGGTCAGAAAGGGTAGCTAAATATAATCAATTAATTCGTATAGAAGAAGATCTTGGAAACAAAGCAATAATGAATAATATTCATTAATGCTTAAAAAAATTAAAAATAATTTCTTTTTATTAATTTCAACTTTTTTAATTATATATTTTTTTTTCAATCTTTTATCAGGTCAGAGAGGTTTAATATCGTATTTTGATAAGAAACAGTACCTAAACAAACTAAAAATGGAAGAAATTTTGATTATTAATAAGATAAAGGACTTGGATTTTAAAAATTCATTGTTAAGTGACAATCTAGATCTTGATTATATTGAAACATTGATTAGAGAAAGATTTCTATATGGAAAAAAAAATGAAAAGATTTATATAATAAGAAATGACACAAAAAAATAGACATAGGCACCCTGAAAAACTAAAAAATCCTATTAATCCAATCAAGAAAAAGCCGGAATGGATAAGATCAAAATTAGTTAACAGTAAGGAATTTTTTATTACAAAAACGGTTGTAAATAAAAGCAATCTAGTCACTGTCTGCCAAGAAGCTAACTGTCCAAACATAACTGAGTGTTGGAGTAAAAGGCATGCCACTTTTATGATAATGGGAGATACATGCACCAGAGCATGTGCATTTTGCGATGTAAAAACTGGTAAACCGGAAAAACTCGATCCATACGAAGATATTAAAATTGCTAATGCAGTTAAAAAACTTAATTTAAGGCACGTTGTTATAACATCAGTAGATAGGGATGATCTACCTGATGGAGGATCAAATCATTTTAAGAAAGTAGTGGACACTACAAGAAAGAAAAATCCAAATACTACAATTGAAGTCCTTACTCCAGATTTTCTAAGAAAAGGCGAGTCTTATAAAAAGTTACTTGAGGCTGATATAGATGTATTCAATCATAACATAGAAACAGTTCCTAGACTTTATTTGAAGGTAAGACCAGGAGCTAGATATTTTGCATCACTTGAACTTCTTAAAAATGTAAAGATAGTTGATAAAAAAGTTTTTACTAAATCTGGTATTATGGTTGGACTTGGTGAAAAACATGACGAAATTATCCAAGTTATGGATGATTTAAGGTCTGCAAACGTTGACTTTATTACAATTGGTCAATATCTCCAACCCTCAGTTAAACACCATCCTCTTGAAAGGTATTATCACCCAGATGAGTTTAAGGAACTAGAGTCAATTGCAAAATCAAAAGGGTTTCTTTTGGTGTCATCTTCACCTTTAACAAGATCTTCGTATCATGCTGATGAAGATTTTGCTAAACTTAAACAGAATAGAATTAATAGTCATTAATGCCAAAAGCTTCAGTTAAGCGATTAATTGAATGTAAAAAAGAAGACTTAATAAAATTAGTTTTAGATATTGAAAAATATCCAGAGTTTGTACCTTTTTGTTTTGATGCAAAAGTTTATGAAAATAAAAATGAAGGTGTTTTAACAAAAATAATAGCAGACTTAACTATTGGCAAAGGACCATTTAAAGATACTTATAAAAGCGATGTAGTCTTTGATAAAAATAAAGATGCTATATTTGTCAAGAATATTGAAGGTCCTTTAAATCATTTATCAAACAATTGGACATTTACTGATAAAAAAAATGGAATAACAGAAATTACTTTTGATATTGACTTTGAAATTAAAAATAAATTTCTGAATTCTTTAATGGTTGTTTCATTTAAATTTGGATTAGAGAAAATAGCTGATGCATTTCAAAGGAGAGCAGAAGAGCTATTTGGCAGCTCTAAGAGCTAAATTTAATGCTTTTCTAACTGTAGCTTTTTGTATTGATGACCTGTTTTTGGATTTAAAAATACACTTATTTATTTGTATTTTTTTACCTTTTTTAAGTCCAATGAAAACCAGGCCAACTGGCTTTTGTTTAGTGCCGCCTTTAGGTCCTGCAATACCAGTTATCGAGACATTGATATTTGCTTTAGATATTCTAGATAAATTTTTGACCATTGCTGCACAACATTCGTGACTTACAGCACCATACTTTTTAATAATATTTTTATTTATTTTTAAAATCTTGATTTTTGCTTGATTAGAATAGGTAATTAGACCCAAATCAAATATTTTTGAAGCACCACTTATTGAGGTAATTGAACTAGATAGTAATCCACCAGTACATGATTCTGCAAATGAAATTTTAAGTTTTTTTTTGGTCAGAAGTTTTGTTAAAGTTTTCATTGAATAAAATAGTTTTTAAAAATCATAAAACAAATTAATGATAAAACAACATAAAAACCTGCACAAATATCATCCATAATTACACCAAAACTATTTTTAAATTTTTTATCAAAAAAATTTACAGGAAATGGTTTTACTATGTCAAAAAATCTAAATAAAATAAAACAAGCACCATAAAAAATAATTGCTTCATCAGAAGATTTTTCTGTTCCATGCGAAATTTCATACATATATATCGGTATAGATTGACCAATAAATTCATCAATAACAACTTCTTTTGGATCTTTGTTAGCACTATCTTTAATATGCAACGCAACAGCTACAAAAGAAAATATAAAGATAATTATTAAAAACACAAATATTAGAGTCGAAGACAAATCTAATATATGAAAAAGGATATATAAAAAGATCACTGATATTAAAGACCCTAAAGTTCCTGGAATTTTTGGAATTCTTCCTACTCCAAACATTGTTACAAATAAGGTATTAATCTTTTTAATCATATTTTGTGATTGAAATTATTACCTCACAAGCTATTGCTTTTTCTTTCCCTATTAAGCCTAATTTTTCTACTGTTTTACCTTTTAGATTAATCAAATCTTTATTTAAATTTGTGAGTTTAGATATAGAATTAATTATTTTATTTCTATATTTTGACACTTTAGGTTGTTCACAAATTAAATTAATATCTAAATTATTTATAGAAAAATTTGATTTATAAAGATTTTCTACAACTGGCTTTAATATTTTTGGTGATCTTATATTCTTATATTTTTTAGTATTTGGAAAATATGTACCTATATCTTTTCTTCTTAATGCTCCTAAAATAGCATCAGTAATTGCATGTAAAATTACATCACCATCAGAATGGCCTTTTAAACCTGAATGAAAAGGTATTTTAGCTCCGCCAAGAAAAAGTTTTTTATTTTTAGCTAATCTATGAATATCGAAACCCAATCCAAAAAAAGTTTTTGGGGAGCTTATGTCATTTAGAAATGTAATCTTATGATTTTGATACTCACCAGATATAAACTTCACTTTGTAATTGTTATTGATAAAAAGTGTTGCTTCATCAGTTACTTTATTTTTTTGATTTATAGCAAGGTTATACAATTCTTTAAATCTAAAGGCTTGAGGTGTTTGTGTTAATAAAGACTTTTTTCTATCTAAATTTAAAACAGCATTTTTAATTTTGTACTTAATGGAGTCTCTGGAATTAACAATCGGTACGACTGCTTTGTTTTCTTTTAAATTTTTTGAGATAGTTTTCAATAATTTTAGAGAAAAATTTGGCCTTGCTGCGTCATGAATATAAACATTTTTAGGTTTATATCTTTTAAGATATTTCAATGCATTTAAAGAGGAATCTGATCTTTCTTTTCCACCCCTAATTAAAGTTATTGATTTTGGATATTTCTTTTTTTTGAGATAATTTAAGTTATTAGAGACTATAATGATTTTTTTAAATAGCTTAGAATATAGAGATTTGTCTACAGAATGATCTAAAATTTCTTTATTTTTATATCTGAAGAATTGCTTAGGTAAATTTTTACTAAATCTCTTACTTTTTCCAGCAGCTAATATTACAAAATAGTTGTTCATTTACTTAAATGCTATAATTCTAAATTATGTTAGAATTTTTGAAAAAAAATGTACTCATTATAAT
>CACGDY010000015.1 GCA_902571915.1 uncultured Pelagibacteraceae bacterium
ATGCATACAATGTAAGCCAATTTGAAAATCACGTAAGAGCAATTTGTAACTTAGATAAAATTCCATTAAAAAAATTATCTAATGCAAAAATGATCAACCTAATTGGAAATCAAATAACTCCATATAGAAATAATTTTAAACTCAAAGAAAATGAGTTTTTTTTTGATTATTTAAAAAAAGAAATTAAAAATAATAGGAAAATGGGACACATAACAACTTTAATACCATGATTAAAACCGTTGAAGGTAATTTTGATAACTCTGAGGTAAATGAGCTTTTAAATAAACACTTCATTGAATTAAAGGCCGCTTCACCTGAAGGAAGTGCACATGTGCTTGACATTCCAGGTTTAAAAGACTCCTCAATAAAATTTTGGAGTTTATGGGAAAATGATAAATTAATAGGTTGTGGTGCGTTAAAATTCATAAATAATAATCATGGTGAATTTAAATCTATAAGAGTCCATGATAATTTTAGAAATAAAGGATACGGTGTTAAGGTTATTAAACACTTAATTAATGAAGCTAAAAAATTAAATATTAAACAAATAAGTGTAGAAACAGGAGCTGGAGAATTCTTTAATCCAGCAAGAAAATTATTCGATCAATATGGATTTAAAGAATGTGAACCATTCTCGCATTATAAACTCGATGAAAATTCAATTTATTTAACAAAACACATTTACAATGATTAAAATAAAAATTAAGTTTATTGTGAAATTTTGTTGACAAAACTCAATTAATTATAAAGAAAGTCGTTATTACTTAAATATAAGTAATAAATTTTAATTAATAATAAGAAGAAAAATATGAGTCTACAAGGTAAAGTAAAATGGTTTAATCCAACCAAAGGTTTTGGATTTATAGAGAGGGATGATAAAGAAAAAGATGTATTTGTTCATGTCTCTGCAGTGAAAAATTCTGGAATGAATAGTTTAGATGAAGGTCAAGCCTTGACTTTCGACGTTGAAGACGGCCCAAAAGGTCCTTCAGCTGTCAACTTGAAATCTGTATAATTTTCATATAGTTCTTTTCTGGCTGTAATTTATCGTTTTTAAATATTTAGATCTTTTATGGCCAAATAAGAACTTATAAATATATTATGATTGGTATTCTTGGAGGAATGGGGACACAAGCAGGTCTCGACTTTTGTAATAAACTAGCAATTTTAAACAGAGGTAAGATAGATCAAGATTATCCTTTATTCATATTATATAACAAATCAGATATTCCAGGAAGACCACAGTCTATTGGAGTTCAAACCAGCAAAATTTTTAATAAAAATTTAAATAAAAAAAGCAGAAAAAAATATTCTTTAGTTTTAAAAAGTTTAATCAAAGGTTGTGATTTATTAAGTAAAAGTAAATGTGCTTTTATTGTGATTCCATGTAATACTGCGCATTACTGGTATGAAGATCTTCAAAAAAAAACAAAACTTCCAATTATAAATATGCCAAAAGAAGTTTATAAATTTACAAAAAAAAGTTGTAAAAAAAAATGTTCAATAGGTCTTTTGGCAACAGAGGGCACCATCAAAACAGGTGTTTATAATAAATTTTTTGATAAAGATTTTAAATTAGTTTTTCCTAACAAGATTATACAAAAAAATTCAGTTAATAAATCAATTAGATTTGTAAAGATGGGAAATGTCAAAGCCGCTAGTAAAGTTATAATACCAGCTATAAATTATTTAATTAAACAAAAATGTAAGAAAATCATTCTTGGATGTACGGAATTACCAATTGCAATTTTCGCATTTAAGTCATTTAAGAAAATTAAATCCTCAAAGATATTTTTAGATCCAAATCTTATCCTTGCATATGCTACTATGAAAAAATTAAAAAACAGATAATGTATAAGATTGAAAAACCATACATTTTATCTGTAGCTGAAATAATCTATCAAGAAATTGTAAAAATAAAAAAACAAAATCCGGAGTATTCTAATAATCAAGCTATTGAAGATTTTATTGGATCTGAGAAATATAAAGAAATTAGTAGTGGAAGATTTCACGATAACTGGTTAAAAGAATTAAAAGAAAATAATTTTATTGACAAAAAAACTGAAAAAAAAATTCCAGATGAAACTATCAAATTATTAGAAGTTCAAAAGGAAATCATGATAAAACAGTTAATAAAGTTTCCGAATCTATACGATGCAAAAAATCAAACCCTTTTAAAAATATCTCAACGTGCTTTTGATCTAATTTGGAGGATGTGTGAAAGTTATGAATTATGGTGCAAAGAAACTAACCAAAAAGATTTATTAAAACTCAACATCTCTTAAAACATAAATACAACTTTGAATAGAAATTAAAAATCAAATTTTGATTAAATTTACAAAACTACTTATGCTCTTTAAAATTTTATAATGAAATGTCTATTGTAAGAATTTATCCATTCATTTTTGTCTTATTGTGGTCATCGGCATTTATTACAACAAAGCCGATTGTTGATAATAGTGAGCCTTTTTCAGCATTAGCTTTTAGATTTTTTTTTGTAGGAGTGGGTTTTTTTTTATTCTGTTTATATTCAAAAAAATCAATAATTATAAAAAAATCAAATTTATTCCAATCTATATTCAGTGGTATTTTTTTCCATGGTTTATATCTTGGAGGAGTTTTTTTTTCGATATCTATCGGTATGCCAACTGGAATAGCTGCTTTAATTGTTACTTTGCAACCCATACTAACAAATATATTAAGTAAACCAATTTTAAATGAAAAAATTGCTTTCAAACAATGGATTGGAGCTTTTTTAGGTTTTTCTGGTGCAGTACTAGTTTTGGGTTTGGATGTAGGAGAGGAAATACCTTTAAACGGATTAATAGCCACAATAATTGCTTTGCTTGCAATAACTACCTCAACAATTTGGCAAAAAAAATTGAGTAATAATCTCCCTTTGTCAGTAAATAATTTTTATCAAGCTGTAGGTGGTTGTCTTTTTCATACTCTCATAATTTTATTTTTGGTAGAACCAAATATAAATTTAACCCCAACATTTTTAATTGCAATGTCTCATCAGATATTTCTGGTATCTTTTGGAGCATTCACCATTCTAATGCTTTTAATTAAAAAAAATTCAGCCAGTAAAACCGTTTCAATCTTTTTTTTAATTCCTTCCACTTCTGCTATACTTGCGTGGTTTTTTTTAAATGAAAAATTAACATACTTAGATGTTTTTGGCTTTATAATTACAACTATAGGAGTTTACATTTCGACTAGAAAATAATTTAAACGCCTTAACTTATAATTAAAAGTATCATTCTAAGCTTTCCAAAGGGTCTAAAAAGAGATAATAATCAAAAATATTAAAATATAATTTTAATGGCAAAAGTCCACACCGATATTGAAATAGCTCGTAGAGCTAAAATACAGCCAATAAAAAAAATTTTAACTAAACTTAATGTACCTGATAAAAGTAGTAATTTTAGTCCTATGGGAAGACATATTGCTAAAATAAACTTTGAGTTCATAAATAAGCTAAAATCAAAAAAAGAAGGTCATTTAATTTTAGTAACTGCAATAACACCAACAGCAGCTGGGGAAGGGAAAACTACAACCTCTGTCGGTTTAAGTGATGCTTTGAACAGAATAAAAAGAAAATCAATAGTATGTCTTAGAGAACCGAGCTTAGGGCCTTCATTTGGAATGAAAGGAGGTGCAGCAGGAGGAGGTTATGCCCAAGTTATTCCAATGGAACAAATCAATCTTCATTTTACTGGTGACTTTCATGCAATTACATCTGCTCATAATCTTCTTTCATCAATGATTGATAATCATATTTACTGGGGTAATAAATTAAATATAGATGAAAAAAGGATAGTATGGAAACGAGTTTTAGATATTAATGATCGAGCTTTAAGATTTATTGAGATCAATAAAAGTGGAATAACAAAAAATTTTAAAAGAGTGGATGGTTTTGATATTACTGTAGCGTCAGAAGTAATGGCTATTTTTTGTTTATCAAATAATTTAAGGGATTTAGAAAAAAGAATAGGAAATATTACCATTGCTTACAAAAAAAATGGTAAACCAGTTTTTGCAAGAAATCTCAATGCTCATGGTCCAATGACAGTATTGCTTAAAGAGGCTTTAAGACCAAATATAGTTCAAACTTTAGAAAATAATCCAGCAATTATTCATGGTGGGCCTT
Organism: uncultured Pelagibacteraceae bacterium; assembly: GCA_902571915.1. GTDB lineage: Bacteria > Pseudomonadota > Alphaproteobacteria > Pelagibacterales > Pelagibacteraceae > Pelagibacter. The sequence goes on from CACGDY010000015.1 coordinate 4,154, forward strand.
TTGCAAATATTGCACATGGTTGTAACTCGGTTATTGCAACAAAAACTGCTTTAAAGTTAGGAGATTTCGTTGTGACTGAGGCGGGGTTCGGTGCTGATCTTGGTGCTGAAAAATTTTTTAACATTAAATGTAGAAAAGCTGGATTTGTTCCTAGTTGTGTGATCATTGTTGCAACAATAAGAGCTCTTAAAATGCATGGTGGTGTAACAAAAAATAATTTGAAAAAAGAGAATATAAATTCTTTGAAAAAAGGTCTCATAAATTTAGAAAAACACATAATAAATCTTAAAAAATTTGGGTTAAATCCTATTGTAGCAATAAATCATTTTATTACAGATACTAAAAAAGAAATAAATACAATCCGAAATTTCTGTAATAAATTGAATGTAGAGGTAAGTGAATGCAAGCACTGGTCTAAAGGTGGATACGGAACAATAGATCTTGCAAAAAAAGTAATAAAGCTATGTGAGAATAAAAAAAAAACAAAATTTAAATATTTATATAAAGATAAACTCTCTCTAATAAGAAAAGTTGAAACTATTGCAAAAGAATTATATGGGGCAAGTAAAATACTAATTAGTAGCAAAATTAAAAAACAATTGAAAAATTTTGAAAAAAGAGGATACAGAAATTTACCTGTGTGTATAGCCAAAACACAGTACAGCTTTTCAACCAATCCTAATCTCAAAGGTGCTCCTTTAAATCATAAAATTGAAATTAGAGAAGTAAAATTATTATCAGGAGCAGAGTTTATTGTTATAATTTGTGGATCAATTATGACCATGCCAGGATTACCACGAATTCCAGCAGCAAACTACATTAAACTAAACAAAAAAGGTTTCGTTGAAGGTTTATTTTAAATTAAGCCCGTCCCAAAAATCTTTTGCTAAATTTACTTTATTTAAAACCTCGTATTGTTTAAGACCAGTCGGTGAGGTAATGTTTATATCACCAATGAGTCTATTCGAGACAAGATCAATTCCAGCAAAATAAATATTTGCTTTTTTCAGTTTTTTTGCAACTAAGATCGAAATTTGTTTTTCTTTTTTGTTAAGCATAGTTTTGTAAGCTTTTCCACCTTGGCCTAAATTAGATAAATTTGATTTCTTTTTAGGTATTCTTCTTATTGCACCTTTTACTTTTCCATTTATTATAAATACTCTTTTGTCACCTTTTTTGATTGAAGGTAAAAAT
>CACGDY010000016.1 GCA_902571915.1 uncultured Pelagibacteraceae bacterium
ATAAGGTACAGAAAGCGTATACTCGTTTATTTTATCATCTGATCTATGAGCAGCAGTGTTATTTAGACCATTATGAAACGTTAAAAACATTTTTGTACCATCATCGTTGAATTGAACAGTACCCATTTTATCTGCAGAACCAGGATCTCTGAAAGTTCTTTTATCGATCTGGGTTACCATCGCAGCAAATGAATTAGAAAATGGTATCAGAAAGAAAAATATTATTAATATTTTTTTTACTAACATCATAAAACTGAAATTTAATTTATTCTATTATAGCGTCAAATATTTTAGGTGCCCATTTTTTAGCATCTTGAGAAGTAACGTGAAAATCAAATTTGTCAGGTTTTACAAACATTTTATTCGTATCATCAAATCTACCTTCTTTGATCGTATCCACCCAAATGATATAATCTGCAGGAAAAAGTTTTCTCGCCTCTGGAGTTGGACAAATAAAATCTGCTACAACATAATTGCCCTCTTCTTTTAATTTAATCGCAAATTCTGCCATTCTTCTTGCTTGTCTTTTTCTTCCTTCTTCAGAAAAATCCCAATCATTAGCTGCTTTTCTCACTTCATCGGCATTTAATCTTTTTGCTTTAATCATAGGAGCTAATTCGTTTGCTAAGGTTGTTTTACCCGCTCCAGGTAATCCCATTATCAAAATTATTTTCATGTTGTTTTGTGACAATAAAAATCGATTCTATCAAGCTGAATTTCTTTGACAGGCATTTCTAAAAAGATAATTATGATTAAATGAAGTTTTCATTAGAAATTAGCCCCCAAACAGATCTCAGTACAGTTCCTGATGTAAATGATATTTATATCACAATGTTACCTGGAGGTGATTATAAAGAAACTGCACAACAGGCAGTTGAGTTGGTAAGAAAAGGCTTCAATCCAGTGCCTCATTTTCCTGCAAGATCAATGATTAATGAAAAACAGCTTAAAGATTATGTTTCTAGATGTAGAGATGGTGGTGTGAAACAAGTTTTAGTCATCGGAGGAGGAAGAGAGCCTATGGGAAAATTTGATAGCTCTTTTCAAATTTTGGAGACTGGTTATTTTGAGAAGATGAAGATAGGAATAGCTGGACACCCGGAGGGGAGTCCTGATATATCCGATTCAGATTTAGAAAAAGCTATGAAAGATAAAAAGCCTTATGCTGATTATATTGTAACCCAATGGTTATTAGATCCTCAGCCAATTATAGATTTTATTTCTAAACAAAGCGTACCAGTGCATGTAGGAATTACTGGGCCTCTAAAAATATCTAGCTTAATAAAATTTGCTAATATAGTCGGTGCTAAAAATTCCTTAAATTTTCTTAAATCTAATTTTACTAAGGCGTTAGATTTATTAAAACCTAAAGACCCAAATGATTTAATTGGGAAAATTAAATCACATACTGATTTTTTCCACATTTATACATTCGGCGGCTTGAAGGAAACAAACAAGTGGTTGAAGGAGAATAGTTATGTCTAAAGAATTTGATTATACTAAATTAAAACATATTACATCTGTCGATCAAACTGATCGAAAAGTACCCTACAATTTAAGACAAAGTGGACCTACAAAAGTTGAGATGTTGATTTCAACAAGAGTGCGAAAATCACCTTATTGGCATCTTTCAATGCAAGCAGGTTGTTGGAGAGCAACAGTTTATAATCGTATTTACCATCCTAGAGGTTATGTAAAACCAGAGGATGGAGGAGCAATGGTTGAATATGATGCAATTGTTAATCATGTAACTATGTGGAACGTTGCTGTTGAAAGACAAATTCAGGTAAAAGGTCCAGATGCCGAAAAATTTGTTGATTATGTAATTACTAGAGATGCAACAAAAATCTCACCTATGAGGGCAAGATATGTAATTTTATGTAATGCTTATGGTGGAGTTTTAAATGATCCAATACTTTTAAGGATTTCTAAAGATGAGTTTTGGTTTTCATTGTCTGACTCCGATATTGGTATGTATTTGCAAGGTGTAAATGCTGATGGAAAATTTAATTGTACAATTGAAGAAATTGATGCATGTCCAGTTCAAATTCAAGGACCTAAATCAAAAGCGCTTATGAAAGATCTATTAGGTGATCAAGTTAACTTGGACGATATGCCATTTTATGGTTTGGCTGAGGTAAAAGTTGCTGGAAGAAGTTGTGTTATTTCTCAATCAGGTTTTTCTGGTGAAGCCGGCTACGAAATTTATTTAAGGGATGCAACTTTGTATGCTGATGATATGTGGAATGCAGTTTTAGAAGCAGGTAAAAAACATAAATTAATGGTAATAGCTCCTGCTCATCACAGAAGAATTCAGGCTGGTATACTTTCTTGGGGTCAAGATATGGATCAACAACATAATCCTTATCAATGTAATCTTGGGTATCAAGTTTCTTTATCTGGAAAAGGTGAATGGAATAAAAAATCAGATTATGTTGGTAAAGCTGCACTAGAAAAAATGGGGGCAGAAATTAAGGCAGGAAAAAAACCTTATAAACTTCAGTTAGTGGGTCTTGAAATGGGTGGAAAACCCATTGATGACTATGCACCAGATTTTTGGTTAATATCAAATTCAGGTGGCGGAGATCCTGTGGGTTTTATAACTTCTCCATGGTACCATCCAGAAAAAAAAATAAATATAGCAATGGGTTATGTTCCATTTGATGGCACTTTAAATGCTAATGGATTCCCTAAAGGTAAAGTTGGTACAAAATATAAGGTTCATTTACCTGAGAAATACTCTGAAACTCCAGGTCAGCCTGTAGATGCAGTTATTGTAGATATCCCATTTAAAGAGTCTTTTAATTCGAACACAAGAGAAGTTGTAAAAGGCTAATCAAATTTTGGGGGAGTTTACTCCCCCTTTATCTAAAATGACAAAAAGTTTCTTAATAGTAATTTGCATTCTAATAACTATTGCTTTAATAGTATTTCCATTAATTGTGTCTTATAAAGAGCAAAAAAATAAAAAAAAATAAATGTTTGGAGAATTTCTTAATATAATTTTTAAGTCAATTAAATTGGACAAGACACTTTATAGTGATAACAGAAATTTTGGGGAAGCATCAATATATTTTGCAGGTCTCATTATGATTTTGGATGGTATTGCAGGAGCTGTAGCTGCAAATACTGTTATAAAAACAGCTATTGCTATGTCTGGATTGACTGCAATTATAACTTGGTTGGTTTGGGCAATATTTATTTTTGTAATTGGCGTAAAATTGTTTCCTGATAAACAAACTAAGGTACCATTTAAAAAAGTTTTAACCGCAGTAGGATATGCACATGCTCCAGGTTTATTAAGATTTTTTGCTGTCACACCTGATTTAATGATACCGATTATTTTCTTAACACAATTTTGGATATTTGCTGGCTTAATAATTTCTACAAAACAAGTTTTGAACCTTCAATCTAACTTTAAATCTTTTGGTATAATATTTTTATCATTTTTAATTATTGCATTTTTATCGGTTTCTTTTGTGATGAGCAGAATGAATATGTTACCAGTAAATAATATTTAAACTGGAAAAATGGTTTTAGATAACCTGCATGATTTGCAAAGTTTAAATCCAGTTAAAATTAAGTTTTGACTCACGCTCTCATCTTCTTTTTTGCACTCATCACAAACATCATCTAATTCCTCAAAATTATTTTCGTCTCTAAAATTATTATCTGTCATTTTTATTTTCTTAAAACCTAAATATTTTATAAAACATAAATATAACCTTGTTAAATTTTATTTATTTTATTGAAATATTAGAACAATTTTGAAATAAAGTTAGTGCTTTTTACTAATGAAAAATAATAATAATTTGAAAGTGTCTATAGTTATGGGGAGTCAATCTGACTATAAAACAATGAAATTAGCTGCAAAAATTTTAACTAAAATTGGTATCAAACATGAAATCAAGATCATTTCTGCTCATAGAACTCCAAAAAGAATGTATGATTATGCAAAATCGGTGGATAATAACAATATAGGTGTAATAATTGCTGGTGCTGGTGGTTCAGCTCATTTACCAGGCATGATCGCAGCGCTTACAACTGTTCCAGTATTAGGAGTGCCAATAGAAAGTAAAAAACTAAAAGGTATTGATAGTTTACTTTCAATCGTTCAAATGCCAAAAGGAATACCAGTTGGAACTCTTGCAATTGGAGAAGACGGAGCAACAAATGCAGGAATATTAGCAGCATCTATATTAGCTAATAATAATCCATCAATTAAAAGAAGACTAAATAGTTGGAGATTAAAACAAAGTAAATCTATAAAAAAATATCCTAAATAAGATGTCTGATTTGAATTTAGGTATCATCGGTGGTGGACAATTAGGAAGTTTATTATCGATTGCTGCAAAAAAATTAAATATAAAAACTATTGTTTATAGTGACGATAAAGACGCTCCAGCTCAAAATTTTTGTAATGAGTTTATATTTGGTGATTATAAAAATAAAGAGAAAATCTCTGAATTTATTAAAAAAGCTAATCCAATAACTTTTGAATTCGAAAATGTGCCTTTTGAAACATTAAATGAAATTAACAATCAAAAAACTGTTATACCTAAGCCATCGATAAATAGACTTATTCAACATCGATTAGCAGAAAAAGATTTCATAAATAAATTAAATATTAGAACAACTAAATATGTTTCTATTCAAAAAAAATCAGATTTGGATACTTTAAGTGAATTTTTACCTGGAATTTTAAAAACCACGACAATGGGTTATGATGGAAAAGGTCAATACCCAATTACAAAAATGAAAGATTTGGATACATTAAATATAGACTTTTCTAAAGAATATATTCTTGAAAAACTTGTAAAACTTAAAAAAGAAATTTCAGTAATCATAACAAGATTTAGTAATTATGAATTTGAAATATATGAACCG
>CACGDY010000017.1 GCA_902571915.1 uncultured Pelagibacteraceae bacterium
TCCTGCATCACCTCTTCGATTTTAATATCGTTAGCTTCTAAGTACATTAACAGATGATAGAAAACATCCGCTGCCTCATGAATTTTATTTGAATTTTTATCCACAGCTTCAATTAATTCACCTACCTCTTCCAAAACTTTTGCTTTACTCATTGATTTGTCGTTAAGTAACTTATTTGTATATGATCCTTCTACAGGAGATAATTTTCTCTCTCTTGCAAGTTTTATCAAGTTTTCCAATGTATTAAGCATATTAAATTCTAACAGGAATTCCTTTTGAGTCCAAATATTCCTTAGCCTCTTTAAGAGAATGTTTGCCATAGTGAAATATAGAAGCTGCTAAAACTGCACTAGCTTTTCCTAATTTAATTCCATCCACTAAGTGATCTAAATTACCAACCCCGCCAGATGCAATAACTGGAATATTTACTTTTGATGAAATTTTTGACATAAGATCAATATCATAACCTACTTGTGTTCCATCTCTGTCCATGGATGTAACTAATAATTCCCCTGCACCATTTTTTTCCATTTGTTCTGCATAATCTAATGCATCAATACCACTATTATTTCTTCCTCCGTGAGTAAACACTTCCCACTTATCTCCATTTTTTTTAGCATCGATTGCAACTACAATACATTGAGACCCAAATTTTTTTGAGCTATCTACAACTACTTTTGAATTCTCGACTGCTGCTGTGTTTATGGAAACTTTATCAGCGCCACAATTAAGTAATTTGTTAATATCCTCAACACTTCTGACGCCACCTCCTACAGTTAATGGTACAAAACACTTTTTAGAAGTTTTCTCCACAACATCATAAATAGTATCTCTATTTTCATTAGACGCCGTAATATCTAAAAAACAAATTTCATCTGCTCCACCATCACTATAAATTTTGGCTTGTTCCACAGGGTCTCCTGCATCTTTTAGATCTACAAAGTTTATTCCTTTAACAACGCGACCGTTTTTTACGTCTAAACAAGGTATTATTCTATTTTTAAGCATCTTCTTTTACTAATTCCTCTAATTTTATATCTCCATCATAAATAGCTTTACCAACTATTATACCCTCAACATTTTTTAAATTCTTTGCTTTTTTAATGTCATCTATTGATGAAACACCACCTGATATAATTACGGGGCACTTTGACATTTCAGCAACTTTCATTGTTTCACTGAAATTTGGACTTTGTTTCATACCATCTCTATTGATATCTGTATAAATTAATCTACTAACACCATAGTCGTTTATTTCTTTTAAATAATCTAAAGTTAATTTATTAGAGCTTTCTTTCCATCCAGATATTGACAAATAACCATCTTTAGCATCTAAACCTAGAGCAATACGATTTTGAAAGTTTTCACATGATTCTTTTAAAAAATTTTTGTCTTTAATAGCAGCACTTCCCAGAATTATTTTCTCAACACCAGCATCAATGTATTTTTGAATACTATCAGAATTTCTAATGCCACCGCCTACTTCAACTTTTAAATTAAATTTACCAACTATATCCTGAATAATATCTAAATTTACTATTTCTCCAGTTAATGCACCATCTAAATCAACTATGTGTAAATTTTTAAATCCATGATCTTTAAATTCTCTTGCTTGCTCAATTGGAGACAATTGATACTCAGTCTTTTTATCAAAATCTCCTTTAACTAATCTTACACACTTTTTATCTTTAATATCTATTGCAGGAAATATTTTCATTTTACAAATTTATAAAATTATCAATTATCTTAAGCCCAATCCTATCACTCTTTTCTGGATGAAATTGGGTTCCAAAAATATTTTCTTTTTCAACAGAGCAAACAATATTTGATGAATAATCTGTTGTTGCTGAAATCACTTCTTTATCATTTGGAACAATTTCATAACTATGAACAAAATACATATGAGAATTATTTTCTATATCTTTGAAAATTTTACTATCTTTGACAATATTGATTTGATTCCAACCGATATGAGGAAGTTTATACTTACCGTTCTGATTATCTATTTTTAAAACTTTTCCTGAAATCCATCCTAAACCTTTAGTTTCAGTTTCTTCGTAACCAACATCTGCAAACATCTGTAAACCAACACAAATTCCAAGTAGAGGTTTTTTATTAGCTATTGCAAATTCATTTAAAGTGTCTGTAAGACCTTTAATTTTGTTCAAAGCATCCACACAACTTTTAAATGAGCCTTGGCCTGGTAAAACTACTTTATCACTTGATTTAATCTTATTTAAATCTGAGGTAACCTCTATAGTTACTTTATCTTTTACAACTTCTTTAAAAGAGTTTATTACCGAGCTTATGTTGCCTGATTTATAATCAACAATTGTGACATTCATTAAACTTATAGAGAACCCTTTGTAGATGGAATTGTTTTTTTGTTCCTCGGATCTATTTCCAATGCAGTTCTCAAGGATCTAGCAAGCCCTTTAAAGCAAGACTCAATAATATGGTGACTATTGTCCCCATAAATATTTTCCACGTGTAAAGTAATTCCAGCGGCCTGAGAAAATGCCTGAAACCATTCTTTAAAAAGTTCTGTATCCATCTCACCAAGCTTTTCTACTTTTAAATTAACTTTCCAAATTAAATAAGGGCGATTTGAAATATCAATTGCTACACGTGATAGAGTTTCGTCCATTGGGATCATCGCGTGAGCATACCTTCTGATACCAACAGATTTTTTTAAAGCTTTTTTTAAAGCTTCACCAATAGCAATTCCTGTATCTTCAGTTGTGTGGTGCAGATCAATATGAGTATCTCCTTTAGCTTTTATATTCATGTCTATTGAGGAATGTTTTGATAATTGCTCAAGCATATGATTTAGGAATCCTATACCTGTGTCAATTTTATATTTCCCCTTACCATCAATATTTAAATCAACACTAATGCTTGTTTCTTTTGTTTTTCTACTTATTTTGCCTTTGCGCTTCATAATCTAAAAATAGGTATACATTTATAATCTAATTATGGCAATAATACTAAGCCTGGGCTTGAACAATTAAATATAATATCCATTTATAGACTATGACAACAATTGTATTAGTAAGAAAAAACAATGATGTAGTGGTAGCCGGTGATGGTCAAGTAAGCATGGGTAACACTGTGGTTAAAAGCACTGCATCAAAAGTTAGAAAAATTGAAAAAAGAGGAGTTGTAGCTGGTTTTGCAGGATCGACTGCTGATGCTTTAACTTTATTTGAAAGATTAGAAGCAAAATTGGAAAAACATGCAGGTAATTTATCTAGGGCTGCAGTTGAATTAGCAAAAGACTGGCGAACTGATAAATATTTAAGAAGACTCGAAGCATTGATGGCAATTGGTGATAAAGAAAATAGTTATATTATTTCTGGCACTGGAGATGTGCTAGAGCCTGAAGGTGATGTAATAGGCATTGGTTCAGGAGGCAACTATGCTTTAGCTGCCGGTAAAGTTTTAATTACAACTGATATGAATGCTGTAGAAGTGGCAAAAAAATCTATTGAAGTTGCCTCAGAGATATGTGTTTTTACAAACAATAATATAAAAATTGAAAAAATATAATGGATAAATCAAACGTAACAAAATTACATCCCACAGATAAAAAAAATAATGAAACTTTTTTAGGTAGTTCTTTATCTCCAAGAGAAATAGTTTCAGAATTAGACAGATTTGTTGTTGGTCAAAATAAAGCTAAAAAAGCAGTTGCTGTTGCTCTAAGAAACAGATGGAGAAGACAAGCATTAAAAGGCGAAATGAAAAATGAAGTTTTACCAAAAAATATACTCATGATTGGACCAACAGGAGTAGGAAAAACAGAAATTTCAAGAAGACTATCAAAATTGGCTGAAGCCCCATTTGTCAAGGTTGAGGCAACAAGATTTACAGAAGTTGGTTATGTAGGTAGAGATGTAGAGCAGATAGTTAGAGACTTAATTGAAATAGCCATTTCAATGGAAAAGATAAAAAAAAGGAAAGAAGTAAAAGCTAAGGCACAAAAGCTAGCTGAGGAGAAAGTATTAGATGCATTAGTAGGTAAGAAAGCTAGTCCAGCAACTAGAGAAAGTTTTAGACAAAGACTTAGAGACGGAGATTTAGATGAAAATGAGATAGAAATTGCAGTAAGTGAATCAGGAAACAACAACACTTCATTTGAAATACCAGGAATGCCTGGAGCAAATATAGGAATGATAAACATTGGTGAAATGCTTGGAAAATCAATGGGTGGCAAAGAAAAAAAGAAAAAAATGACAGTTAAGGAATCACATGAAATTTTAATTAATGATGAGTCTGATAAATTGATTGAACAAGATAAAATTATTAAAGCAGCAAAAATTTCAACTGAAAATAATGGAATTGTATTTTTAGATGAAATAGATAAAATTTCAGGTAGATCTGATAGAGTTGGAGGCGATGTTTCGAGAGAAGGTGTTCAAAGAGATCTTCTACCACTTATAGAAGGAACAACTGTTAATACAAAGTATGGTCCTATCAAAACTGATCATATTTTATTTATTGCCTCAGGCGCATTCCAGCTTGCAAAACCATCAGATTTGCTTCCAGAGCTTCAAGGAAGATTGCCAATAAGAGTTGAGCTAGAAGCACTTTCAAGTGAAGACTTTAAAAGAATTTTAAAAGAACCTGATTATAGTTTGATAAAGCAATATATCGCTTTATTAAAAA
>CACGDY010000018.1 GCA_902571915.1 uncultured Pelagibacteraceae bacterium
TAAATATTGACGGTTATCCAGTTATTATTTCAGATACAGCAGGTATTAGAAGTTCTAAAAATGAAATTGAAAAAAAAGGTATAAAATTATCTTTAGATAGAGCGGAAAATGCTGATTTGAAATTAGTGGTAGTAGATGCAAAAAGTATTAATTTAAAGGGTTTTTTGAATGAATTATTAAAAGAAAATGCAATTCTAGTTGTAAATAAGTCAGATCTTATTCAGGGTGAATTAGATACAGAGATAACAAAGCTAGATCATATTTTAATTTCATTAAAGGAGAATCGAAATTTAGATAAATTAATTTTAAAAATCAAAGACAGGTTAAAAAATAAATTTATTATAACTGAAGACATATTAATTACTAGAGAAAGACACAGACAACACTTAGTTCAGTGCTCATATAATTTGAAAAATTTTATAGAAAAAAATGATAAAAAAGATTTTGACATAGCTGCTGAAGATCTAAGGTTAGCTGCTAGACACTTAGGCATGATTGTTGGAAAAGTCGATGTAGAGGAAATATTAGGTAGTATTTTCAACGATTTTTGCATTGGAAAATAAGATCCTTGTAAAATTTTTTTTCAAATATAAATTCACATCATGAAAAATGAATTTTCGTTTGATGTTGTTGTAATTGGAGGTGGCCATGCTGGTTGTGAGGCAGCCGCTGCTTCGGCTCGTCTAGGTGTTAATACTGCTCTGTTTACTCACGATATAAATACTATTGGCGAGATGTCTTGTAATCCCGCAATTGGAGGTTTGGGCAAAGGTCATTTAGTGAGAGAAATCGATGCATTAGATGGTGTTATGGGAGAGATTGCAGATAAATCAGGAATACAATTTAGGTTGTTAAATAGAAGCAGAGGACCAGCTGTGAGAGGTCCAAGAACTCAATCTGATCGAAGTCTATATAAGAAATTTATGCAAGAAAAACTTGTAAACTATTGTAATTTAAGCATTTTTTCTGATCCAGTAATTAACTTTAATTTTTTAAATAATACAATAAATGGCTTTTTAACATTAAAAGGTAATAAGATTAATTGTAGTAAAATAATTTTAACAACTGGTACTTTTTTAAATGGATTGATTCATATTGGTGATCAGCGCACGCCTGCAGGTAGATATAATGAGAAACCTAGCACTGGTTTAAGCGAACAATTAGAAAAATATAAATTTAAAATAGGAAGATTAAAAACAGGCACACCACCAAGGCTTGATGCAAGGACAATTAATTTCAAAAATTTAGAAAAACAAGCAGCTGATGAAAATCCGTACTTTTTTTCTTTTTTAACTAAATCTTCTTCCAATAAACAGGTTTCGTGTTCTATGACTTATACAAACGAAAAGGTACATAAGATTATTGAAAAGAATTTATCTAAAAGTGCAATGTATTCTGGTAGTATTAAAGGAGTAGGTCCTAGATATTGTCCCTCAATAGAGGATAAAGTAGTTAAATTTGCTGAAAAGATAAGACATCAAATATTTTTAGAGCCCGAAGGGCTGGAAGACCATACAATTTACCCAAATGGTATATCAAACTCACTACCTGAGGTAGTACAAAAAGAAATATTGAACAATATCAATGGTTTAGAAAATGTAAAAATGATTAGGCCGGGATATGCCATTGAATATGACTATATAGATCCTAGGGAACTTTTTTTAACACTAGAGACAAAAAAAATTAAAAACTTATATTTAGCCGGTCAAATTAATGGAACTACAGGATATGAAGAAGCAGCAGCCCAAGGCCTTATCGCGGGTGTTAACGCAGCATTATCTTTTATGAATAAAGAACCGTTCATTCTTGATAGGTCAGACGCTTATATCGGAGTAATGATAGACGATTTAGTAACAAAGGGCGTGGCAGAGCCTTATAGAATGTTTACTTCAAGAGCTGAATATAGATTAAGTCTAAGAGCAGATAATGCCGATTTGAGACTTACGAATAAAGGAATTAAAATTGGTTTAATAACTGATGAAAGAAAATTAAAATTTGAGGATAAATTTGTGAAAATGAGTGAAATTTCACTTCAAATGTCTAGTTTAAGCATATCCCCAACAAAAGCTCAAAAACATGGCATAAAAATTGCAAAAGACGGTATTTTAAGGTCAGCAGATGAAATTTTAGCCCAAAGGGATGCTAATATGACTAAAATACGGAGTATTTGGCCTGAAATTAAGAATTTTGGCTTTGAAATAGATGAACAGATAGAAATTAACTCTCACTATAAAGGATATTTAAAGAAGCAAAATGCAGATATCTTAGCTTTTAAGAGAGATGAGAATTTAATTATCCCTGATAATATTGATTATGACCAATTTTCTGGTTTATCTAACGAGGTAAGGGCTAAATTTAAGGAAATAAGACCGAAAACCATGGGACAAGCTTTACGAATAGATGGAATTACCCCAGCGGCTGTATATATTTTGTTGTCACACGTAAAAAGAAAGTCTATTAAGCATATAGCTTAATGGATTCGATAATTTCTAAAAATTACTCTAAAATTACTAAATTTAACGTTTCACGTGAAACTTGTAATCAACTTGAAAGCTTAATAAGCATGATTCAAAAAAAAAATAAGGAAATCAACATAATTAGTAAAAAAAACTTTGATCAAGGGGTTATTAGACAAAGACATATTTTTGATTCAGCTCAAATAATTGATTTTATTGATTTAAATAATAGTACAACCTCTGATTTAGGTTCTGGCGGTGGTATGCCCGGATTAATCATAGCAATCTTAATGAAGAAATTAAAAAACAGCATGAAAATAAAACTTTATGAGAAAAGTTATCATAAATGTGCTTTTTTAGAAGATGTATCTGAAAAATTGGAATTAAATACGGAAATAATTCAAAAAGATATTTTCAAAATAACAGATATTGAAACTGGTACAATTATGTCCAGAGCATTCAAACCTATGCCAATAATTCTTGATTTAGTTCAAAAAAATTTTCGTAAATATAAAAATATTATTTTATTCATGGGCAAAAGTGGGAGAAAAATTTTAAATGAGACTCTTAAAATTTGGGATTTGGACTATGAGGAAAAAAAAAGTTTAACAAATAAAGATTCATTTTTGTTAAATATAAAAAATATGGAAAGAAAAATTTAATGAAAATCATTTCAATTATAAATCAGAAGGGCGGAGTTGGAAAAACAACCACCGTAATTAATCTTGCGTCTGCATTGTCTCAACAAGGAAAAAAAATTTTAGTTATTGACTTAGATCCACAAGGGAATGCAACAACTGGTCTTGGTTTATCTAATTCAGAAAAATCAGAAGAAACTATTTATGGTATTTTAAACGGTACTAAGTCTATCTCAGAGGTAATTAAAAAAACAAAATTTGATAATCTTAATTTGATAACTTCAAATGTCGATTTGTCAGGCCTGGAGGTCGAAACAGCTGGGGATAGTGATCGGGCATTTATTCTTAAGGTCAAATTAGCCGCTTATTTAAACGATTCTGGAACTATATACGATTATATACTTATAGATTGTCCACCATCTCTAAGTTTATTGACGGTGATGGCACTTGTGTGTTCAAACTCACTCCTAGTCCCCCTTCAGACAGAATTTTTTGCGTTAGAGGGTTTAACTCAACTTATGAAAACAATTGATCGAATAAAAATCAATTTAAACCCTGCATTAGAAATTCAAGGAATACTTTTGACGATGTATGATAGAAGAAATAAATTATCTTCTCAGGTTGAACAAGAAGCAAGGAATTATTTTAAGGAAAAGGTATATCAAACGGTAATTCCACGTAACGTAAGATTATCAGAAGCACCATCACATGGTGTGCCAGTTTTAATTTATGATAAAAATTGCCCTGGAAGTAAATCATATTATAGTTTTACGGATGAATTTATAAATCAAGAAAATCAAATAGGGAGTGCTGCTTAGTGAATAAGATTAAAAAGGGATTAGGAAGAGGATTATCATCATTGATAGGTGAAACTAAAGTTGAACAAACAACTAAAAAATTATCAATTAGTGAATTATACCCGAATAAATTTCAACCAAGAAAAATATTCGACGAAGATAATTTGAATGATCTTGAAAAATCAATAAAAGAGAGGGGAATTATTCAGCCAATAATTGTGCGAAAATCAGACGAAAGCACAAAGTATGAAATAATTGCAGGAGAAAGAAGATGGCTCGCAGCTCAAAAAGCAGGTTTACACGAAGTTCCAGTTGTAGTGACAGAGGCTGATGATCTAAAATCTTTAGAATTTGCTATTGTCGAAAATGTTCAAAGATCTGATTTGAATCCACTTGAAGAAGCACAAGGGTATCAAAGGTTGATAAACGATTT
>CACGDY010000019.1 GCA_902571915.1 uncultured Pelagibacteraceae bacterium
GGTATTCTGCATTTTCTTTTAAATCACCATGTGATCTCGCTTCAGCAATCGCTTCTACAATCTTAGGTCTTTTTTTCTCTTTTAAAATTATTAATTCTTCTTTAAGCTTTTTTATTCCATTCAAAGTAATTGGTTCTTTGTCCATTTTATTTCCATTTTGCCAATGGAGGCAATGACATTAAAATACCATCAACATTTCCACCAGTTTGTAAACCAAATTTTGTTCCTCGGTCGTAGAGTAAGTTAAATTCTGTATATCGACCCCTTTTAATGAGTTGCAGTTCTTTATGTTTTTGAGTCCATTTTTTCTTCATTTTTTTTCTAATAATTTTTTCAAAAATAATTTGAAAAGTTATTCCTACATCTCTTACAAATTTAAAATCTTTTTCAAAATTATTTTTTTTATAATCAAAAAAAATTCCTCCAATACCTCTCGACTCTTTTCTATGTGGTAAGTAAAAATACTCATCACACCATTTTTTATATTTTGTATAATAACTCTTATTGTGTTGATCACACATTTTTTTCAGGATTTGATGAAATTCTTTTTTTTCCATATCATCTTTTATTGATGGGGTTACATCCATACCACCACCAAACCAGTCCTGAGTTGTACAGATGTATCTTGTATTAAAATGCATGGCAGGAATCATTGGGTTTTTCATATGCATTACAACTGAAATGCCAGAAGCCCAAAATCTTGGATCCTTTTTAGCACCTAATATGTTTTTTTGAAATTGTTTAGGCAATTTTCCATAAACTTTTGAAAAATTTACTCCAACTTTATCAAAGACTCTTCCATTTTTTAAAATTCTAAATTCTCCACCCCCTTCATTTTTTCTTATACCTCTATTCCAAATAGTTTTTTCAATTTTTGCATCTTTTTTTTCTAGGTTGGTTATGGTATGCCAAAATGCTTCTTGTAACATTTTGAACCAATTACTTGCGATGTCTCTTTTAATTTCTAAATCCATATTAAATTAATTTAGTTTGTTTTAAACTTTCTGCCAATATGATTGCTACCGAAGATGCAACATTGAGTGATCGTTTATTGTTTTTCATAGGAATTTTAAGTTTATCTTTAATTTTTTTGTGAATTTCATTTGGAACCCCGGCACTTTCCCTGCCAAATAAAATTGTATCATTTTTATTAAATTTAAATTTTGTATATGATAAAGAAGCCTTAGTTGTCATCAGGATAATTCTTTGATGCTTTTTTGATTTGAAAAAATCATCTGAGCTTTGATGGAATTTTATATCTTTTTCATTCATATAATCCATAACGACTCGCTTAAACCTTTTGTCACTTAATAAATACCCACAAGGCTCTATTATCTCAAGTTTTGCACCTAGGCACGCACAAGTTCTGATTATCGCTGCTGTATTTTGAGGTATGTCTGGTTCAAATAAAGCAATTTTAGGGCCAAGATTTATCAAATTCTGTGTCATTCTTTCAGTAGTAAATTTATCATTTTATATTATATGAAATCATATATTTAAGTAGAAAAAAGCAATATTGAGTATATTTAACTATTATTGATGTCAGAAAAAAAAACAAATAGACGAGATTTCTTATTTACAGCAACTTATGCAGTTGGTGCTGTTGGTGTTGGAGCAACGATATGGCCTATGATAGACCAGATGAATCCAGATGCATCAGTTAAAGCTCTAGCCAGTACAGAAGTTGATGTAAGTACAGTTATTCCAGGTAAGACAATAACCGTATTGTGGAGAGGTAAACCAGTTTTTATTCGTAGAAGAACACAAGATGAGATAGCAGAAGCAAGATCTGTAAAGCTAGAAGATTTAAAACACCCTGAAAAAGATGAAGATCGTGCAGCGAACCCGGAGTGGTTGGTAATGCTTGGAGTTTGTACTCACTTGGGTTGTGTTCCTTTGGACCAGAAGGGTGAATACAATGGATGGTTTTGTCCTTGTCATGGTTCTCACTATGACATCTCAGGAAGAATTAGAAAGGGACCAGCTCCGACCAATATGGAAATCCCTAAATATGAATTTGTTAATGCCAATACAATTAAAATCGGATAATTATTATGAGTGATCACGAATACACACCGAAATCAAAATTTGGAAAATGGTTTAATGATCGTTTGCCGTTACTTACTCTTGCGAATCATTTAACAGATTACCCAACACCAAAAAATTTAAATTATTGGTGGACATTCGGAGGAATATTAACTTTTTGTCTTATCACACAGATTGTGACAGGTTTGGTGTTAGCAATGCATTATATTGCTCATGCAGATATGGCCTTTGATAGTGTAGAGCATATAATGAGAGATGTAAATTATGGTTGGTTAATTAGATATATACATGCAAATGGTGCATCAATGTTTTTTTTAGCAGTTTATATTCACATATTTAGATCTCTGTTTTATGGCTCTTACAAAGCTCCAAGAGAAATAATTTGGATTATAGGTATCATAATTTATCTCTTGATGATGGCAGCAGCTTTTATGGGATATGTTTTGCCATGGGGACAAATGAGTTTCTGGGGCGCAACTGTAATTACAAATTTATTTAGCGCTATCCCTTTAGTAGGTGAGGGAATAGTTACATGGTTGTGGGGAGGATATTCAGTTGATAATCCGACATTGACAAGATTTTTTACATTACATTATTTAATTCCTTTTTTAATCTTAGGACTAGTGGTGCTGCATATATGGGCATTACATGTTCCAGGTAATAATAATCCAGTAGGTATAGATATAAAAAAACCATCTAAGGACACAGTGCCTTTTCATCCTTACATTGTAATTAAAGATGCTTTTGCTTTATTGATGTTTATGATCGTATTTGCATTTTTTGTTTTCTATACTCCAAATATATTAGGACATGCAGATAACTATATAGAGGCAAATCCCTTGGTAACACCAGCTCACATAGTACCAGAATGGTATCTACTTCCTTTTTATGCTATTTTAAGATCAGTCCCTGATAAATTATTGGGCGTCGTAGCAATGTTATCAGCTATTTTTATTTTAGCTGCTTTGCCATGGTTAGACACATCAAAAATAAGATCTGCTGTATTTAGACCTTTATACAAACAGTTTTACTGGATACTAGTTGCTGACGTATTAATACTTGGATACGTAGGCGCAATGCCTGCTGAAGGACTTTATTTATTAATAGCCAGAGTTGCTACAGCATATTATTTTATACATTTTTTGGTAATACTTCCAATTTTGGGTTATAAAGAAAGAACTTTACCAGTTCCACTTAGTATTACAGATCCAGTTTTAGGTGGCATACCTAATTTAGCTGGAGTAAGAAATAATGAGAGTCTTAAAGAACAAAGTTTAAAGTGAAAAGAATTATAAAAATTTTTTTTTTAACTATATTATATTTTAGTTACGCTTTCAATTCGACTGCAGCAGAAAAAATAGAGTATCTTAAGACAGATTGGAGTTTTAAGGGTTTATTTGGCAAATTTGATAGAAGCGCGCTGCAAAGAGGATACCAAGTTTATTCGGAGGTATGTTCCTCATGCCATTCTATGAAATATTTAAGTTATAGAAATTTAGCTGAGAAAGGAGGGCCAGAATTTTCTGAAGCACAGGCAAAAGCAATAGCTGCCTCATTTGAAGTAATAGATGGTCCAAACTCAGATGGTGAAATGTTTACTAGACCTGGCAAGTTGTCCGACAAATTTGTGATGCCATATGAAAACGTTAAAGCAGCTCAAGCAGCTAATGGAGGAGCATATCCACCAGATATGTCTGTACTTGTAAAGGCTAGAAGTGGAGGAGTTGATTATATTTATTCTTTATTACAGGGCTATGACAGTCCGCCTGCTGGTCTAACATTAGATGAAGGCGTTTATTATAATAAATTTATGTATGGAAAAAAAATAAAAATGTCGAATCAGTTATCTGATGGTTTAATAGAGTATGCAGATGGTACTAATGCAACTGTTGAACAAATGTCAAAAGATGTTACAACTTTTTTAATGTGGGCTGCAGAGCCACATTTAGAGTCAAGACATCAAATGGGTTTCAAAGCAATTATATATCTAATTATTCTTACTATATTAGTTTATTTTAGTATGAAGAAAATATGGTCA
>CACGDY010000020.1 GCA_902571915.1 uncultured Pelagibacteraceae bacterium
ATTTAGAACAAATTAAAAAATTTCCCATGCTTGATGCCGAAGAAGAGTATATGTTAGCTAAAAATTGGAAAACAAATGGTAATGTAAAGGCAGCAGAAAAATTGGTTACAAGTCATTTAAGATTGGTTGCAAAAATTGCAATGGGATATAGAGGTTATGGGCTACCAGTTAATGAAATGATTTCAGAGGGAAATGTTGGTTTAATGCAAGCTGTAAAAAAATTTGAACCTGAAAAAGGTTTTAGATTAGCTACATATGCAATGTGGTGGATAAAAGCTTCAATACAAGAGTATATTTTAAGATCATGGAGTTTGGTTAAAATTGGTACAACAACAGCTCAAAAAAAATTATTTTTTAATTTAAAAAAATTAAAAAATCAAATAGCTCCTCAAACAGAAGGGGATTTAAAAAATGAGCATGTAAATGAGATAGCTAATAAACTTGATGTAAGCAAAGATGAAGTAATTTCTATGAATCGAAGATTATCAGGAAAAGAATTTTCACTTAATGCACAAGTTGGTGAAGATGGTGATGAGTGGCAAGATTGGTTAGTAGACAAAGATTTAGATCATGATTTAAAATTTGCCCACAAAGAAGAAATGGAGCAAAGAAAAGATTTATTAAAAGACTCAATAAAAATTCTTAACGAAAGAGAGAGAGAGATATTATACTCTAGAAGATTAAATGATAATCCAGCTACTCTAGAAAATTTAAGTAAAAAATATAAAGTGAGCAGGGAAAGAGTAAGACAAATTGAAAATAAAGCTTTTGAAAAATTACAAAAACATATGCTTTTACTTGCAAAATCAAAAAATTTATTGCCTGTGAATTAAATTTCAAAAGGATTTTCAATCAATATTGTATCATCTCGCTCCGGACTAGTTGAAATACTTGATATTTTAGTTCCGATGAAATCCTCAACTTCTTTGATATATTTTTTGGCATTAGTAGGAAGATCATCAAAACTCTTAATACCACTTGTTGAAGTTTTCCATCCTTTGAAAGTTTTGTAAACAGGTTTAATTTTTAGTTGATCCTCTACTGCTGCTGGTAAATAATCAATGCTCTTTCCATCAAGATTATATTCAACACACATTTTTATTTCATCTAGCTCATCTAAAACGTCTAGTTTTGTGAGCGCTATACCATTAATTCCTGAAATTTTAATAGTTTGTCTGACTAAAACTCCGTCAAACCAACCACATCTTCTTTTTCGACTAGTAACTGTTCCAAATTCTTTTCCTCTTGTTCCTAAAAGTTCGCCAATATCATCTTTTAATTCTGTTGGAAACGGACCTTCTCCAACCCTAGTCGTATATGCTTTAGTGATTCCTAAAACATAATTAATTGTATTTAGTCCACACCCTGTACCAGTAGCGGCGCTTGACGCTACAGTATTTGAGGATGTCACAAATGGATATGTTCCATGATCAACATCTAGTAATATCCCCTGAGCTCCCTCAAATAATATTTTTTTTTTCTGTTTTTTGAATTCGTCAAGTTTCAACCAAACTGGTTTTGAGAATTTCAAGATCTTAGGAGCAATTTTTAATAAATCTTTTTTTAATTGATCTTTCTCATAGATTTTTTTACCTAAGCCTTTTCTAATTGCATTGTGATGTAAAAGAACAGACTCTAACCTTTGATCAAGATTTTTTTCAGATCTCAAGTCCATTACTCTAATAGATCGTCTACCAACCTTATCTTCATAAGCTGGGCCAATACCTCTTCTGGTAGTTCCAATTTTTCCTTTACCTGCGCTATCTTCTCGGATTTCATCCATTTCCCTATGAAAAGGTAAAATTAAATTTGCGGACTCTGAAATTATAAAATTATCAGTATCGACCTTAACTCCTTTTGATTTAATTTCCTCTATTTCATCTAATAATGCCCAGGGGTCAACGACAACTCCATTTCCAATTATTGATATTTTATTTTTTCTTACAATTCCAGATGGAAGTAGTCGAAGTTTATAAGTTACACCACTTATTACAAGAGTATGTCCCGCGTTGTGACCGCCTTGAAATCTAACTACAACATCAGCTTGTTCAGACAACCAATCAACTATTTTGCCTTTTCCCTCATCTCCCCATTGAGAACCAACAACAACAATATTTTTCATTAATTAAATTTTTTTTTTATTTTCATTGAATTAACATGATTTATCGGGCCATGTCCTTTTCCGTAATTTGGATTTGTCAGTATTGCTGAATTTACATATTTAATTCCTAATTCACAAGCGCTCTTAATACTTTTTCCACATGAAAAAAAAGTTGCAATCGCACTAGATAAAGTACATCCCGTACCATGAGTATTTTTTGTATTATGTCTAAAATTTGTGAAAAACTTAATATCAGATTTATTCAAAAATAAATCCATTACATTTTTCGATTTTAAGTGACCTCCTTTCAACAATACATTTTTAGCTCCTAAATTTATTAATTCTTTGGCGGCAAAAATCATATCATCTTTACTTTTAATTTTAATACCAGTTAAAATTTCTGCCTCTGGAATGTTTGGAGTAATCAAAAAAATTTTTTTTATAAGTTTTTTTTTTAAAATTTGTATTGCTTTACTATCAATAAGTTTAGCGCCGCCTTTTGCGACCATAACAGGATCTAAAATTATTTTTTTTACTTTTATTATTTTTAAAGAATGAATTACATTTTCTATAACTTGAGCGGAGTGAAGCATTCCTATTTTTATCGCATCAGGTTTTATGTCTTTGGATGAATAAACTATTTGATCTTTTATATCTTTTGCAGGAACTGGAATGACCGATTTAACACCTTTAGTATTTTGGACAGTAATTGCAGTAATAGCAGTCATTGCATATGATCCGAGACTGGTGACAGTTTTAATATCTGCCTGTATACCTGCACCGCCTGACGAGTCCGAACCAGCAATTATTAGAATTTTTGATTTTATTCTCAATTTTTTTTAATCTTTTCTGAAATTATTTTCATACATCTTTTAAGTAATAATTTATTCTCGCTCTCACCCATTATTCTAATCATTGGTTCAGTTCCAGATTTTCTAACGAGAATTCTTCCATTGCCTTTAATTATCTTTTTTGCAATTTTAATAGACATCTTTACAGATTTATTATTAAGTATTTTATCATCTTTAATTTTAATATTCTCAAGTATCTGAGGAATTTTTTCAAAAACATTAAAAAATTTACTGGCTTTTGTTTTTTTATTTATTGCCTTAATAACTTCTAGAGCAACAAGCAGCCCATCACCTGTGGTTGCAAATTTTCCTAAAATTATATGACCTGATTGTTCCCCACCTAAATTAAATTTCTTTTTTTGCATTAATTCTTTTACATATCTATCACCGACGTTGGCTCTTAGGAATTTGATTCCTTTTTTTTTTAAAAATTTTTCTAAACCATAGTTCGACATTAAAGTTCCTATAACACCTCCTTTGAGAATTTTTTTCTTTTTCCATTGCAAAGCTAATGCTGCAATAATTTGATCACCATCTATTATTGATCCCTTTTCATCGCACATAATTATTCTATCGGCATCTCCATCTAAAGAAATTCCTAAATCTGCATTAAATTTTCTTACATTCTTTCTTAATTTTTCTGGAAAAGTAGAGCCACAATTTTTGTTTATATTAAAACCATTAGGTTTATTGCCTATGACTTTTAATTTAGCTCCGAGTGATCTGATTAGTTTAGGAGCAGACTTATACCCAGCTCCATTAGCACAGTCTAAAACTATTTTGATATTATTAAGTTTAAAATTTTTAGATAACTTTTTTTTTAAAATTTTAATATATTCATCAGTTCCTGTTTCTAACCTTTTAACTCTTCCCAAAAATTTTGGCTGAGATAAATGTTTTTGAACTTTGGTATCAATCAAATTTTCTATTTTTTTTTGAATTTTGTCAGATAATTTAAGTCCATCAGGTCCAAATAATTTTAAACCATTGTCATAAAATAAATTGTGTGAGGCTGTAATCATAATACCTAGATTTGCATGCATGGCTTTAGTAAGCATGGCTAGT
>CACGDY010000021.1 GCA_902571915.1 uncultured Pelagibacteraceae bacterium
ATTCCTTTGATAAAAATAAAGAAAAATTAACAATACACAATAAATTAATATAATTAATTGAAAAAATAATAACAAATTATTCCTAAACTTTTTTAACATTATTTTTCTTTGCTAAGTATACGCCAAAAAATACTAAAATTGTTCCTAAGAAATGATAATATTCAAATTTTTCATCAAACAAAATGTATCCGTAAATTGCACCATATACTGTAAAAATATAAAGTGTAAATCCTGTTAAAGATGCACCTAATTTTTTTTGAGTTATAGTATAAAGCGTAAATGCAATTATTCCTGGTGAAACGGCTGCGAAAAAAACCCAAAAATAAAATTCAGGGATAAAAACTGTTTGCTTATAAAAAATTTCTTCACCAATATAAAAGGGAAGTAAACTTAATGCACCAAAAAAAGAAATTAAAGTAAATCTCTCAAAAATTTTTAATTTGGAATCCCAATAAAATAAATAAATAGAATATAAAGCCCAACCAATGGCAGCAGCCAACATCCATAAATCTCCGATTGTGAATTGTAAGTTAATTAATAAATTAATATCTCCTTTTATAATAATTATAAAAACGCCTATTAAACACGAAATTAATCCAATTATTTTGGTTGAATTAATTTTCTCTTTAAAAAAAAAATATGAAATTAAAATTATAAATACTGGAGATGATGTATAAATAATTCCCATATTTGTAACTGTTGTAGTTTCGCCTGCTAAAAATGGAAAAGCTCCACACACTCCGCATCCCATTGAGCCTAAAAAAAGTAATTTTTTATATTCTTTTTTAATGACATGAAATTTTTTTTTTAAGGCCACATATGTAAAAGGCAATAATATTAAAAAAACAACGGTCCACCTCCAAAAAGCAAGTGATATGGGGGGAACAAATTCTACACCACCTCTCGCTACTACTAAATTACTAGCCATAAAAATTGGCTGAATAAACAATAATGATAATGGAAAGATATTAATTTTGAAATTTTTCAATTTAATTTGAACTAACTTTTATCAAAGAAGGCTTCATAAATCATCATTATGATAGCTGCAGCCATTAAAAAGTAAACTGGAATGACGTCCAAAAAACCAATCATCATCGATCTTGTTAAAGTAGTTGCCAATCCAATTAAAAAAAATATCGCAAATGATAGTCCAATAATAGTAGTAATTTTATTCATTTTTTTTATTCCTCACACTCTTTTTCCAACCATTTGGCAACACCTAAAAATCTGTGGTCATCATATTTGTCACCAATTAATTGAACACCCAATGGTAAATTATTTTCACCCTCAAGTAAAGGGAGCGAAATACATGGTGTTCCAAGATAAGACCAAACTTTGTTAAATTCTGCTGTGCCGGTGCTTTTTAGACCTTTTGGAGCTACACCTGGACTGGAAGGAGATAATACTCCGTGATAATCCTCAAATACTTCTTGGTAAGATTCATAACTTCTTTTCATAAAGTCTATTGCTTCAGCATATTCTTTTCCTGAATATTTGTTTCCTTTTACGATTGCATCTTGCATATATTTAGAAAGTTTTTTTCTAAATTTTTTAAAATATACAGAGAAATTATTAGCTAAATCTGTTTCATGAATTATTTGATGATATTTATGTATATCTTTAAAATATGAAGGCGTATCAAAAATCTCAATATTTTTTTTAAATGAATTGATAAAATATTCAAATGACTCTCTTGATTTTTTATCAATAATTTTCCAATGATCAGTTTTATAAAAAATAAATTTTGGTTCAAATAGAGGTCCTTTTTTTGTTTCTGTTAGGATATTTTCAGTTGAGTAATGAATTGTAGCAGGATCAAATTTATCTTTTTTAACTAAGACTTTTGCCAACATTGCAACATCCTCTACTTTTCTACCAAACATACCAATGTGATCTAAGCTATATGAAGTTCTCAAAACACCATTTCTCGAGATTAATCCATAAGTAGGTTTGTATCCTACAACACCACAATAAGATGCTGGTCTAATAATTGAACCTCCAGTTTGAGAACCGATTGATGCAGGTGCCATGAAAGAGGCGACCGATGCTGCAGACCCACTTGAGGATCCACCAGGTGTTCTGGTCTTATCATGTGGGTTTGTGGTAGAAGGTGGTCCTAAATAAGCAAGCTCTGAAGTAGCCGTTTTACCCATAACAATCGCTCCAGATGAATGAAGTAAATCTATTATTTCTGCATTTTGTGAATATGATTTTCCTTTTCTTATAACCGTTCCACACTCTGTCGGCATATCAACAGTCCCTATTATATCTTTAACAGCTATAGGAACTCCATGAAGAGGTCCCACTGGTTTTCCTGATTTTCTGTATTCGTCCGCCTCAGCTGCTTTTTCTAGTAAAACTTTTTTATCAAAATGTGCCCAGGCTTTAACATCTTTTTCAAATTTATTTATTCTTTCTATATACTTTTCACAAACTTCGACTGAAGAAAATTGGGCATCTTTTATTTTTGACGCAAGTTCTTCAAGACTTAAAGAAAATATATCTGTCATTAAAAATTAATTTGCAAATAATGTCTCTGGTAACCAAAGTGCTATCCCTGGAAATAAATACATTAAAACCATTGCTAAAATTACAATAGCTAAAAAAGGCATTATTCCACTAAAGATCTGCATTAGCTCAACATTCTTTGATTGAACTCCTTTTAAATAATAAGCTGACATCGCCATGGGTGGTGTCAAAAATGATGTTTGTAAATTAAGAGCAATTAACATAGCAAAAAAATATGGATTTACTCCAAAAAACTCTACTAGTGGTAAAAAGATTGGAACAAAAATAATTAAAATCTCCGTCCATTCTAAAGGCCAACCTAATAAAAAGATAATCAATTGAGTTATCACTAAGAATTGCCATGGTTGTAAATTCAAAGATTTAAAGAAATGTTCAAAGACCTCATGACCTCCAAGATAAGAAAAAACAGATGCAAAAGTCCAAGAACCTATAAATAACCACATTATCATTGCAGTTGTTTTTGCAGTAAGAAACACTGACTCTTTAAAATTTTTCCACTTAAGAGTTTTGTAAAAATAAGAAAGCACTAATGATCCAAAAGCGCCTACAGCAGCTGCCTCAGCTGGTGTAGCAATTCCAGCAAGAATAGTACCTAAAACTAATATTATTAAAGAAAATAAAGGTAAGAAAGATACGAGAACCTCTTTCAAAATAACTGCCGTAGGAGGAATTTCTTCTGCAGCAGGTTTTGGGGCAATCGAAGGATTTAACCAAGCTCTAAATACAGCATAAGCTATATAAAGTCCCGCTAACATAAGGCCTGGAAAAATTGCAGCTGCAAAAAGTCTTAATGGTGACAATTGGGCAATTACTGAATATACAATTAACATAATGCTAGGAGGAATTAAAATTCCTAAACATCCACCTGAACAAATTATTCCAGATGCAAATTTTTTATCATAACCTGCTTTAATCATCGCTGGCCATGCAAGAAGACCCATTAAAGTCACTACTGCACCAATAATACCAGTAGCGGTAGAAAATAATGCACATGTAATTAATGCTGCTACTGCCATTGAAGCTGGTAGTCTATGGGAAGCTAGTCTAATTGCAAAAAATAGTTTTGCCACAATACCAGCTCTTTCAACCAGGTACCCCATAAATAAAAAGAGTGGGACCGCGGTCAATACATTATTGTCCATTACAGTATAAGTATTCTGAACAAAGAGTTGGAATATCCTGTTATCAAAAAGATGTTCCATCTTAGTTGGATCAAAGTAAGCATAATATCCAAAACCAAGACCCATCGCCATTAAAGTAAAGGCGATTGGAAAACCCAACAGTACGGCAAACAAAAATATACCCATCATCATAATTGCTACCTCAGGATTTGTAAGACTAAATAACATCTTCTTTATTTCCTTGTTGTGAAGTTCTCATTAATATTTTTTCTGTTTCTTCAGCGTCACGCTCTGTTCCTCTCTCTGGCCAACTACCAGTTTG
>CACGDY010000022.1 GCA_902571915.1 uncultured Pelagibacteraceae bacterium
CCTTTTTCAAAATCGGTGTGAATTTCTCCTGCTGCTTGAGGAGCTGTACAATTTTTTTTAATTGTCCAAGCTTTAGATTCTTTAGAACCTGAAGTAAAAAAGGTTTCTAGTTGAAGAATTTTGTATCCTTTTTGTATTAATGTGTTTAATCCTGTTTCTTTTAAACCAATTATATTCATATAATTTTCTTTTTCATTCACATCTAATTGGTTCAATTGATTCTCAATATCAGCAGAAATAATTAATGTATTTTCTGTACCAAACTTTTCAATAAAGTTTTTTGTATAGCTATTACCATTTTTGACGCTTTTTTCATCGACATTACATACAAAAATTTTAGGTTTTAAAGATAGTAAACCTGTTTGATTTAATTTTTTGTTATCAAATTGACTTTGAAGAAGTAAAAGGTTTTTATTATTATTTATAAAGTCCAAAGCAGTTTGAAGTATATTTAGTTGTTCATTATCTACGTTTTTTTTATTATTCTTTTCTAATCTTTTTTGAATCGAGTCTAAATCAGCAAGCATCATCTCAGTTTCAATGATTTCCAAATCTCTAATTGGATCGATATTTTTGTTGACGTTTTGAATATCTTCAGACTCAAAGCATCTAATCATGTGAATTATTGCGTCAACTTCCCTTATGTGTGAAAGAAACTTGTTACCTAGGCCTTCGCCTTTAGATGCACCTTTTACTAGTCCAGCAATATCAACAAAGGATATTGTAGTATTTATTTTTTTTTTTGAATTTGAAATTTCAGATAATTTATTAAGTCTTTCATCAGGCACAGGAACTACACCTATATTAGGATCAATTGTACAAAAAGGAAAGTTTGCTGCCTGAGCTTTGCTAGAATTTGTTAAAGCATTAAAGAGTGTAGATTTACCAACATTTGGCAATCCAACTATACCACATTTCAAACCCATTATTTATTATTTACTGTACTAGAAAATAAATCCAAATTCTTATCAACTAGAATTGAAATGGAGTCTGTAATATTTTTAGAAATTTTTTGGATACCAATAGTTTCATCCTCATCAAAATTTTGTAATACATAATCAGCCGTATCAATATTATTTTTTGGTTTACCTATTCCAATTCTCACTCTTGAATAGTCTTTTCCAATAAATTTATCTATCGATGCAATGCCATTATGACCAGCACTAGAACCACCAAATTTTGCTTTAATTTTTCCAAATTCTATATCTAAATCATCGTGAAAAACTATTACATTTTCTGCATCAATTTTAAAATATTCAATTAATTCTCTAATACAGATTCCAGAATTATTCATAAAAGTAAGCGGTTTAATTGCATAAACTTTTTTTTCTCCAATATTTCCTGTTGTTAGAAGCCCTTTAAATTTAGGTTTTTGCTTTGAAAGACTGAAAGTCTTATTAATTGAGTCAATAATCTTAAAGCCTACATTGTGTCTATTGTTCTGACTTTCTTGTGTTGGATTGCCTAAACCTACAAATAAAAGCATAAATTTGTTAATTAAAGATATTATTATTCAAATTAATCGTTATTTTTTTTCTTCAGCTTTTTTATCAGCTGGTTTTTTTTCAGTGGTTTTTTTATCATCAACTTCTTTTTTATCATTTTCAGCAGAAGCTTTTTCACCATCTGCAGAAGCACTGGCCTCCGCCCCTTCAGCCCCTTCCTCACCTTCCGCTGCATCTGTTTCAGCGGGTTTTTCTGGTTCTTTCATTACAGTCGGTGCTGCAAGTGTGGCGATTACAAAGTCCCTTCCTTGAATAGTCGGCATAACTTCATCGTCTAGTTTAACTGATGAAATTTTAAAGCTTTCCCCAATATCAATTCCATCAAGATCTAAGGTAATTTTTTCAGGTATTTTTTCACTTGGGCATTTAAGTTCAACCTTTCTTCTCACTATATTTAAAACACCTCCTCTTTTAAGACCAGGAGATTTTTCATGATTTATAAAATTTACTGGGACTTCAATCTTTATTTTTACACCAGGTAAAACTCTTAAAAAATCAACGTGAGTTGGTTCATCACTAATTATATGATACTTAACTTCTCTAGGTAATACATTTTGAGATTTACCGTCTATTTTTAAATTTATAATATTTGACAAAAAGTTTTCATTTTCGATAAGGGCTTTCAATGATTTTTTTGAGATAGCAATTTTTTGATTAGCCTCTTTACCCCCATATATAATCGCAGGTACACTCCCGCTTTTTCTAATAGCATTTAATTCGCCCTTGGACTTATTATTTCTAATTGATGCTTCTATTGAATTCATAAATCAAGGCTTTTTAAACCATGTTGATAAATAATCAAGGTAATTATTTGAATAAATCTGATACTGAAGTGGAATTAGAAATTCTTTTTATTGCTTCTGCCATCAGGCTTGATATCTGCAAAATTTCTATATTTTTAACATTTTTTGTTTTTGCCCAATTGTCAATAGTGTCTGTAATCACTAAATTTTTTATAACCGAATTTTTAATTTTTTTCACTGCCTCACCACTTAATACCCCATGAGTAATGTAAACAAACACATCTTTTGCACCTCTTTTCTTTAAAGCTGATGCAGCATTTACAATAGTGCCTCCAGAATCAATTATATCATCAACAATAATACAAGTTTGGTTTTTTACATCTCCTATGACATTCATTACTTGAGAATGACCTGGCTTTGGTCTTCTTTTATCTACAATTGCAAGACCTACATTTAATATTTTCCCTAACGCTCTTGCTCTCTCTGTACCTCCTACATCTGGAGCAACACAAATAATATTTTTGGTTTTTATTTTTTTTCTAATATGTCTTGCAAAAATTGGAGTAGCAAAAAGATTGTCAACTGGAATATCAAAGAAACCTTGAATTTGACCTGCGTGTAAATCTACAGTCACTATTCGATCTGCGCCAGCTTTTGTAATTAAATTAGATACAAGTTTTGCAGAAATAGATGTTCTAGGAACGACTTTTCTGTCTTGTCTAGCATAGCCGAAGTATGGAATTACTGCTGTTATATTTTTAGCTGAAGATCTTTTTAAAGCATCGATGCAAAGTAATAACTCCATCAAATTATCATTTGCGGGCGAAGAAACAGATTGTATTATGAAGATACTATTTCCTCTTATATTTTCATTAATTTCAATATAGATCTCACCATCAGCGAATTTTCTTATACTTGAATTTACAAGTTTTGATTTTAAATATTTCGCTATATCTTTGCTTAAAGTTTTGTTGCTATTTCCAGTTAATAATTTCATTGAAAAATTTAATTAATCATAATTATTGAAATATTTCTACCATAATCATTATGTTTAAGTTTTAAAGATCGCCTAGCGCTAAAAAAATTATTTTTATTGTTAAAAGTATCAATTTTAATAATATCAATTTTAGAGATTTTACTCAATTTTAGTTGAGATAAAAGATAACCTCGTAAATCAAAAAAATATTGCCCCCTTTTTTTTATAAAAAAAGATTTATTTTTTTTATCTTTAATCAAAAATTTATTAAAAAAATCCTCCCTTACTTCATAATTCCTTTGTGATATACATGGACCAATAGCAGCTATCAAATTTTTTCTCTTACATCCCTTACTAAGCATAAAATTGATTACTTTTTTTAAAATTTCTTTGAAAGCACCTTTCCAACCAGCATGAATAGCTGCTATCATATTCTTTTTATTTTCATATATTAACAAAGGAGCACAATCCGCAGTTAAAACTGCAATAGGAAATTTTTTTTGGTTAGTTATAATTGCATCGGCTCTAATTTTTCTTTTTTTTAAAATTTTATTTTTATCAATAAAAACAAATTCATTAGTATGATCTTGTTTTACTAAAAAAATATT
>CACGDY010000023.1 GCA_902571915.1 uncultured Pelagibacteraceae bacterium
TTATTAGCTGTAAATATTAATTTAGTGTCTTTTTCAATTTATTTAGGAGATCTTTCTGGTCAAGTGTTTACCCTCTTTATACTAACAGTTGCTGCAGCTGAGGCTGCAATTGGTCTTGCGATCATAGTTGTTTATTTTAGAAACTCTGGAACTATTCGAGTAGAGGAGATAGATAAACTAAAAGGTTAAAATGGAAATTTCAATTATAGCATTACCATTAATTGCTTCAATTGTCTCAGGATTTTTTGGAAAATTAATAGGAGATAGAAGTTCAGAAATTATTACTAGCCTATTGGTATCTATTTCAGCAATTTTTTCTGTCCTCGTTTTGTATGAGGTTGTTGTAAATCAATATCAAGAGAACATCATAATAGCGACATGGATTAGCTCTGGATCGCTTGAAGTAAATTGGTCAATGAAGATTGACTCATTATCTGCCGTGATGTTAGTTGTTGTTACATCAGTTTCTGCTTTAGTTCATATTTATTCAATCGGTTATATGTCTCACGACCCGCACAAACCAAGATTTATGGCTTACTTATCATTATTTACATTTGCAATGCTGATGTTAGTTACTGCTGATAATTTCATTCAATTATTTTTTGGTTGGGAAGGTGTAGGTTTATGTTCATATTTTTTAATAGGATTTTGGTTTAAAAAAGAGTCAGCAAACAAAGCTGCAATTAAAGCATTTGTAGTGAATAGAGTGGGTGATTTAGGGTTTGCTTTAGGAATATTTTTAATTTTTTATTTATTTGGAACAGTAAATTATTCTGAGGTTTTTACTAAAATTCCAAACATTACAGATAAAGATTTGGTATTTTTAGGTATCACATTTAATGCTGTAGATTTGATTTGCTTACTTTTATTCATTGGTGCAATGGGTAAATCAGCACAAATTTTACTTCATACCTGGTTGCCAGACGCTATGGAGGGACCAACACCTGTTTCTGCCTTAATTCATGCCGCCACAATGGTAACAGCAGGAGTTTTTCTAGTTGTAAGATGTTCACCAATTTATGAATACTCTGATCTTGCTTTAAATATCATTACAATTGTTGGTATGAGTACTGCATTCTTTGCTGCAACAGTAGCTCTGGTACAAAATGATATAAAAAAAATAATTGCGTATTCTACTTGTAGCCAATTAGGTTACATGTTTTTTGCCACTGGAGTAGGAGCATATAATGTTGCAATGTTTCATTTATTTACTCATGCGTTTTTTAAAGCACTATTATTTTTAGGATCTGGTTCAGTTATTCATGCTTTTAAAGATGAACAAAATATAAATAATATGGGTGGAGTGTGGAGAAAACTTCCATACACTTATTCACTAATGATTATAGGAACGCTAGCTTTAACGGGATTTCCATTTTTGTCAGGTTTTTATTCTAAAGATGCAATAATTGAATTTGCGTATTTGAGAGGAAATACAACAGGTTATTATGCTGCTGGTATAGGTATTTTTACAGCATTTCTTACATCAATTTATTCTTGGAGATTAATTTTCAAAACTTTTCATGGTGAGTATAATAATAAAGATATTAAGATAGATGAGACGCATGAGTCTCCTATCGTGATGTTGATACCTCTAATTTTATTATCAATTGGTGCAATATTTGCAGGATTTTTATTTAAAGAATTATTTATCGGTTATGAAGGTCTAAATAATTTTTGGCGTGACTCATTATTTTTTCTAAAACCGTTAAGCACTGATCACCCACCACTATGGTTTTTGTTGCTTACTCCAACTTTGGTAATATTATCAATTCCATTAGCATATTATTTATTCGTTAAAAATAGAAATTTACCTGAACAATTAGCTGGTATAAATAAACCGCTATATCAGTTTTTATTAAATAAATGGTATTTTGATGAACTTTATGATGTTTTATTTGTTAAACCATCGAAAAAATTAGGTTTATTTTTATGGAAATTCTTTGATTTGAAAATTATCGATGGGTTTGGTCCAGACGGTATTTCGTCGATGATCAAAAAATTTTCAGTAAAAGCCAATAAATTTCAAAGTGGATACATATATCAATATGCTTTTGTAATGTTACTTGGTTTTTCTGCTTTATTAACATTTTTAATTGTAAAATAATGAACTTTCCTATTCTTTCCTCTTTGATTTTATTACCATCGATTGGAGCTTTATTCTTATTTTTTACCAAAAGTGATAAAAAAAATAATTTTACTGGAAAATATGTTGCTTTATTTACTTCAGCAGTAAATTTTTTTTTATCAATTTATTTATGGATATTATTTGATCCAACAACTTCTGAGTTTCAATTTGTTGAGGAAAGAATTTGGATTAAAGATTTAATAAATTACAAGGTAGGTGTTGATGGTATTTCAATTTTGTTTATTTTACTTACAAGCTTTATCACACCCCTTTGCATTATATCTGTAAATAATTCAATCAAAGAGAGACTAAGTGAATTTTTAATAGCTGTGCTAATCATGGAGTCTTTTATGATCGGTGTATTTTGCTCTTTAGACCTTGTTATATTTTATTTATTTTTTGAGGCAGGTTTAATTCCTATGTTTTTGATTATTGGTATCTGGGGTGGTGCCAGAAGAGTTTATTCAGCATTTAAATTTTTTTTGTACACCTTACTTGGTTCAGTCCTAATGTTAGTAGCTATAATTACAATTTATTGGTTGAATGGAACTACAGACGTAGTTGAACTTTATAATTCTGGGATCGATATAAAGTATCAAAATCTTTTATGGTTAGCTTTTTTTAGCTCTTTTGCAGTTAAAACTCCTATGTGGCCAGTTCATACATGGTTACCAGATGCACATGTTGAAGCACCAACAGCAGGATCTGTTTTATTAGCAGCTATATTATTAAAAATGGCAGGTTATGGTTTTATCAGATTTTCTCTTGGATTATTTCCTACAGCATCAGAAATCTTCACCCCATTGATTTATACACTCAGTGTAATAGCGATTATTTTTACCTCTTTCATAGCTTTAATGCAGGAAGATATGAAAAAGCTAATTGCTTATTCATCAGTTGCGCATATGGGTTACGTTACTTTAGGAATTTTTACAATTCAGCAACAAGGTATTGAGGGAAGTATTATTCAAATGATCAGTCATGGACTAGTTTCTGCAGCGCTTTTTTTATGTGTAGGTGTTGTTTATGACAGAATGCATTCAAGACTTATAAATACTTATGGTGGAATAGTAAGTATTATTCCAAAATATTCTATTTTATTTATGTTATTTACTTTAGCAGCTCTAGGCCTACCTGGTACAAGTGGTTTTGTTGGGGAGTTTTTAATTTTGATGGGCGCATTTAAGGATAATTTTTTAGTAGCTGTGATTGCTAGCTTAGGGGTAATTATTGGCGCTGCATATATGCTTTGGTTATACAAAAGAGTAGTTTTTGGAAAATTAATAAATACAGATTTAAAACAAATGTTTGATTTAAATAGATCTGAGTTATTTATTTTATCTTGTTTAGCTGTGCCAACTCTATT
>CACGDY010000024.1 GCA_902571915.1 uncultured Pelagibacteraceae bacterium
AACTAATTTTTTGTTAAATGGAAAAGCTAAAACATCTGTTGGTTTGTTCTTATTGCGAAAATACATATTTAATTTTTTTATATTCTTATCATTTGAAAGTAAAAGACTGAGACTGACTTTTTTGTTTAGAAATTTATATTTTTTTGGAAATGATTTACATATTTTTTCAAAAAAATATTTTTTTCTATTAATTTTTTTAGACCATGCCTTCTCGTCTGAGAAGACCATAATATTAATCATTTTTGGAATAAGCTCTTACAATTTTAGAGACAAGTGGATGCCGCACCACATCATTGTGATCGAAATCTACAATAGATATTTCTTTTAAATGAGATAATAATTTTTTTGATCTATCTAAACCAGACATTTGATTATTTTGTAAATCTATTTGTGAAGGATCTCCATTAACAACAATTTTTGAATTTTCACCCAAACGAGTTAAAAACATTTTAATTTGAGTATCAGTTGCATTTTGTGCTTCATCTAGAATTGCGAAAGAATTTTTCAATGTTCTTCCTCTCATAAAAGCAAGTGGGGCGATTTCAATGTCACCAATTTCTATCATTCTCTGAATTTTCTCAAAATGAAACAAATCATAAAGAGAGTCATATAAAGGTCGTAAATACGGGTCAACTTTCTCTTTCATGTCACCAGGTAAAAAACCTAATCTTTCACCTGCTTCGACTGCAGGACGGGATAAAATAATTCTCTCGATTTTTTTTTCTAACAACATAGTTAATCCTACTGCGACTGCTAAAAAAGTTTTTCCAGTTCCAGCCGGACCAGCTGAAATAACAATCTCGCTTTCTCTTAAAGCGCGTACATATTTTTTTTGTTTTTCTGACCTTGGAATTATTGATTTTTTAGGAGTTTTAATTATATCTGTAACATTAGTATTTTTAACTTTCTCATTAATCATAAATTGATCTATTGAAGATAAAACATCTTTGTTTTCAATACTACCATTATTTATAAACTGATTTACTAAAAATTGTATTGCATTTTTAATTATCTCATTTTTTTCGTTTGTTGATTTTATTAAAATTGAATTTCCTCTAGAATATAAGTTTGCACCAGTTATTTTCTCTAATTCTTTTAGGTTTTGATTAAATTCACCTACAACTCCCATTAATAAATCATTATCATTAAAAATTACACTTAATGTGTTGTTATCTGAGTAGACAAACTTTAAAGAATTTTGAATTTTTTTTTTTATTAAATTGTTCAATTTTATGCTACTTTCAAATTTGATGTTTTTAATTTTTCACCAAAAAGAGTGTTTTGATTACTTCTTATTATTTTTACTTTAACAATTTTTCCAACATCTTTTTCCTCACCATCTAATATAACAGGAGTCATAAGATCGGATCTGCCAAAAAACTGATCACCTCTTTTCAATTTATTTTCTATAAGAACATCAATTTTCTTATTTTCTAATTCTTTATTTTTTTTAATTTGGTTTTCAAATAATTCTTTTTGAATAATCAAAAGTCTTTTAGATGAAATCTCTTTTTTTACTAGGTTTAAATTTGCTGCAACAGTTCCTGGCCTTGGGCTAAAAATAAAAGAAAATGAATTAATAAACTTTATTTTTTTTACTAATTCTAAAGTGTATTTAAAATCTTCGTCATTTTCACCAGGATAACCTATGATAAAATCACTTGAAAATTCTATTAAAGGGTTAATCTCTTTTAAATTTTCGTAAATTTCTAAGTAATCTTCAATAGTATGTTTTCTATTCATTGAGGCTAATATTTTGTTTGAACCACTTTGAACAGGTAAGTGAACTAATGGCATTAGCTTTTTAGATACTCCATAAACATCAATTAAATCTTTTGTCATATCTTTAGGATGTGAAGTTGTATATCTTATCCTACGAATTTGTGGCAACTTTTCAATTTCAAGAATTAAATCTGATAATTTATATTTTTCAAAATTGTATGCATTTACGTTTTGACCAAGCAAAATAATTTCTTTAACACCACTTTCTGCTAATGTTTTAGCTTCATAAAAGATTTCATCAAATGGTCTCGAATACTCTGGTCCTCTTGTGAATGGTACAACGCAAAAATTACAAAATTTATCGCAACCTTCTTGAATAGTCAAAAATGAAGAGGTTTTACCTAATGAATTTTGAATTTTATTTAAATAATCAAATTTTGCGTATGCATCAAATTCTGTTTCTTCAAATCTTTTTTTTTTATTTAAATACTCATTTATCTTATCATTAATCTTGTGGTATGCCTGGGGACCAATAACTAAATCTATAAACGGTTCCTTTTTTAACATTTCTTCATTTTCAGCCTGTGCTACACAACCAGTAACTATAACTAAAGGTTTTGCTTTTGATCTGAAATTTTTTTTAACTCTGCCTATTTCGTGATAAACTTTTTCCCGAGCTTTATCTCTAATATGGCAAGTATTTAATAAAAAACAATTTGCTTCGCTCAAAAACTCTGTTTTATGATATCCAATTTGTTTAACTATATCCAAAATACGATTAGAGTCATACTCATTCATTTGACACCCAAATGTTTTAATGAATATCTTTTTTTTCATTATTTAGATTTGTCTTTAATGCAATATAGCTCAAGTTTAGCATCTATAAGCTTATAGCCATGCTTTTGTGCAATTCTTTTTTGAATTTTTTCAATTTCCTCATCTACAAACTCAATTATATTTCCTGATTTAATGTCTATTAGATGATTATGATCATCATTCAATTCATATCTTGCTTTCCCGTCCTTAAAATCGTGTTTCATCAATATTCCAGACTCTTCAAACAGTTTTACAGTTCTGTAAACTGTAGCAATGCTTATCTTGGGATCTATTTTAGAAACTCTACTGTATAATTCATCCACGTCTGGATGATCAGACTCACCATAAGCTGTTTTTGACTCAGATATTACTTTAGCAATAATTCGTCTTTGATCTGTTAACTTAACACCTTTAGCTAAGCATCTTTGTTCAATAGTTTCTGACATATCTAATTTTAACTCATATAAATAGGTTTAATCAAATTTTTTTTAATTTTAAATTTTTTACATAAATTAGGGATATTTTCATATTTAATATCAATTTCTTTGCTAAAATCTTGAAAACTAAAACAAAAATAATCGATTTTATTTACGT
>CACGDY010000025.1 GCA_902571915.1 uncultured Pelagibacteraceae bacterium
CATAATCTTTTTCGTAAACACTTTCTAAAATATCGTTAATTTCTTTTTTAACTGTCTTTGCATCAATTTTGTTTTTTTCGTTATATGCTAATTGAATTTTCCTTCTTCTTTCAGTTTCTCGAATTGCTTTTTTAATACTTTTCGTTTCTTTATCAGCATAAAGAATAACTTTACCATCTACATTTCTAGCAGCCCTTCCTATCGTTTGAATCAACGAAGTTTCAGATCTTAAAAAGCCCTCTTTATCAGCATCTAAAATTCCAACTAAAGCACATTCCGGTATGTCTAATCCCTCTCTCAATAAATTAATTCCAACTAGGACATCAAAGACACCCATTCTTAAATCTCTCATGATTTCTATTCTTTCAAGTGTATCTATATCTGAATGTAAGTATCTTACTTTTACTCCATTTTCATGAAGGTATTCTGTTAAGTCTTCTGCCATTTTTTTTGTTAAGGTTGTAACCAAAACTCTATGATTATTTTCAATTACTTTTTTACATTCATGCATTAAATCATCTACTTGATTTTTAGCAGGTCTTATTTCTACAGGTGGATCAATTAAACCTGTAGGTCTAATAACTTGGTCTATAAATTTACCTTTTGTTTGTTCTAATTCCCAAGGACCAGGAGTTGCAGAAACAAATACTGTTTGTGTTCTCATTAAATCCCATTCTTCAAATTTTAATGGTCTATTATCCATACAAGATGGCAGTCTAAAACCATATTCAGCTAGAGTACTTTTTCTAGATCTATCCCCTTTGTACATTCCATTTAGTTGAGGAACAGTGACGTGACATTCGTCGACAAAAATTAAAGTATTATCTGGAAAATATTCAAATAGAGTGGGCGGGGGTTCACCAGGTTTCCTTCCAGATAAAAATCTAGAATAATTTTCAATACCAGCACATGAACCAGTAGCCTCGATCATCTCAAGATCAAATTTAGTTCGTTCCTCTAATCTTTGAGCTTCAAGTAACTTATTTTCAGCTCTGTGTTTTTTAAGAGTTACCTCTAATTCTTTTCTAATATTAATGATAGCTTGTTCTACTGTTGGCTTAGGCGTTATGTAGTGACTATTTGCATAAACTTTAATTAAACTTAGCTCTCTTACTTGATCACCTGTAAGTGGATCGAATTCTTCAATTTTTTCAAGTTTATCTCCAAAAAGACTTAGTCTCCAAGCCCTATCTTCTAAATGAGATGGAAAAATTTCTAAATATTCCCCTCGAGCTCTAAAAGTACCTCTATAAAAATTTTGATCATTACGTTTATATTGCAAAGCAACTAGGGATTTTATTATTTGTTCTCTGTTATAATCATAATTTTTTTGGAGAGTTAAAGTCATTTTACTATAAGCTTCAACTGATCCTAATCCATAAATACAAGATACACTGGCAACGATTAATACATCATCTCTTTCTAAAAGAGATCTAGTTGCGGAGTGCCTCATTCTGTCTATCTGTTCGTTAATAGATGCTTCTTTTTCAATATATGTATCGGATCTAGGGACGTAAGCTTCAGGTGTATAATAATCATAGTAGGAAACAAAGTACTCAACCGCGTTATCAGGAAAAAATGTTTTCATTTCTCCATAAAGTTGAGCTGCAAGGGTCTTATTTGGAGCTAAAATTAAAGCCGGTCTATTTGTAGCTTCTATCACTTTTGCCATTGTAAAAGTTTTTCCTGATCCTGTTACACCAAGTAGTACTTGGTTAAATTCTTCTTTATTAGCCCCTTTTACTAATTTTTTTATTGCTTCAGGTTGGTCACCCGCTGGTTTGAAGTCAGATTTTATTTTGAATTTTTTACCACCTTCAAGTTTTCCACTGATTTTTGGATTTTTGCTTTGAATATCTGTAATTAAATCTTGATATGTATTTTCCATATATTAAAGAACGTAGTAGAATTAATTTATATTTCAATGAGCATAATATCAGACAGTTTAAAAAGAATTAAGCCATCGCCAACGATTGCTGTCACCCAAAAAGCAAGAGAACTTAGAGCTGCAGGTAAAGATGTTATTGGCCTAGGGGCAGGAGAGCCAGATTTTGATACTCCTGACAATATTAAAAGAGCAGCGATAAAAGCTATTAAAAAAGGGGACACTAAATATACTGCAGTCGATGGAACTCCTACATTAAAAAAAGCAATAGTTTCAAAATTTAAAAGAGAGAATAAACTTAAGTTTTCAACTGATCAGATTACCGTTGGAACAGGTGGAAAACAGGTTCTGTATAATACCTTCATGGCAACTTTAAATAAAGGGGATGAGGTAATTATTCCTGCACCTTATTGGGTGTCTTATCCTGATATGGTTTTACTAGCTGGAGGAAAGCCAAAAATAATTAAATGCACAGAGCAAGAAGGCTTCAAATTAACTCCAAAAAAATTAAGAAAAGCGATTACAAAAAAAACAAAATGGGTAATTATAAATTCTCCTTCAAATCCAACAGGGGCAGGTTATTCAAAAAGAGAAATACAAGATTTAGCAAAAGTTCTTATAAAGAATAAAAAAACTTATATTTTAAGTGATGATATTTACGAGCATGTTAGATATGATAACTTTAATTTTTTTACAATCGCACAAATTTCAAAACTTAAAGATAGAACGCTTACCATGAATGGTGTTAGTAAATCTTATGCGATGACAGGTTGGAGAATAGGTTATGCTGCAGGTCCTAAAGATATTATCAAAGCTATCGGTAAAATTCAGTCACAATCAACCTCAAATCCATCATCAATAAGCCAAGCTGCAGCA
Organism: uncultured Pelagibacteraceae bacterium; assembly: GCA_902571915.1. Taxonomy (GTDB): domain Bacteria; phylum Pseudomonadota; class Alphaproteobacteria; order Pelagibacterales; family Pelagibacteraceae; genus Pelagibacter. The sequence goes on from CACGDY010000025.1 coordinate 2,762, forward strand.
GTCGAGGCATTAAATGGAAAACAAAGTTTTATAAAAACTAGAGCTAAAGCATTTAAAGATAGAAGAAACTTTGTAGTAAAAAGCCTCAATAGTATAAAAGGCATAAGTTGTTTAACCCCAAATGGAGCATTTTACGTATTTCCAAGTTGCAAAGGATTATTAAATAAAAAAACAAAATTAAAAACTGATGCTAATTTTGTTCAAAGATTACTTGAAAAAGAAAATGTTGCAGTCGTCCAAGGATCTGCATTTGGGTTAGACGGTTATTTTAGAATTTCTTACGCCACATCCATGAAAAATTTAAAAAAAGCAATGTGGAGAATTAAATCTTTCTGTGAAGCCTTAAACAA
>CACGDY010000026.1 GCA_902571915.1 uncultured Pelagibacteraceae bacterium
CAAGATGTATCTACAAAAAATTACAAATATATTCCTCAATTGACAATGGCAGGATACTCTATTTTAATTAAAGAAATTTCTAAACAAACTAATCAATATATCACTCATATATTTCTTCAAGCAGGTGTTGGTGGTCTAGCTGCAGGTTTGGTTGCTGGAGTAGCTAAATATTTTAAAAAAATTCCAAAAATCGTTATCGTTGAGCCAGATAGAGCCGATTGTGTTCTTCAAAGTATTAAAAATAATAAGTTGAAAAAAATAAGAATAAAAAAAGAGAGTATTATGGGTGGTATGTCTTGTAATGAAATGTCTCTTGTGCCCTGGCAAATATTAAAAAAAGCTAGCAATTGTTGTGTCTCTATTTCAGATAAAAATGTTGCTAAAACAGTAGCTGGCTTAAAAGATAAAATGTTCAGCAAAACTTCAATTGTAGGTGGTGAATGCGCTACTCCAGGAATTATCGCTTTAATTGGAATTTGCAACAACCAAAAAGCTAGAAGATTGGTAAGCCTTAATAAAAATTCAAATGTCTTAGTTATTGGATGCGAAGGTAATGCAGATGTTAAACTCTACAAACAACTGCTATCTAAAGGTAGAAAATAAAATTTTTATGACAAAAAACGCGATCACTTGGATAAGAGAAGATTTTAGAATTGAAAACAACCCTGCTCTTTCTTACGCAACTCAAAATCATGAGAGCGTGCTTGCCCTATATATTTACAACAAAATTGACTTTGATGCCAAAAGAGAAGCACAAAAGTGGTGGCTTTCAAAATCATTAGAAATTTTTAAGTCTGAATTATCTAAATTTAAGATTAATCTTCAAATATTAGAAGGTGATGAAATAGATATATTTTCAAAGATTAAAAAAAAAGACAATATCTCGATATATTGGAATAAAATTTATGAACCAGACGTAATTGCAAAAGGAAAAAAAATTAGAGATGTTTTCGTTAAAAATCAAATTAGTTATAAATATTTTAAAGGAAATATTCTAAATGAGTTTCAAGAAGTAACTAAAAATGATGGTACACCTTTTAAAGTATTCACTCCGTTTTGGAGAAATGCCGAGCAAAAATTTTTAGAATTGCCCCCAAATAAAAATTATAGTGTTAAAAAAAAAACAAAGTCACTAACATTCTTTAAAAATTGTATAGAACCAAAAGATATTCTTCCACGAAAAAACTGGTATAAAAAGTTTGAAAAATATTGGAAGGTATCTGAGGAAGAGTCTAAAAAAATTTTAAAAAATCTAATTGATGGTAAAATTAAAGATTACGGAACTGCAAGAGATTATCCTTCTGTCGAGGGTACATCGAAATTATCTCCTTATATCAAACATGGGCAAATTCACGTAAATACTATTTGGAAAAAGTGCAGTGAGATTAAATCAAAAGGAATTGGTTACAGAAAATATATTAATGAGTTAGGATGGCGTGAATTTTCGCATAGTTTAATTAACTATTTTCCGGAATTTTTAAAAGGAAATTATAGAAAAGAATTTGATAAGTTTCCCTGGGTCAAAAATGAAAAATTTTTAAAAGCATGGAAATCAGGTATGACTGGTTATCCTATTGTCGATGCCGGCATGAGGGAACTCTATGAAACTGGTTGGATGCATAACCGTATAAGAATGGTTGTAGGTTCCTTTCTAGTAAAACATCTAAGAATAAATTGGACTGAAGGTGAAAAACACTTCAGAAATTGTTTATTAGATTTTAATAAAGCTAATAATGTTGCTCAATGGCAATGGGTTGCTGGTTGTGGTGCTGATGCAGCTCCCTATTTCAGAATATTTAATCCTATTCTACAGGGAGAAAAATTTGATAAAGAGGGTACATATGTTAAAAAATGGATTCCTGAACTAATTAAAGTTCCAAAAAAATTTATACATAAACCCTGGGAGATGGAAATAAAATATCAAGAAGCAATTAAAACAGTTATAGGAAAAAATTATCCAAAACCCATAGTTGTTCATGAAGAAGCACGTAAAGCTGCTCTAAAGGCTTTCCAAACTTTAAAAAAAAATTAAGTCTCACCTAAAAAATGATGAATAATAATTCTTGATTGAGGATTTATTCTATGTTCAAACAAATAGATTCCTTGCCAAGTTCCAAGTAATAATTTTCCGTCTTTGATGCTTAAAGATATTTGATTATTTGTTATTGATGATTTTATATGTGCAGGCATATCATCTTTACCTTCTGTAGTGTGGATATACAATTTATTATCCATTGGAGCCAATTTGTTAAAATAATTAATTAAATCTTTTTGAACATCTGGATCCGCATTTTCTTGGACTAGTAAAGATGCACTCGTATGTTGAATGCTTAAGTTGATTATACCATTACAAAATTTATTTTTTTCAATCCATGATATTGTTTGATCAGTAAACTCATAAAGTTTTTGACCACTTGTATTTATTTGAAGATTATAAAATTCTTGTCTTATCATTAAATACTTTTAGAGGTTAACTCATACAAGCGACTAATAGTTCTTTTAAAAGGATCTTTTAAAGCTTTTGAGGATGTAAACTCATCTAGTTTCTGATTAGCAGTTACAGCAATTAAAACACCTTTGTCATAAATTATATCTATGAGAGTTATAAATCTTTGCTGCTGATTTGAGTTTACATCATTAAATTGAGGTATATTCTCAATAACA
>CACGDY010000027.1 GCA_902571915.1 uncultured Pelagibacteraceae bacterium
CTGGTTTATATTTAAATAGATTTATCCTGTTTCTTGCAAAATGGCCTGTAATATCAAAAAGAATGTTAATATTCTTTTTTCTAATTTCATTTACTGCATCAGAGTCTGTTAAATTATATAGATCAACCCACTCATCACAATTATTTTTTAAAATTTTACTCTTACCATCAAGTTCGCTATAGTCTCTAATATTAAACAGATAAACCTTTATTGAATTTTTTTTTAATTCACTTAGCGTTGAATTCAAAAAATAAAACACTGAATGTTCTTTAAAATCTGGTGAGATAAAACCAACATTTAGTTCATTTTTTACATTTATTTTATCAAGTTTACTTAATTCAGCTTCTGTTATAGTAAATTTATTTTCTACTCTTGTGCAATAATCTAAATAATCTTTTTGAGTATATTTCGAGGAGTAATTTAAAGATGATAAAAAATGTGAGGCAGTGATTCTATTTAAATCATTATTTTTTTCATTTTCTTTAAAAAGCTCTAACTCTTTGTCAACATCACCTTCAAAAAAATAAATTCTTGCTAATGCCTCGTTAATTTTTGCATTATATCCATCTTTTTTTTTTAAAATTAATTTTTCGTATGCATCTTTATAATCTCTTAACTTAACACTAACATGCGCATAATTACATAATGCATCTATATAGCTAGGGTCCTTTTGATAAGAGTCTAAAAATGAATTTTTAGCTCCTAACCAATCTTTATTTTCGTCATTGTCTTTTTTTCTTAACTTTGCAACACCTAATAAATTACTTAAAAATGCGGATCTTGTTTTAGCATCTGATATAATTTCAATTTCTAATTCTAATTCTGAAAATCTTCTTTGATTGTACAGTCTATGAAGCTTTACTTTTTGCTCGTTACTAAGCAAAGTCATTTTATTTAGGCAGGCTTATTCATTGAATTAAAAAATTCAGCATTATTTTTTGTATCTTTCAATTTTGAACTAATAAATTCAATTGCATCCATAGTGCCCATTGGAGCAATTATTCTTCTTAACACGTTCATTTTTTGAAGGTCATTTTTATCGAACAACAATTCCTCTCTTCTGGTACCTGATTTTGTAATATCAATAGCCGGGTAAATTCTTTTATCAGCAATTTTTCTGTCTAGAACTGTTTCACTATTACCAGTTCCTTTAAATTCCTCAAAAATCACCTCATCCATTCTGCTTCCAGTATCTATTAATGCAGTAGAGATAATTGTTAATGATCCTCCTTCCTCAATATTTCTTGCTGCACCAAAAAATCTTTTTGGTCTTTGAAGGGCATTTGCGTCAACACCACCTGTCAAAACTTTTCCAGAACTTGGTATTACAGCGTTATAAGCTCTTCCTAGTCTTGTAATTGAGTCAAGAAGTATAACAACATCTTTTTTATGTTCTGTTAATCTTTTTGCTTTTTCTATAACCATTTCGGCAACAGCAACATGTCGTTGAGCAGGTTCATCAAATGTAGAACTTATTACCTCACCTTTTACAGTTCTCTGCATATCAGTAACTTCTTCTGGTCTTTCATCTATTAACAAAACGATTAAATAACATTCGGGGTAATTTTTCGCTATTGAATTAGCTATACTCTGCAAAATCATTGTTTTACCGGCTTTTGGAGGTGAGATAATAATTGATCTCTGACCTTTCCCAATAGGGCTTACAAGATCAATAAGTCTTGGTGTTAAGTCTTGTTTTTTATCTGGCTTTACTTGTTCTACTTCCATAACCAGTTGTTTGTCTGGATAAAGAGGTGTCAAGTTATCAAAAGCAATTTTATGTCTAGATTTATCAGGTTCTTCAAAATTAATTTTACTTACTTGTAATAATGCGAAATATCTTTCTCCTTCTTTTGGAGCTCTAACTGGTCCCTCAACTGTATCGCCTGTTCTTAATCCAAATTTTCTAATCTGACTTGGACTTACATAAATATCATCCGGACCAGGTAAATAATTCGACTCCATCGCTCTTAAGAAACCAAAGCCATCTTGAAGTAATTGAAGTACACCAGCGCCAGTTATTTCTTCTTTTTCTGCAACCTTTTTTAAAATAGCAAAAAGTATTTCTTGTTTTCTTAAGGTGCTCGCATTTTCTATACCAAGCTCCTCTGCTTGAGTAATAAGCTGTTCAGACGATTTGAGTTTTAGTTCTTGTATGTTCATGAGTAAATTATTAAGGACTTAATAATAGAATTAATATATATGCTTATTGAAATAATTCAACCCTAGATAGGTTTAAAAATAACAACAAAAATGATCAAAATTAGCAATAATGTTGGTATTTCATTAACATATCTATAAAATTTATGAGAATGCTTATTCATATCTAATTTAAATTGCCCTAAAATTCTTCCAAGATAAAAATGATATAAAGTTAAAAAAATCACAAAAGCTAATTTTAAAATCATCCACTTTTGTCCCAATTGATCAAAACCTATTTCATGTATTAAAATTAACCCAAATATCCAAGATAAACTCATTGCGGGAGTCATAATGTAAAAAAAAAGTTTTTTTTCCATAACCTTAAATACTTCTGACACCAGTGGTTTTTCATTATTTTGTGAATGATAAACAAAAATTCTTGGGAGATATAAAAGACCGGCCATCCAAGAAATAACTGCTATTAAATGTAGAGATTTGAAAAGCAAATAA